>JBGCGA010000013.1:0-121045 GCA_045110285.1 Crocinitomicaceae bacterium | reverse complement strand
GAATCGGGAGCAGTAATTTGATTGATGATTCGAATTAAACTTGTTTTTCCTGCACCATTTGGTCCCAAAAGTCCAAAAATTTCTCCCTTTTGAGTGGATATTGAAATATCATCCAAGGCTCGGTGACTGGCATATTGTTTTACAATGTTTTCAATGCGAAGCATTTCCATAAAATCCAAGATTTTGAAGCCTAAATATAGCTGATTTTTTTATGAGTGACTATATCTTAACGATTCTTATGAGCATTTAATTACTGGTGGTTAAAAGAATGAAATTTAGTTACTCTGATATCTTAGAAGAGATTAATTCAATGAATTTTTCAGAATTATCAATAAATAATGCAATTTCTTTTGCTTCTTTATTCATTCCGTAAAAACCTTCGATTATTATCGGCGATTTTAGAACTATTCTTATGTTATGTCCTTCTAAAGTGCCTAGTGGAGAGAGCGAAACAATGTCAGAATCTTTATCTACTTCTCTTTTATCATGTGCAATGGTTTCAATGTTTTCAAAACTTATGTCAACATTTGCAAGTAAACCATATTTAAGTTCAATTTTAGAATTGTTGACGCTAATTGGACGGTGAATTAAGGATTTAAGAATACCAATAATTTGAAAGCCAGAGTATATACTTAGTCCTGTTAAAATCCATGCAAATACAGGTGACCAGTCAATTAAAAGTAGATGAAGGGCAAAGGTTTCAACTAGAATTAATAATAATAATACTAGTAAAATGGCCTTCGTTCCTGTTTCTTTATGGTAAGTAAATTCATTTTCTAATAATTCATTTTTTTTCCACTTAATAAAACCATAATAAAACGCACTAATTTCCATTGCCGCAAATGGAATAGCCCTAGCAGGTAGAATATCACCCAAGGCAATTTTTAAATTGTGATGAAAATCAAACTGACCAGTATTATGCTTTTTAAATGATTTAACAGATTTTCTGATAGTAAGAAAAACATAAGTGATTACAAATAATTCAACAAAGGGTAATACCCAAAATTTAAATGAATCTAACAGTCCTTGATGTTCGTTGGGAATGATAAAGCTAGCGGTTACAACTCCAACTATTAAAACTGGGACAATAGTAGTTTTTGGAATTGACTTTTTACGAATTATTAAAAAGTAAACTAGGGGTAATGTCAATACTAAATCGAGGGTTATGGCTGGGGCTAACTGATTTGCATTTTGTTCAAATATCGGCGATCTAGCTAAAAAAATCATCACTCCAATAATAAATAATGGCAATAAGTACAGCAGTACCTGTATCACTCTATTTTGCCCAACTGTATTCATTTCCTAATGTTTAAATATTAAATAGTCATTCATAATTACTTAATTCAAAAAAAACACCTTAAACCACTAACCACTAACCACTAACCACTAACCACTAACCACTAACCACTAACCACTAACCACTAACCACTAACCACTAACCACTAACCACTAACCACTAACCACTCAATATTCCGTCTACTTATTCTTCCCTTTGGGAAGATGTCCACAGGACAGATGGGATTACTTATTCTTCACATAAATTAATTTAAACCTTGAGTTACCTTGGCTTCTTTCTTCAATTTCAAACTTATTAGTAGCATTAATCATTGGTGTTAATTTGTCAAACCCAAAATTACGGGCATCAAAATTGGCTTGCTTCTTTAAGATAAGCGAACCAACATCTCCTAAAAATGCCCATCCGTCTTCATCTGCTGCGTCAGCTACTGTAGCTCTTATTAGTTTTATGACTTGTGGTGTAATTTTATCAACTGTACGTTTTTTCTTATTTTTCTGTCCTGTTTTTTTATCAACTACCTCCTCATCCTGATGCAAAATTTCAAGATATATGAACTTGTCACAAGCCACTATAAAAGGATTTGGTGTCTTTTTTTCGCCTATTCCATAAACTTGCATTCCGGCTTCACGCAAACGAGTCGCTAATTTTGTAAAATCACTGTCAGATGATGCCAAGCAAAAACCATCTACTTTACCAGAATATAAGATATCCATAGCGTCAATAATCATAGCGGAATCAGTTGCATTTTTCCCAGTAGTATAACTGTATTGCTGAATAGGAGTGACTGCATTTTCGAGCAAGACATTTTTCCACTTGGTGACATGAGGACTGGTCCAATCTCCATAAATTCGCTTTATAGTTGGTGTGCCATATTTGGCTATTTCTTCCATCATTTCCTTCACGTACTTTGAGGGTATATTATCGCCGTCAATTAATACGGCTAGTTTTGTATCTTTTATCATAATTTACTGTAAAGATACGAATTATTAAGCACTGATTTTTGAAGTTGTTTGGTCTCAAATATGAACTTAATAATTTGCGGGTAATAGTAGGTGAAATATGATTTAATAGAATAATAGGCTTTCCTATTAACATGAAATAATTACATTGGTCACAAATTCATTTCATACTGAACCAATGCCAATTTCAAACAAAAAAGTAGTAAGAGAGCACAAAGAATTTTTCTCTCAAATGTCGGAATTTAATTATTCTGTGGAAGGATACGAGCGAAAGGATTTCCAATCGCTTGACGAGGTGCTTTTAAATGGTCAAGAGTTTAAGGTGCAGTGGTTAAATATATATGGTTTGGATCATAAGGAGGAATTCAAAGCCATTATCAGGCAAAATAAACTTGATGAGTTTCTAATTAATTTAATGGTAGATGACGATCACCGAAATAAGGTCATAGAATTGGACGACTGCATATTTATGACCATTAAAACACTTCACTATCAAAATGATGATTTTGTAAGCGAACAATTACTTTTTGTGGCATCACCAACATTTTTATGGAGTATTCAAGAAATTAAAGGTGACTACTTTGGCCATATTCGCGAAAGGATAACACAAAATAAAGGGGTAGTTAGAAAGAAAAATGCCGACTACTTATTGTACTTGGTTATAGAAGCCATTGTCGATAACTATTTTGAGGCTTATGAAGTTCTGGTAGAAAAGATTTCACATTTTAAGGATTTAAAAAATGTAAAACCAAGCCCTGAATTTGCTGTTGAGCTTGAAAATAATAAACAAGATTTATTTGAGCTCAAGAAGGCAATCAGTTCATTGCGTGATGCTATTAATAGGCTGGATAAAATTGAATTAAATAGATTTGAAACCAATTATTTTAGTGAATTAAAGGAGCAAGCCAACTATATGATTGATGATATAGACTTTGATTTGCAGCAATTGGAAAGTAGCATTAATCTCATGTTTAACATCCAGAGTCATAGATTAAATGAAGTGATGAAAACACTAACCATTTTATCAGCTATTTTTATTCCGCTTACCTTTTTAGCAGGAATATATGGAATGAATTTTATTGATATGCCAGAACTTAAAGCAGCGAACGGATATTATAAGCTGATAGGAGTGATGGGGCTACTTACAATTTTAATTATTGGATATTTTATGAAAAAAGGTTGGTTTAAGTAGGTTTACAAACATGTTTGACATATTCCACTTGCTACTACTTCGTAATGTTCTACCTTAAAACCTTTAACTGAAACCTCATGATTATTTTGAAGTGGCAAGCAATAAACTTCTGTACAGCTGTTGCACTTAAAATGGACATGCTGATGGTTGTGAGCTGAAGTTGAACAAGATGCACCGCATAAAGCCATTTTTTTCGATTCACCAGGAATAGTAATTTCATGAATCAGTCCTTTTTCTGTAAAAGTTTTTAAAGTTCTGTATAGGGTAATTCTGTCGTGATCTCCTAACTTGTCTTCTATAGTTTCAGTTGAAATAGCATTATCAGAATTCATAAATATTTCAAGCACAGCTAATCTAAAATCAGTCGTCCTAATATTTTTTTTTTGTAATAAATTTGCTTTCATAATGCAACATTGTTGCAGCATGTGTTATATTTGCAACATTATTGCAAATATATGAAATTTTTAATTGGTTCTTTTTTCATTTTTTTGAGTTTAAGCGCCTGGTCTCAGAATGGTGTTAAGCTTTTGGTTATTAGTAGCGATAGTTTACCATTGCCATTTGCTGAAGTTTATGTTGAAGATTACTCTCATAGCTTTTATGCCAATGAATTTGGAGAGTTAAATCTGCCATTTAGTACATTAATAGAAGTTAAACTTGAAGTGAAATCAACTGGTTATGAAACTAAAATAATTGATTTTGTGTTCACGAAGAAACCGAACTATATTGTTTTGCATGAAATTCACCGACATTTAGATAAGGTGATTGTATCGGCAGAAACTGGAATCCAAAGGGAAAATATTAGTAGTATTTCCAGACAGAAAATTTCAGATTTATCAGTCATTAAAAGCGAAACATTGGGAGAAGCACTTTCAAATATTCCTGGGGTTGATGTAGGCGGTATAGGGTCAGGAGTATCAAAGCCTGTCATTAGAGGATTGTCTGGCTCAAGCGTTGTCACATATGTTAATGGACTAAGAATACAAAATCAGCAGTGGGGAGGTGATCATGGATTACCAATCACAAGTTTAGGTATTGGTTCAGTAGAGGTCGTAAAAGGACCAGCATCTTTACTTTATGGAGCAGATGCTATGGGTGGAGTGCTGTATTTTAAGGATGAGCCTTTTGCGAAACCAAATAGTCAAAATGGATATGTTTCAACTCGATTTGATGCCAATACATTAGGTGCCTCTACAAGTATGGGCTATCAAATCAGTAAAAATAATCTACATATCAGTGCTTACTTAGGTTACGATAATTTTGCAGATTATAGATTGCCCAATAATGAAGTGTTATTGAATTCACGGTTTAATCAACAGGCTGGAAAATTAGTTGTTGGTTATCATCAAAATAAATGGCTGTTTAAATTAAATTACGATTATTATGCTGGCCGAATTGGTTTACCTGGGCATACTCATGAATCAAATCCAAAGCCAGCAGATTTTGAAACAGAAAATCAAAATAGAGGTTTAAATGCACCTGCGCAAGATATTGTCAACCATTTTATTTCGGCAGAAAATCAGTTCTTTTTCAACAAAAGCACGGTTACCTTCATTCTTGGAAATACAAATAACCAGCTTAACGAACATGAAGACAAAATATTTACCCCTGATATTTTAATGAATCTAAACAATTCTTTATATCACGTAAAGTGGAAGCATAGTACAACAAAACGATTAAGTTTTATTGTAGGAAGCCAGGGTATGTACCAAATGAATAGAAATGATGAACAGGCAGTTGAATTTTTAATACCTGACGCCAATACGTCTGATTTAGGAGGTTACGTACTAATGAACTATAATTTACTAAAATGGAGATTTCAGATGGGAGGTAGATACGATACTAGGTCAATTATGGGTTTAGAAACTAGCAGTTTTCAATCGTTTCGAAAGCAATTCGGGGGCTTCAGTTTTTCATCAGGCCTAGCTTATATTTCACAAAAAATGACAGGTAGACTCAATGTTTCTTCGGGTTTTAGATCACCAACCAGTTCAGAATTACTGTCAAATGGAATTCACCATGGTTCTAATCGGTATGAAATTGGGAATATTAATCTGTTAACTGAAAATGCATTGCAAATTGATGGGAGTGTAGCATGGCATTTCAATGATTTGGAAATAGTAATTAATCCTTATTACAATCGCATTCAGAACTATATTTATATCGAACCGACGAATTCAACAATCGATAATTTTCAAGTTTTTAATTATAAGCAGGCTGCATATGCCGAATTATATGGTGTTGATTTTGCCAGCCATTTCCACCCTCATGATTGTCATTGGTTGCATATGGAAACAAGCTTCTCAGGGTTATTGGCAACCGATAATCAAAATAATGACCTGCCGTTAATTCCGCAAACAAATATTAAAAGTCAAATTGGCGCCGAATTTAGTATGAGCAGTAAATATAAGTTGGAAAATATAACTGTCCAATACCAATATTTTTTCCAACAAAACAGAGTAGGGTTGTACGATATTGCTTCAAGGGGTTATGGTCTTTTAAACTTAAATATTAACTCTGTACTTGCTCAACAAAATCCAATTTCAATTAGTGCAGGTGTCAGAAATATATTAAATCAAGAATACATCCCTCATTTATCTAATTTAAAGTACCTGGGGATTTTCAGTCCAGGCAGGAATATATATTTAGCCTTAAAAATAGAATTTAATCAAAATCTAAAATCTAAAATCAAAAACAAACAATTATGAAACAATTATTTTTTTTAGCGAGTGCATTTCTTGTATTCCAATCGTGTAACAAGTGTAGTGAGTGTCATTATGATAAAGGAGGAGATGAAGTTGAAATTGGAGAGTATTGCGAAGATGACTTAGAAGCAATAGAAAAGTCTGGTTTTTATGAAACTGCAACGGACAGCACATATGAAGTGCACTGCAACGAACACTAATGTAGAACTCTATCAAATTAAAACACACAAAAAAGGCCGCTGTTAAAAGCGGCCTTTTTTTATTCAATTAAATTGTAAATACTGAGATTTACTGTTTGATAAATAAACTTCTTCCAATTCCATTATTAGATTTTATTTCAATATTGTATAAACCTGAACTTAAAGCCTCAATATTGATCGTTTCTATATTTGAATGACCATTTGATTCGAAAACTATTTTTCCACTCATATCAACTACTCGTAGCGACTCAATTACTCCCTCTGACTGGATATTAATTATTGAATTTGCTGGATTCGGGTATACATTAAAGTCTATTGTTCCCACTGTATTAATGCCAAGGCCAACTGTGTTTATATTTTTGGTTGTATTCGTAATAATAGCAGGGTTTTGATCAAAATAGATATAAGCTGTATTTTCAACTATATCGCCTTCACCCAAAGAAGCAAGTTCCTTTATTTTGAATACAATATTACCGTGGCTTAAAGGTTCATTAGTGGTGCTGTCTGGTAACCAAATTTGAGGGAAATCAAATTTAATTAAACCATTCCCTAAATCAATCAATTGCATGGAGTGAGAGGCTTCAATCAATTCAAAGGTTGACCAGTCTAAATTTGTGGTTAATGTATCAAGGATATAGACATCTTGTGCAGGTGCAGTACCTGTATTTTGAAAACGAATCACATAAGTATATTCATCCTGAATTGATGGATCAACAATTAGTGGCTTATTAACCGATTTATCATTAGGGTCGTAACTATTACCAACATACATACCCAAAGTAGAGTAGTTGTTTGAAGAATCACAATCGTTAGTAGCAGATGAAATTGATGAACTAAATATGTGGAATGTACTATCTGGAATTCCAGTTGGTGTATTGAAGTATATCACATCTGAAAAGAACATGCTATTACTTGTCGAGTTTAAAGTCCATGTAATGGTATTTCCTGTAATTGTATAGTTTGAATTATTTATTGACGTAGTGACTGGTGTAACCCCAGTTGGAAAGTCTAAAGTTACCGTATAATTTCCTGGAGCCGAACTTCCAAAATTTCCATATTTTAGCCTAACCGAATTTGTGAAATTTTGGTAGTAGCCATTCCAAGGTGTTACAGTAGTCCAAAGGTCGGCACAAGTTATAGCAGAAGTGCATGTAAGTGCTAGATTAGTTTGATTGTTATTGGCGCAATCAAGATTACTTAAAAATACACCATTTGCCGATACATAAGCTGCATTTGCTGTTTGCCATGATTGGTCAACACTTACAAAAACATTATTACCACTTAATTGCCATCCACTGTAGGAGTAAAAACCATTAGAGTCTGTATAAACTGTAATTAATCCTCCTAAACCTTGTAGTGTAACCGGAGCATTATAAAAGGCAGTTTCAGTAGAATCAAAAATCCCATTTCCATTATCATCACAGTATACATATCCATCTATACAACCTACACTTAATGCGTTAGTATCGCAAATTACAGGAATATTAATGATTGGATTATTATTACATGTTAAATCACTGATGGTATCATTGAATTGATTTGATGGGAAATAGCCATTAGTATATAACCAGTTTTGATCAATAGAAATAAACCCTCCCGAAGGATTTCCTTGGTAGTTATAACTGTAGTTTCCATTAGCATCAGTTGTGTCCATATAAAAACTACCATCCGGCAAGTACAGTGTTACTGGTAGGTTGGGAATTATTGTTTCCAAAGTGTCGAAAACTCCGTTATTGTTTCCATCACAAAAAGCAGTTCCGTCTAAGCAATTTGAAACAAAGTTACTAGTATCGCAAATTAAGTTGATTTGAAAAGTAAAACTGCCACTGTAAAATCCTGTTGTAATTGAGTCAGGAGTGATAGATGATACTAGGTAGCCGTTGCTTGCTAGCCATGCAGGGTCCACCACTGCCTGATAATTTCCAGCTGATACACTGCTAACGAAAGTAAATGAAGTATAAGGAATACCAGGATACGTTAAGTTTCCACTGACAAGGTTCATGGGAATAACACTATTGATTGTTGCATCAGTGACACCATCATTATTGCAGTCAACAGAACCAAATGAATAGATGTATTGAGGGCAAGCTCCCATATTAATGTCTTGTGAAACCGTGTAAACTGCTGCTGTGGTTAGGTCTGTTAATGTCATTGTTATGGTATGGATGCCACCCACTGTATACGTGTGCTGTAAACTATTATTCCAAGCTATTGCCACTCCTCCCAATACAGCTGTGCCAGTATGGTTTGTTGTGGTCCCGTCTCCCCAATTGACGTCTAAATCAAAATTGTGATTCATAACCATGCCATTAATCACAAATCTGCCATAGGTAAAACCTGACCAATCTGCTTGGAGTGGTGCAATATTCATATAGTATGTAGTGTCACATACTGAAGCCTGCACAGAATCTCCGTAAAAGGTAGTTTGAGCTTTCGCCACTGATGTTATCAGAACAAAAATACTGATGAGTAGGGTTATTTTAGTTTTCATAGTTTTCTTTTTTATAAAACTACTTTAGACTTACAATAGTTGTCTAAAAAATAAAAAACATATTAAGAACACTATTAAAGTATTGTTTTACAGAGTTATATTTTGTGTTTTTTGTGAGAGGCAGAAGATTAAGATGTTTCAGTTGATTCATTAATATAAAAACAAAATAAAAACGGCTTCCTAATAAAGAAGCCGTTTTTAAAATACAAACGAAAAATAGGTTTTTACTTTCAAACTAAACAACAGTGTCCTATCTCACTGTTCGATTCCTAATCATTTTAGCATAATAAATTAGAGCATAAATAAATTTGAGGATTTCAGTTTCTTCAATTATAAAACTACTTTAGGTTTACAATGGTTGCCTCAACTACAATGTTTATTTTCTAAATGGTTTTATAGGATTGAATAACAGGCTAAAAACATGGTGTTGTTTTCCGTAGTTCGTTTTAATTACAAAAGCTTTTTAATGTCAGCTTCTATAGATTCAGGTTTTGTTATGGAAGCATAGCGCTTAACAACTTTACCTGTTCTGTCAACAAGAAACTTGGTGAAGTTCCATTTTATATTCTTTCCTAAAATTCCACCTTTTTTATCTTTTAGATAGGTGAAAATAGGGTCTTCATTTTTTCCGTTAACATCTACTTTAGAAAACATCTGAAAGCTTACTCCGTAATTAACTAAACATCCCGTTTGAATTTCTTTTTCTGTTCCAGGTTCTTGGCCTCCAAATTGATTACACGGAAAGCCCAGTACCGAAAGTCCTTTTTCATTGTAATCGTTGTGAAGCCTTTCAAGTCCTTCATACTGTGGTGTAAACCCACAATTACTGGCAGTATTTACAATTAACATGACATTTCCTTTGAATTCAGAAAGTGATTTATCTTCTCCTGATATTGATTTTGCAGAATATTTAAAAATTGAATTGTCTAAAGTCATTTTTTTGATGTGTTTTTATTTTTTAATTAAAGTCTTGCTTATTAGAGGTTATCTTCTAATTAACCTGCCATTGTAATTTTGCTGTTCAATCTGTATAGAATAAAAGTAGATACCTTTCGGAACCATTTCATTCTGTTCTGATTTCCCATTCCATTCAATAGATTGCTCGCCTTGACTAAGTTGCCCTTTCCATAGTTTTTTTACTAATTTACCTTGTAAGTCGTAAATATATATAGTAACATATTGAGGCTCTTGTAAATTAAAGTTGATCACTGTTTGTTCTGTAAAAGGATTCGGAAAAACTGTCAGTTCTGCTGATGAATGGACAGGCGCGGTATTTATTGATAAAAAGGCAGTTGTCAAACTATCAACATTGATAAATTCATCTCCTTGTTCATAAATCATGTAATGAAAATAAACTAAAAACATTTCATCTGAAGTGTTTAAGCCAGCTGTAATATTTTGGGGGGGAGAATTTGGGTTGTGAACATTATTTGACGTATTATCATAAATTCCTCTTCCATACATTTGACTTCCAAAAGGAATTTTTTTCATGTATTCAAACCAGTAAAAATCCTGCCATTCAAAGTCCCAATGAGGGATTCTAATAAAAGGAATAGTATCATTTTGAGGAGTTAGAGCATATGATTCAATTGATTCTCCTACTAAATGCATGTGAGGAAATACGGACAATAAAGTAAAGTTATTAATTACACCATTAAATGTAGCTTCAACAGTGTCCACTGTGTTAGCTTGAATGTTGAAAGTCCAATTTTGAAGAATTGGATTAGCTTTAATTTCACGAAAATTAGGAGTTGGCTCATCATAGAAATAAAAGTTCACTTTAGTTTGATCAAAAGTTCCATAACTGCCTTCAGGGTAGTGCATAGCTAAAATAATGTTTGAACCTGCTTCTAAAATCATCCCACTGGCGAAATCATCCGTCGCTGGAAATACAACAGGAGTTGCTCCGGGAGTATATCCTCCCATCAAATCACCATTCGAAGGCCCACCACAATTTCCACCAATAGTATCAGTTACTGAGCTTGCAGTAGCATCAGAATACACTAAACAATGGTGAACCGTTTCTAAATTCCCAGGAATCACTTCAAAAGCTTTCACCTTTTTATTAGCTAGTAGTCCTGTTGGTATAGCAAAACAAACATAGTCATCAGCTGTGTTCGTTGCTTTACTCATGTACAAAGGAGCTTCAACAACTAGGTCAGGGGTACCCTGTAATTGCTGATTATTGTTATATATTGGAGGTGGAGGAGCTTGATTTAAATCACCAGGTAAGCTTCCACCACTTACCCAGTCAATAATGATATCTCTTTCGGCTTGTGTTAAAATACGTTCTTGCGAATAGTGCTGAAAAGAACTGTCAGCTGTCCAAGGTGGCATAATACCAGCCATTACGTATGATTGAATATTTGGAGCTGCAGGATATACTTCAGCATATGTTAAAAAGGATATGGGTGCTATACCGTTTGGATTGTGGCATGAGGTACAATTATTATAGATGACCTCCGCCGCATGATCTGCCCATGTTATTTGAGCAGCAGCCTCTAGATAAAAGCTAAAGAATAGTATACTTAAGTAAAAAGCTTTCATAAAAATGATTTTGGTAAAAATACAATTATAATATTATTTCATGAACGTTAATGCGCCTGCATTTTTCTTGAAATCCTCTTCTTCGTCTTTAAGGTCTTCTATACTTGCGTTTTCCGATAGGGTTTCTGATAATTCCATAAAGCGTTTGTCAGCTTTTAAAGCTAGTGAGTCAATTGCCAAGGCAGTTTGATTATATCCCAAAAGTTTTAAATTTTTTATATCTCGTAATCGCGATAAGGCAACGTAGCCCTGTCCTTTTTCAAATGTTTTTCTGAGATCAAGTTCGGCACTGTCAAGAGTCATCCCTTGCGATTTGTGAATGGTAATGGCCCAAGCCAGCCTTAAGGGAATTTGAATAAATGAAGCAATTGAATTTCCTTTGTCATCATCAATCGCCCATTCCTCGGTAGTGGCAATAATTTCTGCACCACCGCTTATTTTAACAACAGGAAATCCTAAGCTACTAAATTCAATTACTTTGCCCAGAGTACCATTAATATATCCTTTATCGCTATTGTTTTTTACAAACATCACTTTGGCTCCCACTTTTAAGCTTAACTTTTCATTTACGATTACCGATTTTTTTAAAGTGGCAACTAATTCTTTTTTTCCCTTAGTAGTAGCCCAAAAGTTTTTTTCTTTCGAGTCTATTTTTTCTAGTTCTGCAGAGTTTATTCTATCAACATCTGCATTATGAGTATACAATCGTAGCGGATTTTTTAAGGTGTTGTTTTTAGATATTGTATCATCTAAAATTTGAATAGTTTGGTCATTAATAGTATTATTTCGAATGGATTGTAAAACATCACTTAGTGCATTAGCAGATTGGCGGTACTGTTCTGTTAAATAGCAAATATTAAAATTTGCTTGTACCCAACTTTTTCCCATAAAAGCGAATTTCTCTCTGCTTTTTTCAAAGTGATTTCCAATAGGGGGGAGTTGAAAAAAATCACCGCATACCACCATTTGTTTGCCACCAAACGGCAGTAGATTATCGTTGGTGTACTGTAAAATTTCTTCAACTAAGTTCAATTGTTTTTGATGTAACATTGAAATTTCATCAATAACAATCACTTGGCACTTTTCTAATTTTTTTTTCAGTTTTTTATTGAGTGTTAAAAAATGTAAATCTCTTTTGGTCATGGCACCTTTAATACCCATTCCGATCCAACTATGAATGGTTTGACCATTGATATGTGTTGCCGCAATTCCAGTAGATGCTGTAATTCCTGAGGCAATTTTAAATTTGTTTAAGTATTTAATAAACTCCTTTAAAACATATGTTTTCCCTGTTCCAGCTGATCCAGTTAAAAATACATTTCTGCCTGATTTTAAGATGTCTAAAGCCAATTCTTGAGTCATAGATCAAAAGTACAAAGCAATTGAATTGATTAAACAATTCTAAAAATAAGTAATTAACAAATTCTAATCTTTGATTTTTCTTAAAACCATCAGTCCGTCTCTAATCGGTATCAGGAGATTTTCAACCCGATCGTCATTTTGAATTTTTTCGTTAAAAGCGGCAATTCCTGCGGTGCTTTCTTTCATTTGTGAACGGTCTTTTAAGACGTTTCCACTCCAGAGTACATTATCGGCTATAATGTGCGCACCAATTGGTAATTTATCGAACACTAAATCAAAGTAAGTTGAATAATTTTCTTTGTCCGCATCAATAAAAACAATATCATACGATTTTGTTAGTGCTGGTAAAATATCGAGTGCATTGCCAATATGAAAGTTGATTTGATTTTTGTAATCTGACTTGGCCCAGTATTTTTCAACTATTGGGCTCAGTTCTTCATTCATGTCAATGGTGTCAATTGTGCCATTTTCTAATAATCCTTCAGCCAAACAAAGCGCTGAATAACCAGTATATGTTCCTATTTCTAGAATGTTTTTAGGCTTTATCATATGACTTAGCATACTCAGAAATCGGCCTTGTAGATGCCCAGACAACATGCGAGGAATTAAAACTTTTAAATGTGTTTCTCTGTTTAATTCTTCCAGTAAATGTGATTCTGGAGAAGTGTGGTTTTCAGAATAAATTGATATGTCTGCTGGTAAAAAGTCCATTACTATAAAATTATTTCACCAAATATAAGTGATTTAGGCTAACTGCCCGAAAACAATTCTATCCTTGCCCTGCAAATCTTTCACAATTTCACAGCTTATGAATCCATTTTTATTCATGCTCTCCAAGACTTCAGATCCGAAATTTTCATGAATTTCGAAATATAAAGTTCCATTTTTTTTTAAAGATGCTTTAGCGAGATTAATGATTCTGTTGTAGAACAATAAAGGTTTCTCATCTGGAACAAATAACGCAAGTGACGGTTCGTATTTCAGTACATTGTCGTGCATGCTTTGTTTGTCAGATTCTAAGACATAGGGTGGGTTTGAAACAATGATATCTAATTTAAGCCCTTCCGGTAAATTGTCCTTTAGTATATCCGCCTCTATCCAATTGATACTTAAGTTCAATTTATTAGAGTTTATGGTGGCAACATCAAGGGCTTCTTTAGAAATATCGACCCCAGCGACTTGCCAACTATTTTTTATTGACTTTATTGCCAAGGGAATGCAGCCAGATCCAGTGCCAATATCAAGTAGATTTAAGTTTTCTTCTGGATGGTTTGAAATCAGTAGGTCCACCAATTCAGCGGTTTCCGGTCTTGGTATTAATGTTACAGGTGAAACGTGTAAAATGAGGTCATAAAATTCTACCTTTCCAATGATATACTCTATCGGCTCTTGGTTAAGTAGTCGGTTGATGATTTCTTTTTGAAATAACAATTCTGATTCAGACAAGAGTGTTGTTTTTGTTCTGATCTCAATTTTTTCCAATCCAAAAACTAAAAAGGCCATGAGAAAGAATATTTGTTCAATCTCATTGGCCTCAAATGTTTTGCCGAGTTTTTTATGATAGTATGGCAATAATTGACTGAGTTGATTTCTGTCTACAAACATTTAAAATAATTGTGTCACAAATCTAATTCAATCTTTTACAATTAAAATCTATAGCCTAGTGAAAGTACAAATTGCTTTCTGTTATTTTTGATGAAAGCAGTGCTTCCTTCTATTTCAGGAAGGTAAGCAATATGTTCTGATTCTTGGGTCTGTATAACGGCTGCAAAGTCTAAATAAGCCTCACCAAAATTGTATCCAATTCCACCAGTAAAAGTTGATAATCCTTTATCGAAAACACCTTTTTCAGGCTTGTACGCGGAACCGAATAAGGCATAACCTCCTCTGACGTACAGTTGCTTATTAATTCTGGCTTCTGCTCCTAATTTTAAATTAAATGTTGATCTATATAGGTTGTTAATCTGCTCGTTTTCGTTGTCATATGAATAAAAAGCAAGATTATTGGTTGATGCTGATTTCATATTAATAGTTGAATAGTCAACTATTTCAACTTCTGCACCAAAGCTACCTAGTTTTTTATGCACTAAGCCGATAGAGAAATTGGCTCTAAGCGGAGTTCTTACAATAAATTCGCTAATGTTTGGCGGGGCTATTGTTGCTTGATATCTTTGATTATCTGTATTATTTATGATTTCGGAGTTTGATCTTTCTTCAATCGAAAGTCGAGATGGCGTTTCAATTGAAGCACCAAAACGAATAAAATCTGCTGGAATATAAATTAGACCAATTCTTGCGTTGATACCAGTTCCATTTACATTCAACGAGCTTGTGTAGTTGAAATTATTAACCCAGGAAATTGAATCTACAAAAGTTTCTGTGTGACTAGTTTGAGCATCATAATTTAGGGTAACTACATTTAAACTACCACCTACTAATAACTTGTTTTTATAATTGCCACTAACTGAAAAGTTCAATTCTCCCATGCCTCCTTCTGCACTGACTGTTCGGTTGTGATTTGAAGCTCCGACTGCTCCAGAACTATAAAAATACTCCGAACTGTCGATTGTAAAATACGGGTCAATTAGGAAGTTGGTATAAGCCAATCCAGATGAGTATGGATGGTTTTGTTCAATACTTTCTGGAGAAGAGTTGCCAGCCTCAGCAATAAAATAGTCGACCATTGATCCTGACGAATTTCCTTGGTAATTAAAACTTTGGTTGAACGATTGTTTTCTGTTGTATCCCATTCCCAGTTGCACTCCAGCCCAACCATTAAATTTGTTTGGATTTAAATTGTATACTTTTAAATATGAAACATTACCAAGTTTCAAATTATTAGTCGATCTATTTCTAGCAGATCCTTCAAATATAGCATCAGTGCTATTATTTTCAAGAAATGTAGTGAAAGAAAAATTGTTTTTTGAAAACCTACCAGATGCAGCCGGGTTTTTTAAGGTTGAAGAATAATCTCCTCCTAAAGCTGTCATGGCTCCTGCCATTCCCATATTTCTTGCTGTACCACCTAATGATTCTTGCGAATAACGCAGTGCATCTTCTTCGTTTTGAGCAAGAATTGCACCTGTTGAGCCCATTAAAAGGCTAAATAATAACCATTTCATAATGTGTTTTTTAATTAATTATCTACCTGAACCCGATCTGCTCGATCTACTTGAGCCTGAACTTGATCTACTTCCGCTGCTTCCCGAAGAACGAGATGGAGTAGAAGTACGACTAGGAGCCGATCTAGAAGGTGTGCTTCTAGAAGGACTTGTTCTGGTTGGTGTTGATCTTGTAGGTGAAGTTCGCGTTGGACTTGTTCGAGTTGGCGCGGTTCTGCTCGGTTGCGTCCTTGTCGGCTGTGTGCGAGTTGGTGCGGTTCTGCTCGGCTGTGTCCTTGAAGGTTGATTTCTAGTAGGCTGCGTTCTGCTTGGTTGTGTTCTTGTAGGTTGAGTTGTTGAAGGCGTATAAGAACTCGGAGATCTTTCACCTGTTGTTCTTGAATTGCTCGGCGTGTTCCTTGATGGTGCAGTCGTATTTGTTCGAGTTGTTCCCGGACTTGAATTTGGGTTTCTAGATGTCGCTGGACGAGCTTCCCATTTGTTAGTTGCAGGTTTTACTGCAGCCGGACGAGAGCTAGGTGTTCTTCTACTAGGATTTGCTGGTTGAGAAACATTTCCGTTTTGCTCTTGATTAGTACCTTGCACAGTATTATTTGGAACTCTTTGGTTATTTGAGACAGGAGTTCTTGCTCCTGAATTTGATTCATTGACTGTTCCTCCTGTTACAGGCTGTCTGCTCGCACTTGGAGTTCTGTTTTTATTGTATTCATTTACAATTTGATTATCTTGTCTACTAGCCTCATTAAATGAAGGTTTTCTTGCGACAGTGCCTTGGTTATCTCTTAAAACTGTATTTGGACCATTTACTCCGTTTGCTCCAGATGGTGCAGCAGCACTCCGCACTGTTGAAGGGTATGTTGTGTTATTGCTTGATCTTGATCCAGTACTTAACCCACTTCTATGTCCATAATTGAAGTTTGCTCCTCCATTTACATTCGCAAATCCTTGATCATTCCATCCACCAAACTGATTGTGGTATGGGTGGTTGTTCCATCCGCCATAATACGGGTTATTCCAGTGAGAATAATAAGGATTATTCCAGCCGTTGTTCCAGCCGTTATTCCAACCATTATTCCAACCGTTGTTCCAGCCGTTATTCCAACCGTTGTTCCATGGACTATTCCACGGATTATTCCAGCCGTAGTATGGGTTGTTCCATCCATTGTTCCATCCCCAGCCTCCGTAACTTACTGTATTCCATCCCCAGCCTCCGTATGGATTACCCCAGAATGCAACATTTCTAAATCGTCTGTGATAGTGATAATGGTTAAAGTAGCAATTGTATCGGTAATGGACGCCACAAAATCCTGTATTTACACCTGTATTAACAGCATTCCCGTAATAATTATTAATTACAACATTATCGTTGTTTGAAAACGATTGGTCTGCATTTTGTTCTTCAAACCTTTCTTCAATAATTATTTGGTTATCTTCTGTTTCAGCATCTTTTATAAACTGGTCGTAACCAGACTCATTTTTATTGTTGTGGTAAACAAGGTTGGGTGCGTCATAAACGTCATCATGAATTGTTTTGGATGTTTGACAGCTTCCTAAAAAAAGAATAGCTACCATAGTTGCGATAAAATAAAATGGCTTTTTCATAATGTTAGATTTGTAAAGGAAAAACTTATTTTTACCTTTGTTGTTCCGGTACTAAAATACAAAAATTATACCAAAATGGGAAATAAAATCACTTCAAGAAAAAAAGACTATTCTCAATGGTATAACGATATCATCAAAATAGCTGATTTAGCTGAACATTCAGAAGTTAGAGGGTGCATGGTAATTAAACCATATGGTTTTGCGATTTGGGAGAATATGAAGTCTGTTTTAGATCAAAAATTTAAAGAAACGGGCCATTCAAATGCTTACTTTCCAATTTTTATACCAAAAAGTTTATTTGAAGCGGAAGAGAAGAATGCGGAAGGATTTGCAAAAGAATGCGCAGTTGTTACCCATTACAGATTAAAGAATGATCCGGGTAATAAGGGGAAATTAATAGTTGATCCCGAAGCAAAACTTACAGAAGAGCTTGTTGTTAGACCGACAAGCGAAGCTATTATTTGGAGTACTTACAAAAAGTGGATTCAATCGTACAGAGATTTACCACTGTTGATTAATCAGTGGGCAAATGTTGTACGTTGGGAGTTAAGAACTCGGCTATTTTTGAGGACGGCTGAGTTTTTATGGCAAGAAGGTCACACTGCTCATGCCACAAAATCTGAAGCTATTGCAGAAGCTGAGCAAATGAACAATGTTTATGCGGATTTTGCGGAATCATATATGGCTATGCCTGTAATTAAAGGCTTAAAAACCGAAAGTGAAAGGTTTGCAGGAGCTGATGAAACTTATTGTATTGAAGCCATGATGCAAGATGGAAAAGCATTGCAAGCGGGAACATCACATTTTTTAGGTCAAAATTTTTCAAAAGCGTTTGATGTAAAGTTTGCAAACAAAGAAGGTAAAGAGGATTTTGTTTGGGCTACTTCATGGGGTGTATCAACACGCTTGATGGGCGCTTTAATTATGACACATTCGGACGATCTAGGATTAGTACTACCTCCAAAATTAGCTCCAATTCATGTTGCAATTGTACCAATTCACAAAGGTCAAGATCAATTGAACGAAATATTTGACAAAATGCAACCAGTGATAGATGTATTAAAAAAGCAGGGAATAGTGGTGAAATTTGATGATGATGATCAAAAAAGACCTGGTTGGAAATTCGCTGAATACGAAGCTAAAGGTGTGCCTGTTCGCATAGCGGTTGGTTTAAGGGATTTAAAAAGTAACATGGTTGAAGTAGCTAGACGAGATACTCAAGAAAAGGAATCTGTTAGTTTAGACGTACTTGACAGTCATATTCAAAAATTATTAACAGATATTCAGGACAATCTATTAAATAGAGCTTTGAAGCTTCGAGAGGACAATTGCCGACCTGTTGATTCTTACCAAGAATTCAAAGAGAAAGTTGAAATTGAAGGTGGGTTTTTCCTAGCACACTGGGATGGTACTGCAGAAACAGAAGAAAAAATAAAAAAAGAAACGAAGGCAACTATCCGTTGCATTCCTTTTTATTTACCAGATGAAGAGGGAGCTTGCATGGTAACAGGCAAGCCAAGTAAAAAAAGAGTAGTTTTGGCAAAAGCTTACTAATTAATAATTATGGAGAAGGAAAGAAATCACATTGTGGAATTACTGAAAAGTAAGTCAACAATGAAACAAAATGTTTTTGCAAATACAAAAGAATGGTTTGGCATTCTAAAGAAAGAACTTGAGGAGTGCATTTCGGTTATCAAAGAGCAGATTGAGGATAGTCCTAAAGTCAGACTCAAATATGTTGATGCTGGACCAAATGAAGCACAGCTTTTTATAGGGTCAGATGTACTGATTTTTTACATGCATTCTAATGTTTTTCGATTTGCAAAAAATAACTTCGTTCATCAAAGTTCATATATCAAATCCGATCCTACCAACGCTTACTGCGGAATCATTAATATTTATAATTTTTTAGCAGACTCTTATGAGTTAAACCGTTCGAATGATGCAGGTTATTTGATATCTAGAATTTTTGTAAATAAAGAAAGTCACTTTATGATTGAGGGCAAAGGATATTTAGAATTTGCTTATCGCGATTTCTTAAATCAAGTAATCAATAAAGATGTTTTACTTGATGTGATTTTAAAAGTAGCAGCTTATGCACTTGAATTTGATTTATTAACACCTCCTTATAATAGCGTGAGCGTAGTTTCTGTCGATCAGATGCAAACTTTAAGCAATAATTCAAAATTAAAAACAGGTAAAAGGCTTGGTTTCAAATTTCAAAACACTGATAAAATTATTGGGTAAATTACCTTTAAAAATTTGTCAGAAAAAAAAATAGAATTATATTTGCACTCCTTTTGCGGAAGGAATTAATATTTTGGCCCATTCGTCTAGTGGTTAGGACGCCAGGTTTTCATCCTGGAAACAGGAGTTCGATTCTCCTATGGGCTACAAGTTTGAAGTATTATTTTGGCCCATTCGTCTAGTGGTTAGGACGCCAGGTTTTCATCCTGGAAACAGGAGTTCGATTCTCCTATGGGCTACTTAAAGCTTCACTATTTTAAAAAAGAAAAACAAATAGAATTATGGCAAATCATAAGTCGGCAATTAAAAGAATTAGATCTAATAATGCTAAAAGATTAAGAAACAAGTACGTGCATAAAACAACAAGAAATGCTGTACAAGTTTTGAGAGCTACAACTGACAAGAAGGAAGCAACAGCAATGCTACCAAAAGTAGTTGCAATGCTTGATAAATTAGCAAAAAGAAACATTATTCATAAAAAGAAAGCAAGTAACTTAAAGTCTAAATTAACTAAGCAAGTTAACGGACTGTAAATTTACCGCTACTTAAAAAGAACAGGCTTGTCCACTTTGTGGTCAAGCCTTTTTTTATTTAAACCTTCAATATGCTGATTTACAATATTTTGTGCTACAGAGGCTCGGCGTAACAAATTTTGGAACGATATATGCAAAGTGCAATATGTAAATAATATTAACCGTGCAATTGTTCTAAAATAAATGTAGGTAAATTTTAAAGTGAACCAGCCACGAAAAAATAGCCGGAAATCTTTTGAAAATCGCCCACTTATTGTAATTTTGGAACCAATTGACATAATCAATTAAATATGAAAATGAAGAATATATTTTTAATGACAAGCATTAGCTTAGGAATCGCGTTCAATGCCAGTGCACAATCGGCTAGTGATTTAGTTGAAAACGGAAGCTTTGAAGATATCTCAGGAAGAATCAAAAAAGCTGGAGCAATTGATTTAGCTACTGGTTGGGTTTCTCCAACCAAAACAGCTGCTGATTTATATTCAGACCTAACGAAAGAAAAGTATGGTCTACCAGACAATGTAAATGGAAAAGAAGATCCGCAGGAAGGTTCTGCATATGCAGGTTTTACTGCATTCAGTTATGGTGACAAAATGCCACGTTCTTATGTTTCAACTAAGTTGAAATTACCAATGAGAAAAGGACAAAAGTACTGTGTTAAATTTTACGTGTCTTTAGCCGAAAGTTCTAAATATGGAACAAACAATGTGGCTGCTAACTTCTCAAAAAAGCAGTATAATATTAATGAAGATAAAAGCATTATGGGGCGATCTCATGTTGTTCAAACTGGGAATCCTGTGTTTTCTGCACAGTTTGGTTGGGAAGAAGTTTGCGGTACTTATATCGCTGAAGGCGGAGAGAAATTCTTAACAATCGGAAATTTTTCAAGTAATGGTTCTACGATTAGCGAAAGAATGAAAAAACCCGCTGATTACAGAGGTCAACAATCAATAAGAGCTTATTATTACGTTGACAATGTTTCTGTAGTTTTAATTGACGAAGAAAGTGACTGTCAATGTCAGACTGATGTTAAGGAAGAAGCGTCTTTTGTTTATGCTGTTAGTCCAGTGAACCCAGAAGGGATGACAGATGAGCAAATATTTAAATATACCACCGTGTACTTTGGGTACAATTCAAAAACTCTTTCTGAGAATGGAGAAGATCATCTTGAAAACGTTTTGAGTGTTTTGAAAAAAAATACATCAGCTCAGGTAAAATTAGTGATTCATACAGATGAGGATGAAGCGACTGATGAAAGTGCTTCTGAAATTGAAAGTGAAAGGGCAGCTGTTATTAAAGCTTACTTAACTGACAACGGAATTGCTTTAAGTAGAATCTCAGTTGAAATGATGAGTGATTCTGCCCCTGCAAACACCTCAGGAACTGAAATTGGAAACGCTAAAAACAGAAGAGTAGCATTTCAATTAGTGAAGTAAAAAAATATTAGATGAAAAGCCTCAAGACTGACTTGGGGCTTTTTTATGTCTTGAATTTTTTTATTGAATCGGATGAGAGAATTTTTATGGTATTATTTAGTGTCGATTGCAATCAAAAAATAACAGATGAAAAAGATACAGAGGGTGTTATTTTTTATGCAGTACATGATATAGAAATTTCGAATTTTTGAAAGTTTCTAAGACTTTTGTTGTTGAAGCTTGAAAATTTTTGCATCTGCCCAAAAAGTGGCAAATGGAATTAAAGAAGCAAATCCTGAAATGAGGACAGTTTTTGTAGACCACTTATACTTTAGTCCAACCAAAAGCACAAATAAGCAGTAAGCTAAAAATAAAAAGCCGTGCGCATAGCCCATAACCGTATTAGGCCAGAAAATTGACAGCTTATATTTTAGAGGCATTGTGATTCCAAATGCTATATAGCTTATCCCCTCTAGTAATGAAAGCAAACGAAGTGTTCCCAATTTTGTTTTTAGATTCATTTTCTATTTTTTTGCAAATATAAGCTTAGTACTAGAATTTTTCAATTTCAAAAGAAAGTAATTCAAAAGCCGATTCAACTCTTTTTTCAAAGTACTGCGTCAGCATTCTGAAAAGAAATTACAGTAAGAAAGTTTTCTTCCTGTCTTTAGTCTAAAATATAGCAACAGTAATCATTTTAAAAGAGATGGTACAGTGTTTTCGAATTTCTCAGTGAACAAATGGCCTACTGAAAACAGAGCATTCTCAAAATTGCAACCAAATTAAGACGGCCGCCGTTCAACGCAACACCACCTGAAACAGAAAAATACCAGAAAAATACGTCATTTTTATCTATTCTGAAGATCATTTGATATAAAGGTGTACGGTTAAATGTGGGAAGTATATCAGACTGGTTTTTATAAGTTTTGTACTTTACAATGAATTGCTTCTCAAATGCTGCCTCTAGTTGGATGTATTGATTTCAAACTTATTGGTTTCTGTAGTGGCAGACTAAAAAAAAAATGTAAATTTGACCTTTATTTTACGCATGTCTTTCAAAGCAGAAATTGACGTATTAGAAGGGTTTAGCCCGATTACTTTAACCGAAATGGATGAGGTTAAATTAATGAATAGGACAGACACAAAATTTGTGTTTCGTAGATCTGAATTAATTTCAATATTAAGAACGTTGTCTACTGATTATCAAGCTCTAATTATTAAAGGGAATTTAATTAACTCCTATAATACCTTATATTTTGATACATTTAATTTCGGGTATTACTTGGCTCATCATCAAGGTAAGGGAAACAGGTACAAAGTGAGGATTAGAAATTACGTTGAATCCAATCTGTATTTTTTAGAAATAAAAAACAAATACAAGGGCAGAACGGACAAGAAAAGGATAAAGTTGGAAGGATTTGAGGAAGAATTTTCTGATAGATCTCAATTTTTTGTTAATTCTGTAATTGCTGATGAGCCAATCTTAGAGGCTAAGCTTTGGAATAGTTTTTCAAGAATAACGCTGGTAAATCACGCCTTAAAAGAGAGATTAACCTTAGATTTGAATTTGGGCTTTAACTGGAATGATAGTGCGGTAGACTATAGTCATATTGTGATAGCGGAGCTAAAGCAAGAAAATGTAAACAGAGAAAGCTTGTTTTATAGTTTAATGAAAAGCAAAGGAATTTTGCCAAATAGTATTAGTAAATATTGCATTGGGGCAATTGGATTAAATTCTGATCTTAAATACAATAATTTTAAAATCAAAACATTATTAATTAATAAATTACGGAATATATGATTTCAGATTTTTTACTGTCAATGATAGCAGAGTTACCTTTTTTAGGAGGGTTAGGTGCCATAAAACGGCCTGAATTTTTAGGTATGTCTTGGATGAGTGATGACTTTTATAAGTTGGCTTTTCGATTTTTCTTTAATTTAATTTTTATATCTATTATTATTAGGGCGATATACTACGCCAAAACACCACGAAAAAACTATCTTTTTACATTTTATCTTATTTCGGTCATCACATTTGTAATTTGTTTTGCTCTTAAAAAATTGGATATTGATACTGGAATGGGTCTGGGACTTTTTGCCATTTTCGGAATTATCCGATATAGAACCAATACAATGAGGATAAGAGAAATGACTTATTTGTTTATTGCAATTGGTTTATCTGTTGTTAATGCATTATCAGGAAAGCAAGTTTCTTACGCGGAATTGTTATTTATTAACGTAGTTGTTGTATTAATTGTATATTTAATGGAAAATTGGTGGTTGGTAAGTACCGAAGTTTCTAAAAGTATAGTGTACGAAAAAATAGAAAATATTAAACCTGAAAATGCTGCAATTCTAAAAGCTGATTTGGAAGCAAGAACTGGCCTAACTATAAATAAAGTTCAGGTTGGTCGAGTTGATTTTTTGAAAGATGTGGCGGAAGTAAAAATATTTTTCAGTCATGATAACCAAGAAGATTTAAGTGATTCTGAAGATTAAATATATTGTCACTCTTTTTTGCTTAGTTGGTTTTTTAACCTACTCTCAAAATGTGGTGTTAACAAATCAATGGGAAGAAATAGGCCCTTTTGATAATCCTATTGCCCGCAGTCAAACAGCTGCCGGTTTGGGACCAGTAGAGTTTATTCAGATTTCTAAAAAAACACCAAGTTTAATGATCGCAGGCTCACTGATGGGCGGTTTATTTTACTCGGAAAACTCTGGCGACACCTGGGAAAATGGCGGGTCAGATAGTTGGGAATCTTCTAATTGTGGCTGGGCAGTTATTAGCCCACTAGACGATAATATGTGGTTTGGCGTTTCTATAAGAGATGGATACAATGGTGGACCAGGAGATATTGGGAAAAATGGCGGTATTTACAGGACAAAAAACAAAGGAGTTACTTGGGAATCAGTTGCAAAATATAGTGTTTTTGAAAACGCCACCAATACCATTATTTATGGTTTGAGATTTCATCCAACGCAACCAGATAAAATGTATGTACTAACCAGTAAAGGTCTATTTTTTACTGAAGACTATAGCGCAGACTACCTTGAATGGACTAAAGTAAAGTACGTTAAAGGATCTGTTTATGATTTGGAATTGACAAAGAAGAACTTATGTTTTTCAGTGAAATATAAACAGAGCTGGAAAGTGGTAGTTTCTGAAGGTCAAAAATTAGTTCCTATTCCTGAAATTACATCAGAAAAGCGTGAAATTAAACATATAACGATTGAAAAATCAAATAACTTGTTTTACTTTTTAATCGATTTCAAAACAGGGAAAGATGAAGTATGGAAATATAATCCAATTTCAAAAAATGTTGAAGTTATTTGTAAAAGTGCAAGTGTTACATACGGAGCTGGATATACTTTCGCTATTAATCCGTTTGACAGTAATGAGATTATGATTGGCCATGGATTACGCGTCAGAAAATGGTTGATAGCTGAACAGAAGTTTGAAAATCTTGACAATAATTACCATGTTGATGTTGAGTGCGTAGTTTATCATCCTGCAATTAAAAATTTGCTATACATTGGCACCCATGGAGGTGTTTTTAAGTCGTCGGATTCAGGAGAGAATTGGCAATTTAAATCGTATGGTTTTGGAAATTCTGAAGTGTTGGGGATGGCGGTCTCTGGATCAGACCCGAACGTAATTGCAATAGGTCTTTTTCACGGAGGTACTTTGCTTCGTGCCGATTGGGCTAAAAACGGCACATATAAATGGAAGCAGGTAAACGGAGGAGACGCATTGGTCCCTATCATTAATCCGAATGCTGATAGTATAGTATACACCTCTAACCAATACAGTGGAGGAGGTTTGTTTTATTCAACTGATACTGCTCAGCATAACAAATTACTACATTATAGAAAAAATTATGGTACGCCAGGATGGAGCATTGACGCCAAATTACATCCAAAAGCAGATAGTGTCCTTTTTTTTAACTTTCGTCACCAAGAAGGCGCATCAAAAGGGAATGTTGATGTGATTCGCAGTGTCAGTCCCCACATAACAGATAGTATGGAAGTGATTTCGAATTTTAAAATTACTCATAATATTGACAAGTATAAAGTATACGGTTTATTCACTTCTGATTTTCATCCTGATATATTACTGGCATATATTATTTCAAAACATACAGTAAAAGGCAAAAGTAAAAACAGACATAGATTATTTATGTTGCCTAATTCCTTAGATACTTCTGCTGCAATTTCAAAGCAGTGGGTTGAACTTGAGTTACCTAGAAATGATTGGATTGGAGATATTAGTTTAGATCCAAAAAAATGGTTTAAAATGTACATCACATATTCCGCTGGTGTGCCAGTGAAGTCTTCAAGCCCTGATGATAAAGGAATGATTTACCATGCGAAATATAAGAAGTCAAATTATGTGCTAAAAAGAAATTGGGATATTTCAGCCAGTATACCTAGTGCAAAGGGAGGCTCTCGTAACCTAATTATTACTGCAAATAAAAATGTTTTTGTAGCTACAAGTACTGGTGTATATTATGGTACGAAATCAACTTTAAAAGGAGGAAAGTCTTGGCAAAAAGTAGGAAATGGTTTACCCAATATAAAAGTTTCTGGATTACACTATGATGAAAGTAACCAAATACTAATTTTATCTTATAATGGCAGAGGTGTTTGGATGTATGATTTGAAAGGTAGTTAATTGATTTTATAAAATATAAAAATTCGCAAATGAGCACAACAGAAGCAATTGTTCAAATAAGCAAATATACGGTCCCAGCAATTTTTATATTTGCTGCAGTTTATTATTGGACTAGTCGTTGGTATCATATTCAGAGTCAGAAATTACAACAAATTAAGGCAGATGTAAATCCAATGATATCTCATGAGGAGAGCAGCCCTAATTTGAAAGCTTTTTTTCCCTTGCAAATAGATGCAGTTCAAAGGTTGGTATTATTTTTAGAAAGAGTGGCACCCAATAATATGGTCATGAGACTCCTGAACCCAGGTTTGCCGGCGCGTGTATTTCAACAGAAGTTAATTGATAATATTAGGTCTGAATATGAGCATAATTTAGCACAACAAGTGTATGTGTCATCCGAAGGGTGGGAAATTGTGAAACGAAGTAAGGAGGAAGTTGTGAAAATTATTAATATGGCCGCAACAAAGCTTGAGGACACATCATTAGCCGGAGATTTGGCGCAACGAATTTTTGAAATTACTGCTCAGTTGAAAAATCAGCCAACTGACCATGCCATAGAGATGCTTAAAAAAGAGTTAAGAGATTCGTTATAAACTTACTTTCCTTTTGCTTTCAAAATAATTGCAAATGTGTAAAACATAATTTTGAAATCTAGTGCAAGTGACATATTGCGAATGTAAAGTAAATCAAATTTCATTCTTTGTACCATTTCTCCCACATTTTCTGCATATCCGTATTTAACCTGTCCCCAACTTGTTATTCCTGGTCTAACTTTATGTAAGTATAAGTACTGGGGATCTTTGTCTTTTATCTGATCAATATAAAATTGCCGCTCAGGTCTTGGACCAACAATTGACATGTCACTGCGCAATACATTAATAAATTGTGGAAATTCATCTATTCGAGTTTTCCGTAAAACCTTTCCTAGTTTTGTAATTCTAGAATCGGAGCTACTTGACAGCTGTGGCCCATTTTCTTCAGCATTCACTGTCATGGTTCTGAATTTGATAATATTAAATGCTTTTGCATTCAAACCAATTCGTTCTTGGAAGAAAAAAATTGGACCCTGAGACGTGGTTTTTACCAAAATGCCAATAATTAACAAAAGTGGTGATAGTATAGTTAATGATACGAATGAAATAACGATATCAATAAATCGTTTAGTAGCAAATTGCCAATTTGGCATAGGCGAAGGGTTAACTTCAAGCAGAATGGCTCCGTAAATGCTGTTCATTTTTACCTGCCCTGCTAGTATATCATATGTATCTGGAATGACATTTATTTTCAAATCAAAATTCGTCAATTGAATCAAGATATCTTGTAATTTTTGATGATCACTACTTTCCAATGCAATAATGACTTCCTCAATTCCTTCATTTTTAATGATTTTATGAATTTCAGTTAAATGACCTAGTAGGGGAAGGTGGTCGGAAAGGGCAAAATCATTGCCATTAATATTGACATAGCCTTTCAAAATATGTCCAGAAGCTTGTTTTAGTTTTCTAAGTTCATCAATTATTTCGACTGACTTTCCACTTCCTCCGATTATTAAGGTATTAAAACCAAACTTTCCAGTATGCACTCTGTTAACTTGAATAGCTGTTAGTATAAAACGTGGAGTAAAAGTGATAATAAAGTGAAGGCTGAATAGCACAAATAGCAACTGATAATATTGTTTGTAAGAGTACACTTGGTCATCTAAAAGCAATACAAAAAAAACAACCATTGTACCAATGACAGAAGCAACTATTGATTCTTTTAGAATTCTAATTCTATATTGCCTATGCGTTTTTATATATGTTCCTTGCAGTGCATATAACACTAGCCAGAAAAGAGGCACTATAATTAGCCCTTGAACAAATTTATTGTCAAACACTACTTCACCAGATTCAATAAATTTATCTCTAAAAATAAAAAAAGCTGTCCAAATTAATAGCGCCGACAAAGTATCAAAGAAAATGTATAAAAACTTCTGCTTTTTTTCAGTCATCAAAAATATACGATTTTTACGTTGTCTATATATACTTCTCCAGCTTGGTTTCCTGTATCGAGAGGCACATAAATATAAAACTCAAAAGAGTTTGCAAATGCGTTCAAATTGGTTCGGTCTGATAAAGGAAAATATATTTTTTTCCATTCAAATTCATCTGCATCAGTACGATATGCGCCTGCATATGGCCCTTGGTCTATTTGGTTGACGGAACTTGTTTCTTCAAGAATTCCGATAAAAAAAGAATTTGTGGCTAAATAATCAATTTCTAAATACATTTTACCTTGTATTATTGGTAAATCTAAATCCGTAATTACTCGCGCAACTGTATCACTCTCATTAACTTGAAGTCTGCCACAGTTGTTTCCGTACTTTACAATATCTGGAAAATCTAGTTTTGATATTATTTTAAACTTAGTGGTATCTGTTGTATTATCTGGGTTTAGAATCACACCGGTGTCTTCAAAGTCCTCCTTAGCAATTACATTAACAGTGGGCTTATATCCAAAAGTTGGAACGATAGTAGTTGTTTCTTTTTTTGAAAGGTTAATAGTAGTGGTGTATGCTTCGTAAAAATTATTAGTGACTCTGATGCTTGATTGGCCACTTATTTTTATTCCTGGAATAACAGTTAATGTATGCTCACCTTCTTGTAAAACTGGCATTCTAAAAGGGATTTCCCAGACTCCCATTTCTTTATTATCTATATATACCCAAGCATCAACAATATCATGTGAATTTGGACCTTCAACGGGCTCATTGGTAGTGAAATTCACTGTCTTAATCTCTAGCCAAGCGGGCGTAAGGTCTTCTTGACAGCTCGCAAGAAAAAGAAATGAAATTAGAGATAAATAGAGTGTCTTCATTGATAAATTAATACTGTAAACGGAAAATTAAATTAATTATTTTCTTGGATTAGATTTAAATTTGAGTCAACATCATCCATAATTAAGTGGGCAATCTTTAATGCTCTATAACCGTCAGATATACTTACTGTTGGATCAGTGTTGTTATGGATTGAACTTGCAAAAGATTTTAATTCATCTTTGATGGCGTTTACTTCATCAATTTTTGGCGAAAAAATTTCAATTTTCTTTTTTGGTTTATTTTCTCCAAGATCTAATACAATGTCATAAGGGTCTGGTTCGGACGTTACCGCTGTGAGCTTCACAATTTCGGTTTTTTTATCTAAAAAGTCAACACTGATATAAGCATCTCTCTGAAAAAATCTCGATTTTCGCATACTTTTCATTGATATTCTAGATGCAGTTAAATTTGCAACACATCCATTTTTAAACTCAATTCTAGCATTTGTAATATCGGGCGTTTCACTAACTACAGCTACCCCTGAGGCGCTTATTCTTTTTACTTCAGAGTTAACAACTTTTAAAACAATGTCAATATCATGAATCATTAAATCTAATACTACAGGAACATCTGTTCCTCTTGGGTTATATTGAGCAAGTCTGTGTGCTTCAATAAATCGTGGTTCAGTAAAATGCGGTGCAGCATTTGTAAAAGCGGGATTGAAACGCTCTACATGACCAACTTGTACTTTTACTTTGTACCTCTCTGTTAGCTGGGTTAATTGCTTAGCTTCGTGAACTGTATGTGTAATTGGCTTTTCTACAAAAACATGAACACCATTTTCAATTGCAGTTTTAGCAATTTCGAAGTGCGAAAGGGTAGGGGTAACAATGTCAATACAATCCACACTGCTAATTAATTCGTCAATAGAATGATACCGCTTTAAATTATAAGTAGCTTCAGCAAGCTCAGCGTTAGTGTTATTTGGGTCGTGGAATCCAATAAAATTGAATTCAGTCGAAAGTTCTGCAATTAATCTTGCATGAATTTTACCTAAATGTCCAACACCAAAAAGTCCAATTTTGAGCATGTTTTTTATTGCAAATTTAATTTACTATCAACGCAATTGCAAAAAACATTGTTTTTATTTTATTCTCCGTTAACAAAGCCAGAAATAGTTTGGCTAAAAATATCTGGTACTTCGGCATGTACCCAATGCCCAGCATTTTCAATCGCCTTTACTGTTGAATTTGGAAATTTAAGCTCAATTTGGGCATAATCTGAGTCCTTAATATAGTTTGATTCCATTCCTCTTATAAACAGAGTTTTAGTTTCAATAGTTCGGAAATAGATTTCTTCTATTACTTTATCTATGTCTCTTGTCAGCACGTGAAGGTTCATTCTCCAATCTAATTTCCCCTTTTCTATCCAATACAAGTTTTTCAATAAAAATAAGCGAACAGCTGACTCCGGAATCCACTTAGTTAATTCTTTGTCAGCTTCAGTCCTGCTTTTTATCTGGTTTAGATCTAATGCATTTAATCCTTTTAATATGTCGTCATGGTGTCTTGGGTACTGTTTATGACAAATATCAACAATGATTAAGCTAGCTAGAAATTCTTCATGTTCAGCAGCAAACCCAATAGCGGTTTTGCCTCCCATGGAGTGACCAAGCAAATGAAAATTAGTTAAGCCTAAATCAGTCACTAGTTCAAACAAGTCTTCTACCATCACATCATAATTAAACGTCATATCATGAGGAGAATGCCCGTGGTTTCTTTGATCAACAGAATATACCTGAAAACACTCGCCAAATTTTTTAGCATGAGTTTGCCAATTGTCTAGAGAGCCAAATAGACCATGTAAGATTACTAAAATGGGCCCAGTATCTCCCGTTTTTTTATAATGAAGCTTCATATTGCAAAAATAGTATTATCGCTTCTTTAATCTTAGAATAATATCCGAAAATGAAACTTTTTAAAAAAGACACAGTATACATGGCCATAACAACTAATTAAAAACAAATTATGAAAACAAGAGTTTTATCAATTTTTGCAATTGCGTCCTTAGCTATGCTAAGTTGCAAAAAAACAGAAAGTGCAATCCCTGCTGAGCCTGGAACTGCAACAATTCAAGGTGTAATTTTAGCACCATTAGACTTAGGAAATGATACTACCTCAGGTGGTACATTTATAAGCGGATTAAACAATGAATTTGCTCCAAAAGGAACTCAAATTACCGCTATAGTTGATACAGAAGATTTACAAGCAAACCCGCAAAATGGTTTTACCTATGAAAAATTAAAGTTTACTGCTGTTGTCGGAGATAATGGCGATTTTTCTTTTACTGGTATCCCTGCTTATGCTGAATCAATCCCTGTTGAACTTCGATTTAATGATTTTTCTGAGCAACAGAGTCAATTTGACCCATCAAATAATCCTGCACAAGACAAGATATTTTCTCTGTCGAACAAAACAGTAATGGTGTATGATGGTGCTGTTGTAATTAAGGAATACGATTATACTGCTAACTAAAAATAAATAAAACAAATTATGAAAAAGATAGTAGGAATTTCTATTGCTATGCTGTCTTGTTCGTTGTCGTTTTCTCAAGGGAATCCGCAGATTCAGAACAAGAATGGAATAGATATAATGCCTGTAAAAGGAGAGTTTGCGATTGGTGTAAATGCTGCGCCGTTTCTTACTTATGCAGGAAATCTATTTGGATTAACAAATTCAAATACAAGTTTGAATACCAATAAGTTTTTAAGTAACTCATTTGGTGGGAATACATTGTATGGTAAGTATATGTTAAGTAACGACAATGCTGTACGTGCAAGTTTCAGAATTGCTAACTCTGACCGAGTACTTAATTATGATGTATTTGATGATAGTAAAAATAGTCCAGATTCTACAGTGATAGATTCAAGACATATCAATTCAAATACAATAAATATTGGTGCTGGTTACGAATTTAGAAGAGGTACAACACGTTTGAGAGGTATTTATGGTGGAGATGTGATGGTTTTCAGAAGCAAATCAACGAACTCATATTCTTATGGAAACGCAATGGTTTCAAGTAATCAAACACCTACATCAAAGTACAATGCAGGTGGAGGCTTCCAAGGAGGCAATGGTAACAATGTTGCTGAGCGTATTCTAACGAATAATTCAGGTACAACTTTAGGTGCTGGATTAAGAGCATTTGCAGGAGTTGAATACTTTTTTGCACCAAAAATGTGTATCGGTACTGAGTTTGGTTGGACAATGACTGTTTCAAGAACAGGGGAGTCAAGTGTGGCTTCTGAGTACTTCAATCCGAACGCAGTGAACGAAGATGGATCGATTGGCGGAGTAGTGATCAACGAAAACATCACTAGCGGATCAAGAAACTTTAATCTTGATACTGATAACTTTAATGCAGCAATATACTTAATGTTCTATTTTTAATAGTTTTAAGTAATATTAAAAATTGAAAAGAGGTTGTTTTTACAACCTCTTTTTTTATGTTCTAAAATGAGAGAGTATTCAGTGAAATCGCTTACCTTTGTGGCAAATTTTAAGACAATTGTTCTGTAAAAAACCGCAAAAATGAAGTACTATAATTCAATTTTAGAAACCATTGGAAATACACCTTTAGTAAAACTCAATAGAGTTGTAGATGGAATTAAAGCTACTGTATTGGCAAAAGTTGAAACTACTAATCCTGGAAATTCTATCAAAGATAGAATGGCTTTGAAAATGGTTGAGGATGCTGAAAAACAAGGCTTAATAATGCCAGGAGGAACTATTATAGAAGGGACTTCTGGAAATACTGGAATGGGGTTAGCTTTAGCTGCCATAGAGAAAGGTTATAAATTGATCTGCGTTTTAAGTGACAAACAGTCCAAAGAAAAAATGGACATTTTAAGAGCGGTAGGTGCTGAAGTTGTAGTCTGTCCTACTGCAGTTGAGCCTGATGATCCTCGGTCTTATTATTCTGTTTCAAAACGTTTAGCAAACGAAATTCCAAATTCTTGGTATGTCAATCAGTATGACAACCCTTCTAATACTATTGCACATTACGAACAGACTGGTCCTGAAATTTGGGAACAAACAGATGGTAGAATTACTCATTTTGTTGTTGGTGTTGGAACAGGCGGTACCATTTCTGGAACTGGAAAATTTTTAAAGGAGCAAAATGCTGCAGTCAAGAATATCGGTATCGATACATACGGATCTGTATTTAAAAAATATCATGAAACAGGAATTTTTGATGAAAATGAAATTTATCCATATATTACAGAAGGCATAGGAGAAGATATTTTGCCGAAAAACGTTGATTTTTCAGTGATCGACCACTTTGAAAAAGTAACGGATAAAGATGCGGCCGTAATGACAAGGCGAATTGCTCGAGAAGAAGGAATTTTTGTAGGGAACTCCGCCGGTTCTGCAATTGCAGGCTTAATGCAGTTGAAAGATCAATTTACTGAAAATGATGTTATTGTTGTTCTCTTTCACGATCATGGAAGCAGGTATGTTGGTAAAATGTTTAATGACGATTGGATGCGTGAAAGAGGCTTTTTAGATGAGCCTCATAAAAATGCCAAAGACTTAATTCAAAACCATATAGATAAGAATTTAGTTGTGTGTGCAAGTGAGGAATTAGTTTCTCATGCCGTATCAAAAATGAAAGAATATAATATTTCACAGATTCCAGTGACAAAGGATGGAGGCTTTGCAGGCTATGTAGATGATAGACAATTACTACAAAGCTTAATTGAAGATCCTAAATTGCTTGATACACCGCTAAATAATGTGATGCTACCTGCCCTTCCTATTGTTAAAGCTGACACTAAAATTGAAGATATCAGTAAACTAGTAACAGTTGAAACACCAGCAGTATTAGTAGATTTAGGTAATGGGAAGCACCACATCATTACACGGTACGATCTGATTAACGCAATATAAATAATGAAATTGGTTGATCAAACAAATCATCCAGTTGATTTACAGCAGCCTGCCGCACGGATCATTTCATTAGTACCGTCTCAAACTGAGTATTTAAGCTTTTTGGGGCTTAGTAACGAGGTAGTTGGCATTACCAAATTTTGTGTTCACCCTACCGACTGGTTTTCGAAGAAAGAAAGGATAGGAGGAACAAAAAACATCAATATTGACAAGGTGATTCAATTACAGCCTGATCTAATAATTGCAAATAAGGAAGAAAATAGAAAGGAAGAGATTGAAATATTGCGACAACATTTTCAAGTTTATACCAGTGATATAGTGAGTATTAATGACAGTTTTCAGATGATGAAAGATGTTGGCCGATTAGCTGGTAAGGAGTCTATAGCAGTGCAGTTGTGCAAATCATTAAAGAAAGACTTCACGTGTTTACCAATATTCAGTGGTACTGTGCTGTATTTAATTTGGAGGTCTCCATACATGACAGCTGGAACAAACACTTTTATTAATACCATGCTTCAATTAATTGGATTAAAAAATGCGCATCAAACCAATAAAAGATATGATGAAATTTCAGAAAAAATGATTGCTGAATTGAATCCAGATTTTATTTTTCTAAGTTCAGAACCTTATCCCTTTAAACAAGCCCATGTATTTGAGCTTGAAAGATTAACCAAGGCTAAAGTACTTTTAGTAGATGGAGAAATGTTTTCTTGGTACGGCAGCAGGCTACAGAAATTTATGCCTTATGTAAAAAAAACTTTGAATAGTCAATTGTTTTAACCTTTCAACACTTTTTCAATGTTTGGTCTAAAGTATTGATCAGATTTCAGAATTTTTCCATCTGCTCTATATATCGCTTTCCCATCTAAGTCAAGTTTACTCATATTCGAACTTTGAATTTCTTCGAATACTTCAACTATTTTATCTTGTAAACCATGCTTAAGTATTGTTCCGCATAAGATGTATAGCTGGTCACCAAGTGCATCTGCAACCTCAATCAAATCTCCTTGTTTTGCGGCTTCTAGATACTCATCATTTTCCTCTTTCATCAAATTATAGCGAAGCATGTAATCGCTTTCACTTAATTCAGCAGTAGGTGCATAGTTATTTTTGATTTTAAAAGCATCATGGAAATTTTCAACATGTTTAATAATGTCAGCAAAGGGTTTTTCTTTGGTCATTTTTACTATTTTTGATAAAGATATAGATGTACCCAAAATTTCAATCATAAAATGAAACTTCTTTTATTAACATTTACTCTACTCTTCTGCATTCATTTTGTGATCGGGCAAGATTATTATCCTCCAATCGAAAATTATTCAACTAATATTTATGGCGAAAGCAGAAATCCAGAGAATTATGCTGTAATTCAAGACGAGAGGGGAGTGATGTACTTCGGAAATTCCAATGGTGTTTTGGAGTACGACGGAAAAAATTGGCGATTTATTGAAGTTAAATTTGGTGCCTATGTATACAGTTTAGCTATTGATAGTTTAGGGACAATATATGCTGGTTCTCAAGATGAATTTGGACTATTTACTGTGGGCAATGAAGGTCAAATGCAGTATCAATCAATTAGTGACAAATTGAGTGAAGTAGATCAAGTACAAATTACAGAGATTCGATATACCTATGCTACAAACAAACATGTATTTTTTCAAAGTAAAAACAATGTATTTGTCTATGACATTTCTAACAAGGAAGTAGAGAATTTTAAAACCAGTAACAGTTTTCATACAAGTTATGTGGTTGATAATGTTTTTTATGTAAGAGAAAGAAATGTTGGATTAAAGCAATACAAAGATGGAAGCCTACAATTATTACAAGGTACAAAGTACTTTAAAACAGAGCCTTGCTTTGGTATCGTCAAGTCTCCTTTTACTGAAGAGGGATTGTTATTGTTTACCCAATTAGACGGTATGTTTGAATTAACTAATAATAAACTGCGTTCAATCGAAGGGAGTAAGGATCGACTGGAAGGCATAAGGACTTTTGGAGTTAAAGAGCTATCAGACGGGCACTATGGTTTAAAAACTTTTGAAAGTGGAGTTTTTATTGTGAACAAAAACGGCGAAATATTGAATGTGCTTAACCGAGCAATCGGTTTGAGGTCAGATGATGTAAAAGCCATGTTTGAAGATCGAGATCAAAACCTTTGGCTAGGATTAGGGAACGGAATTTCTAAAGTTAATTATTACTCTCCTTTATCGTTTTTTAATGAAAAAGCTGGTATTGATGGAAATATCCAGAGTGTTTGTCGCTTTAACAATTTACTGTATGTGGCTTCTTCATATGGCCTTTTTTTACAAGACACAAGTGCGCTAACCTTAACCGAATTTAAACAAGATTTTAGTATTCGATTTCAAGTATGGGATTTTGAGACCTTTAATAATAGTCTATATGTTGCGACTTCGAACGGAGTTTATAAAAGAATTTCTGAAGGAAATTATGTTCAGTTAACTGAGTTAAATACAAACGTAATTTATTTTGATCAAGAACGCAATTATTTTATTACCAGTGGTAACGAAGGAGTTTATGTTTGGAATAGTCAGTTCGATTTGATTTGGAAAGAAGAGCTAGGTTTAAATACAGGAACGGGAATTTTGAAAGATCCTAACAGAGGAGACATTTGGATTGGAACGAGTGGTTCCGGAGCACTTCGTTTAATTTTTGATGATAATGAAATTCAATTAGACCAATACACAGAAAATGGAGACGCCCTATGCAGTGGTTCCGTCACACGGCCTATCATGTTGAAAGATTCCATTATTTTTGGATGTAAATATGGGCCTTTGCAGTTTTTTGATGAAAATTATATGAGAGAGCTGCTAAAGGATGATTTAACTGAAGAAGAACTGAATGACCCCATGTTCGTTCGTGGATATTTTGAACCCTATCCATTGTATGATTCCCTATTTAACGAAGAGATTTTGTTAATTGAAGAACAGGAAGATAAAACTTGGTATGTGGCTGAACATAAATTGGGTTTTTACTCAAAAGAGGAAAAGAAATTTATTAATAAACCGTTTTGGGGAATCAATTACGGAAGAATCAATAATTTGTTGTTAGAAGATGACGGAACATTATGGATAGGTTGCGCAGATGGATTGATTCGATACAAGAAAAATACAAGGAAAAATTATAAATCAAACTTTACGAGCTTAATAAGAACAATTACTGCAGGGAAAGATACTATTTTTAATGGTGCTTATGCAGATGGTGCACAAAAGGAAATACAAAAGTTTTCTTTTGCTGATAATGATTTCGTATTTAGCTTTGCTTGCCCATATTTTGAAGATGAGCACAAACCATTGTATTCTACTTTTCTTGAAGGTTATGGAGAAGATTGGTCTGGTTTTTCTGGAAAAACTGATCGAACTTTTACTAATTTATCAGAGGGCTCTTATGTTTTTAAAGTAAAAGCAAAAAACATTTACGATCAAATAAGCACTGTTGCAGAATTTTCATTTAAAATTCATCCACCGTGGTACAGAACTGCTGGTGCTTATATAGGCTATGTTGTCATATTTATTTTGTTATTGTTTGTAGCGAGTAGAATAACTTCAGCACAGTTAAAAAGAAGAAACGAACAATTAGAAGAGATAGTCGAGGAAAGAACTCAAGAAATATCTCAAAAAAATAGTGTTCTAGAACATCAAAATACCGAAATTTCTGAGCAAAAGCGGGAAATTGAAGATAGCATTAATTACGCTAAGCGTATTCAAGATGCCATTTTACCATTGGCGTCTGAGATGAAGAAGTCGCTTCCTAAGTCATTCATATTATATCATCCAAAAGATATTGTATCAGGAGATTTTTATTGGTTTTCTAAAATTGATAATAAACTGGTGATTGTTTGTGCTGACTGCACGGGACATGGAGTTCCCGGTGCATTTATGTCAATGATTGGTTCTGATCGACTAAATATTATTGTGAATGAAAGAAAGATCTATTCACCAGGTAAAATATTGGCAGAGCTGAACAGGGCCATTAAGAATACCCTAAAACAAAAAGAAGAGGAGAGCTCAACAAGGGATGGTATGGATGCCGGAATTTGCACGATAGATTTGGATAAAAATGAATTAATATATTCAGGCGCACACAGGGGCTTGTGGATTGTTTCCAATCGTACCCTACAAGAAGTTAAAGGAACAAAAACTGCTGTGGCAGGATTTACACCCAGCGATCAGATTTACAAAGAGCATAAATTTTCAATTGAAAAGGGAATGAGCTTTTATATGACCAGTGATGGTTACGCTGACCAATTCGGTGGGCCAAGAGGAAAAAAATATATGGTTAAAAAGATGAAAAACTTTATACTTGGAATCTCGTCAGAGGGCTATGATAGACAGAGGGAGCTATTAAATTTAGAATTGCAAAAATGGATGACCGATCATTCTCAAAATTATGAGCAAATAGATGATATTTGTGTCGTCGGATTTGAACTGTGATTTAACCAAGAAAAAAGTTAAAAATATTGATTTAATGTTTAGTTTAATCATTTTTTATTCGTAATATTGCACCCCCAATTGAGGGATATAAAAGTTTTAGAAATGGATATTATTAAGCAAATACAGTCAGAATTAGTTGAGACACCGAATATTCCAGCCTTTGGAGCAGGTTCAACAATTACTGTTCACTATAAAATTAAAGAAGGAGACAAAGAAAGAATTCAGCAGTTTCAGGGTGTTGTAATTCAAAGAAAAGGAAGTGGAGCAACAGAGACTTTTACAATCAGAAAAATGTCTGGAAATGTAGGTGTTGAAAGAATCATTCCTGTTCATTCTCCTTTCATTGATCAAATTGTTGTAAACAAAGTTGGTAAAGTTCGTAGAGCAAGAATATTTTACTTCAGAGGTAGAAAAGGTAAAGCTGCTAGAATTCAAGAGAAAAGAAGACCAGTTTCTTCGAAATAAGAATATAAAAATAAGTAAAAGCATCTTTCTTCGGAAAGGTGCTTTTTTTGTGAAAAATTTTCAGGTTAGGAAAAGTCTTTAAGCAATAAAAATTGTTTGTTCTTGTCTTTTCTACAGAGTAAATAAAAGAAACTGAATACTCTGATCTATTTCATGAGTTCATTAATGATTGACTCCATAGTGTAGCCCTCCGCTTCAGCCTTATAATTTCTCACTAATCTGTGTCGCAGTATTGGTTGCGCAACTGCCTGAACATCCTCAATATCTGGCGAGTATTTTCCATTTATTGCTGCATGGCACTTAGCTCCAATAACCAAATATTGAGAAGCTCTAGGTCCAGCTCCCCACTCTAAATACTTTTCAGTAAGTGGGTGACAAAGCGGAGAACTTTTTCTGGTTTTAGCAACAAGTTTTACTGCATAATCATAAACGTTGTCAGGCACTGGTAGTTTTCTTATTAAGTTTTGAAAAAATAATATTTCCTCTCCATCTAATATTGGTTTCAAATCCACTTTTGAATTCGTAGTCGTATTTTTTACAATGCTAATTTCCTCCTCTAAAGTAGGGTAGTCCACCCAAATATTAAACATAAACCTGTCCAACTGTGCTTCTGGTAATGGGTATGTTCCTTCTTGCTCAATTGGGTTTTGAGTAGCTAAAACAAAAAACGGCTTATCTAATTCGTATTTATGTCCTGCTGCAGTAACTGTTTTCTCCTGCATGGCTTCCAATAACGCGGCTTGAGTTTTTGGTGGCGTTCTGTTTATTTCATCCGCCAAAATAATATTTGAAAATATAGGGCCCTTTAAGAATTTAAATTGTCTGTTTTCATCCAAAATTTCTGCACCTACAATGTCTGATGGCATTAAATCAGGTGTGAATTGTATTCGCTTAAAACCTAAGCCTAATGAGTCCGAAATCGTCTGAATCAATAAAGTTTTTGCTAGACCAGGCACACCTACAAGTAAGCTATGACCGTTACTAAAAATGGACATAAGAACTTGCTTTACAACATCATTTTGACCAACGATTACTTTGTGAATCTCGTTGCCAATGGCATTGTATTTTTTTACTAAAAGATCAATTCCTTCTTTATCGGTTAAGTTTTGCATAGTTTTTTCAATTAACTCAAAAATAATAAAAATGAACGATTGAGCCTTTATTTTAAACCCTTTAAAATGTCTGTTGTCTTGCTATTTTTAGAACCTTTAACTTTTGATTTTAATTTAAAGCCGAATACAGCGCCAATACAGCCTCCTAGAATATGTGCAAATTGAGATATACTGTCATCATTAAACATGTGTATTAATTCTTTGCCAATAAAAATAATGGCTACTAAAATGAAGGTTATTGGAATTTCGTTATTTCTAAAATTTACAAGGCTAACTAAAACAATAAAACTAAATACAATACCGCTGACACCCAGTAAGCCATTTGAAAAAAAAAGGAGATGAAATATTGCAGTAATAATGGCAGTGGTAAGAACCATTATTAATGTGTTTTTCGAACCATATTTTTCTTCAATTATTGGGCCGAGCAACAATATAAAAGATAAATTACCAATAATATGGTCGGCATTTGAATGGCCAAGAACATAGCTAAATAACCTAGGGTAATTGCTCCAATTGTTGAATTCAAAGTGGCCAGGCAGTGTAAATAGGTTTATTGCAAGCCCCAGGTACTGTGTTAGCACAAAAACTAATACACTTAAAAATGAAAAGCCTAATATGACCGGTGAATTAAAGGTGATTTTCATACATTTGTTTACAACTAGAAATAAAGATAGTATTATGTTGAACAAATGTTTAGGAATTGCAGGATTGTTTTTAATGTCATTTTCTCTTTATGGTCAACATGACAGCACAAGTATAAACACAACAGTTCTGACAAATGACAGTGAATTAGAGGAAACAAAATCAACTTTGTATTTTTCAGGCCAGGTTTTTAATGCGCACAGAACTTTCTCTGACCTCTCAAATAATATGAGATACGACAGTGCTCTTACTCAGCAGCCAACTATTACAGGTGGATTTGAGACTGGTGTTCACATGACTTTGAGTAATCATTTCTATTTAGGTGTTGGTGCAAACTATTTCGGTGGAGGAGAATCATGGACTTATTCAGACTCCCTTTCAGACTCTACTTATTCTTATGTCAATAAGTTTAGACAAATTGCGGTGCCAATCCGATTAAATTTTCATTTTGGAAACGCTTTTAAAGGGTACGGTTTTGTTGGTGCCATTCCATCTAGTATTTTAACTAGAAGGTTTGAAAGTTCATTTACTAATGCTGGAGGGGTTGAAACAGAAAATGATATTGTTTCGAGCGAAGAGAATATTAACTCATTTCAGTTTATAGGATCCGTTGGTGCAGGTTTTTCTTACAGTTTTGAAGATGTAGGTTTTTTTGCGCAATTGGAATATCGACATTATTTCACAAACACGTATACCGGATTGTTTTTAACGCATAATCAGACCCTTTTGGGAGGAAGCGTGGGTTTGACTTATAGTTTTTAAGCGATTTAAGTTTTATTGTAACTTCATTTAAATTGTTGCGTAATACATAGACAGCAATCAATTTAGTACTATGAAATTATTTTTCTTAACCGGATTTATAGCCCTTACAACTTTGAGTTTTGCAGAAACTAAGATAACCACCGTTGAATATATTGAGATGTGGAAGAGTACTGCAGTTAAGCAGATGCAACAGCATAAAATTCCAGCAAGTATAACCTTAGCTCAAGGAATTTTAGAGTCAGGTAATGGCAATAGTAAATTGGCAAAAGAGGCAAACAACCATTTTGGGATAAAGTGCCACAAAAAATGGACAGGAGATACGTTTATTCAAGATGATGATACAAAGGACGAGTGTTTTAGGTCGTATTTATCAGCTGAAGAATCTTACAACGATCATTCCCAGTTTTTAACTGGAAGAGGAAGATATGCTGGTTTGTTTGAGCTTCGTAAAGACGATTACAAAGGCTGGGCAAAAGGTCTTAAATCTGCAGGGTATGCTACTAATCCAAAGTATGCTTACCTCCTTATTAACTTAATCGAACGGTACCATTTGAATCAATATGATAAGTTAACCATTAAAAGCATTTCTTCTCCAAAAAAGCAAAAATCAAACACAATTATTTCATCTGTTGAACCAAAGAAGCAAGTGGAATTAAAATCTGCGCCAGTAGCTAGGCCAAAATCAGCAACTTCACCTTCAAAAGTAATTTCGAATTACAGCGGAGGGATTGATGAAATTCAAATAAATGAAAATGCTCATGTTGTGTCTATTAGCGAAAATAATGTAAAGTATGTCATAGTTAAAGGAGGTGACACGTTTTATAGGTTGTCGAAAGAATTTGGACTTACTATTGCACAGCTATACAAATACAATGAATTTAAAAATAAAGACGTCTTAGAGGTAGATGATAGAATTTACATTAGCCCAAAAAAATCTAGAGGGCATAGGAGTAATAGTAACTATATTGCTTCACAAAATATGACTTACAGGGATATTGCGCATGAGCAAGGCATAAAATTAAATAGCTTATTGAAATTGAACCTATCAGAAAATCCTGATGCCACCGTTAGCGCAGGTTCTAAAGTTACCCTCCGGTAGTTATTGAGTATTTTGGGCTGGTTACCTGATTGAAAAATAACTAATTTACAGAAACAATTTAGTTTAACTATGTAAAATCGTGAATCGACAGGAGGTTTTTTGGTTTGTTGTTGAAAGGGAGCTATTGCTCCCTTTCTTTATTGTATCTCTAAAATCATTTTTCACCCCAAAAAGTTCAATAGTGCGAAAGATATTGAATTATTAACACTGGTTACTTTTATTTAAAATGAGGAAAAATTTTTATTTATCATATAATTTTATATCGTTTTTTAGAGTAAATTAGTCCAACCAATTATTGAATTCCTAATTCATTATGAAACCATCAAACGAGCTATTTAATTTAATTGAAACGTTAACTAAGTCAGAAAAGCGGTTTTTCAAGCTAAACTCTACATTGCAATCAGGAGAGAAAAATTACATCAAGATTTTTGACTTCATAGAGAAACAAAAAAAGTATGATGAGGAAGACTTAAAATCTCATTTTAAAGGAGAAGTGTTTGTCGATCATTTACCTTCCGAGAAAAATCATCTGTATAAACTAATTTTGAAAAGTCTTCGGGCATTTTATTCTGAGCAAAATGTAAGCGCTCAATTAAAGCAAGAAATAAAAAATGTTGAAATTTTACACAAAAAAGCTTTATATAAGGAGTGTTCAAAATTTGTAAAACGTGCTAAAAGAATTGCTAAGCAATATGAAAAGTTTTACTATTGGTTTGAGTTAATTAGTTGGGAACGTAAACTTTTAGAAGAGGCTTATGAGGAAGGAGTGTTTTCGCAGGATATCAACCAACTTATTGAAGAGGAAGCTGAAGTGATTGAAAAATTAAGAAATTTAGCAGAGTATCAAATCCTTTATTCTCGGATCAACTTGATATTTAAAAGTGGCGGGTTTTCAAGAAATGATGAGGAACGAAAGATTGTTGAAGGAATTGCTGACTACCATTTAATAAAGGGAAAAAACACAGCATTGTCAGTTCGAGCAACCTCTATTTGTTATTATATCAAAGGACTGTGCGCAGCGAGTATTAGGGACTATGAAGACGCAATAATAAACTTTAGAAAAGTTAAAATGGTGATGGATAAAAATCCAGATATCAAGCAGGATTTGCAGAGCAGATATATTTCAACGCTTACATTTTTATTAAACTGTTACATTGATCAGAATGATTTTGAAAATGCTCAAAAGTTTTTAAATGAAATACACGATTTATCTAAGCAAAAGGGATATGATAGTATTGATTCGAAAGTGAAAATTTACTCTTCAATTGGTGTGGGAGAAATACAATTATATAATAGAAAAGGAGATTTTGAAAAAGCTCAAAAATTATGTGAATCGGTTGATAGTATGTTGGAAGCATATAGTAATAAGCTCACAAAAGAAAAAGTTCTGCTTTTAGATTACAGCAAGGCATACACATTGTTTGGTATTGGCAATTACAAAGCTTCATTAAAGATCGTTAATAAAATGTTGAATGATAATGAAAAAAAGCTTCGACAGGATATTTATAGTTTTTCAAGAATTTTCAATTTAATTATTCATTACGAACTGGGAAATTATGATTTTGTTGAATACGAGGTGAAGTCAACCTCAAGGTTTTTGGGGAAAAAAGAAAAAGACTACCAGATTGAAAAAGTATTTATAAAATTTATAAAAAAATTATCGAAAGAGGAGAGTAATGTAGGTAAAAAGGAAATTTTCACAGCATTTTATAAAGAAATAGATATTTTATTAAAATTGCCAAACGAGCAAGTAATTCTTGAGTACTTTAATATTAAAGCTTGGGTTTACAGTAAATTGAAACGAATAGATTTTACAGAAGCTATACAATTACTTAATTAAAATATGAGTTAGTTAAGTAGTGCAAGCTATGTCAAAAATTCACAATGTCGGTTAGTCAAAAATCTCCTTTACATATTATCATACTTCTAATTGTAGCAGGAGAAGCCATATTTGTTTTACCTTTTGTGATTGCACGAGTATTTAAGCCTACTTTTTTGGCAGCTTTTGGATTATCAAATTATGAGCTAGGAATATGCATGTCTATATATGGCATAGTGGCTCTTTTTTCATATTTATTTGGCGGAAGATTGGCAGATAAATATTTATCACATGAGTTGATGTCCACAGCTCTGCTTCTAACGGCGCTTGGAGGCTTTGTGATGGCTGTTTTTCCTGGGTACACGGTAATGAAGTATGTTTACGGCTTTTTTGGTTTTACTACAATTTTTCTATTTTGGAGCGCCATGATAAAGGCCACTAGAGTATGGGGAGGAACCAATAAGCAAGGACGAGCTTTTGGACTGTTAGATGGAGGGCGAGGCCTTGTATCGGTTTCTTTTGCCTTACTTGGTGTATTTGTTTTTTCATTCTTTCTAAATAGAGCTTTGCCGGCCGATATTAATGACCTGACGCTTGTTGAGCGGAAGTCTGCTTTTCGCAATGTTATTCTGGTCACCTCATTATTTGTGGCCGCTGTAGGACTTTTAGTTTTGTTTTTTATGAGACAAAAAAATGAAAAGGAAACATTATCAGATTCTAAAGCATTTTCGATTTCTAGCTTTGTCAATGTACTTAAACTATCTCCCGTTTGGTGGTTAATGATTATCATTTTATGTGCTTATACAGGCTATAAAATAACCGATTACTATTCGCTTTATGCCAAGGAAGTTATGATGTATAACGAGATTCAATCAGCAAAAATTGGTACGGCACTTTTGCTAGGCAGAGCAATAGTAGGATTTAGCATAGGGTTTTTAGCAGATAAAACAAAGCCAGTTTTAATTATGAAAATTGGATTTATCATGATTGCTTTTGGTTCTGCAATTATTGCTTCGGGTATTCTTGGGCCTAATTTGGCCGTCTTTTTCTTTGTCAGCATTTCAGTCACTTCGCTTGGAGTATATGTAGTCCGGTCGCTTTATTTTGCAGTACTGGAGCAAGCAAACGTGCCATTGGCCTTAACAGGAACTGCAGTTGGAGTAATTTCTTTTATTGGCTATACGCCTGACATTTTTGTAGGACCGTTAATGGGGAGTCTGTTAGATAATAATCCTGGTGAACTTGGTCATCAGTATGTTTTTGCTCTTTGTGCAGTTTTTGCACTTTGTGGTTTTTTTGCAACAACATTTTTTAAGCGCAGCAGTCTTTAATGTTTTATTAAATTATTGACTATTTTTTCTGATCGATTTTTTAGTGAATTGATAGCTTTAATATCATCCTCTTCTTCCTGTTTAAAGGGTGCCCCAAATCTTACGGTCACTTTTCCGTTTCTTAAATTAAAAAAATTTCCGTGTGGCCACAATGCATGTCCGCCTATAATTCCAACTGGTAGTATTGTCATTTTTGCCTTAACAGCTATATGAAAAGTTCCTTTTTTAAAAGGTAACATGTTGCCACTGTCATCAAAAGTTCCTTCAGGGAAAACCAAAACATTTTTACCTGATTTAAGTTTTAGTGCTGCTATTTTCATGCTTCTGACCGACCGTTTAGGGTTTGATCTGTCAATAAAAACCATTCCTAATAACCACATCATCCATCCAAAAAATGGAACCCAAATTAATTCCCTTTTTGCAACAAAATATATGTTTTTAGGGTATGCACAAAGTAAAATTGGAACATCTAAATATGACGTATGATTAGCCATAATGATATAATTTTGAGTTTCATCTATATGTTCAGTTCCTTCCACCTTTAATTTAATTCCCACCACAAATAATATAAATGGAGCCCATACTTTTCGCACAATCACGAGAACCCATGGTGGGTAAAATGTAATAATTAAAGCAACCATGGTTATAGCAATAATCGTAATTGTCCATATAATTAGAATTGTAACTTGTATGGCAGATTTAAATTGTTTCATTATTGTGGATCAACATCAATTACGACTCTCACCGATCGATAATCGTGTTGAGACAAAAATGCATCTATTTTTTCTTTAATTACTTTTTTCACTTTCCCTGGACTGGCAGTTCGTTCAAATTTAATGGTAATATTCTTTAAAAAATAATTTCTAACTCTTCCAATGGTTGGCGATTCGGGTCCTTGCAATCTATCTTTGAACACATTTCTTAGTTGGCTACCCAAATCATGTGAAGCTACCTCAAGTGTATTTCGATCTTTGTGCCGTAATTGAATAGATATGACCCGATAAAAAGGCGGATAATTGAAATTTCTGCGCTCTAAAAGTTCTTGGGTATACATTCCAATATAATCATGAGCCATTACCTTTTGAATAATCCAGTGATTAGGCTCAAAGCTTTGCACAATAACTTTTCCTCTTTTAGCCTTTCTTCCGGCCCTTCCTGCTACTTGACTCATTAATTGGTAAGATCGCTCAAAAGCTCTAAAATCTGGGAATTTAAGCATCTGATCAGCGCTTAGTACACCGACAAGCCCAACATTATCAAAATCTAGTCCTTTTGTTACCATTTGTGTACCAATTAACACATCAATTTCTCGTCCTTCAAATTCAGAAATAATGGTTTGATAAGCGTTTTTAGCTCGGGTTGAATCTAAGTCAAGACGTTTAATTTTGATTTCTGGGAAATAGATAGCGAGTTCATCTTCAATTTTTTCAGTACCAAATCCTAGCATTTTAAGTTTTCTACTGCCACAGGCGCCGCAAGAGGACGGAGGTGTTAAGAAGTATCCGCAATAATGGCACTTCAAAACATTGATTGCTTTGTGGTAAGTCAGAGAAACATCACAGTTTTTGCACTGAGGGGTCCAGTGGCATTGTTCGCAAGTCCAAATAGGCGTGTATCCTCTTCTGTTTTGAAATAGAATAATTTGTTCCTTTCGCTCCAATGCTTCCTCCATTTCTGTCATTAAAAATGATGAAAAGTGAGATTTCATTGACTTTTGCTTCGTTTCTTTTTCAAGATTAGCACATTGTATTTCTGGTAACTGAACGCCTCCATAGCGCTCATGAAGATCAATCAAACCATATCTTCCTTCAACAGCATTATAGTACGATTCAATAGCTGGCGTGGCTGAGCCTAAAAGTACTTTTGCTTTGTGTTGTTTTGCTAAAACAATGGATACATCTCTAGCATTATAGCGCGGAGAAGGGTCATACTGCTTAAAAGAATTTTCATGTTCTTCATCTACAATCACTAACCCTAATTTTTGAAAAGGTAAGAAGACGGAAGATCTCGCTCCAACGACAACCCTGTACTGCCTTTGACTATTATTTAGAATTTGCTGCCATATTTCAATGCGCTCATTCTGATTAAATTTACTGTGGTAAACACCAACTAAATTTCCGAAATACGCTTTCAATCTGGTAATTAGTTGTGTTGTTAAGGCAATTTCAGGAAGTAAATACAATACTTGCTCTCCTTTTTCAAGTGCTTTTTCAATTAATTTTACATAAATTTCGGTCTTTCCTGAAGAAGTAACACCATGTAAAAGCGATATGTTATGGGTTTCGAAACTCCGTTCTATTTCCTTCAGCGCTCTATTCTGAGCCACAGACAAATCTTTTATTTCTGATAATTCGTCATTTTTTAGCGCCAAACGCGACACCTCGGCACTAAATATTTCTACAATACCTTTTTTTGCCAAAGTCATTAAAGAAGACTCTGAAATATCATGTTGCAATAATTCCCTTTTTAAGATAGGTGTTTGTGTGCTGTCACTCCAATTAGTTAACTGTATTGTTTTCAGCAACACTTTGACTTGTCCTTCAGCCCTTTTATTTTTTTCTAGTTCGTTTAAGGTTAATGAAAGCGCATCTTCAGTTAAGTAGCTCTTCCCAATTTTGACAAAACTGACAAATTTAGGGGCGTATTTTGCTTTTAACTCAGCGCTAACAATGGCAGCTTTTTTTTCGATTAACTGTTTTATTATAGGCTGTATGGTCTTTATCTGAATAATTTCAGCAATTTCTTTAAGAGTGAGCTCATGCTGCACTTCTAACGCTTCAATGATTAAAAACTCTTTATCTGTTAAACTACTGTATACTTCATTATATTCAGGGTGCAAGCAAATTATGGTTTCACTTGCTAATTTAAAATTGCTAGGTAAGGCTGCATTCATTACATCACCAATATCAGCCATGTAATATTCAGAAATCCATTCCCACAACTCAAGTTGTTGAGGGGTTACAATTGGGCCATCATCTAATATGGTTTCAATATATTTTACTTGATAGTTTTGAGGTACTGTTTGATGAAGTTTTTTAACTATTCCAGTATAAAATTTACTTTTCCCAAGCGGTACAATTACTCGCTTTCCGTCAGCAATTTGATTATTTAATTCAAAGGGAATCCTGTACGTGTAAGTATTGGGAATACTTAACGGCAATATTACATCTGCAAAATAGGTAATTCTCTCGCTCAATCGATTCCCTGAGTTATTGTTTAGGCCAACCTGAATATCCGCCAATAAGATTGTAAACTTCTTTAAATCCAGATTCTGATAATTCTTTCATTGCTCTAGAACTTCTTCCACCTGACTTGCAAAATACCAATATAGGTTTAGTTGTTTCCAGACGACTTATTTCATCAGCAAAATTTTCTTTTAAAACATCAATATTAATTGCATCCTCAATTGTTCCGGCTTCATATTCTTCCTCTGTCCTAACATCAACTAATTGATAATTTCCTATTGATATTAAGTTTTTAAACTCGTCTGGAGAAACGTCTTTAGCTATATTTGATTGGCTATCAGTCTTAACGGTGTTTTCTTCATTTTCTGTCGTAATTTCATGTTCATTTTCAGAATTACATGATAATAAGCTGAATGTTAAATATATTATTGCGTATTTTAAAGTCTTCATTTTATTTTTTTTATAAACAAAAATAAGCATTTAAGTCAATTATTGAACTAAAGATTACTTTTCAACCAAAATATCAAATTATACAGTTAAACTGTAATGTTTAATTCGGTACTATGATTTGACCATGTTTGGTTTTCTTCGTCTTCGTTGAAGTACAATTCTATTTTACCAAGCTGTAATCCAGCCCACCCTGCTTGATTAATTAATACTTGCTTACCAATCTTATTTATATGGTATTCGGGCTTTGTCATAAAAGTGTGGCTGTGTCCGCCAATGATTAGATCAATACTACTTGTAATTTTAGCTAAATTAATATCATCAATCTGATTAGGTTGTTTATATCCGAGATGGGATAGACAGATCACAAGATTGCATTTTAAGTCATGTCTAAGCAAATTGGCATATTTTTGAGCTGTTGTAAAAGGATCTTGATAAACTGTTTCTTGAAATAGCTCTGGGCTTACTAGTCCATCCAAAGCAACACCTATTCCTAATATTCCAATTTTTAATTTTCCTTTACGAATGATTTTATAAGGAATGGTTTTGTTTTTTAAAACAGTTTTAGAAAAATCGTAATTCGAGCAAATAAATGGGAATCTAGCGAATTTTAGCGCTTTTTTAAACCCATCTAAACCGCCATCAAAATCATGATTACCCATTGTGGCAGCATCATAACCTAAAGCCGACATGGCTTCAAGTTCAACTTTGCCTCCGTATAGATTGAAATAGGGTGTGCCTTGAAAAATATCTCCCGCGTCTAATAATAAAACATGATCTGATTCAGCTTTAACTTTTTCAATCGCTTTTTGTCGTGCAAAAATTCCACCTTGACCTGGATAATTACTGTCATTGTCAGGGAATGGGTCAATGCGAGAATGTGTATCGTTTGTATGCAGTATAGTCAGCTTTTTGATTTTGGCTTTCGAGGCCGACACTAATGAATAGCCAGCTGTTCCTATTAAAACACTATTTAAAAACTGCCGTCTATTCATAACTTTCCATGAATTGAATTCGGTTTGTATTTGCAGGTGCAGCAATTTTTTTTTCGTGTTGAACTTTTTCTAGTATTGCGTCTCTAAATAGAGTGCCAGTTTGAGAAATAGAAATTGGATTATCGAAGAAGTCCATATTATCGCCGCCCTTGGCTAAATAGTCTGATGTTATTATAAATATGGGAGATTCGAATGTATATTCTTTACTGTTAATGGAAATTGACTTCATTTTTTCTGACAATTCAATGATTACATTACTCACAGGTTGGCCATTTTGAATGTACAAATACTCTAAAATTTCTTTTACTTTTATTGGTTCTAGTGTAACTACTACAATTTCATTATTGAATGGCATTACTTCATAAATATTACCAACTGTAATTGGGCCGCTATTAATGGGCGCTCTTATTCCTCCCTTGTTGATTAATGAAAAGCAATGCTCATTTTTAATCTCTGTATTGTTAGACTGCAGGTAATTTATACCTGTTTCAAAAATAACGTCAGCCATCCAGTTTCCCAAGTCAGACTCTCTGTCTGTTTTACTATTTTTTAGTGTTGAAACTGCTTGCCCAATTATAGTATTCATTTCATCTTCCATTTTCTGGCGATAGGGCAGAACCAATTGATTGAGTTTGGCATCAAAACGACTGGTGTCAGAGATGATTAAATTTTCCCCTTGTACATCATATAACTGTCCTGTAGGTTGACAGCTAACCAATATAATTAGAAAAATAGGGAATAATTTCATTTGATTTATTTCAAATATTTAAGTAAGGTCAGGTATACTGGTAAATGATCAGAATAGCCTCCTAAATATTTTCCCCCAGCAGTTGTTCTTTTTGGATAGCCTTTATACCTGCCTTCTGATTGCAACATATAAGGTTTGTTAAAAACAGTAGCTTTGTAATACTTTAATGAAGTATAATCGGTTCCTAAAAAAGATTTAGTTACCAAAATCTGATCAAATAAGTACCAACTATTTCCCCAAGCCAGAGATCCAATTCCTTCTTTATAGATTGCAAACATTGGGTTAAAAAGCATGCCATCTTTCACTTTCGATTGGTTTCCCTTAGCAATTAGATAGTTTTTTAAACTCTTGTTGATGGGATCATCATTTAGATCACCCAGTAGTATTATTTTGGCTTTCGGATTAATTGAAAACAGACTATCAATAATTTGTCTACTCAGTTTAGCTGCTTGAATTCTCCGAGTTTCCGAAGCTAATTGCCCGCCGCTTCTACTGGGCCAATGGCAGACAATAATACTTACTTCTTCATTTAATAAATCTCCGGTAACTACTAATTGATCGCGACTTAAGTAATCCGGTTTATCTTCAAAAATCAATTTGTGAGAGACTGAATTCTTTATTTTAAAATACTTGGATTGATAAAGTAAAGCAACATCTATTCCCCTTCTGTCTGGCGAATCATAATGTACAATCTCATACTTTCTGTCTTTTATCAGGGGTTCTTTTACTAAGTCTTCGAGCACCCCTTTATTTTCAACCTCAGAAACACCCAAGATAGCCACTCCATCTGGAGTCGTTTCTTTAGCCATATCATTGATGACGATTGACAAATTTTTCAGTTTTTCAGTATACTTTGCATAATTCCATTTGTTTTTGCCATCTGGGGTATATTCCCAATCTCTTACGTTTGCATGGTCAATGGTGTCAAATAGGTTTTCTACATTGTAAAAACCAACACACGCCACATGCATTTCCTCTTTATTTTGAGCAGTTAAAGTATTTATAAATAGCGCAGTAAAAACAGTAAGTGCTACCAATTTGGTATTAAAAAAATAAGTCATAATGTGGTTTTCATCTGTCAATTTGCAAGCAGCTGAGCAAATGACATTCCAAAGTAAACTTAAATATTTTGGAACATGACTAAAAGTTTAAATCTTGTTGATAACTATAGTTTATTGAACCTTTTCTCATTGATAATGGTGCTTTGTCGATTTTAATTTACTTTGTGTGTGGTAAGGCTTGCCTGTCACTTTTTCTTTGGATTGTCATTCAAAACAGCATAGGTTTAAATGAAGTAATGTATTGATGCTATAGTTTTTATCTTAACAGTAGTAGATTATGACACTGATACTAAATAAACCAAAGAAAACGACTTGTTTTACCATACGAGTTTTTTGTAATAAATAATAAATACATTTGTATCACATATTTAAACAACCAAAAATGAAAAAAGTAATAGTAATGCTATTTGCAGCTGCTCTAATGGTGAGCTGTGGAAGCGGTGATGCAGAAAAAGCAGCCAAAGAAGAAGCAGAGGCAGAAATGCTAAACGCAGAAGCAGATAAAATGGATTCAGTTTCTGAAGTATTAGAACAAACTGCAAATGAAATTGAAGAAACTTCGAATCAATTAAACAATTTATTAAACGAACTTTAAGAACAAAATAATGAAAAATTTACAAACGATTATACTGCTATCACTTTTGTTTTTTTCAGCAACTACAGTTGCTCAGGTAGGAAAGGAAAAGAAGATTGAAAAACAGAAGAAAGAAGTTATTCAGCAAAAAGAGACCTTAGGAAAAGAAGTAAAAAAAGAGACTGGAAAAATTGAAAAGGAAGTTCAAGAAGTTTCTGAAATGGGGCAAGGAAATAAAGAAAAAGCTGAGACACTGAAAGGAAAAGCATCAAAAGAGGCTAAAGAAGCCAAAGAAAATGCTAAAGAATTAAGTAAAGAGGCAAAAGAGGCGGCAAAGGAATTGAAAGAAGAAGCGAAGGAATTGAAAGAGGATGGGATGGAAGACCTGGAAGAGCAGAAAGACAAGATTTCAAAGGAAGTGAAAGATAAAAAACCAAATAATGGCAAAGCCCATGGACAAAATAAAGGTGAATTATCTGGAAAAGAATTTGGTCAGGAAAGAGCAAAAGAGGCTAGAGCAAAAAAAGAGGAGAAAGCTGAAAAGCTGAAAGAAGTTTCAGAGAAAGCTAATTCTGACATTAAAAACGGCAAAGACAAAATTGCAAAAGCCAAAGAAGATTTGGAAATTTCAATGGAAAAGAAAGAAATAACAGAGGAAGAATACGCGGCAAAGAAAGAAAAAATTGCTAGAGCTGAGGCTGTATTAATGAGTTTAGAGGAGAAAGTGAAAAAAGCACAAGAGAATAATGAGTAATTAAAAGCTTATTGAAACAATTTAAGAAGCACTTCATTCAATTGGAGTGCTTTTTTTTGTGCATATTTGATATGAAATAGTTGCTATGGAAAAAGGAAATAAAAAAGTAATTAATGCATGGGCATTTTATGATTGGGCAAATTCATCATATCCATTAGTAGTTTCGACATCTATATTCCCTATTTTTTACGAAACTGTTACTGGAAAAGGACCTATTGGAATTGGAACTGGTCCCAACCATGATATGGTTAACTTTCTGGGATTAGAGCTTGCTAATTCAGCACTCTATTCCTTTGTAGTAGCTGCTTCATTTTTAGTTGTATGTTTTGTTTCACCCATCCTATCGGGAGTAGCTGATTATTCCGGCAGTAAAAAGGGTTTTTTAAAGTTCTTTTGTTATTTAGGTGCTATTTCAACTGCAAGTTTATACTTTTTTGATAAGCATAACTTGGAGTGGAGTATGCTTTCTATATTCTTTGCCAGTATTGGTTTTTGGAATAGCTTGGTGTTTTATAACGCTTATTTACCTGAAATTGCAGAGCCAAAAGATCATGATAGAATCAGTGCAAAGGGATTTTCAATGGGGTATTTTGGAGCGTCAATATTATTAATTATTTGTCTTTTACTAATGGACAATTTAATACCAGGTTTACTGCCGTTTAAAATGGAAGCGAAAACTTCCTTTGTGTTGGTGGCAATTTGGTGGATCGGGTTTAGTCAAATTACCTACAGAAAACTTCCAGAAGCAAAAAACAGTAACAAAATAACCAAAGAAATTTTAGGGAATGGTTTTAAGGAGTTAAAAAAAGTGTGGGCTTTTATCAAAGGAACTATGCAACTAAAACGATTCTTGTACTCTTTTTTTGTATTTAGTATGGGAGTCCAAACCATTATGTTAATGGCTGTGCTTTTTGCGAAGAAAGTTGTGTTTACTAATGGCGATAGCAGCGGTCTGATTATAGCCGTTTTAATTATTCAGTTTATTGCGATACCGGGTGCTTATTTATTTAGTTACTTATCTAAACGAATAGGAAATATAATGACCTTGATTATTGCTTTAGTAGTTTGGGTTTTCGTTTGTGTATTTGCATATATAGTTGTAGATAGCCAAATTACGTTCTATGTTTTGGCATGTATTGTTGGTTTTGTGATGGGTGGAACACAGTCTCTTAGTAGGTCAACTTATTCAAAGTTTTTACCTGAAACTGATGATACAGCCTCTTTTTTCAGTTTTTTTGATATTACAGAAAAAATCGGGATAGTAATCGGAATGGTTGCTTTTGGTGTTATGGAAAGCTTATTTGGGGATATTAGGGCTTCTGTGCTAGCGTTAATGGTTTTCTTTATTATTGGAGTAGTATTGTTATTTAGAGTTCCAAAAAAAGAATCTATAGCGAAGTAACGACAATGAGCAAACAAAAAATAACTGATACTACTACCAGCCCTTTTACAAATTCGTAAAACTGCCAACGGAAGTTGGTAAAATAAAACAAAAGCATATTAGGCAATAAACTAAAAATTAAGATGTCCATGCGGTCAGAACTGCCATTGGTTAAAAAACCAACATATCTCGAAAAATTAATTGCTGGATAGCCTTTTACAATATACGACAGTAAAAAACCAACAATAAGAAGTATTACAGCTACGACTATGCCAACCCAAACGGTATCGTATTTCTTTAATTTATCTACAAAACTCATCACGTAAAATTAATTATATTTCCCATTCATTAAGTGTTGCTAGTAAATTATGTGCAGTCATATCAAACTGAATAGGTACAATTGACACATAATTGTGATCCAAAGCCCACATATCCGTATCTTCTCCTTTGTCTGACACTGTAAACTGACCAGACATCCAATAATAATCTCCACCAAACGGCGCCTGACGTTTTGTAAACTGATCATCCCAATAGGCTTTTCCTTGTCTGCAAATTTTCGCACCATTTATTTCTGCCAAAGTACCTTTTGGAATATTTACATTTAAGCAGTTTCCGCCAGGAATGCCATTTTTTAAGACTTGCTCAGCTATCTTTCTAGCATAATGTGCAGATGCTACAAAATCAGCATCTTTATCGAAATCAAGTAGCGAAAACCCAATGGATGGCACATTTTCTATAGCACCTTCAACAGCAGCTGACATGGTACCGGAATACAGAATATTTGTAGCTGCATTGGATCCGTGATTAATTCCCGATACAAGCAATGCTGGTCTGTTTTTTAGAACTTCGTATATCGCAATTTTAACGCAGTCAACTGGTGTTCCTGAGCAAGTATATGCTTCAATGTCACCAAATACTTTTGACCTCTCAAGTCTTAGTGGGTGATGGATTGTAATGGCATGGCCCATACCGCTTTGAGGTTTATCTGGTGCCACAACAACTATGTCGCCTAAAGGTTTCATAGCCTGTACCAAAAATTGAATGCCTTTTGCGGTGATGCCGTCGTCGTTTGTCACTAAAATAAGAGGTTTCTTATTTGTCATTTTCTTGTGTTTAATAATTTTACCATCCGCTTGAGGAACCGCCACCGCTTGAGGAACCGCCGCCCCAAGATGAACCACCTCCGCCGCCGCTCCAAGAACTTCCACCTCCCCAAGAGCTCCCTCCACGAGAATAATTTGATTTAGATTTTACTAATTTTGGAATCGTATAATTTCTAATTTTTACATGTTTACAATTCTCGCAATAATATTTAGTTTGACCTGAACCTGAACTAGAATATGTTGCAGCTCTAATGGTTTTATCATATTCTTTAAAATACGTTTTGCTGGTGCATTTAGGGCATCTCTTGTATTTATTGATCCAGTCTTTATAGCCAAGAACTAGTATCTCACTTCTTGTTGAGGTTACCCAAACATCATAATCAATGGATTTTATCCGTTCCTCTGTAATCTGTCCCTGGGATAAATATTCATCTTCTTCATTCTCCTCTAATTTGTGCATAACCTCGCCTTGCAGTTCTCCAAAACGAATGGTATTTCGCCAACGATTCATCATTGCTTTATTAAAGAAAAATAGAATAGCAAAAGGAATAGGGAAAAGGAAAGGAAACACCAAAAGATTGAAAAATTTGATGATGTGATATCGTCTGTGCAAATCTTTCACAAAAATAATGGCAATCAATAAAACAATTAAATAGATGCCTAGCAACAGCATTGCAAAAAGAAAATAAAACATTAGGCCAGGATATCTCTCGTACCAAGGGTAATTATTATCACTATTATGATTGCTTTTGAATTTTGAATTTGAAATACTTGGCACGTCACTTCCTTCAAAAATAGTTTCTATTCGTTCTAAGCCCTTTAGCACGCCTTGTCCATATTCTCCTTCTTTAAAACTTGGTTTCATATAATCATTTCCCACACTGTATGTGGCTGCATCAGAAAAAACTAATTCAGTACCCGATCCAGTAATAAAGGTCAATGCCCTGGGATTTAACACTATTTTAATTAAAAGGCCATTGTTTTTATCCTTTTTTCCTATTCCCCAAGAATTGAACAACTTTAATCCAAAATCATAAGCATCCTGATTGTTAATGGAATTTAAAAATACCACAGCTATTTCGAATCCGGTATTGGCTTCAATTTCTTTTAGTTTTTTGTCAATTTGGTTGGCCTCATCATCCGAAATAATTCGATTGGGATTAGAAACCCACACATTATTAATAGCTCTTTGGTTTGGTACATCAGCTATGTTTTTTATCAATTCGGTTGAATAGGCATATTTTATATTTGAATAATTTACTGATTCATTGCTTTGGTTTTCGGATCCATATGCTTGATTGACACTTTCAGAATATATAGCACTGTTAGATTCAGCTGCTGCATCTTTATCGTATTTCACAGATTCAAAGGCTCTCCGAGCTAAAATTAGCTGGTTAGGGTAAGACGGAATAACAAAGTCAGAATTGGATTCCAAATCGTAATAGAATGAAACCTTGTCAATTAAATGACTTCCAATTCTTTGGAAAATAGTGTACTGATAAGAGCCATAATTATCAAATTTCATTTTAGGTTCAAATTCAGTAATTAAACCATTTAAATATAAAGGATCGTAAATTGGTTTGAGCTGACTACCAACATAAAAGGCAATTTTAGATTGTGCTTTAACATACAGTTGTATGATAAATCTTCCGTTAGTAATCGTTTCTAGTTTATGGATTTTAACGTATTCTTCAAGAAAATCTTCGCTATTGTCTTCAATATCATTTACTGCAATTACAACTGGTTCAATTAAGCGCTTAAAAAAATAGGTGTCTTTAAGTGGCAGTAGCATGGATTCTTTTTTAGAATCAATTAAGTTATCGGGGTCTATAATGTAGAAATTACTCGAAAAATCTGGACCAGAAATATCACTGACTTGATAGGTTTGCGCACTAGCTAAATTGCAAATCAGAACTAAAATAGAAATGATTAAAAACCTCATTTATAGTAAGGTTTTGTTTCAAATCCCTCAAAGTCTCCTCCGTTTTGTTTTACAACTGTGTTATATTGCCTTACGGCTTCATTGTATTCATTACGGGCAAAACTAATTCTGTTCTCAGCGCCTTCAATACTAATAATCAACGCATTCTTTTCAGCTCCTGAACCTGCTAGGGCTTTTGCCTGATTAATTTTTTGTTCGAGTTCTAGTTCTAAGGTGATTCTTTCTTTTTGACGAGCATTTTCAATTTTAGATTGCAGTATTTCAATATCTTCATTAATACTTGTATTTCCGTTTACAGATTTTAAAAGCTCAGGCACCAAATTATTTCTTCGAGCAGTAGCAGAGTTTACAAGCTCCAATTTCGCACTTACAGTTTCTTCAAGTTCAATGAGTTGATTTTTTATCAGCGAAGTACTACCCGAAGTGGAAGGACTTATGGCACAGTATCCCAAAACAAAAACTAAAAATAGCGTGGCAACACCATACAAAACATATTTTTTTAGTTTGCCATCATCTGTCTTTAACCTTTTCTTATTTTGAACAGTGCTTAAAACTTTTAAAGCCTCTACATCTGATGGATCAACTTTCAACTCTTTTCTAGCAAAAAATTCTGCCTTTTGCAGTTTTACTGAATCTTGGTCATCAATCCATTGCATTAAATAGGCTTGCGCTAAAACCGAATTTCCATCTTTTAAGTAAGGATTAATGGCTGTTGCTTTATCAGCCGCAGCTACAGCATCCACAAAATTTCGAGCCGATAAGTGGTTTTTTGCTAAGGCCAAGTTCTGATCTGCTTCTTTTAAAAGTCGAGCCCAATCAGAATCTGATAATCCCATTGAATTGGCTAATTCTTGCAGTTCCGAAAGTGTCAATGGTCTTTCTCCATCTACTTCGCCAGCAGCAACTATTTCTTTTAAGTGAGCTTGAAATTTTTCTTCGTTAAAATCCATTTAAGGAAACTTGGGTTTTGATTCCCGTAAAAATAGAAAAAAGTCAACGATTAAGCTGACTTTTTTTGTATAATTTAAGGACTTCGAAAGGGTGCACTCATAGTTTTTTTGAAAGAATTAATTCTCCAGTAAGCGAACTAATTCTAGCCACATAAAGTTGACTAGAAATGGGGAGTTCAATTTTGAATTCTGATTCAAATAGAGACTCCTTTGAAATAAGCCTTCCTTGAATGTCATAGAGTTCAAACACTCCAGCTTGGTTCATTCCACTTATTCTGATCACATTATTAGCTCGAGTGATAGAAATATTCGTTTCATATTCATCAATATTTGCCGAAGTAATTTCTATCACATTTGATGTATCAGAACAATTCCAATTGTCGTAACCGATTACTGAATAATTTCCGTTAAGAACAGGCGTAAATATTTGACTGTTGGCCCCACCAATTGGTGCATTATTTAAGAGCCATTGATAGCCTGAAAGTGTATTGGCTAAAAGAAATGAGTTGGCCAAACTAATGACAACAGTTGGGCTAGTTGCTATCAATTCTGTCGAATCTGAAACAAAGCAGTAATTGTAGGCATTGAGGTCGTAATATAGCATTGATGGACTTGAACTACTTACTATAATTGAATTTTGAACGGTGGTACTAAAAGTATTTGACCAAATTTCGGTATAGTTCGGATAAGGACCTGTAAACGTAAAAAGCTCACCATTGCAAATGTATGTTGTATCAGGTAAAATGTCTTGATTCAAATTAATGTATTCAATAAAAATTGGCTGTGAAATACCGGGGTAATCGTAGTTGAATACCGAAATTGTTGTGTCAGTTGTGAACAAGAAGTCTGGACTATTACATGGATTGCAAGAAATATCAATGCCTACATCTAGTAAGTTCCCATTGCTATCACTCCACCCTAATAATGATGGGACTGAACAGCCGAACTGAATTGGAGGCGCTGGAAGATTACATTGGGGAAGAGTATCTGGAATACCTGCTACTGAAGCTGGCAAATCTAAATGAAAAATATGTGAAGCCACTCCTGGAACGGGACACGTATTATTTGATGTCTCAACATAGAAGGTGGATCCAGTGTAGTTTTGATCAAATGCCCAGCATATTTTTAGAATGGCAGGATTCCCGGGTATTGAAGTTACAACAGCATTGGGTAAAATATCTTGCACATTTGTAAAGTTTTCAAGAGTTGCGTTGACATCTAAATCAGAATAATGCACTTCCAAGCAAAATTCATCTAATGGACCCATAGTTATTGTGTCTTGCATAAATGTTGAATTTGTACCTGAATCGTCAAAGTTAAATACACCATCATAGATTGGAGCCTGATTCGAACAAGACATTGCAACTATATGAAAGTCATGAATTATTGATCCCTTTATAATTCCTTGACCGTCAAATTCCTCGATTAAAATTGAAACAATAAAAGCTCCAGGAGTATTTGGTGTAATTGATAGTGTTCCTGTTATTGAATCAATCCATAGTCCTGCAATTGGTGAAGTAGCTGTAAAAGGAGACGAATAAGTAAGCGGAAAACCGGGACTAGCCAAGCCAGCAACTAAAGAATAACCAAGTGAATCACCGTCAGGATCAGAATAATTACCTGGTATGGCAATGGTTTCATTGATGCAAGCATATGGGATGTAATGAAATTTTGTAACGCTTGGAGAAGAATTACAAATGTTATTTAAATTATCCAGTTTCGATTCTACATAAAAGTCTCCACCAGAGGTATTAACGGTTGGACTTCGACTGGAAATAGACGCACTGATAATCCACTCATTACAATTGGTTGGTAGTTGGTATGTACCTCTATAAATAAAATGTTGCCTACCTTGCAATTGCCCCGGTAATTGGTCGCATGTTGTGTTGTTAATTTGTGAAGTACAAATTTGAGATATTTCTACAATTGAATCTAGGTCTAGTGTAATTGTAACGTCTGGTGCTGTTCCACAAAAGTTTTTTATAGATATTGGTACTGTGTTTGCAGGCTGTGCACCACTACAATCCACAAAAATATTAGCAGTAAATTCAAATTCGTTTAAAACTCCCGTTGGTTTGTAAGTGATGTTTCCACCTGCGATTGAAGAGGCTGAAACATAGCATGAAAAAACTGTGAACAATAAAAATAGTAGGTTTTTCAAGTGCACTAAATTGTAAATTTGTTTGTAAATGTTTTTAGTTGTTACATAGTCGATAATTAATGTTAAATGGTTGCCATGTTTTTACTAAAATGCAATAAAATTGAATAACACTATCAGATTTTTTTAACCGATAATAATTCTCCATTTTTTCCTGTAGCCACTATAATATATGATTGAATGGCATGAGGTAACTGAATAATAGTTGTACTTGTGTTTACTGATTGTGTTAAAATTAATTTACCTTGTATATTGTAAACAAAAATCTCAGTAAAGTTTTCATGAGCATTCACTTTTACTACTTCTGCAGTTCTAACTACTTGCATTTCTTTTTCTAAGCTCGGAATTTCAAGTATTGATATAGCAATTACATTAGAAGTATCACTGCAATTATATGTATTATAACCAATTACTCTATAATCACCATTACCAAGAGGTATATGGGTTTGATATGTTTCATTGAGCAATAAAAAGTTGTTAAATGTCCATAGGTATCCATTCATGGTATTTGCAGATAGTCCTGAATAATCACCAGATATTGTGGCGGTAGGTTTTGTAGGATATATGAGCGTTGAATCTTCGTAAAAACAAACGTTTGATGCATTGTCCGAATAATAAAGAAATGTGGTGTCGGTGGTATTAATTGTTGGTTGATTTTGATTAAAAATGATTGAATCATACATCCAAGTTTCATTATACTGGCCGTGCGGGCCTGTAAATTGAAAATCAGTATTTAAACAGGTAAATGTTGTGTCAGTTAAAAATGGAGACGGCACTGTATAGAAATCGATAAAAATATCTTTTGTTATTAAGGGATTTGAAAGAAGGTTAGCAGAAATTGTTCTACTTGTAGTGAACAACAGATCTGGACTCAGGCAGGGATTACAGCTAATATCTGTCCCTACAATAAGTAAGTTTCCATTGTTGTCTTTCCATTCAAGTGATTCCGATATGGTGCTACAATTTAAATTTGTTGAAATATTTCCACCACATATAATCATAGTATCTGGTATTGGAAGTAAAGATGTCGGTAAGCTTAAGTGAAAAATCTTAGTATTAACTCCCGGTATTGGACAAGCATCATCTGTTGCACTGACCGAGAAAAATCCTCCAATAAAATTAGGGTTATATGCTCCGCAAATTGTTATAGTTTCAGGATTATTTCCACTCGAAGTTGTAACCGAAGCACCAGGTAGTATATCTTGAATGTCACTGCTCAAAATAAGAGCTGTGTTGGGGTCGGGGTCCCAAAATTCTACGTCAAAGCAAAATTGGTCATTGAACCCTACAAAAATTGTATCACTATTAAGGTATGCGGTAGTTCCTAGGTTGTTAAAATTAGAAATACTAGTGACAAATGGTATGTTGTTTGTGCAGGTTTCAATCACTACTTGAAAGTCATGGATGATTGAGCCTTTTAGTAGCCCTTGGTCATCAAATTCTTCTACTAATACAGTGAGCACAAAACTGCCCGTGATAGAGTAATTAAAACTTATTTCGCCAGTATTCGAAATTGTAATTCCAGGAATTGGTTGGGCAGCTGTAAAAGGGGCATTATATTGAATTGGTGATCCACCTGATTCAAGAGAGTTTATAAAGCTAAAGCTTAAAGAATCTCCATCTTTGTCAATAACAAAAGAAGATAAATTTATTGACTGACCTGCACATGTGTACGGAATTTGATATTGTCCGACAATTATTGGTGAAGAATTACATGGGAAATTAGCGTTATTTAGCTTTGTTTCAATGTAAAAGCATTTACTTTCTGAATTTTGAAGGTTTGATGATGTATTTCTATTACATGATTTATAACTCAAATTCCACTCGGAACAGATGCCAGAAAGAGTGCTTGTTCCTTTGAAAACCTGTTTTTCAATACCTTCTAGTGCTGCAGTTCCTCCGCAACTTGTATTTGCCAGTTCAGCAGTGCAAATTTGAGAGATCTCTTCAACTGAAATTTTTGCCAATGCAATTTGAGGACTATTAATAATTCCGCATGAATTGGAAACTGACAATTGAACTGTATCACCTATATTTGCAAACGCATCACAATCCCGATATACTGTTAAGGTAAACTCGTATTCATTTAAGTTTCCAGTGGGAGCATAGGTAATAACTCCACCTGCAACATGAGTAGCGTAAGTGGAAAATGATAAAAATAAATAGAAAATTAAGTAAACAGTCTTCATAAATTTAAGGTAATTCAGATTAATTCAACTCCACAAAATGCAAGCACAAGCATTTGTTTCAATAAAATTAAAATGTTTAAATGTACTGAAAATAAATTATTTGTGATTAGATAATCTTTACAATTTTGTCATCACACTCAACTAAATCACCCTTCACCAGTTTGTTTCGAACTCGGGTCTCAGTTTGGCCATTTACCTTCACTTCTTCGTTTTGAATTAGAATTTTGGCATGACCTCCGGTTTGAGCCAACTTAAGAATCTGCAATACTTTATTTAATTCAATATAAGGCTGTCCTTCTTTTAATTCAAATGTTAATTCAGTCATTTTTATTAATGTTTTTAAATAGTTCTTCTGCAGCTGCAAATGAACTGATTTTTCCTGATTTAAGGTCAGATTCGAAATTCTTTATTTTTGACTTAAAGTTAGCATTGTTGTATGCCTTGTCTAAAATCAAATCTTTTAAACTTTCATGCATCCAATACACTTGCTGAGTTTGTCTTTTTTTGTCAAAAAATCCCGTATCAGCCGTTTGAGTTTTAAAAGTGTCAATTATTTGGATTACTTTTTCTATTCCAAAATTTTCAATGGCACTAATCGTTTCTACTTTCGGTATCCAATTGTTTTCATTTGCAGGGAATAGGTGCAGTGCATTTTTATAATCTAATCTAGCTAAATTGGCTTGCTTAACGTTTTCGCCATCTGTTTTTGTAATTAAAATCGTATCAGCCATTTCCATTATCCCTCGCTTAATTCCTTGTAATTCGTCTCCAGCGCCAGCTAACATGAGTAATAAAAAAAAGTCAGTCATGGAATGTACAGCAGTTTCTGATTGGCCAACACCTACTGTTTCAACTAAAATGGTATCAAAACCAGCCGCTTCACAAAGTATAATACTTTCTCTGGTTTTTCTAGCTACACCACCAAGAGATCCCGAAGATGAAGTAGGGCGGATATAGGCGTTCGGATTAATGGCTAACTGGTTCATTCTAGTTTTATCTCCTAAAATACTACCGCCAGTTCTTTCACTGCTTGGATCAATGGCTAATACGGCTACTTTTTTTCCTTGTTTAATCAATCCTTCGCCAAAAGATTCAATAAAAGTACTTTTGCCAACGCCTGGCACACCTGTAATTCCAATTCTAATGCTTTTGCCTGATTGCGGAATACAATTACTAATGATTGCCTGTGCTATCATTTGGTCACTTTTTTTTGTACTTTCTAATAAAGTAATTGCGCTACTTAATGCACTAATGTCTCCATCCAAAATTCTTCGGCTAATCTCATCTTCAGACAGGGCGTTTTGTCTTTGCTTTTTTTTAGCAATTAAGGCATCAATTTGCTTTTGGTGCGGATTTGTTGATTGGCTCACAATTATTAAAATGTACAGTACAAAAATACTGTTTTTTATTATATGGCTTGGTAGGCGCTTACCCAAGTAGGGTCTTGCACATCTTTTAGTAATTGAAATAATTTTTCGCCAACAAAAAAATGGGTGTTTACGTTTAAAACTCCATAGGTTTCATACAAATAGATAGCTTGGCTTTTACTAGGCATATATGGACTTTGACTCCAGCCTGACGGCAAATCTCTTCTAGCAGGATGACTCATATATTTTATGCGCCATAGTTGAAAAATAGGGCCTTTGGTGTAGCCATTTACTTTGCCAAAATCATCATATGTTAATTCAACGCCTCTTATTCCATTCTTTTTAAACAGGTTTTCTTTGTTTGGATTGGCTCGAGTAGGCCAGTAACCGAGCGCGAAAAACATAAATTGTTGCTCGGACAAACGCTTTGTTCCAATATATGTGCCGCCAGAATAGGTAACAATGGCAAAAGACAATAGACTATTGTTTCCGCCAGGCATTAAACCTATAGCAAATTGGTTGTTTTTTTGAGCCAATATTGCGCCTGACCAAAACAGTGAACCACAGAATAAACCAATTTTAAGAACTCTAAACATGTTTCTATTTACTAATGCAAAGCAAGTTAGCCCTTGTTTTTACGGAATTATTGAACAGCTAGTTACATTTTAAACAAATCATACTGCAAAAATGTCGCCACAACTACAGAATTTAAGTCTTTATTTCAGTCATTTTGTCAGCGATTCATCAATGGTACAGACTTTGACAAAGAAGGAATGACCAAAAATATTAAACACTAATTATGGCAACAAAAGGAACAATAAATGTACAAACGGAAAATATTTTTCCACTGATTAAGCGCTTTTTATACAGCGATCATGAAATATTTTTAAGAGAGTTAGTTTCGAATGCAGTTGATTCTACCAGTAAATTAAAAGTATTAAGCGGAGCTGGAGAAGTAAAAGGAGATATAGGCGATACTAGAATCGAAATTTCTATCGATAAAGAAGCAAAAACCTTAACTGTAAAAGATAGAGGGATTGGACTGACAGAAGAAGAAATTGAAAAATACATTAATCAAATAGCATTCTCAGGAGCTGAAGAATTTGTTAAAAAATATGAAGGGAAAGAAGGGGCAGAACAAATTATTGGTCACTTCGGATTAGGATTTTACTCTGCTTTTATGGTAGCAGATAAAGTTCAAATAAAAACCTTATCATTTAAAGAAGGCGCTAAAGCAGTGATGTGGGAAAGTGATGGCACACCTGAATATTCAATTTCTGAAATTGATAAAGCAGATAGGGGTGCTGAAATAGTATTACATATTGCTGAAGATTCTTTAGAGTTTTTGGAAGAAGCAAGAATTGATACTTTATTGAATAAATACTGTAAGTTTTTACCAGTTGAAATCGTTTTTGGTGAAAAAACGGAAATGATCGACGATCCTAAGGGAGAAAAGGATGACGAGGGCAAAGTAAAGCAAGTAGAAGAAAAGTCACCAAAGGTAATTAACAATACAAAACCTTTATGGGTAAAAGCTCCTGCTGATTTAACTGATGAGGAATATAAGTCGTTTTACCGTGAACTTTACCCGGCTTCATTTGATGAGCCTCTATTTCATATTCACCTTAATGTTGACTACCCGTTTAACTTAACAGGTGTATTATATTTTCCAAAAATAAAGGAGAATGTAGAAGTTCAAAAAAATAAAATTCAACTTTACAGTAACCAAGTTTTTATTACTGATTCTGTTGAACAGATTGTACCTGAATTCTTAACGCTACTTCATGGTGTAATTGATTCGCCTGATATTCCGTTGAATGTATCTCGTTCATATTTACAAAGTGATGGTAACGTAAAAAAAATTGCCTCGCATATCACTAAAAAGGTGGCAGACAAATTAAAGGCAATGTTTAACGACGACAGAAAAGGATTTGAAGAGAAATGGGATGATTTAAAAGTATTTGTTGAATACGGAACTTTAACTGATGATAAATTTGCTGAAAAAGCAGACAAATTCACTCTGTTAAAAAGTACTGATGGCTCTTTTTATACAATTGAAGAATATCAAGAGAAAGTAAAAGCGACGCAAACGGATAAAGACGGTAATTTGGTTGTTCTTTATGCCAATAGTCAGGAAGCACATCACCAATTTATTGCTAATGCAAACGAAAGAGGGTATGATGTTGTTTTGTTTGACAGTCCATTAACTCCTCACTTCATTGCAAAATTAGAAGGTAACCTTGAAAAAGTAAACTTTGCCAGAGTAGATGCTGACACTCTTGATAATTTGATTAAAACGGATGTAGAAATACCTTCTAAATTATCTGATGAAGAAAAAGAAAAGTTAAAGCCTTTATTTGAAGGATCGGTAAATAAAGAAAAATTTACCATTCAATTTGAAAACATGAGCGAGACAGAAGCGCCAGTAATAATAACACAACCTGAGTTTATGCGGCGAATGATGGAGCAGCAAAAGCTAGGTGGCGGTGGAATGATGATGGGTGCATTTCCAGAAATGTACAACTTTGTGGTCAATGCCAATCATCCAGCTGTTGGAACTTTACTCCGTAAAAAAGGAGACAATAAAGCTAAATTAGCTAAACAATTGTCAGATCTTGCGCTATTGTCGCAAGGAATGTTGAAGGGAGAAGAGCTGTCGAAATTCATTAATAGAAGTGTAGAGCTAATCGACTAAATTTAAATAATACAAACGAAAAAAAAATGGCGTACAGAAGTGTACGCCATTTTTTTTGCTGGCAATTGATTTTACTCAACTAATATTTTCTTCACTATACTTTCATTGGCCATTAATATTTTCACGAAGTAAAAGCCAGTGGACACATGCGAAAGGTCAATCGTTCCATTTCCATCATAAGTAGTTTTAGAGTAAACTACTTTTCCATTAACATCTACAACTGAAATTTTAGAAATTTCGCTCTCATCAGTTTCATAATAAATCACTCCAGTACTTGGATTAGGGAATAATTTAAAGTCTCCTGTCTTATTTTCAGTAACTGATAAAGAACTTGAAATTTTAATATCATCAATGGCTAAATCACTTCGGAAATTATCACCTGTGATACCCCTAAATCTAATATTTACAATGTTTCCTGCATACGGATTTAAATTAATATCTTCTGTTCTCCAAAATGTTCCTCTATTTCCGCTAATCATTGGCATAATATCATTTATCCATGTTCCATTTACAAGAATATCAACATGTAGTTCCCCCATATCTCCACCGTACATATGGTAAGCAAAAGTTAAAATTCCTCCATCAGACAAATCAATACATGGTGTCACCAAATGCGCCTCTTTGAGCGCGCAAATAGGTGTTGCAGAAGGTTCAAGATATAAGTAATTACCCGTGTTTGTTCCCGGATTATAATCTGTTGAGGGACCTGTTGATTGAGATGGGGTTATGCCTTCATTTGTTCTCCAATCTATATCATCTACCGATCCATTTGCAGAATTAATAAAATTATTTCCGAGCTGACATACTTCAATCTCACAATCACTGCTGGTATTGCACAGCGAAAAACTTTCAAAATCTTCGAAAAACGGAAGGGTTTCAGGACTGGCATTTGAGTATGTAAATACTGAAGTAATTTCATCATTAAATGCATTTTGATCACCTGGGTAATTGGCCCAAATTTCAAGGTTATTGACACCAAATGAAACAGATATTTGGGTGCTAAAACTGTAATAAAAGCTATCTAATGGTTGAATGGTTCCAGTATAAATTTCGTTAGTTGTATTCGCACCATTTAGTTCATAACTCACCGGAATATTAGAAAGAGGGGTAGTGCCTCTGTTCACAAGTGTAATTCCAATTTCAATAGCATCTGGCTCCATACAACTTAGAATTGTTCTTCCATTTAAAAATTGAGGATCATAAAGTTTCACATCCGTATCTAAAATACAATTAAATATTCCTGAAGACTGGTATTCAGCGATTGCTCTTCTACCTATTGTGCTATCGGGGCCAATAGCCTTAACACTCCACCAAAAATCATCTGCAGACGAATGAGGAATTGTTATTGTGTTGGTAGTTGAAACACCAACTGAATCCATATACAGGCTACCTAGTAGGCTAACTTCGTATGATGTTGCTCCAACAACAGGATCCCATGTAAGTGTTGCCGAGTCGGGGCATACGGTTAATACTTCTAAACCTGTTGGCACATCAATAATGCTAAATACTTTATGGCTTTGACTGCTTGAGTTATTTCGAGTAATTCTCATCAGTACTTTTCCTGATACTATTGAAGGTACATTCCAAGAGAAAAATCTTCGATTGGCAGCAATATTATTGCTGATCATAGTCCAGTTTACACCGTTATCTTCAGAATATTCAAGTGCAAATGTGCCATTATTGTGCAGCGCATCCCAACGGACTATCTCGGTTTTAGTTGGGTCAAAACTTTCTCCTCCAATAGGATAGGTTAAAACAACATCATCAGTTAAATACTCATATACTACAAAGTACTTTTGTGGTCCGAACGGAATAGAAAACCCTTCAAGATCTACTATATAATTTCCAGCTGTAGGATTGTCAATTACAATCTGTTCCATGTTATTGTCATCATCAACGGCATTAATTGCAGGAGTATTTAAGAGTACTGAATTTGCTGTGTTATTTAAAACCCATGGTAAATTAATTCCGCCTGTTGGGTCAGTAATCGTCATATTTATATCATTCACTAATGCTTGACTTGCAGTTATTGAGGCTTCATAATCTGACCAATAAACCATTACTTTTACTTGAGATATTCCAGCTGGCACTATAATATTATGTTGTAAATTATTTCCTTGAGAAATTTCATCAGTAAAGTACTGGTTATCTCTAATCACTTGGTATGCACGTCTAGCGTTGATTCTTCCCCAACCATAAATATAGTCTGGACCAACATTCCCAAGGTCGTCCGCTGTGTTTAAAATAGATCCTTTCATGAGGGCCGCATCAGGATTCTGTCCGCCATTAAGTTCTTTATAACCTTGATATAATTGAGCTAAAGTGCCTGCAACACCAGGACAAGCCATTGATGTTCCTGTTTTTGTGTCATAATTATTCGGATCAACAGTTGAAAATACACTTGTACCAACAGCACAAATATCTGGCTTTATTCTTCCATCTTCACTTGGGCCTCTACTGCTTGAGCCTGCAATTCCATCACTAAATAAAACATTGCCAACTGCTAAAACATTTTTTGCCGATTTGTGTCCACCCGTAATATTAAACCATTGTCCGCCTGCCGCAGTATTTCCTGAATTATTTGAATTACCTGCAGAGAATACATGGATTAAAGAAGGGTAGTTTCTAACTTGTTGATCAAGGGTACTGGCTATAGTATTGTATCCAGCATTTAAGCCACCACCGTAACTTTTTGAAGTAATGGTTAAATTGCTATTCACTACTAAATTGGGGACACTGTTATAATTGGCATCTGTCGGACTGTAAACCAATACTTCAGCTCCAAATGCCATTCCTCTTGCCGTAGGATCTAAATTTCCTGCTCCCGCAATGGTACCACCACAATGCTCTCCGTGATCGCCACTATTAGTAGCTGAAGCGTTATTGAAAAAACGACCCGTATAATCAATATGATCGTCGAGCCTACTATTGTCTTGCAACATTACTGTTACACCTGTTCCGTCAAGTTTTAAACCATTTGTATAAGCTGTGGCTAAATTATTTCCTCTGTGGTTAGTTGTTTCTCTTAAGTTTTCAGGCTCGCTTGGAGGATCAATTTGTTCGAAGTAATAGAAAATTGGTAAGGCAAATAGCTCGTTGAGTTGATCGATTTTAACTTTAAAGCTTGCAATTTTCACATCATTAATCGTCAAATTTTGTACTTCTAGTTTGCTGAGGATTAGTTGCGCTTTTTCTTTTGTTACGGTGGCGAAGAAAACTGCATTTACACTGATATAATTTCCGCTACTCACTGCCCAATCATTATATTTTTTTGCTGCGAAATCTTTTGATAGCTTGTACTCATTTTTTATTTCAGTAACACTGTATACATTGCTGTTTTCAAGAATGCTCCAATCTGCTGATTTACTAATTTTTGCGTAGTAAGCGTTTTTTGGGACATAGTTCAAAAGTTCAATTCCAGCTGTTTTCAACTCTTTTTTTATTTCTGTTGATGGAATTTGTGCGAATTGTATGATTCTATAGTTGTCATTGTTTGAATTAAGGCGTGCAGACTCAAATGATTTTTTTGAGGTTTCTAGATTTTTGCTTAAATCTACTTGACCAGACTTGAAAAGCAGCGGCAAGGTATTTTGAGCTATAGTTTTTGCGGTGAATGAAAATAATAAAACAAAAACGAGAAAGGTAGTTTTGAGTAGTGGTTGTATCATGAAATTGGTTTAAAATTAAGGTATTTGTTAAAGATAATGAAATTAGCACAAATTGATTAGCAAATTTCTAAACGAAAACAGTGCTGACTTGAAGTCCTAAAAAATAAAAAAAACTAAATCTGCCCTGTTAGTTGCAAATTACTCATGAATCTTTGCTTTTTTTTACCACTTGACAATCACTTTACCTATCGATTGTCTATTCTCAAGCATTGTATGAGCTTCTGCTATTTCACTGGCGGAAAATATGGCGCCTACATGAGGTTTCAGCTTGCCATCTTTAATTAACTTGGTCACTTCTGTTAAGCAATAATGAAGCATTTGTGGCTTGTTGTCTCCAATCTTTAACATATTAACTCCAATAATGCTTTTCGAGCGCATCATTAGTCCTATAGCTAATCTGAAGCCCATTTTTCGAACAAAATTTAAACCAGATAGTGGTCCCCATTTTTTTCCAGACAATTCAGAACCACCAAATAAAATCACTCGTCCGCCGGAACCAATTAAATTAAAGTCTTTCTTGAAAGTTGAGCCAGCAATTGGATTAAATGTTGCGTCAAGCCTTTCATTTTTCAACAAGTCATGTGCTGTTTTTTCATAGTCGACTGCTTTATAGTTAATACCAAAATCTGCTCCCTGTTGTTTAACATATTCGATTTTTTCGTCAGAACCTGCTGTCGCAAAAACAGTGCAGCCTTTTAGTTTACAAAGTTGAATTAATGCAGTACCAACTCCGCCAGCTCCTGCATGCACTAAAACATTGTCACCTGAATACAAATTAGTACTAACAAAGGCCATATAGTACGCGGTCACATATTGAGTGGCAATACATAATGCTGTTCCAGCATTCATATCGTCAATTACGGTTACTCCAAAATCTTTAGAAAGAGCAAATTCAGCGTATCCTCCAAAACGTGTAAATCCAACGACCCGTTTACCAACTAAAAAGGCGTTTTCATCTGAATTCACGGCTTCAACCACACCAACCACTTCATAACCCATAATTGCTGGAAAAGGTGGTGCTTCCTTATAATTTCCATGCCGAGCCATTACATCTGCATAATTTAAACCAAAAGCTTCCACTTTGATTAAAATGTCATCTTTTGCTTTTACAATCGGTTTTTTTGTATCCCTAATTTCAAAAGCCTTGTTTGCAGCTCCCTTTTGAATTAAATATATGGCTTTCATTTGTGTATTTTTTTTAAAGTCTAAGCATGAGTTCAAGTATAACGAACTCATTTATCAAATAATTCGCAATTCTTTTTTTAAATCTACTTGTTTTTACCTTCAACTACAATGACGAATTCACCTTTTGGAGGTTTGTTTTCAAAGTGTTCTAGTAATTCTATCGCAGTACCACGTATGGTTTCTTCGAATTTTTTAGAAATTTCACGTGAAATTGAGATTCGTCGATTGTCTTGAAAAATTGAACCAAATAATTTTAATGTTTTTAGTACTCGGTGCGGAGACTCATACATCACTGTTGTTCTATCTGAGGTTTCAAGCATTTTTGCAATGGTTTCTCGTCCTTTTTTATGCGGTAAAAATCCAATGTAATTAAATTTCTCGCAAGGAAATCCACTATTCACTATAGCAGGTACAAATGCTGTAGCACCAGGTAAACAATCAACTTCAATGTCGGCTTCAACGCAAGCACGCACCAATAAAAAACCTGGGTCGGAAATAGCTGGAGTTCCAGCATCTGTAACAACTGCGTAATTTAATCCTGATTGCAATTCTTCAACTAATCTATCAATTGTTTTGTGCTCATTGTTCATATGGTGAGCAATTAATTTATTCGATATTTCGTAGTGATTGAGTAATTTACCCGTGACTCTGGTATCTTCCGCTAAAATAGCATCCACTTCCTTTAAAACTCGGATGGCTCTAAAAGTCATATCTTCCAAATTTCCAATTGGAGTAGGTACTACAAAAAGCTTTCCCATTAATCAATTTTTACTTCAAACAATTTTGGCCACAGCTTACCTGTTAGATATAATTTTTCATTAGCGGCATCATAGGCAATTCCATTCAAAACATTGGAATACTGATCCCTACCTTCAAAAGCAATTCCTGCACAATCAATATATGATAAAACTTTTCCAGTATTAATTTCAACTTGTACTAAATAATTCGATTGATAAACATTACACCATAAGTCACCATTGATTAACTCTAATTCATTCAGCTGATTCACTTCTTTTTGGTTTCCAAAAACATCAATTTCTCTTTCAATTTCAAAAGTTGTGGGGTTGCGCCAAGCAATGCGCGAGCTGCCGTTCGACATAATTAGGGAGGTTCCGTCATTTGTTAATCCCCAACCGTCTCCCTGGTATTCAAATGTTTTAATATAGTTGAAGTCAAGATCATAAACAAAACACCGCTGAGCTTGCCAAGTCAATTGATATATGGTGTCATTTAAAATGGTGATACCTTCTCCAAAATATCCAGGATTGTCGAGTTCTTTATATTTTAGGTGCTTTCCCGAATTTAAGTCAACTGTGGCAATAAATGATTTATTACCATCTCCAGATCCAGTGCTTTCGAATAGATTTCCTTTATAAAATTCAAGTCCCTGTGTATAAGAGTTTGTGCTGTGAGGATAGGTTTTAACTATTGAGGCAATTTTTTGTTCAGGTACTATGTCTGAAAATAAAATAACATTTCTCGTCGCTTTCCTAGCTTTTCCTTCCATGTCATTATAGCTAATGTGCACAGTTGAATATCCGACCCACATGTCCTCTGTATTAATGGTCACTGTTTGAGAAACTGGATCTAAATTTTCTTGAATTATTAATTCGTCAAACGTGACAGTCAAATTTTTTACATTGGTAGAATCAAGTATTTCAATTTCAACTTTAATATCATCACCAACTGTAAATGAGGCATCTCGTGAAGGAGACTTTACTTTTAAAGCAACACTTGGTTTTCTATCTTTGTTTTTTTTCTTTTCAGTTCTACATCCTGCTACCATTAAGGTGATAATCGATACAAGTAGTAAATATTTTAAAATATCCTTCATGTTATAACTTTGAAATCATTTCCATCAAAATTGTTTTCTTTCTGGTAGAAACAGGAATTCTGCTGTCGTCTTTTAATTGAATTTCACCATTTTGCTTCAAAAATGCTTTAATTTGATTTTTGGCGATAAGGTGTGATTGGTGGACGCGAATAAATCCGTGTTCACTTAGCAATTTATCAAATTCTTTCAGAGTTTTGGTGACCAGTAGTTTACTGTTATCTTTAAAATAGAATTTAGTATAATTGATATTAGATTCTAGTCTTATTATATCTTTTACATCAACTATGTGAATTTTATCGACCGTATTTAAAGCCAGTTTTTTTGGCGTGTCCAAATTTGTTTTTAAAAGCTCTAACCTTTCAGTAGGGTTAATTTGTGAGTCAATTTTACTAACAGCTTGAATTAAATCATCAGGATCAATAGGTTTTAACAGATAATCGATTGCCGAAAATTTAAAGGCTTTAATCGCAAATTCATCAGATGCAGTAGTAAAAATCAACTTAAAATTAGTGTCATCAAGTATTTCTAATAAATCAAACCCACTGCCATCAGGCATTTGAATATCTAAAAATACGAGGTCTGGTTGTAACGATTTTATTAGCTTAGCACCTGACACAACGCCATTTGCGTTTCCAATAATTTCTATATTCGAGCAATATGTTTTGATATCAGTTGACAGCACTTGAATTGCCTCAGGAATATCATCTATAATTACAGCCTTTATCATTAATAAGCCGATTTAAATTGAGATAAAAAACGCACGTCATTTTCTGAATACAAGCGCAAATCATTCACCCTATATTTTAATTGAGCAATTCTTTCAATTCCCATTCCAAATGCATAGCCTGAATACTCTTTAGTGTCAATATTGGCTGCTTCCAATACATTTGTATCTACCATCCCACAGCCTAATATTTCTAACCAGCCTGTATACTTGCAGACATTACATCCTTTTGCATTGCATATTGTGCATGAAACATCCACCTCTGCTGAAGGTTCTGTAAAAGGGAAATAAGAGGGTCTCAATCTTATTTCAGCCTTTTCGCCAAACATTTCTTGAGCGAAATAAAGTAGGGTTTGTTTCAAATCTGCAAATGAAACATCTTTATCAATATACAATCCTTCCACTTGGTGAAAAAAGCAATGTGCTCTTGCAGAAATGGCTTCGTTTCTATATACTCTTCCGGGGCTTATCGTTCTTATCGGCGGCTTTTCATTCTCCATTACACGTACTTGAACAGAAGAAGTATGAGTTCGAAGCGCCATTTCGTTTTCGCCCGTTTCAATGAAAAAAGTATCTTGCATATCTCTTGCTGGATGCTCTGGCGGAAAATTTAAAGCAGAAAAATTATGCCAGTCATCCTCAATTTCAGGCCCTTCTGAAACCGTAAATCCTATTCGTTTAAAAATATCAATAATTTCATTTTTAACAATTGCTAGTGGATGCCTAGCACCTAAAGGCTTAGAATCACTCGGGCGACTCAAATCAATATTGCTATAGCTCCTGGAAGTTGAGTTTGATTCAATTTTATTTTTGAATTCTGAAAATTTCTCCTCAGTCGAAACTTTTACGCCATTTATTAATTGTCCAAACTCACGCTTTAAATCACTGCTTACCCACTTAAGGTCTTGATAAAGAAGTTTTAAATTACCTTTTGAACCGAGGTATTTGATTCGAAATCGCTCTAAATCATCCTTTGATTGTATCTTGAAATCCGAAATTTCTTGGCTTAAGTGTTTTATTTTTTCCTTTAAATCCATTGATGGGTGTAACTAAATGGGGTATAAAATTGTTTATGCTATAATAACACAATTCAAATCAAAACTATATATTTGTTTCTTTTCGCATAATAGCACAGCGAAATTACAGATAAAAATCGAAAATTATGAATAGATTTCTTTTAAAAACCGCATTATCGGCAACCTTTTTATTATTCGTTATTGTTGGATTAAATTCATGCAAAAAAGAGCAACCAACAACAGCAACTATTTCAGTGATTGATACAGCTGGAAATATTGTTGAATTTGCTGATGTTAGATTATTTGGAACACCTACGCTTGATGATGAAGGAAATAAAGTAAATTCAAATGCTTTAGATACAATATGGGAAGTGGTAGTTGAGACAGACTTTGAAGGTAAGGCGTTTTTTGATTACACTGACAAATTTAATTTAGGCCAGGCAGGTTACGCAGTGTTAGACATTGAGGTGTTTTTATTGAATGCTGCAGGTGACGAAGATTCTTTGATTGGTAATGGTATTATTAAGGTTGAGCCTGAAAAAGCCAATGAAGAGACTGTAATTGCTTTTCCGGCATAGAAGCAAAGTCAACTTAGAAATAATTAGACAGGACGTTTTAGATTAATCTAAAACGTCTTTTTTTTTTCTACAATTTTTTTAAGCACTTTTTTACTTTTCGCTCATGTGCTTTTCGCTCTTCCGGGGTTGTGTTTGGGCTTGTTATGATGGCCTTGCAATGCTGGTCAATTTCATCAAATCGATTCATAATTTTATCAAAATCTGAATCACTGATTTCAGCCACATTATCAATTGCTTTTTGAATAGAATCTGTTTTTTGAATGCAGTCACAAAAGTCCCATTGTTTGCCGTATACTTTTTCAATAACCTCTTTTTGTGCTAATTCCTCATTTTCTTCATAGTCTTCCACTGAATTAGAGTCTAAAACAGTGATAATTGAATCAATCAATGCATCATCAATTTTGCTAATAGGGTCAGGTTTTGAAGTTGTTAAATTATTTTTATTCTCAGTTTGACTGCAACTGAAAACTAAAATACCCAAACAGATATAAATAGAATTTTTCATAAAACACGTATATTTACAATGATACGAATTCTAGAACTAATTTTAGGAACGGAAATTGTATTTACACTGTCTGCAAAAAGTTCAGTTATGAAATATTTACTCTTTATAGTGGTTTTTTTAGTGAGTGTGACAGCAATTGGTCAAACGGAGGCCATTCTATTGCCTAATTCACATATAAAGCCAATTGAAGTGGTTGATGCTGAATTTCAGAAACAATATAAATACTTAAAGCCAAGAGTGATAAAAGTATATCCCTACGCTTTGTATGCTGCTAATGTTTTAAATCAGCTTGAAGGTGATTTGCAAAGCATTGAGAAAAGACGAAAACGCAATAAGCATTGCAAAATTTCATATAAAGAATTAAAAAGCAATTTTAAGTATGCCATGCTTGATTTATACATATCGGAAGGAAAAGTACTGATGAGTCTAATTGGAAGAGAAACTGGTAGTACGGTATATGACATTGTTAGAAAATACAGAGGAAAGGATGATGCCATGGTTTTTAATTTGATGGGAAAAATGTTTGAACAAGACATAAAAGCTGCTTATATTAAAAAAGAGAATTATGTTTTAGAATACATTATAAGAGAAATAGAGGACGGGAAAATAATTATAAAATCGAAACCTAAGCTAATAACTAAAGCCGATTTTAAAGAGGAAGAAAAGCGATTAAAAGAAAAAAAGAAAAGGTATAAAGCGCTTGTGAAAAAGCGAAAGAAAGAGGCTCGAAAGAAGAAAAGATTAATGAGAAGAGGAATGCAGCTAAACTTCTAGGTCCATTCATCTTTCCTGTACATTGTCCCTTTGAAGACAGACACAAGTTCAGAATTTTGATTAATTACCTTTACCTGATAAATCCCAAATCGACTACTTAAATTTATTTCCTCTATTTCAGTTTTCAAAATATCGTCAACTTTCACAGGTTTTAGATGAGAAATGGAAGTTTCAACTGAAACAGCCTTAAGACCGTGACTATTTGAAGAGAAGGCCAAACAGGTGTCTGATAATGAATAGGTAATTCCACCATGTGCGATTCCAAACCCATTAACCATTTCTGGTCTAACAACCATTTGCAACACAACATTTCCTGGTGCTATTGTAGTAATTTGAATCCCTAACCATTGGCTCATGGCATCATCTGCCATCATTTTTTTAACTATTTTGTTAGGGGATAGCATCACTTAGTTATGGCCTTATTCATCAGACCAATCATTGACGACATGACAATAAATAATTGCGTTTTGGTTTCTTCAGCTAAAACTTCACCATCTTCGTCTTCGGCATCAATTTCGTTTGCCATAAAAATGGTCAAATTAGGTTGGTTTATGAGCTCGTGAAGCGGTGTGTAGTCTTCATTTTTATTAATTTCATCTAAGGCAAGAACGAATGGTTCTTGAAAATCGTCAATGTCATCCTGTGTGATGGTGTTGAGCTTAAGTTTTGCATCATCAAAAGCAGCCATAACAATTGCAAAATAGTAAATTGAAAATGTGTTTAAGTCTTCGTTCTCATATTCAACACCTGCTTGCATTACATGTCCGAGTAAATCTTCTTGCTTTAAGGCATAGGTTTCAATAATTTTGTCTAAAGCATCTTCATTTAAGCCATCTATTTTTTTAATAGCGTTTTCAATGTTTTGTGGACTAATTGCACTCATAATTATTATCTTTAATCTTATCCTTTTTTTACAAAAGGAACAGTTTCAACTACTTCTAAACCGTAAGCATTAATAACGGTTTCGTTTAATTGGTTGCTATTGGTAACAAGTTTTAGTTTTTTTACACCCAAACCACGTAAAATTTGTGAACCTATTCCGTAATCTTTTGAATCCATTTTTCTGCCAATCTTTTCGTTGCTGTATGATTGGATGGTTTCCACTATTGTTTCCACTTTTTCACCTTGTTGCATAAACAATAATATGCCTTGCTCATGCTCGTTAATTAATTGTAAGGCCGCACTAATATTCGATTGTTTGTCTGAACGCACTGCATCTAGTAAATTATGCGAAAAAGCAGAAGATTCTACCCGCACCAAAACAGATTCGTCTGCTGTCCATTCGCCTTTGTAAAGTACAATATGCTCTTCGTCTGTAGTGGTTTGTTTGTATGCCGCCAATTTAAAATCGCCCCAAAGTGTAGGGAAGTCAACCTCTATTGTTTTTTCAATTAATGACTCGTTTTGCATTCTGTAAGCAATTAAATCTGCAATTGAAATTATTTTTAAGTCAAACTTTTCTGCAACTGGTATTAGCTGAGGAAGGCGAGCCATTGACCCGTCTTCATTTAAAATTTCGACTAAAATTCCAGCGGGTTTCATACCTGCTAATTTAGCAATATCAATAGAGGCCTCAGTATGCCCAGCTCTTCTTAAAACGCCACCTTTTTTTGCTTTTAGCGGAAAAATATGTCCGGGACGACCTAAATCTGATGGCTTTGTGTCTGAAAGCGTTAAGAATTTTATGGTTTGAGACCGATCATAAGCAGAAATTCCAGTTGTACAACCGTGTCCAATTAAGTCAACGGATACTGTAAATTGCGTGTTGTGTAAAACTGTATTGTCCTCAACCATCATATTTAAACTGAGTTCATCACATCTGTCTTCAGTTAATGGCGCGCATATGAGCCCACGACCATGAGTTGCCATAAAATTGATCATTTCGGGGTTAACCATTTCAGCAGCAGCTATAAAATCACCTTCATTTTCCCTGTCTTCGTCATCAACTACAATAATTACTTTGCCAGCTTTTATGTCTGCTATCGCATCTTCAATTTTGTCCAATTTAAAACTCATGTCTGTTAATTTGCGTACAAAATTAAGGTTTAGATTGAGATTGAATGCAGAATTGATTCAATTAAGTGTATTTAATACTTATTTGTTATATTTATTTAATAAAATTTAATCCTATGCCATTTAATAGAGCAGATGGTGATTTCATTGAAATCCGTCCACGTTTTAAACTGAAATCCACTTTACCAGCAGATAAAGTGATTGAAAACCTAATGGCAGGATTAAAATCTGATGATACGGTTTTAGGAAGAAAAGTACTAGATGTTTTCTATCTGGATATTCCAAATGAATCTCAAAAGTATTGGTCGCCTGAACTCAGGGCATCAATTGAAAAGAATGAAGCGGAAGAAGGATCATTTATACGGGTAGTTATTGGTCCTCGTCACAAAGTATGGGTATTATTTGTTTTTTTATATACATTACTTGGTTTCATTTGTTTATTTGGAGGAATGTATGGGATGGCTCAATGGAATTTAGGAATTGATTCTCTATGGATCTATTTTTTGCCAATTATGCTAAGCCTTATTGCCTCTTTATATATTATTGCCAAACTAGGACAAAGGGCCACCAGAGATGAGTCCTTGCATTTATCAAGTTATTTGTATCACAATATTAGAGATGGTGAACTGGAAAGAGTGGGATAGAGGCAGATTTGCAATGCTAAAATAGAAGAGCAGATGATTTTTTAATCCAACCTTCACCTTGGCCTAATTCTATTCTGAACCAATCGTTTTGTTTTTCTTTTAATTTAAACTTCATGCCTTCGCTCAATTCAATTCTAGTTGTCTCATTATCCGACGGAGCTGTTTTTACTTCTACAGCGTTCTCAATAATAATTCCTTGATCAAGTGTGTTAATATATCTGTAATGCAAAATTGCTAAGGAAAAACTAATAATAAAAACTAGTGCCGAGCAAATGCTAACCACAAGAAATATCCTCTGTTTGTTTTTGCCTTTTATAGTTTTGAATAAATAAAAAAACAGTGTTCCTATAAAAGTGAAAATTAATGTTAAATATGCCCAAAAATTGGTGCCTCTGCCATATAAAAACTTGGTTATCCGGTTAGAAAAATCAAATATTTGACTTTCGATTTCGATCTCAGACAAATTCAAAACATAATTTAAATTGTAATTAATATCCTCATGGTTTGGCGCTAGTTTTTTAGCTCTGTAATAAGCCCATATAGCTTTTCCTCGCTCATTATTTTTGAAATAAGTATTTCCCAATTTAAAGTAAAGAAGTGCGGAATGGGGATACTCATTTAATAATTGCGAATATAGTTTTAAAGAGTAGCTGTAGTCACCCGCAAGATAAGCTGAATCTGCTTCAGTTTTTCTAGAGTCTGAACTAAAGCTAAAATTACAGAATAGCAGGGCGATAAAGAGATAAAATGCTTTCATTCGGTTTGGTCAATTTTATCAATTAATAATTCCGTGTTTTTTATTAAGTCATCCAGTTTGTTGGAAGAAATAGGGGCATATTGGAACATGTCAATTTGACTCCAAATATTTTGAAGAAGAGCTAAGTCTGCTTGACTCCAATACTTTTTTGTATAGAATTCAACTATTTGATGGCTACTCATGTCGTAGTTAGAAAGGTTATTTTTTTGCTTGATGAAGCTTTTTAAGGCAATACTTAATTCTGTAATAGCGTCTTTATTTTGTTGTTCATTTGCCAATCTTTTGGCTGTTTTAAGTCTCAACAAAGACTCTTTTCGGCTTACTTTTATAGAATTTTTTAGCTGATGGGAATCTGTTTGATTTTTAACATGCTGGTTGATAAAAAACCAAACCATAAACACAAGAATCACTATTAGCAAGTAAAACCATATTTTTTTGATTATAAAGCTGTTATGGTTCAATTCTTGATCGCTAAATGATTCAGAGTACCTAATATCGCTCAAAGAATTTTCCGCACCAGAACTAGCAGAATTGACTCCAGATTCAGGATTGATATTCGCTTGACCTTCTTTAATTTTTAGAAATATAGTATCGGTGCTTTTTGATTGATAAGATTCTGAATCTAAATCGAAGTATGAGAACGAAATGGGAGGAATTTTATATTGACCTGCCGCTTTTGGAATGATTACGAAATTGTAAGAAATATTTCCAGTAATTCCATCTACATCATATTTAAGACTGTCTGTAACTTCAGGATCGAACACTTCAAAATTTTCATGTACTTGTAAATTAGGTGTATCGAATGTATTTAAATTGCCGTTTCCTGAAATCTTTATCTGCAAATCTATGGCTTCTCCAACAGAATACACAAATTTTTCAGTTGCTGCGGAAAGTGAAAAGGTACCAACTAAGCCATTATCATTTTCAGGTGCTGCCTCTTTTCTTGGTTTTACTGCTATAGTTAACGCATTAGAATTTGCTTCTTTTCTAGATTTTTGGAAAAATCCCCGGCTGAAAACTGCTGATACAAGAGCTGGACTAATTTCAATTTTTCCAGTATTTTGCGCAAAGCACAATTCAGAATTGATTACTGTAGTGTAGTATTTTTTTCCTTGAATAAATTCTATTGTGAAATTTAGATTTCTCTGATCAGGATTTAAATTATTTCTAATAAGGCCTTTAGATGTTCCTAATTCTAGATTGTCAAAGTTTTCTGGCTGATTAAGAGAATATACTTTCAAACTTAAAACAAACGACTCTCCCTGGAATACAGATGTTTTACTGGCATTCATTTTTATAAAAAAGTCACTATTGTTTTTTGGTATCGTTACTTTTTGACTTTGAGGTATTGACTTTACAGTAACTTTAATTGGTTTTGTTTTATACTCTTTACCTTTGCACAAAAGACGAATAGCTGAAATAGTATATGTTCCTGCTTTTGGTGCTACAAACTGATAGATTAAAGATGGTTTTGACTGCTGAATTACTCTGCCATTGACCTCTAGTGTCATGGATGAAGAGCTACGGAAAGGCTGGCCTATCATTTTTAACCCACCAAAATTTGGAGTGTAAATATCGCAATCTGCATTAGAAGTAATTGTAAACGTAATCACTTCATTAGTGAAAATCTCACTTTTATCAACAAACGATTTTACCTCAACATTTTGCCCAATTAAATTGAATTGAAGTACTAGTATTAAGAATATGGTGTTTAATGCTTTCATTATTAACTTTTACCAGTCTTTTTTTGCTTTCGGCTTTCCAGTTCCAATTTTAAGCTTTTCGTCCTTTTTTTCCTGTATTTCTTTCTCTGCCCGTGCCGCTGCTTCTAAAAGTCGCTTGGCTTGCTCTTTACTGAGCATATCAGGTTTGTTTTTTTGTTCTTTCTTATTTTTTTCGTCAATGTCTTTGTCTTGTTGATTGTTTTCTTTTACATCATTTTTCTCCTTGTCTTGTTTGTCTTCAGGTTCTTGATTTTTATCACTTTTGTCATCTGATTTTTCAGCATTTTCGCTGTTTTGCTCTTCATTTTTTTCGTCTTGATCTGAATTTTCTTTTTGTTCTTGATTCTTTTCTTCTTTCTTTTTTTGTTCTTCTAAAATTTTCATTGCAAATGCCAAATTGTATCTGGTGTCTTCAGCAAATGGATTTAGTTTTAAGCTATTTTTATAGGCTTGAATGGCAGCTTCAAATTCATTTTTCATCACATAGCAGTTACCAATATTGTGGTAAATATCAGCATTTAGAGATTTCGTTTTGCCTTTTTCTACAATACTTTCGTAATGCTCAATAGCTTTGTCATATTCCTTTAGCCGAAAATTTGAATTACCTAAATTATAATTTGATTTAAAGTGAAATGGTAGGCTTGCTGTTATTTTTTCGTATTCTTCAATAGCCTCCTCATAAAAAGCATTACTGTACAACATATTGCCATTATACATGTTTTTCAATGTATTATTTTGACAAAGTGCTTTAAAGGATAGCAATATTATCATCACTAATAAGAGTCTATTCATTTTCATTTAATTGAGGTTCATTTTTATTAAATTGTTTGTTTGGTAGCACAAAGTACAATAGAATAAATAACAATCCTATTGCAATAAACCATTGAAATTGGTCTTGGTAATCTGTAAATGATTTTGACTCAAATTCAGTTTTTTCTAGGCTGTTGATATTATTAATTAGTGGTTGTAAATCAACGAAAGATCCTTGTGCTTGAACATATTCTCCACCGCCTTTTCTTGCAATGCTAGTTAGCATCTTCGAGTTAACCTTAGTAGTTACAGTTTTCCCTTTGCTGTCTTTCTTTAAGCCAGCTCTTTTTCCATTAATAATATTGGGAATTACCGTTCCACTGGTGGTTCCCATACCAACTGTATTAATAATTACCTGTTTTTCGAATGCCTCCATAGAACGGTCAATAGCTGCACCTTCATGATCTTCACCATCCGATATTATTATTATAGTTTTACTAAAGTTGTTTTCCAAATCAAAAGCAGATAATGAAGTTTCTATCGCGTCGCTAATATTTGTGCCTTGATTTGATAGCATGTCTGGATCAATTGAGTTTAAAAAGCTTTTTAATGAGCCATAATCATCAGTCAAAGGCACTTGAACAAACGCTTCACCTGCAAAAATAATAAGCGCAACTCTGTCTCCATGCAAACTTTTCATTAGCCGTTCTATGCTCATTTTTGCAATTTTTAATCTGCTTCTCTTATTGTCTAAGTCAAGAGCCCTCATTGAGTTAGATATATCAAGAGCAATGGCAATCTCTACACCTTCCGATTTACCTTTTGTTGTTCCTGTTCCAAATTGAGGATTTAATAAAGCAATAATAAAAAAGGTAATTGCCGTTTTGAACAATATAAACTTTAGAAATACGCGAGTAGATGAAATAGGAGGGATCAGGTACTGCAGTAGTTTCGTGTCAGAAAGTTTATTTATGGTAGTGTTTTTCCAGCGCAATGCCAAAAAGAAACCCACCAGTAGAATAGGTATGAAAAGCAATAAATACCACCAATTTTTATTCTCGACTCTAAAAAATTGCTCATTACCATCAAGAGTGAAATAAATTCCAGTTAGTGTTGCCCAAAAAATGAGTTCAAATACTATGGTAGCAATTAAAATAGATTTTATTTTATATTGGTATTGGCTAGTCATTAAAAATGCTTTTTAATACTGTTTTTTCTCCTGAATAAAAAATGATGATCAGTAAGAGTCCAAAAAATAAAAATCCATAGTATTTTTCAGGAGGGTTTATTTTAAATTCAACAACACCAACTTTTGACTTTTCTAATTTATCTATGATGTCATAAATTTCGTTCAGGTCATTCTCATTCTGGGCTCGAAAGTACTCTCCTCCAGTTTCTTCCGAAATGTTTTTTAGAAGTTCCTCGTCTATTTCTACCTCAATATCTTGTAATCGTGTCGAGCCGAAAACATTTTTGACAGGGTATGGGGCAAATCCATTTTTGCCTACTCCTATGGTGTATACTGTAATGCCATATTCTTTAGCAACTTGAGCAGCTGTGAGCGGATCAATCTCTCCCATATTGTTCACTCCATCTGTTAGTAGAATAATGACTTTACTTTTAGTTTCACTTTTGTACAATCGATTTACGGCTGTTAGCAGGCCCGAACCTATTGCTGTCCCTGGATCCACAAGTCCTGACTGAACTTCGTGTAGCAATGCCGCTAAAAGTTTGTGATCTGTTGTTAAAGGGGCCTGTGTAAATGCCTCTCCTTCATATGCCACAATTCCAATTCTATCATTAGGTCGTTTTCGAATAAAATCTAGAGCTGTTTTCTTCGCAGATTCTAAACGATTTGGTTTAAAATCCTGAGCTAGCATGCTTGCAGAAATATCGATCGAAATTACGACATCAATCCCCTCTATATTTTTTATCTGATACTCCTCAACATCTTTAGAGTCTTGAGGTCGAGCGAATGCAAAAATAACTAAAGTGATGCCAGCCAAAAATAAACCAAAATTAAAATGTTTTAAAAATATCCAAATATTAAATCTAGTTGTTTGAATATTATCTGTTGAGCTGATATTTAAAGATTTAGACTTCTTCAGTTTTACCAGAATGTACCAAGCTGCCAATAATGGAATAACAAATAAAAACCATAGTAACTCGGGATTTACATACTCATAGTTGAAAAATGATATTTCAGTTAACGAATTATTCATTAGAGTTTGAACTAGCAGATTTGTTTGCAGTTAATTCTTTTGTGCGTTCTACAAATTCTATTGATTTACTTAAAACAGTTTCGCCGTCTTGATTATCAGGTTTATACTTTGCAAACTTCACCATATCTGCTTGCTTTAAGATTTCTTCAAGAAAGAACTTATCTTTTGATACAATGTCACTATATTTTAAATCTCTGATTATTTCAATTGTTGTTTCCTCCAACGCTTGAATCTCAAAACGTTCTTCCAGGTATTTTCTGACTGTATCAGTTACAGCTGAATAGTATCCTTTTTTATCCTCATTTTCCCAAGCTCTGCTATCTGCTAAAGCTTTCAACTTTTTAAGTGCTGGTATATGAGCTGGTATAATAGGCGCAAGTGAAATGACTTGCTGCCTTTCTCTTTTACTATAAAAATAATACAGTAAGATTAAGATCAGCGACAGTAATCCGACTATTACAATCCAATACCAATTATCTATAAAAAAATCGTTAATTCTATTGCTCAACTTATAGTCTACCTCTTGAATTGGTTTAATGTCGTAAATATTATTTGTCGTGTCAACAGCTACTGTTGAAACATATAAAGATGAAACATTGGTAGAATAGATTGAATCCTTGAACTTTATTAGAATTGGTTCTAAAATATTTTCTCCTTCTTCAAAACTAGTCAGCACAAAGTTTTGCATTAACATTACATCTTGAGTAATTGAATCTGTTACTACTGTTTGAAGTCGAGATCGATCAATAATTTCCACTGAATTTGTCAAGTAATCGTCAAATTGTGGCCAGTTTACACTATCAATACTGACCTTTTGACACTTGAAACCTAACTGTAAAAGTAATTGTTCTCCAATTCTGATGCTATCTCTAGAGTATTTTGCAGAAGCGAATCCTTGACTAAACCCAAAATTGCCAAAACAAAAAAGTATAATGATATGGTATAGTGCTTTTTTCACGATTTAATTCCTTCTATCAAATAAATTCATAAGTGGTTTTATATAATCTTCGTTAGTCTTCAAATCCGCGTAGTCAATATTTAGTTTTCTAAATTCTTGTTTTATTTTGTAATCAAAATTTTCTTGCTTTTCCTTATAATTCTCGCGTGCCGCTTTCAACATAGTATTTACCCAAACTGATTGACCAGATTCTAAATCCTTAAATTTTGCGAGTCCAATTTTGGGTAAGTTATATTCCCCGCAATCAGAAAATTTCAAGGCTATCAAATCATGTTTTCTCGAAACAATTTTTAATGCATTGCTGTATGATTTACTTCTGAAATCACTGAGTAAGAATACTGTTGCTTTCTTTTTTTGAATTTTTGATAAAAATTGCAAAGCAGATTGTATATCGGTACTTTTTCCCTCTGCTTTTTGATTTAGTAATGTCCTGATTATTTGTAAAATGTGAGATTTTCCTTTTTTTGGCGGAATGTATTTGACAACTTTATCAGAAAATAGAATGACCCCAATTCGGTCTTTATTTGATGAGGCAGAAAAAGCTAAAACAGCACATAATTCTGTAATTGTTTCTCTTTTTAACTGATTTTTTGTTCCAAACATTCCAGACGGAGAAACATCAACTACTAGCATAACTGTCAATTCTCTTTCTTCTTCAAACACTTTTACAAAGGGTTCATTAAATCGAGCAGTAACGTTCCAATCAATAGTCCGTATTTCATCTCCAACAGCATATTCTCTCACCTCGCTGAAAGCCATACCTTTGCCTTTGAATGCCGAATGGTATTCTCCTGAGAAAATTTGAGAAGTTAAGCCTTTGGTTTTAATCTCAATTTTCCGCACTTTTTTAATAAGAGCTTTAGTATCCATTTAGTTGGTTATCCATTATACTTTTATGCGAATGTCCCTCTTAAATCAAGGGACCTGTACCTGTTCAATTATCTTTTTTACAATATCAGATTGAGTAATGTCTTCAGCCTCCGCTTCATATGTCAGTCCAATTCTGTGCTGCATCACATCCGCACAAATTGCTCGGACATCTTCTGGAATTACAAATCCACGTCTGTTAATAAAGGCATATGCTTTTGCTGCAAGTGCTAAGTTAATTGAGGCCCTCGGTGATGCTCCAAATCCTATCAAATAGTCAAGGTCAACAATGTTTTGCGCTTTAGGATCCCTTGTTGCAAAAACAAGGTCAACAATGTACTGTTCAATTTTCTCGTCCAAATAAACTGATCTCACTAATTCTTTTGCTTTTAAAATTTGATCGAGAGAAACAGCTTTGTTAGCTTTCGGGAAACCTTTTGCCGAAATATTTTGTCGGATAATTTGTTTTTCCTCTGCTTTGGTAGGATATCCTAAACTAACTTTAAGCATAAATCTATCTACTTGTGCTTCAGGTAAAGGATAGGTTCCTTCTTGCTCAACAGGATTTTGAGTCGCTAGTACCAGAAACGGAGAAGGTAATTGATGAGTGGTTTCACCAATGGTGATTTGCCGCTCTTGCATGGCCTCTAACAAGGCACTTTGCACTTTTGCAGGCGCTCTATTAATTTCATCAGCGAGCACAAAGTTAGCGAATATTGGACCTTTTTTTACATTAAATTCTTCCTTTTTCTGACTATAAATCATTGTTCCAATAACATCTGCCGGTAGCAAGTCAGGTGTAAACTGAATTCTACTAAAATCACCACCAATTGTGTCTGAAAGTGTTTTAATAGCCAAGGTCTTTGCGAGTCCAGGTACGCCTTCAAGGAGTACATGTCCATCTGCTAACAAGCCAATTAATAGCCTGTCTATCATGTAGTTTTGCCCAACAATTACCTTGTCAATTTCAAGTTTCATTAAGTCCAGAAAACTACTTTCTTGTTGAATTCTTTCGTTTATTTCCTGAATACTGCTACTTGTCGCGCTTAGTGGTTCCATACGGTTAAATTTGATCTAACACAAATTTATTTAACCCACTGTTAGTACCTTGTGAATGCGCTGTTAAAAACTGTTAATGATTATAAATTCCAGTCCTAAAATTTTGGCTAAATCGCGCCATCAATTGCATCTCTAACATTTCCATATTTACTGAGTAATTCAGATGCTTTTTTTTCATCCATACCAGTGGTATGCATTATCATATCAATTCCACGTTGTACAAGTTTTTTATTGCTCAATTGCATGTCGACCATTTTGTTTCCACGAACTTTACCCAGCAAAACCATCAACGAAGTTGAAATCATGTTCAAAACCAGTTTCTGAGAGGTTCCTGATTTCATTCGAGTGCTGCCTGTGACAAATTCAGGACCAACAACTGGTACAATTTTATGTTTTGGTAAGTTAGAAAGTGGACTTTTTGGATTGTTTGTTAATCCACATGTGATTGCGCCTAATTTTTTTGCCGCTTTGATGGCTCCTAAAACGTAAGGAGTAGTGCCAGAGGCTGCAATGCCTACTAAGGTATCTAACTCTGTGAAATTTTCTTTTAATAAATCCTGCCAACCCTGGTTGGCGTCATCTTCCGCATTTTCAACTGCTCTTCTAATGGCTGAGTCTCCCCCAGCAATAATCCCCTTAACAACATCATGTGAAACACCAAAAGTAGGAGGGCATTCGCTAGCATCAACAACTCCAAGCCTACCGCTAGTTCCAGCCCCTAAATAAAACAATCTACCACCTTTTTTCATTCGAAGATAAGTGTCATTAACAAATTCAGTGATTTCGGGAATACACGATTCGACAGCAGAAGCAACTTTCTTGTCTTCTGAATTGATATTCCTCAAAAGTTCATCAGAATTCATTTTTTCCAGATTATTATACAGTGAGTCTGTTTCTGTGATGCGTTTGCTCATTTTTATTTTTGTTGTAAAATTAGGATAATGCAGTAACGTAACGTAAAGGATGTACAGAACTTATACACATAAACAAGAGGGTTAGTGGAAAATGGCAGCCTTGAATTCATTTTATCCTTTTAATTGGCTTGAGTATAAGTCGCTATTACGATATTTTTTTAAGATATTTGTAAGCTATTACGAGGACTTATTTTTAGGGAGAATGTAGGCAAAGCCATTTATTGGCAAGATTATTGAACTTTTTGAACATATGAACGTATTAAGTAGAGCATGAGAATTCTTTTGATATTCATATTATTTGGTATGACCCTTTTGGCTTACGGGCAAGAAAAGGACGTAGAAATAGTTGTTAATTTAAAAGATGACAATTCAGGGAAAAAACTAGCGGGTGCAACAGTTTCTGTTTACGCGAATGGCAAACTTGTGAGCGAAAGCATATCTGCTGGAAATGGGAAAGTGCCAACTATCTATGTTCCAACAGGAGAGTACTATCAAATATTTATTAGAAAAACAGGTTACGTAACTAAAATGGCGGAGCTTGATGCTAGAATTGACATCATTGAGGATGCTCCTGATCCATTATATCTGCGTTTTGAAACGTCTATATTTGAGAGTATAGAAGGTGTAGACTTTCAGTTTTTAGAAAAAACTCCAATGACAAAATTTGATTTTGACTCCATGTATGAATACAGGTTCGACAAGGAGTATACTGCTGAAATGCTGAAAAGAATTGAGAGTTTAAAAAGGCAGATAGAAGAAAAGAGGAAAGAAGAAGAAAAGCAAGAGAAAGAAGCGTTGAAGACCGAAGCAGATTTTCAAGCTTATGTTGATGCAGGGAATAAAGCGGTCAAGGAAACTAGATACGAAATTGCGGTCGAACAATATGGTCTTGCATTGGAACTTAGGAAAGATAATGCTGAGGTAAAGGCAAAGTTAGCAGATGCAAAAAAACTATGGGATCAGCAAAAAAAGGACGAAGAAAATCAAAAGAAGTATGAGGCGAAAATGAGCGAAGCAGCAAAGGCTTATAAAGGTGAAGCGCTGGAAGAAGCTATTAATTTGTATAATTTAGCTTCGGCATTGAAACCAAAAGAGAAAGAGCCAATTGCGAAAATTGAAGAAATTCGATTAAAAATTGCCGAACAAAAAGCACTAGACAAAAAAATTGAATCTTTGGTTAGTGCTGGAGATATAGCAGTAAAAGCTGAAGGTTTTGATGAGGCAATAGATAAGTATACTGAAGCTTTAGGATTGCGAGAAAGCGACGAAGTAAAAAGTAAGTTAGAAGCTACCAAGAAGCAAAAAGAAGATTTTCTTGCAGCTGAGGAAGCAAAAAAGCTGAAACAAGAGCAGTACAATGCTTTACTAGAATCAGGTAAAGTTTTATTCGCTGATGAAAAATACGAAGATGCTAAAGCTAAGTATTTGGAGGCTTCAAGCTTATTTCCGGACGAACAGATTCCAAAAGATAAAATATTACAAATAGATAAACTGATTGCAGAAGCAAAAGCAAAGCAAGAAAATATATTAGCCTATAATAATAAGATGAAGGAGGCAAAGGCTGCATTGGATACTGAGAAATTGGAGAGCGCTTTGACACTGTACACGGAAGCAAGTGAAATGATGCCATTGGAGCAGGACCCTAAAACTAGAATTGATGAAATAAACGACCTTTTAGAAAAGCAAAAGGCATCCAATGAACAATACTTGAAGTTTTTAAAAGAAGGAGACCAGTTTGCATCAACGGAAGAATATGAGGCTGCAATTGACTTATATGAGAAGGCCCGAGGTATTAATAACACTGATGAAGTAGGGGAGAAAATATCAGTAGCACTAGAAGCCATGGCGGCCATCAGTGAAAAAAAGAGGTTGGCTCGTGAATTAGAAGCAAAATATACTGCTGCTATTGAAAAAGCAAACAAAGAAAAAAATGACGGGCAATTAGAGCAGGCTATTGCCTCCTACACTGAAGCTCTGACATTAAAAGAAGACGAAACTTATCCTGTTGAAGAAATCAAAAAACTGAATCAGCTAATTGAAGAACGGAAAGCTGAAGAAGCTGCAAAATTGGAGGCTGAAGCTGCATATCAAGCTATCATTGAAGCAGGAGATAAGTTATTAGTGGAGGAAAAGTATGAGGAAGCAAAATTAAAGTTCGCTGAAGCTAATTCTGTAAAAAGTGAAGACCCGTACCCAATTGAAAAGTTGAAAGAAATCGAATCTAAATTAAGTGAATTAGCTAATAGAGCTGAAAGAGAAAAACAATATGTTATTGCAATAAATTCTGCAAAAGAAGCATTTGGGAATAAAGCATATGACCAAGCCATTGCTGATTATTCCAAAGCGAAAGAGATTAAACCAGATGAAGCTGAGCCTCAGGAGAAAATTGATGAAATAAATAAAATACTTTTAGATTTGAAAAATGAGGCAGAAAAAGTAGCGGCATATGAGGCCGCAATGACTGCTGGAAATGATTTAAGAGATACAAAGGATTACAATAAAGCCAAAGAATCTTACAAATTAGCACTGACATTTATGACAGAAGATCCAGTGGCATTAAAAGAAATTGAAAATATTGATAAACTCTTAGAAAGTTTAGCAGATGCAAAAGCAAAAGAAGAGCAATTTAACAATTTAGTTGCTGAAGCTGATAATCTCTTCGATAGCAAAGATTATTTGGATGCTAAAATCAAATATAACGAAGCCTTAGAAATTCGGTCAGATGATAAAGTCATGCAAAAGGTGAAAATGTGTGACGATAAGTTAAAGGAATTAGATGCAGTTGCCCTTGAGAGAGAGCGGGCGACAGCACTTGTAGCGGAAGGTGATGAGTTGATTAAAACCAAATCATGGACAGAGGCAATTGCAAAGTATGAAATGGCAAACAGCATTGAACCAACTGACTATAATACTGCTCAAATAAAAATGGCGAACGATAATATTTCTCTGGAGGCAGAGGATAAGGTTAAAGAGGATAAACGAATAGCTTTACTTGGCGAAGCAAAGGATTTTGAGGCTGCGAAAGAATACAAGAAAGCTCTAAATACGTACAAAGCTGCGTATGAGCTCCGTCCTACTCCCGAAATTGAAGAAACCATAAAAACTGTTGAATCTGAAATAAAGGCAATTGAAAGCAAAATGCTTACGAATAAAGCATATGACAACAAAATAGAGCAGGCAAATAACGCCTACAGCGCAAATAAATATCAAGAAGCAATTGAATTATATACAGAGGCTAAAGTGCTAAAGGCCGAGCAAGAGTATCCAAATCAGCAAATTAAACTGTGTGAAGAGGCAATTGCTAAACTGAACGAAGCTGAAAATATTGAAAAATATAACGGCATTGTTGCCAAGGCAGACCAATTTTTTTCAAGTAAAGATTTTGATAAAGCAATAACACAGTATGAATTAGCTAAGCAAGTCATGAGCAAAAAAACTTATCCTGATGAGAAAATTGCAGAAATTGAAAAATTGAGAAAAGACATTGCTGATGCTGAAGCTGCTAAAATTAAGAAAGCTAATGAGTATAAGGATTTGGTTTCTAGAGGTGATGAGCAGTTGAGTACTCAAAATTATGAGGAGGCTCTTTCGAGCTATAAAAAAGCTCAAAAATTGCAAGCTTATGATGCTTATGTTGAAGGTCAAATAAAATCGGCTAAGGAAAAACTTACTGCTTTAAACGCAGCGAAAGCTGCTACTCAAAAGTATCAATCGTTCGTCGATATTGGTGATAAAATGATGAAAGAAGAAAAATGGAAATTAGCGATAGAGGCCTACAATAGTGCGCAGATTTACGATCGAGCCAAATCATACCCAAAAGATCAAATAAAACTTGCTGAACAGGCTATTGAAAACGACAGTAAGCAATTATCTGAGTCTGCATACAAAGCACTTCTTTCAGATGCACAAGCAAAGATGGATGATAAAGACTATGAAAATGCATTGACGTTGTTTAAAACAGCATACCGACAAAGACCAGAGGATGACTTGCCAGCAAATAAAATAGGTGAGTTAAATGCTTTAATAACGGCTCAAAATGCTGTGGCTTCGTCAGAAGATAAATACAAAAAATTGATTAAGAAAGCAGACCAGTCTTTAAAGAACAAGGAATATAAAAGTGCCCTTTATGATTACAAAAAGGCTTATGCAATAGCAAATGATGATTATTCTGATGGGCAAATAAAAAAAATTGATGCAATTATCAACACTTTTGCAGGAGATCAGTATTCTAAAATGATTAAGAAGGCTGATGAGTACTTCAGAAACGAAAACTACGAAAAAGCTAAGGGTTTATATAATAGAGCGATAAAAACTTTCACAACTCAAAATACAAGTTATCCAAAAGCTCAAATAAAAAAAATAAAATCTATTCAAAATCCACCTGCATTGTTGGCAGGAGGAACGGCCAAACCAGTGGGCGAAAAAGTGAATCTATCAGAATCTGAAATCCAGAAAATGTTTGAAGAAGCTGATGAGGCAAGTAAAAATAAAGAAGAAACAAAAGTACTAAATGCAGGGGCATCTGCTAAAAATGTTATTAATGATTGGAGTGTTGCTGAAACTAATGCGTCCTACCAGGCTGTAGATTCATTAGAATATCAAAAGGCACAAATTTCAAATCAAAGAAATAAGGCTGATCTTGCAAGGCAAAACGAAGAGGTTCTTGTTAATAATGTTTCAAAGAATGTGGCGGAGCAAAATACTTATGAAAGAGAATATGGTGAAAATGTGAGCTTCAGACAAATGCAAGTTGTAACTAACATAGAACGCACAAACGCAAATGCTGACTTATTAAGAGATGATGAAAGGCAAGATTTTGTGCCAAAGGTAGAAGTCATGACGCAAGAATACAAAGCCGAAAAAATACTTCAAAATGGAACGCAAAATAATATGCTATTTACCCAAGTGAATCAAATTGAAACAATGAATGAGGAGCTTACAGATAAATTTACAAATGCTGATGTGGCTAGGTCAAATACGGAACTAGATGTAAAAAATGCCCAAGTAAATATCAAAAATCAAACTAACAAAAATATATGGGAACATGAAGATGTCGTTTTTTCAACACTAAAGGCCAAAGAAACTATGGATGCTGAAAAGTATTCTGCAGCAGAATTTAGTGATATTCCTCGCCAGAATATGGAGCAAATAGTGAATTCCTCTGGCAATGAATTTGTTGATAGCCAACGTGCAAGTGCTCAGTCAAATGAAGTGGTTACAAGTCAGACTAATAGCGCTGTAAAAATGCTTCGTGAGAATATTAGTGAAGCATCAAAAGAAGCAGATGCAGGAAGAGAAAACATGGAAAAGGTCAATAACAGAATGTCTGAAAATCTGCAGCAAACTACTATAAATCGATCACAGTTAAATCAAACTCAAGTTGAATTAACGGATCAAGCAATTACAGAATTAAATAGTGATCAAAATAAGACACACCAAAACAAAACTGATAAACTGTATAAAGATATTGAAACCATAAATGATAATATTGATGATGTAGAGAAACGAAAAATGAGTGATTTAGCTGTATCTGAGAATAATATGTATTTGGCAACAGATAAAGTGGCAGAAGCAAATAAAAAACTTGATAATAATTCCATTTTAGCCGATCAAAAAGCAGAGAGCAGTACTGATGAGATTATACTGCAGCAAGACATGCGTGACAAAGAGCAGAGAGATACGGATGCTGCTAATGAGCAAATTTTAAACAATACTGAAGACCAAATAAAATCATTAAGAGATATTGATGTTAAAGCCATTACTCAGGCAGTAAAAAATGAATTAGGCAGTAAATATCCTGAGGGTGTAACTGAGGAGGTTTACCAACAAAAAGACGAAGATGGTTACTTGCTGAGCTACGTAATAAGACGAGTAGTGGTTAAAGATGGAGAAGGGAATGTTTATGAAAAAACACAAATGAAGCATGGTACTTCTTACACAAAAAATGGAGTAGCAATAAGTGAATTTACATGGCAAGAACGCACAGAAGACGCAAATCTAAGTTATCATTAAAGGCTAGTTTTTGTAGCTGTTTGGCAATCTTTTTTCTTGTTGGTTGCAATCAAAAAACTGACCAAGAATCGAAATTTCCGGATGTTACCTACAATTCCAATAGTATTTCTCTTTATGGTAATACACAGGGAACCACTTATGCGATATTATGTAATGATAAAGTTGATGTTTCTAGAGAAGAAATAGATCAATTACTACATGAATTTGATCTCGCTTTGAGCACTTACATTCCAAATTCAATCATCTCAAAATTTAATAACTCAAGAGCTGGGAAGTTTGAATATATTGATTCCAATGGCTATTTTAATGATTGTGTTCAGTTGTCTAGAAGTGTATACGAAAATACTAATGGCGCATTTGATCCCTCAGTTTTTCCCTTGCTAGAAATTTGGGGTTTTTTTAAAAACTTTAAGTCCATACCTGATTCTCTTCAAATCAAAAATACATTGAGGCACATAGGGTTCAAGCCTGATTATCACTATGCTTTTTTTCCAAATTCAATTGATACCCTTCCTTCGAAAATCACCAAACGTACTTCACAGTTTAAAATCGTATTTAATGCAATTGCACAAGGCCAAGCTGTAGATGTAATATGTAAATATTTAGATGAAAAAGGAGCTCAAAATTATTACGTTGAAATTGGAGGTGAAGTGAAAGTAAAGGGAGTTAATGCGCAGGGTAATGTTTGGACCATTGGAATTGATAAACCCATTGATAATAGTACAGTCGAAAACCGTGAATTAATACACGTCATAGCGCTAGAAAATAAATCAGTTGCTACATCAGGTAATTACCGACAATTTTACGAAAAGGATGGTGTAAAATATTCACATACTATAAATCCTAAAAGTGGTTATCCGGTAACACATTCTTTATTGAGTACTACAGTTGTGGCCAGTTCTTGCGCTTTAGCAGATGGTTATGCTACTGCATTTATGGTGATGGGAACTGAACAAACTAAGGCGTTCATTGAAAATAATAAACGATTAGGTTTGGACTTGTTCCTAATTTATAATAATGTTGACGGTGAAATGGAAACCTTTTCGACTGAAGGATTTAAAAATATTTTAAAATAAACTAATGGCTAGACTTAAAAGATCTAATATTGATTTCATGAAAAAAATAGCTCAAAATAATAATCGAGAATGGTTTGCTGAGCACAAGGGAGAATATGAATCAGAACGAGAAATCGTTATTAGTTTTGCAGATGATTTATTGTCGAAAATGCAATTGCATGATACAATTGAAACTGTATCTGGTAAAAAAAGTTTGTTTCGTATTTATCGTGATGTGCGTTTTTCAAAAAATAAAGATCCATACAAAATTCATTGGTCTGGATCTTTCAAAAGAGCTACAAAATTAAGAAGAGGTGGATACTATTTTCACATTGAGCCAGGTAAAAGTTTTATGGGAGGCGGATTTTGGGGGCCAGAGTCAAAAGACCTGAAAAAAATGCGATTTAATATAGCAGAATTTGAATCTGAATTTAGGGAAATACTAGCTGACAAAAACTTCATAAAACATTTTGGTAAATTAGAAGGTGATCAACTTAAAACCGCTCCAAAAGGAATTGATAAGCAACATCCTGCAATTGATTTATTACGGTACAAACAGTATTTACTTGTTCGACGGTTTACAGATGAGGAAGTATTGAAATCAAATTTTGCAGATGAATTAAACGAGAGTTTTAAGGCCATGCGCCCTTTTTTGGACTTTATGTCGGAAGCGCTAACAACTAACGAAAATGGCGAACAAATAGTCTGATTTCTACCTGTACTTATCTTTCCACAAATTAGCAATTGTTGAAGCTATATCTTTTTCCCTTTGCGCACTGCCTGCCTCAATAAAGGACGTACCGCTAATTTCTTTCGGTAAAAATTCTTGAGCTATAAAATTGCTTTCCGAATCATGCGAGTATTTGTATGTATCACCATACCCCAAATCTTTCATCAATTTGGTTGGAGCATTCCTTAAACCCAATGGAACTGACAAATTTCCCGTTTTCTCAACCAAATCTTGAGCGTGATTAATGGCCATATATGCTGTATTTCCTTTTGGTGAGGTAGCCAAATAGATAACACATTGCGACAAAATTATTCTGCTTTCTGGGTAGCCAATTACATTCACTGCCTGAAAACAATTATTAGCCATTACCAATGCGTTAGGATTAGCGAGACCAATATCCTCAGAAGCTAATATCAACAGTCGCCTTGCAATAAATTTAGGGTCTTCTCCGCCTGTTACCATTCTAGCTAACCAATAGACTGCTGCATTTGGATCGCTTCCACGAATCGACTTGATAAATGCTGAAATAATATCGTAATGATTTTCCCCATTCTTATCGTAAATGGGTAAATTGTTTTGAATAATTGCTTTAACTACTTCATTAGTAATCGTAATTTTATCGCTATTTATTTGGGAAACGACCAATTCTAGGGCATTCAAAAGTTTTCTAGCGTCACCTCCCGAAGTCATCAAAAGTGCTTCAGTTTCTTTGAGGTCAACTTTCTGCTTTTTTAGTTCTAAATCACTTTTTAAAGCATTTTCAAGTAAGAAAATAAGTTCCGCTTTTGTATGATGTTCCAATGTGTAAACCTGACAGCGACTTAATAGCGCGGAAATTACCTCAAACGAGGGATTTTCAGTAGTTGCACCAATTAAAGTAATTAGGCCTTGTTCAACTGCTCCAAGTAAAGAATCTTGCTGCGATTTTGAGAATCTATGAATTTCATCAATAAACAAAATAGCATTTTGTTGTCCAAAAAGCCCTTGGTTTTTCACTTTTTGAATTATTTCACGGATATCCTTTACACCAGAATTAATGGCGCTTAAATTGTAGAATGGACGCTTTACAGAATGAGCTATTATTTGAGCCAAGGTTGTTTTGCCTATGCCAGGAGGCCCCCATAAAATCATTGATGGTATATGACCGGAGTCAATAGCTTTCCTGAGGCCCGAGTTTTCGCCTAGTATATGCTTTTGACCTATGTATTCTGCTAATGAATTTGGTCGCATTCTTTCAGCTAAGGGAATAAAACTCATTTTACTCACGTTTATGCTTCCATCTTTTATGAGACCACAACCATGATTCTGGATGTGCTGTGATGATATCTTCTAAAAGGGAAGCGTATTTGTTGGTAATATAGTTATTATTTGTGTTCTCAGGCTGTTCGGTGATGACTTCAAACTCTACTTCATAGTAACCTCGCTTCACAGATTCCGAATGACCAAATAGAACAACATAGTTGTACTTTTTTGCAAGTTTTTCGGGTCCAATATTCCAGCCTGTTTCTTGATTCAAAAATGTATTCCAGTATGCTTTTTTGCTGTTTGTAGGAGATTGGTCATTGACAACTACCATCATTTTTGGTTTTCCATTCGAATTTTGAAAGAATTTTACAACATGACGGGTTTCTATCAGTTTCATCCCGTTTCTTTTTCTTGAATCTAGAATTATTTTATCAAAGAATGTGTTTTTTAACGGTTGATATAAAGAATATGATTGATGTTGCAGCTTCTTTGGTAGACTCAAGGCATAAAATTCCCAATTATTGTAGTGTCCACAAAGTATCAAAACGTTCTTTCCTTGTTTGAAAAATTTTTCGAGTAATTCTGGATTTTTTATCCCCGTTCGTTTTAAAACTTCTTTTTCTGAGATACTTACCGATTTAATGCTTTCAAATATGAAATCGGTAAAATGTTTGTAGAAGCCTTTTTCAATACCAATAATCTCTTTTTGAGACTTGTTTGGAAATGAATTGACAAGGTTTTGACGGACTACTTTTCGACGGTATCTGACAACATAATAGGTTAGGAAAAAAGTGATACTTGAAAAAAAGAAAAGTACACTTAATGGTAAGAAAGACAAAGGCTTTATTACAATAAAATACACTAATCTATCACCAAGTTTAACCATTGTGGGCAGTAGGGAAAAGTTGCAAATTTAAAAGTATAAACCTAATAGTTTCTATAAAGTATTAATAAATTACAAAAAACAGTAATTTAACGTTGAATGTGAAAAGGGTTATACAAACAATATTATTTTTGCAAACGTGATTTTCATCAATAAATTATATAAAACTTTATTTGTTTTTGCTGCGGTAGTGATTGTGGCTAGCTGCTCAATTCCAAAGGCATTTGAAGCGTATGAAGTTTATAATTATTTTCAAGCAAAAAAGTACTTTGAAAAAGCGGTAAAAAGAAATCCTGTTATAGCAAAGTATGGTTTGAGCCTCATTCAGCAGAGAACAGACAATCCCTTTTTTAATTTGGATAGTGCATACTACAACATAACCTTTGCCGTTGTGAATTACGATAGCTTGTCAATTAAGAAAAAGGACAAGTATGCCGAACTTGGAGTAACAAGAATTAGTGTTATCAATCAACAGGCCCTAATTGCAAGAAATATGTTTACTCGGGCGGTAAAAGCTAATACGGAAAAGGATTTTCAAAGTTTTATTGAAAAAAATCCAACAAGTTCCTTAGTACAGGATGCAATATTTTTCAGAGACAGTTTATTTTACCTCCAAGTTAAAGAGATAAATACTGCTGAAGCATACAAAAGTTTTTTAGGAAAGTATCCCAACTCTAGCTTTAAAGCACAAGCTTTTGAGAGGTACGAAAGGCAATTGTATGCAGAGAAAACAGAGAAAAACGACTTAAAAAGTTATATTAATTTTATCTCTGATTATCCTGAAAACCCATTTGTATTTGATGCTGAAAATCAAATTTATAAAATTGAAACAGAGTTAGAGTCCGTGTCGAGCTATGAATTATTTATTAAACGCCATCCAAAGAATCGAAATATTAGAGATGCTTGGCGAAAATTATATGATGCGTACTTAACTGAGAATTTGACTGATTCGGCCATTGCTAATTTTATTGTAAAATATCCAAATAATCCATTTAAAGATGAGGTAGAGAACGATTTAGCATTATCTAAAACTATCCTGTTTCCAGTTCAAAGTGCTGGTAAGTGGGGGTTTATGAGTGAGAAAGGAACCTATTATATTACTGGAGACTATGATTTTGTTGATCACTTTAGTGAAGGTTTAGCACTTGCAGTTAAGGATGAAAAAGTTGGTTTTATCACGAAATTAGGGTTGGTAAAAATTGATTTCAAATTTGATGATGCCCTGCCGTTCAGTGAGGGAACAGCAGTTGTTGAGGTATTGGGTAAGTATGGTTTAATTAATCGACAAGGTGCCTTCATAATTCCTCCGGAATTTGATTATTTAGGATCCTTAAAAAATGGATTAATTCCGTTTGAACTAAATGGTAAATTCGGATATTTTGATAGTAAAGGAAATATCAAAATTAAGTCAATTTTTGACAATGCTTATAATTTTAATAATCATATCGCTATTGTATCAGTCAATAAAAATTGGGGTGTCATATCAAGCACAGGTACTTATCTTTTTGATCCAATATATTCATCAATTACACAATTAAGTGATTCTATTTTTGCTTTGTACACTGATGATAAAAAAGGAGGTGCCCTAAGCCTAAAGAAAGATACAATATTACCATTTATATATGATGATATTTCGAAATTGTCAAATCGGTTTTACTTGGTAACCAAACAAGACTCTTTTAATTATATTAACCAAAGCGGTCAGGTTTTATTGCCAAAGAACTGGCAACCTGTTTACCCCGAATACAAAATTTTGGCAAAATTTGAAAAAAATCCAATATTAGTTTCAAGGCAAGATGGTTATAATTACATGAATTTGGATGGTAGTCTTGTTTTTAAAACTTCAAAAAATCAACTCGGCGAATTCAGTGAACTCATAGCGTTCGAGCAAAATGAGCTTTGGGGGTACCTGTCGCCATATCCAGCGAGAGAAGTGATAGAACCAAGATTCAACAAAGCTACTTCTTTTAAATATGATTATGGAATTGTATCGTTAGCTCCTTTTTATGGTACTATTTCTAAAGAGGGGAAATTTGTAATTCCAGCTTTTTTTGAAGAGTTAACTTTTGTAAATGATAAATTATTGATTGCGAAAGGTAAAGGAAATCATGGCATGCTTAACGTTCTTGGTGACACTATTTTACCTTTTACGAAGAGAAAAATTGAACCTTTTTCCAGAAATATTGTAAAAGTATATGAAGCCACTAGTGTAAGCTATTATAATTACATTAGTAAATCTTGGATCAGAAAGGAAGATTAGTGGATAAATTTTTGCTAAATATTGAGAAATATAAATATGCCATTTTAGGAACTATTTTGGTTCATTTATTAGTAATAGTTGGCTCAAGTTTTTCTCAGGTTCAAAAAATTTCCCGAAAAGCGCCCGAAGCAGTTTCAGTTGAAATTCCGCTCGATAATATTGAAATTCCTGATGATGAAATTCAAACTACAGATGAAAACCAGGATGAAGCAAGTAATGAAAATTTAAGCAATGTAGCGGCAGATGCAAATGACACGCGAGATAAGGCTTTCGAAAACTATTCAACCAATAAAGAAGAAGTTGAGCAGGATGTGATGCTAAATGCGAAAGAACTGGAGAGACAGTTTTTTGAGGAAGCTGCCGCCAATAACCCCAACAATAAAGTTGATAAACGAGAAAGAACGGAGATTGAAACAAAAGCTGATAAATTAAAAATGCCAGGCGAAAATGATGCCAGTACTAGTGGTGGTGATAAAGCTTTTGCCGGTAAAGTAATGATTTCATTCGATTTAGTAGGCAGAAAGGCATTTTCGCTTCCAAATCCAGGTTACACTTGCAAAAATAGTGGAACAATAGTAGTTGAAATAAAAGTGGCGAGTGATGGAACAGTAAAAGGAACACGATATATAGGTAGCCAATCAAGCTCAAATTCTGAATGCTTGGTTCAACGGGCTTTAAAATATGCTGCAAGGGCCCGATTTAATTCAGGAAGTGCAGGTAGCCAGACAGGTACAATAACCTATAAATTTGTAAGTCAATAATGATTAAGAATTGGCTTAGAAGTATAACTCCCGCCTTTCTGCTTCACTGGAACAGGAGAAGAAAGAAACGAAATCTAAACAAGGTATTAGAATCACAAGCAACAGAAGGAGCTAGTTTCACAGAAGATATTTTAGTTTCAGAATTGGAAAAAATAGGAATAAGCAAAGGCGATACCATACTGGTACATTCGTCATTAAGTAAAATAGGACATTTGGTTAATGGACCTAAAACCTTTGTCAATGCTTTAGTAACTGCGGTTGGTTTAGACGGACATATTTTAATGCCAACTTCACCAAATAGTAGTTTGCAATTGGATTACATTCAAAATACGAAAGCGTTTGACGTATTAAATTCTAAATCCAAATTAGGAGCAATTACTGAGTATTTTAGAACATTGCTAGGTACTGTGCGCAGTTTGCACCCTACCGAGCCAGTATCGGCATATGGTAAAAATGCTGTTCATTTTGTAGAGGGACATTTCAATGCTTTAACACCATACCAAGCAAATAGTCCGTTTGCAAAAGTAGCAGCAGCTAAAGGTAAAATATTATATGTTGGAGTAACTCTAGATAATGCGGGGACCAGCCTCCACACGCTTGAAGATGCTATTGTTGACTTTAAATATCCGGTATATCACTCTGATATTTTTGAGATGGATATCATTGATGAGCATGGTACTACTCATAAAGTGAAAACAAAAGTCCACAATCCACAATTTTCTAATCTCAGGCAGTGCGATAGATTAATACCGCATTTCGAGCAGGCGGGAGTATTAAAACAAGTAAAAATAGGTCATGCAAAAACGCTGTTAGTTGATGCCGACGGCTTTTTTAAGACCATGCTCGACTTATATCACACAAAGGGAATCACTATGTACACGCCTAATGGAGAAGACCTTAATATTGACTGATGGACTTGAATATCCCTTCACCGATTGAAAAAATGACTTCGAATTTATTTGAAGAAAAGAAGTTAACTGTTTACATAAAAAGAGATGACCTTATTCATTCGGAAATTTCGGGAAATAAGTGGCGGAAGCTGAAATTTAATATCGAAAAATATAAGCAAGGTAAATACAATGCGATTTTAACTTTCGGGGGAGCTTATTCAAATCATATTGCTGCTACCGCACATTTGTGCGAAGTTTTAGATATTCCATGTATCGGTATAATCCGTGGTGAAGAACTGACATCAAAAAGTAATGACACACTGCTAAACGCCAGTAAAAATGGTATGCAACTTAAATTTGTTTCAAGATCCCAATATGCAGAGCGTTATGAAAAACTGTACTGGCAAAAATTAAGAACTGAATACGGTAATATTTTAATTATTCCAGAAGGTGGTGCTAATTTTTTAGGAATGCAAGGCTGCGCAGAAATACTGACAGAGATACCTTTTTTTACAGACTATATAATCACAGCTTCAGGAACAGGTACAACGGCAGCTGGATTACTGTTTAATTCAACAGAAACAGAAGTGGTTTCGGTTCCTGTTTTTAAAAAGGGTGATTTTATTCTTGATGAAATTAGAGATTTATTAATGTTTAGTGGACTGACTTCTACTGATATTTCAGATAAAATGAAAATGTTAAAACTTGATTGTCGGTTTCATTTTGGTGGGTATGGAAAATTCACTCAAGAATTAATAGGTTTCATGAACGAATTTCATGAATCTTTTGGCATTCCGCTCGATCAAATCTACACAGCAAAAATGGTATTTGCCTTCTTAAAAAAGGTAAACGAGAACTATTTTAAACGTGATTCAACTATAGTACTATTGCATACTGGAGGTATACAAGGTACCGCTACTGTTAAAGATATACTGAATTACTAGTGAAAAAATATTAATTAGGAATATTTAATTAATGTGTCCTAAATTTAAATATTGGCAAGAATTTATTTTCGTCAAAAAAGGTTGAAAACATCAAAAGATAAGATTTGTTTTTTTTGATGATATTAAATACATTTTTATTGTCATTTACGTCCTTAAAAACATAATACAATAATTCAGAACAATAGAATTTATCCTTTGTTAACAAACTAAATCCATAATCGAAAGGTATTTTTTTTGCCAAATATTTTTTAGCAGCAATTACAATACTGTCTCCAATTTCTGATTTGAAGATAGGTCGACATATAAAAAGGCAGGAATCGGCAGATTGTTTAACAAATCCACTTAATTTTTGTATTTGAATACCATCTGTTTTGTTATAGCTTGCATCACTTCCTAAGGCATGGATCACTCCAAATTCTCCATTCTTTTTAAAAATTATGCCACAATGGGTGTAATTTTCCCCCGTTGTTCTACTTAAATGAAAAGACAAAGGACCATTTCCTTTCCTTAATATAATATCTCCATTTTTAAGAAGATTGGATATTGAGTCAGGTAAGGCTGGGTAAGCAGTTGATGCATGAACTGGTTTTCCAGCAATACCATCTTGATCTGGCACACAAGCATAGAATATTAGACAGATAAAAAGTTGTAAAAAATAAAGTTGATTCATTTTTTTAACAAAAAAGCCCACTAACTGCAGCTAGTGGGCTTAGTTTTTTCATTATAAATTACTTATCAATGTCCATTACTTCTTCTTCCATTGGTTCTATTGGTGCCTCATCCATCATGTGTTCATCACCAAATCCCATGTCTCCCATATCTGGAACTGGCATGTCTTTCTGTTGAGAGCCTACTTTCCATTTACCATCTAATTTCTCTAATTCATAGATAAATGAATCGTATTTATAATTTAATACAGCAGTAGAGTCAATTCGTCTTTCAGTACATTTACAAGTAGCAATTTCAGCATCTTCGTCAACTTCGCATTGTACTTCAACAACTCTAGTTTCATATCCTTTTGCATCAGTTTCTCTCATTTGAGCCACAGTTTCAGATGCAGGTCCAGTTGAGATTTCCATGGCCTTGTCGTAGTCGCCTTTTGCAATCATTGAAACGTATGTTTCAGTTGCTTTTTCAGGGCTATTTCCTCCGGCAGCTCCCTCACATGATACAATGGTTAGGGTTAGTGATATGATTATTAAATATGCTACTTTCATTGTCTTTGTTTTTTTTCTTCTGCAAATGTACTTTACTTTTTTCTATATATCAAGTTTAGACATCATCTGAAAACTAAAAATGGAATGCACACAATAATCTTATTTATTGACCGTTTTAACACAAACTTAAATAAATAACTTAGCCTATGGCAAAATGCTACACTTTAAAAAAACCAATTCAAAAACCTCATTTACAGCAACAACCAAAAGTACAAGTTTTAAAAACTATACTTGACTTTTCAAAATCATTCGAAGTTGTAAGGAGTAAAGATCAAGCAATTGGAATTGTATTAAACTGAAAAGATCTCGGTAACACCGAGACCTTTTTTTTATTCTTCTTCAGAATCCTCTGATTTTGTTACTAACCCTTGATTGACCAATATATTGTACCACTGAAACAGCTTTTTTAAGTCTGAATCATGAACTCGATCTTCATCATAGTCCGGTAAAAATGCTGCCGTTCTTTCTCTTAGGGCAACTCCATTTTCTTTATGGTTTATAGAAACTTTATAGTCTTCGTGTTTCGCTAATTTGTCGTAAACTTCCAAAAGCGGAACGTCCTCCTCGTAGGTATAAATACTGATATCTTCCAATGCTGAAACTTTGTCAGTTGAAAATATTGGAAATTTTCTTTTATCTCCCAAAGCTTGGACAATAATATTGTTTCTTCCTTGAGCAACAACTTTAAACAGTCCTGCTTTTCCTGATATTGAAATAATTCCTTTTAAGTCCATTGCGTTTAAATTTAAAGGGGCAAAAATAAAACAAATTTTATTCTTTAATCAGTTTTACAATTTTAAAATTATTTTCGAATTGAAGTTGCAACAAGTAGACACCTGCAGGTAATTGAGGTGGATTTACTTCTAAAAATAGATCATCAGCTGAAAATGATTCTAATTCATAGATTTTTTTTCCAGCTATATCATACAAGGCAATTTTGACATCAAAAGCATCATTTTTTATGATTTGGAAAGCATCTACAAAAGGATTGGGAAAAACAATAAACTCATTTTCTTGCAGTTCCTTAATCGTTTCAATATTAATAATAGATTTTTCAGAAGTAAGTTTACAGCCTTCTTTGCTAGTAACAGTAACATAATAATCGCCAGAAGTAACAGGATTGTGAAACTGTTCAGTTTCATCAACTATCAGTGCATTATTAATAAACCATTGATGCGCAAATGCCGGCGTCGCTACCAATCCACCACCAATAATATTAATTTCAGGTGGTATTGGCATTGTGCCTTTTATGACAACTAATGTGTCAGAAAAACCTCTACATCCTTTATCATCTTTAGCCATTACAAAAGTTGTGTCACCCTCGGTTGAACTGAAAAATGAAGCGGTGGTGCTGTCCTGCCATAAGTAGCTATTAAAGTTGTTTTCAATTGTCGAAACTAATGCGGTATCATTGCATATGAGTGTGTCTCCAAATATTGAAGGCTTAAAATTACTGTTGTTTAACAATTTAAAAGCATTAAGTTTTCCATGTCCATATGCATAATTTGGGGTGGTTCCAGTATATGTATCTTCATGAGCAGCTAAAAGAACCTCATTTTTGAAATCTATATTACTGGCATTACTACATTTTTCAAGGTAGAGGGCTGCAATTCCCGCAATAACTGGTGAAGCCATGGATGTTCCTCCGTTTAAGCAATGTTGCTTTCCTTCTGCAAGGCTGCTAGAACCACTGTTAATCATAGCTGTAATTTGATATCCTGGGCATGAACTTAGTGTTCCGTCCCCAGTAGCTGAAATATCTGGTTTTTGCTCTCCAATTCTGTTTGGCCCTTTACTTGAGTTTATTGAAAGCTTTCCAGATGTGTGATTTATGACTCTAATATCACCGTTTTGATCTATATAGTCTTTCTGGTTGCCATAGTTTGCCACTGTGATAACCTGTTCTGAGCAAGTCCATGAACTTACGGTACTATATAGTGAGTCTGGAAATTGGTAATTTATTATGTTAGGATATTCGGTAACACTTGGTAAATTTGTTTTCCTTATTCTAGACAGTTGCCAAAAAGCATTCTTTCCGGACCAAAGATCATAAGTACCATTTAACCCTGCTGTATGAAAACCATACAAATAATCGCTTGAGTCAGGATTTTCCATTAATAATTCAATATGATAAACACCATTCACTTCTTCACAGTAAAATTCTACATTACTTGCTTTTGATCCGTTAACCATAATTGAGTCATTGGTGGTCATGTTTAATAATGATTGTATGTTGAAATATTGCGTCCGACCTTTTTCTTCAAAACTTGAAGATGGATCAATAGCAGTGAATGCAAATTCAACATTTTTAAAATTAGCTGTATCAGCCCACAAGTCAAAGAACACTGCCGGAAAACCAAAAAATGAAACAGGATTAACTTCAAACCAAACCATGGTAGTATCCGGATTTACATTTCCTTTAACATGGTAAGTTTCTAAGTTGCCTGAGTTACCTGCTGCAGCCACTACAATCCTTCCATTTTTTTCCTGTAATAAACTGTCTATTATTTGGCTAGCCGGGTCTGTTCCATCATGACTACCTAAATAATCTCCAACGCTTGTGTTAACAACAGCAGGCTTGCCTAAAGAGTCAGCAACAGAAAAAACATAATCAATAGCATCAGCAACAGTTAAAGTCCAGTTTACTAATGAAAAATCTGTTTGAATCATTATAATATCACAATTGGGAGCTGCACCTCTATTAACACCATTTAAGGCTGCTCCATTTCCTGATCCCGTTCCTGCAACAGTTGAGCCATGCGCATTTCCGTTCGAAGATACATGAAGTCCAGCATCAAGTTCAGTATTAGTCCACACTTGTCCATATCCATATTTTTCAGGTGTTCTATCAGCTGAAACTGGGAGGCCTTGATCCCAATACCTAATAACACGGGTTGTTCCATCTTCGTTCAGAAAATCCCCATGAGTATAATCCATACCATCATCAATATATCCCATAACAACTCCAGCACCAGTGTATGATTCTTGCAAAGGGCTTGCTCCGAAATAGGCTGAATCTATGTTTTGTGCAAGTCTCATAGAATCATTTAATACTCGTGGTGCAGATGGAGTAAAATATACTTGGGTAATAATGCCATCTGCCATCAGTTGGCTAAGTGTTGTTGAGGAACACCTGATAAAATGCCATTGCTGATGAGAATACTTATAATGAATTGCTTTTGATTTTTTTATGTCTATCAGTTGACCTTTTACAGCAAAGTCTGTTGTTTTTGTAGGTTGCTTTTGAGCATATTTTTGAAAAGAAACTCCTCCTGAAGTGATTCTTTGGGCATTTGCAATAGAAAATACTACGACAAACAACAAGAATGAAAATATTTTCAACATAATGGTATTTAATTAAACAAACTGCTTATGCAGAGAAACGGCCTTGAGCGTAATAAGGTTTGTACAAATTTATATTAAATTCCGCACGATTACAATTAAAAAACAACCATTAACACAATACTTCACTCAATATTATTTTATAATGTTTATTTTAGCGAAAATTAAAAATTAATAAATGAATTTAAAAGGGATATTTGGGGTTTTGACGCTATCGTTATTTGTAAACGTAAATGCGCAGGATGTTGATAAAAAAATACTGAATTGGTATAATGGTGCAAAGTTTGGAATGAGCACTGACAAAGCTTACAAAAAAATATTAAACGATAAAAAATCAAAAACTGTGATAGTTGCAGTTATTGATTCTGGAGTAGATACCGAACATGAAGATTTAAAAGGTAAAATTTGGGTGAATGCAGACGAAATTCCTAATAACGGCATTGATGATGATAAAAATGGATACATTGATGATGTAAACGGTTGGAGTTTTTTAGGAAATGCAGACGGCGAAAATGTTAATGATGAGCAATTGGAAGTGACTAGAATTTTTGCAAGATTAGATAAAAAGTTTGCAGGAAAAAGTGCTGTAGAACTAGGACCTGAAGAATTGAAAGAGTATGCGCTTTACAAAGAAGTTCGAGAAGAAGTTAATAAAAATTCCAATCAAGCAGGAAAAACAATTCAGCAATTAGACAAGATGATTGAAATGTACAATACTGATGAAAAAAAATTAACGGAGCATTTTGGTGGAGACTACTCTATAAAAGAAGTGGCCAAGCTTACTAAAGATGAAAAGCTTGGAAATGTTGCTAAACGTCATTTGGGAATGAAAGCTAGAGGAGGTGTAGAAGGTATGGAGGATTATAAAAAGTACTTAAGTAACCAAATGAACTTCTTTTACAATAAAGATTTTAATGCAAGAATTCAAGGGGATGACCCTTCAGATTTTACTGACGTGAATTACGGTTCTAATGACGTAAAAGGCCCAGATTCTTTTCACGGAACACATGTGGCTGGTATTATTGCTGCGGTTCGTGGAAACGGAATTGGAAGTGATGGTGTAGCTAATGATGTTGCCATTATGTCGGTTAGAGCTGTTCCTAATGGTGATGAAAGGGACAAAGATGTTGCTCTTGCCATCCGATATGCGGTTGATAATGGAGCAATGATTATTAACGGATCATTCGGAAAGTCTTACTCGCCTTACCAAGCTGAAGTAATTAAAGCAATTAGGTATGCTGAATCTAAAGGTGTTTTAATTTGTCACGCGGCAGGTAATTCCTCTAAAGATATTGGTGTAAAACCCAACTTTCCTTCACCAAAATATCCAGGAATGGAAAAAGAATTTACAAATTGGTTAGAAGTAGGAGCTTCAACGCGATATAAAAAAGCAAAAGAAGGAAAAAAAGCACACAATGGTTTAGCTGCTAGTTTCTCAAATTACAATAAAGAAATGGTTGATGTTTTTGCACCTGGATTAGAAATATATTCTACAACTCCAGAAAATAAGTATCAAGCAATTCAAGGAACTTCAATGGCTTCACCAATGGTTGCAGGTTTAGCGGCACTATTAAAATCATATTATCCTGAATTAGATATGTTTCAAATCAGATCAATAATAATGAAAAGCGTCCAAGCAACCGATAGAATTACTCCTTTGCCGGGATCTAAAGAAGAGGTAATGTTTAGTTCATTGTCGGAAACTGGTGGAATTGTAAATACATTAAATGCAGTAATGATGGCAGAAGCTATGACAGCTAAATAAATTATAAAAAATATTTTTGAATGCCGCACACCCAGAGTCTGCGGCATTCTTTTTGATATAATAAATTGTTTAGCTAAACGTTTGGAAAAACAGAAGATAAATGAGAAGAATAAAGTTAATAATATTGTTTAGTTGTATGCTCAGTACAACGGTACATAGCCAATCTGTTAATGCGTTTGAGGTAGTAGTTAACAAGCTCGTATTTTTTGAAATGGGAAAGTTCTCTCTCATTGAACAACAGGCTGTAACTAATTTAACTGTGGGGATGAATTATGTGACTTATGCCGATTCGAGAGGAGACTACCAAGTTTACTATAAGAACCGGAAAACTCAATTAACCAGGGGTAAAACTGAAGTTACCATGACTAATAATTGGTTACTGTACAGAATAGCAAGCGTACTGCGTGTGTTTGACCAAGGAGAATCCACAATTTTAACATCATATACTGGAAGCTACGGTGTAGGAGACAGCATTATTGTATTTCAAGACCAAATTGGAGGACATTTAAAATATTACTACAAGGGTAAAATAAAAGAATTCTCTCAAGCACTAGGAAGCTATATCTTTAACCCCTCAACTGTTGGGGACAATGTTTTTGTGTTTAATGAGCAAGCTGGAGTTTACAAGGCTTTTTATCAGGGCAGATTCAGAACTATACTAAGCACAAATCAAAGGGTTGAATTTAGTGCTGGAATGAATTTGATTGCCTATAATGATCCCGAAAATTATTCGTTTTCAATTTTCGAAAAAGGTGATATTATTGACTTAGAAAGCCAGTTTGCAGAATCATACAAGGTAGGTCACGATTTTGTGTTTTATCGCGATAATAATTCAGTAAATAAAGTGTATTACAGAACAGAAATTGATGAGTTGGGGTATGACCTTCAAGAAATAGCTGTATTTGATAGTTTGATATTTTTTAAAGAAGCCGATTATGCACACGTCTGGTATCAAGGAAATACAATTCAAATTTCAAATGACAAAGTAGATTCTTATCAAGTAAGCGGTGGAAACATAGCCTACAAAAACTCAAGTGGTGGAGTTTCTGCTGTTATTAGAGGTGAATTAGTGGAAATTTCAAGACAAAAAGTACAAGCTTATCGATTGGTTGGAAATACCATTATGCTACAATATACCCCATCATCATTTTCTGTGTGGTGGAATGGAAAAATGTTTGATTATTAATATTACTTTTGTGTCTTGAATTTTAAAAAGATATTTGGAGCATGAATAGTTGGCATACAGTTAAAGTTAAGTACACAAAAGAATTTCAAGACGGCACATTAAAAAGGGTGACAGAACCTTATTTAGTGAGTGCCATTTCGTTTACTGATGCTGAGGCAAGAATTTACCAAGAAGTTGGCGAATTTGTAAGGGGTGAATTTATGGTGACTTCAATCGCCAAAACTGATTTTAATGATATTATTCAGTATGATGATGCCGAAACTTGGTATAAATGCAAAGTATCATATGTTTCAGAGGACGCTGATAGTGGAAAAGAAAAAAAGGTCAACACAAACTATTTAGTTTCTGCTCATAATGTTAAAGAAGCTTACGATCGATTAGAAGAAAGCATGAAAGGTTTGATGGTTTCTTATGAAATTCCGTTAATTTCATTAACCCAAATCGTTGAAATTTTCCCGTATGTTGCAAGTGAAGATGACGGAGCATCCACTGCGGAAAATATAGCTGAACCAGAAGAGGAGCCCTCAAGTTCAGTTAATGTGGCATATGCCATTGGAAATGAAGAAGAATAAAAATAGGTGGAACATTTAGATAAAACTAGAAACGATCATTCAGATTTTACTAAAGGTGAATTAAACGATTATTTACTTGACCCAATGTTAATGTTTCAAAAGTGGTATCAAGCTGCTCATGAAAAACAAGTGCCGTCGCCTCATGCTATGGTAATTAGCACCGTTAATGCTTCAGGACAGCCATCTAGCAGAGTCGTGTATATGAAAGAGGTTTTGGAAGAAGGGTTTGTATTTTACACCAATTATAAAAGTAGAAAGGGGAGAGATTTATTAGAAAATCAGAGCATTTCTGCATTGTTTTTTTGGGAAGAAACTGAACAACAGGTGAGAATTGAAGGCTCGGTACAAAAAGTAGATTCAGCTATTTCAGACGATTATTTTGCATCACGTCCGCGCGTTTCGCAAATTGGAGCATGGGCTTCCGAACAAAGTACCGAAATTGATAGCAGAGCTGAACTTGAGAATAGAGTTGCTGAATTTGAACAAAAATTTCCGAACGAAGTACCTAGACCGCCGCACTGGGGAGGTTACCTAATCGTTCCTCAGTATTTTGAATTTTGGCAAGGCCGTTTAGGCCGCCTGCATGATAGGATTTGTTATGCAAAAACGAAAAACAAGTATCAAATTTCAAGAATTTGCCCATAGCTTAAAATAATTTTTAGGCAACACTAAAATATCACATATTTCATTAACTTTACATGAGCTAACAGCTTCAAAAGTTATAGGTATGCGGTTAAGTCAGAGTGAAGAAAACTATTTAAAATCAATTTTTAGTCTAGCCAAAAGGACTGAAACAGGGCAAGTTTCAACTAATGCTATTGCCGAAGATCTAAACACAAAAGCCTCTTCAGTTTCTGAAATGGTAAAAAAACTATCAGAAAAAAGCTTAATAGATTACATAAAGTACAAAGGAGCCTCTTTGACAACATTGGGAAATAAATGTGCAATAAAAGTTATTCGAAAACATAGACTGTGGGAAACATTTTTGGTGGATAAGCTCAATTTTACTTGGGATGAGGTTCATGACATTGCTGAGCAATTAGAGCACATTCAATCTGAAAAACTAACCAATAGCTTAAGTAATTTTTTAGGAAATCCACAGTTTGATCCCCATGGCGACCCAATTCCAAACAACGAAGGTGTCTTTCCAAGTCACGATTCTGTTAGGAAACTCAAAGATTTAAAAGTTGGTGAAAGCGGAATTGTGCATCATATTAGTTTAGATAGTAAAGATTTTTTACTGTATTTAACTGAACATAGTATAAAAATAGGAAGTAAAATTAATTGTAATGCAAAGTTTGACTTTGATGATTCCATGAGTGTTGGAATTAATAATGGGAGTGAGGTAAACTTGTCTAAAAAAGTAATAAAAAATATTATAGTAAAATAAATCGTATGTGGGAATCAATTATTCAATGGTTTGAGCAACAAGATCCGGTATATGCTGCATTTATAGCTGGGATTTTTACATGGTTAGTAACTGCATCTGGCGCTTCTTTTGTATTCTTTTTCAAAAAAATGAATAGGACTGTATTGGATGTTGCACTCGGTTTTACAGGTGGTGTTATGGTTGCAGCTAGTTTTTGGTCTTTATTGGCGCCAGCAATCGACGAATCTGACGGAAGCTGGGTGCCTGCAGCGGTAGGCTTTTTACTAGGCGCCTTATTCATTTTTGGCTTAGATAAAATTATTCCTCATCTGCATATCAATTTTAAGGAGTCTGAAAAAGAAGGTCCGAAAAGTCGAATGCAAAAGACAATGCTTTTGGTGTCAGCAATTACGCTTCATAACATACCCGAAGGTTTATCAGTGGGCATTCTCTTTGGAGCTGCTGCATTAGGAATTTCAGATGGGGCAGGAACCACTGAAGCGGTAATGTTAGCTCTCGCCATTGGCATTCAAAATTTCCCCGAAGGTTTTGCAGTTTCAATGCCGTTAAGAAGAGAGGGGATGAGCAGAGGTAAAAGCTTTTTTTACGGACAATTATCTGCAATTGTTGAACCTTTTGCAGCTGTTGCGGGAGCAGCAGCTGTGCTTGCTTTTAAACCTATTTTACCGTATGCTTTAGCATTTGCCGCCGGAGCAATGATATTTGTGGTGGTTGAAGAAGTGATTCCTGAAACGCAGCGGGATAAAAATACAGATTTAGCAACCATGGGCTTTATGATTGGTTTTGTTGTAATGATGGTTTTAGATGTTGGATTAGGTTGACCGGAGGAGTTAATCTATCAGCATAAATGTTAACACGTTCTGACTATTTTTTAAAGTCATGACATCATTATGTCTATTTACATTGAAACTTTGATCTCCTATGGCTTTAAAAAAAATATTTTCGATATTATCATCCAAACAAGCCATTCTAGTTGCTCCAAGTGCTGATATAAAAATCGAAGATTCTTTAAATTCTATGCTGCCAAAGTAGCGATTACACCCACCAAATCCAGAAATTTTTAAGTCGTGAGCGTTTACTTTTAATGTCGGAGTTTTAGAATTAGATACGACTGCTGAATCTCCTATAGCCGTCAGTTTCCATTCGCCGAGTATGCCATTTTTAATCTGTTCCATTTCGTGAGTTTTCATTGTTCTAAATCCTTTTCTTGGGGAAATAATTATTTTTTTTTCATTGAATTTTTCATATGCAATGCATGCACCATTTTCACCTAAAGCAAATACCTGGCCACGCATTAGCGCAAGTGAATTACTAAATTTGAAATAAACTGAATCTCCAACTCTGTAAATTGGATCTAATTTCAGTAATGAACTGTCATTAGTTATTTTGTACAAGTTTGATAAATTCACATTTTTAAAGTCGATTATTCCGTTGGTTTTTACAAACCTTATTCTTGCTTGCCCATTATTAAACCCAATTATTGTAGAGCCAACAGGAGGTGAATTCATACTTTCAGAATAGTATACTTGTTCGCCAGCTGAAAAATGATCCAGACTACTCATTAAATTTTCACTTGCTGAATAATTGAATTCATTAAATTCATTCACTTCCGGTCGTTCGTTAAAGTCAATGATGTCAGCTGAAATGGTGCATGTTAATTTACTGTAAACAATGTAGAATCCTTTTTTAAAATCTACTGTCACATTTGCAAATGCTTGCCCAGGTTCTAGTGGGAATGCAGTGTACATTTTTCTTTTCGCTTCTAATACTATTGCTTCTTTTCCAAGTCCACCAATACCAAATACATGTTTGGTTTCTGCTTTACCGTAAGCCATTCCTTGCACTGTAAAATTTGGACCCATTATGGTCGCATTTCCTGTCATGGTTCCAGTATGAAAAGCGCAGCTAGATAATAATCCTAAGAAAAGCACTACTAGTAATTTAGGCTCCAACAAAAAATGTCTATTTTTCATGATAATAAATATATCAAAAATAAAGCCAATTCAATGCTGTTAAGAAGTTTAAATGGTAGATGGCAGCACCCATTTAAATTGATACCCGTTTTCAGGCAAAACCATTCTATCAGCTATTCTCAGCATTCTGTTTGGTAGCTTCATGATATAATCACGAGCTTTTTCAGCTTCTTCCGTCAAATTGTTGATTTTGTCAATTTGCCATTTTGATATTAACTTCTGCATAATATCAACATAATCCTTTGCTGTATAAACGCCTATCCGCTGAGCTGTATTTGAAAATTCTTCAAAAGCATGGCCAATTTTTCCGCCTGATTCTCTCAAAAAATGAGCTGGCATATTAATTTTCTTTCTCAACATGTCCTCAAAAGCTAGCATCATTTGGCTCGGATCAACTTTGAAAATTCTGCTAACAAACTCTGAATAAGCATTGTGGTGCCTCATTTCATCTCCGGAAATCATTTCACACATTTTTGCTAAGGCTTTATTACCTTTTTTTCTAGCAATTTTTGCCACTCTATTGTGCGACACATAAGTTGCAAGTTCCTGAAAACTTGTGTACACAAAGTTTTTGTAAGGATCTCGATCTGTTCCAATATCAAATCCGTCAGTGATTAAATGCTGAGTAGTAATTTCTACTTCTCTCATATTTACTTTTCCAGATAAAAATAAATACTTATTTAGTAAATCACCATGCCTATTTTCTTCAGCTGTCCACTGTCTTACCCATGTCGACCAGCCGTTCCTCTCTATCTGATCAACTCCTTCTACATCCATTAACCACGACTCATAGGTTGGTAGTGCTTCTTCCGTTATCATGTCACCTACTAAAACTACCCAAAAGTCATAAGGTAATTCCTTGGCTAATTCTTGAATTTCGGTAATTTTTTCCTTGAAATTACTTTGAGTGGAATCAGGTAAAAAATCGCTCGGTTGCCAAATAGAATCAATTGGGATTAAATATTTTTTAATCAGAGATGATACGTCTTTTTCAAGATGATTCATTACCTCTAAACGTACATTTTTTAGTGACATAGGTATACTTATGTTTGAAATGCAAAATTACGAATTAAACTGTGGAGAAACGACTATTATCAAGTTATTACACAACGATTATTGTGAACCGATTATTTAAAGAAATCTATGTGGTCAATTGTTCTCTGTTCAATCATTTGCATGATTCTTTTATTGTATTCTGAAGGATTTTTAAAATACTTAATCGCTTCTTCATCAGTCATTAGTCCTAAAATCATTCCTTGTAAAAAAGCTTTTATTTTTTGATTTTTTTCTAGAAAAGTTCTCAATTTGCTGACTTTTTTCTCAAAAGGCAAGCTAGGAAAGTTTTTATTGAATGAGTAGAGATTGAATTTTATGGCTAAAAGCAGATTATCATTTAAGAATTTGATTACCGGGCGGAGGGTTTGATTTTGGAACGACTCGATTTCAGTAGTTTTTTCTGTTGTTTCAGCTTGAGGTATCTGTGGTCTTAAATGAATTAGTTGTTCGTTTGCTATCATGTTAATTATATTTCTGTTATGGTTCTAAACGTTAAATTTATTCGTGGACTTGTCACTTTTGTAGTAGGAGGTAGCCTGTGCAACCAATGGGTTTGAGTTTCGCCCTGCATAATAAGCAAACTTCCGTGCTCTAGAAATGTGTCTATTTTTTCTTTTGTTTTTTTATGTTTAAAAGAAAATTTTCTGTCTGCTCCAAAACTGACAGAAGCAATTACTGTGTTTTTTCCAAGTGCCTTTTCATCATCACTATGCCAAGCCATTCCCTCATTTCCATTATGGTATAAATTCAGTAGGCACGAATTAAATTGATGACCTGTTTTTTCTTCTACTGCTATTTTTATAGCCATTAAATCCTCTGTCCATGGTAAAGCAGTTTTTGTAGCATTGGAGTACGTATAGTCGAATGGTTTGTGGCCATACCAAGCTACTTTTCGTTTTGTAATAATATGCTTTCCAAAAATAAAAGCTTCGTCATTTTCCCAGTTAATACTTCTTAAAAGCTGAGTGTAAAATTGATCTGATTCAATTTTGGTGAATAAATAACCCAAATATTTAACCACACCTTGGTAAGGAAGAATATTTTGCTGAGGGTCTTGATTGAATAAGTCAGGCATTAAACTTTATTCGTGAGAAATAATTTTTACCATTTTCTGAAACAATAATCCATTAGGAATGGTCACTAATTCATCATCTTCAGTTTTGAACGTTAGAAAAAAAGCACCTATGTCCTTTATTTTGCCGGTAAGGGGAAATTCTTTGTCTAGAATTAAGACGGTGTCACCAATTTTGGCGGGATGATTCAAGAATAGCAAAACACTGGCGGTAATATTGGAGAGCATTGACCATTGGGCGAATAAGGCGATACCAATTACTGCTAGCACTGATGATAAATAAAGTGCTAGTTCTCCTTTACTGACACCCCAAATAATTAGAACTGCTATTAAAGCAGCTAAGTAAAAAATGCTAGTCACTAATTTTAAAGTGAATTTTACACGATCTTTTTGAAAATCGAATTTCTTTTTTGCTCTGTTTAATGATAGTTTGGCTATAAATCTGAGTAAAATAGCAGTGGCTATTACTACAACAGTTTCTATTAGTTTGACTTGATAAGGATCCATTTTTGAAATATAGATTTAATATGTCTAAAGATACAAAAAAGCAATGCAGTTGCAGTTCATTTAAAGTCCATTCTGCCTTTTTGTACCTTTTATAGCTTTATGTTCAAGTGGATTCTCAGGCCAAGCATGTTTTTTATATCTAGACCTTAGGTCTTTCCTAACGTCAAAATACGCATTAGCCCAAAAACTTTTTAAATCGCTAGTGATTTGAACAAGTTTATTTCCTGGAGACAATAGATGCATGAGCATGTTTATTGAACCGTTGTTTATTGTTGGAGTTTCTGTTAAGCCAAAAATTTCCTGCAATCTAACTGCCAGAATAGGGGACTCTCCCGAATTTTGATAATCTATTTTAATTTTTGATCCGCTAGGAACTTCAATAGAAGTAGGAGCTAATTTCGCAAGCAATTTTCTCTGATCATTTGTTAGCGTATATTCAAGCACCTCTAACAAATTGATTTTTTTCAAATCCTCTGGCTTCTTCACTGAATTTAGGTAAGGACTTAGCCATTCTCCGTTTGTTTTCAATAAGTTACTGGTATTAACATCTGGCCACTGTTGCTGAGGATTGGCTTTTTTAAGTGTGATAATTCTGTTTTGCCATTGTGTTACTTTGTCATTAAAATCAAGTAAGTGCGCGCCTTCTTTTTCAATGGCTTTTGATATGGCCTTAATTAATTCAGATTCGTCAGGATTTGGTAGAGGTTTAGATTGTAAAATGATGCTTCCAATTTTGGTTTCTCTAGTGGCAATTAAACCGCCCCTTCTGGTATTCCATGTATTGGTGTCTACTGTTTTCAGAAACGGTTGTAAATCGGTAGGATTGAGAGGAGCGGCTAAAAATATTCGTCCAATTTTTTCTGCGGTATGCATGTGAGCTACAGCCAACCATGGTTCATAAGCTAAATCGTCTTTATGACCAGCCATAGCATATTCGCCATTAGCTAGCTGAAATTGAGCATTGTTTCCCGGTCGGGCAAAAGCAATTCTTTCAGGATAGGCATGTACTAAAAGTAGTCCCGTTTCAAACGGGTCAAATTTCGAATTTTCTTCCGTAACGCTCAGCAGTTTTCGGTACTGACTTGCTACTTTTTCTATTTTTCTGAAACCACCGTTGATACTTTTTAGTTTTCTTTGTCGTCTTAATGCTTCAATTCTTAGGTTAATATCAATGCCAGCTTCTTTAGGCAGTGGATCTTTTTCTTCCAATACAGCCGCAATATCGCAAGCCAAAGATAGGTTGTCTTCTTCCTTTGCAATTAATAATAAGTGAGCAATTCTTGGATGACAAGGTAATCTTTGCATGTCCTTCCCATGGGCGGTAATTCTATTGTTTTCAATAGCATTTAAGCTTTCGAGCGTGTCTCGTGATTCTTCAATTGCATAACGCGGTGGCGTCTGAAGCCAAGTCAAATTTTGATAATCAGAAATTCCCCAATTTGCCAATTCTAAAGTTAGGGATGTTAAGTCCGTTGTTAATATTTCGGGTATTCTATGGTCTTTCAGCTGAGCTTGTTGTCCTTTCGACCATAAACGATAACAAATACCAGGTCCTAGTCTCCCAGCTCGGCCGGCACGCTGATCTGCTGAATCTTTTGAAATCAATCTAGTTTCTAAGCCAGTTAATCCACTTTTTGGATCGTAAACAGCTGTTCTTTTAAATCCAGAATCAACAACAACAGAAACACCTTCAATGGTTAAACTCGTTTCTGCAATATCAGTAGCAACTACAACTTTTCGTAATCCTTTTTTTGAAGGTAAAATGGCAGCTTGCTGGGCCGAAAATTGTAATTTACCATATAGTTGATGCACACTAATTTCATGATGTTTCCTTTGGACTATATCTGCACATTTTTTTATTTCTCTTGCACCTGGTAGAAACGCCAAAATATCACCGGTTTGCTCTTCAATCGCTCTACTAATAACTTGAGCAGTAGTTTCTGCTGCTAGATAAGAATCGCTTTGATTTGTATAAATGACTTCAATTGGGTACTGCCTGCCTTCACTTTCAACAATGGGTGCTTTCAATAATTGCTGCAGTTCAGGCATATTTAAAGTGGCCGACATTATTAGTATTCTTAGGTCTGGTCTGAGCACCGATTGGCATTCTCTTGTAAATGCTAATGCCACATCTGCATGAATGCTTCTTTCATGAAATTCGTCAAAAATAACTATTCCAACACCTTCTAGGGCATTGTCGGATTGCAGCATTCTGGCTAAAATACCTTCGGTTAAAATTTCAATTCGTGTCTTGTCGCTTACTTTAGTTTCAAACCGAATCCGATAACCTACAGTTTGTCCAACCGATTCACCTAGTAAACTCGACAAACGGGTCGCAATGGTTTTTGCTGCTAATCTTCGGGGCTCAAGCATCAAAATTTTCTGACCTTTTAACCAATCGTTTTCAAAAATTGCGAGCGGAAGAAGGGTACTTTTTCCCGCACCGGGTGGCGCACTTAAAATCAGTGTGTTTTCAGTATTCAAATGCTTATTAATCTCGGGGATTACTGAAACAATTGGTAAGTCAAAATTTGAATAGTCGAATGGCATTAATGATTTTTAGGTCAAAGATAAATAATGCACCTGCAATAGCTCATCATTATTCTGAAGATTCGCCAACTAAAATTCAGATAAAATCTCTCTTACATTTCGCTCATAAACGTCAATGCT
>JBGCGA010000012.1:0-123718 GCA_045110285.1 Crocinitomicaceae bacterium | reverse complement strand
TCTTCCATTGGTGGTGTTATCACTTTCCCAATGATGAGTTTATACCATAGTTCAAAATGGGCAGTTGAAGGATTTTCTGAATCGCTTGCCTATGAATTAGGGCAATTAGGTATTCAAGTAAAATTAATTGAACCAGGAGGCGTATCCACCGATTTTGGCGGACGCTCTATGTCTTTTGCTACTAAAGAGGGGTTGACAGATTATGATAAGGCTTCAAACCAATTTAATGCAAACATTGCCAAAACTGGCATGCAATATAGCACTGCCGAGTTCATAGCTGAGGGAATTTACAACGCGGCAACGGATGGAACAACAAATTTACGTTATCCGCTTGGTGTTGATGCGCAAGAACATTATGCCAACAGAAGAAAAGCTGGTGACCAAGAATTTGTAAATTTCATGAATGCTCAACTGTTCAACTAAAAAGTATTACGAGTTAAAAGAATATGACTAACAGTATTTATTAGCAATAGCGGTTTGGACATAATTCCAAGCCGCTTTTGTTTTGAATTAAGTATCTTGCTCATTGGAAGATTAATGTATTTAAGTCCAATGTATTCAAACAGTAATAGTTAAAATTAAATACAGATTTAAAAGAATTATGATAGTATCAAAAGGTATTGGATATTTACGATTTTTGCAGTGGTCATGGATGCAAATTTTATTATTATTAATGGCTTTCACGGCATTAGCCGCATTGTATTATTTTCAATTTATTACATTAAAAATTCCATGGTTACCCATTTCGGTAATTGGTACGGCTGTTGCTTTTTTTGTTGGTTTTAAAAATAACCAAGCCTATGATAGGATGTGGGAAGCTCGTAAAATATGGGGAGGCATTATTAATAATAGCAGAACTTGGGGTATGCAGGTTGACGGATATATTAGCGATACGTTTACAGACAAAATTAGCAAGACTGAACTACAAGCTATTAAAAAACGTTTAATTTATCGTCATTTAGCTTGGCTGTACTCACACAGAAAGCAATTGTTAGTGCCTACCTCTTGGGAACATGCCAGTCAAGGCGGAGCTATTGCTAAAGTTGCTGTATCTTATCAAGAAAAATTTGGTACAGGACTAGTGAAAGATGAAGTATCGAAAATAGAAATGAAAAATTTTATTTCTCTTCAAGAACTAGAAGCGTTAGAAAAAGCTAAAAACAAAGCAACTCAACTCATAAATGCTCAGTCTCGTGATCTTAGAGAGTTAAGAAAACTTGCAGTTGTGGAAGATTTTCGTCATATCGAACTAATGGAAACCCTCCAACAATTTTATGAATTACAAGGAAAGAATGAAAGAATAAAAAAAACGCCTTTCCCAAGGCAATACGCATCAGCAAGTCGCCTATTTGTCGCCGCTTTTATACTCTTACTTCCTTTTAGTATGATTCCGGAACTCATGAGTTTAGGTACTACTGGACTATGGTTATCTGTTCCAGTTACTACATTAATAGCTTTTGTTTATTTAATGATGGAATTTACTGCCGATTATACAGAAAATCCCTTTCAAGGAATGGCCAATGATATTCCCATGCTCTCCTTATGCAGAACAATAGAAATTGACTTGCGCCAAATGCTAAATGAAGATGATTTACCAGAAGCAATAAGTGCTAAAGATGATATTCTAATGTAAAATATTTTCAGCCATGGCTAAATCATTGATTTGTTTATTTTCTAATATTCTATATAGCAGATGTCAAATCGTTATTCACTCGTAGCAATTTACTAACAATACGACCTGTCAAAATTTGGTTTGATTTTTCACCATTTTTGATCAATTAAATAAAAAGGCTTTATATTTTCGGATGTACCCCCCCCTAATTTAAATTATTTTCGTGTTCAATAATGAATAATAAAATTAACACTATTTATTAATAATAATTTACCTTAGAAAAAATGACATTTATGCAATCTTTTAAAGTAATTCTAGCGATCCTTCTATTTTGCCCTATGTTTTCTTACTCTCAAGTTCAGATAGGTTCAGATATCGACGGGGAATCAATATTTGATCAGTCAGGGTGGGCTGTAGCATCCTCCACAGATGGCAATAGAGTAGCCATTGGTGCTCCATCAAACAGTGGAGTTAATGGTACAAATTCTGGCCATGCGAGAATTTATGAAAATCAAAATGGGAGTTGGATTCAATTAGGGAATGATATTGATGGAGATAGTCCAAATGATTTTCTAGGTACCTCAGTGGCATTATCCGCTGATGCCAATATTGTGGCTGTTGGAGCTTCCTATAAAACAGTTGGTGGGGTAGGATATGCCGGACAAGTAAAGGTGTTTCAATACCAAACCGGCAATTGGTCGCAAATAGGCAGTGACATTTTGGGTGGACCACTTTCCGAACAAGCTGGCTATCGCGTTGCCCTATCAGGTCAAGGTGATATAATAGCAGTTGCTTCACCTAGTTATCACCTTCCAAATCAGACTGCTGCTAGAGGTAGAATACGAGTGTATCAAAATCAAATGGGAGCTTGGGTACAACTAGGCGGTGATATTATTGGTGATGGTGCAACTGATTTATTTGGAAGAGGACTAGATATATCTTTTGATGGGAGTATTTTGGCAGTTGGAGGACCTTCGGCTGTAACTGGCACGAGTCCTGAAGGTTATGTGAAAATTTATAAATTTGAAAGTGGGAGCTGGCAACAAATTGGAAATACACTTGAAGGAGATCCGGGTAGCTCAGGATTCGGGTACGCAGTTTCTTTATCGTCGGACGGAAATACAGTCGTCAGCGGATCGTCAACTGAAAACGATATAAACGGCGTTAATACTGGTGTTGTGAAAGTATACGAAAATCAATCAGGCGTCTGGATTCAAAAAGGCAATAGTATTTTTGGTAACCAAGCAAATACCTCTTTCAGTCAATCGCTAAGTATTGCTGCCAATGGCAATGTTATATCAATTGCTGCCAAAGGTCAAAGCAATGGAGGTACTAATGGTTCAGGCGTTGTTCGGTTTTATGGATATCAAGCTGGGGTATGGAGTCAATTAGGTGCTGATATTTTTGGAGAAGCTGCATTAGACCAATCTGGATATTCGGAGGCCATATCAGGAGATGGAACGAAAGTTGTTATTGGCTCGAAAGACAATAATGGCAATGGAGCTGCTTCAGGGCATGTTCGCATTTATGATATGAGCGCTTTTGTGACTGTTACAAATAATATCAATGAGAGCACCGTAGATAAATGGTCATTTTACCCGAACCCTGCTAGCGATTTAGTGCATATTGAATTTACAGCAGATGAGCTTCCTCGACGCATTGCTATTTATGATCAACTTGGTCGATTTGTTAGATATGAACTCAATACGACTTTTAGTGTAAAAGATTTGAAGCCTGGTTTTTACATCTTACAAATTGAAAACAACATGCGTATAAGTAAAAAGAAACTAATCGTTAGATAAAATAAAAACAGCGTCAGTCCTAAAAATTTGTTTCTCTTGTTTTAAAGAACCAGACAAAAATGACAATTTTTTAAAGATGAAATTTTAGAGTAATTCAAACATATAATTGCATAAAATAAATACCTGAGTTAGAATTGTGGTAGAATAAATCAATTCATGTAGTGGATAAAAATGAGTTGCTTCTCTTTCAAATCTGCATCAAATAAAAATACTTTTAAGTCTTGGAGGCAACTTCATGTTATATTCCAACAAAAGAAAAGCTGGCTAACATGATGTATAAACAATAGATCTTTGGCAGCACTTTCAAACCGTTCTACTTTAAAATTAAGTAATTACTTCTAAAAGAAAGTGTGAATAATCGTAACTATTTCTAAACTGCCGTTAGCAGTAATTAAAGATCTTCAAAGTCTTTACACATTCAAATTAATCTTGTCTAATAGATAAACTAATCTATTTAAAACTTAATTTATGAGACAAGTATTAACAATTCTATTGCTAACCACTGTGGTCGCGGCATGCAGCACTTCAAAATCAAACAGCAACACTGAACAAAGGGTGGCTTCAAATTCTACAATAAAAAAGAACGCTAAGAAAGATGGTGCGTACCAGCTTGTGTACCATGAAAAATTTGAAGATGCTGTAATGGACGTGCCTGATGAACCTAATGTGGAATTCTCTTTCGTTGTTAAAGCACCCAAGGAATTTGTAATGGATGCATGGAATTTGCCAAAGGGCAAAGGAGGAAGTGCTGAAGGACAGAAAGAAGGAAACGTTGGAGAAGGCGAAAAATCATGGCCTGGTATTTCTAATGACATGGAACGTAAACTATATGTTTATGGAATACCGGTTACTCAGATTGTTGGGAATGTGCAAACTCCAGAAATCGGAGACTGGCATTTTGAATGGAAAGCAGGACTTCCATACTATAAAATGCCTTATCCGTTTAGTGTAATTATGAAATCAGTGCATGGACAAGCTACACTAAGTGATGGCCCAAATGAAAATGAAACAACAGTGACAATTACTAATAGACATAACCCTGGTGTTTCGTTAGGATTAACTACGTTTGGAATTAAAGCCACTACTCCTGGTTTAGCAAAGAAAGCACCAAAACGATTCAAAAAAGGAGCGTTTCTTGGACCACAATAAGTGAATTGTTTTTAAAACAAATCTTTTCGTAAATTTCGAATCATTAGACATGTTTTTATATGCCTTAGCTTAAAACCACTTTAAAATGAACCCATTCAATATATCAGCCAATACTGAAGTTTCAGATAAGGAACTCATAAAAAAGACACTCAATGGTGACAAACAATCCCTCAATAAATTAATAGAACATCATCAACCATACATCTATAATATCGCCTGGAAAATGGCAGGAAATCCTGAAGATGCAGCAGATTTAAGCCAAGAAGCTTTGATTAAAATTATTTCAAACCTTGGGAATTTTAATTTTGACAGTTCCTTCAAAACATGGGCTTATCGGATTGTGCGTAATCACTTTCTTAACGACCAAAAAACAGCATTAAAAACGCCTACCAGTAACTACAAAGAATACGGTGAAGCTTTGGACTCTATTCCTAATATAGATTTGACGGAAGATGAAAAAGAAGAGAAAAAAGAGGTGATTAAAGAAACCCGATTAACCTGCATGTCGGGCATGTTACTTTGTTTAAATAAAGAACAAAGAATGATCTTTATTATTGGTGAATTATTTAGAGCAAATCATACCATTGGTTCTGAAATAATGGAAATGAGCAAGGCTAATTTTAGAATGAAACTGAGTAAAGCAAGAAAAGACCTAACCAACTTTATGAACAATAAATGTGGCCTCATTGATAAAAGTAACCCTTGCAGATGTCATAAAAAAGTGACGGTAAACCTTGAAGTAGGAATCATAAATGCCAAAAATCTACTCCATAATCGTAAAGAATATTCTACTTTTCGCGAGCAGTTAGAACAAGATGCAGACTACCTGACAGATGAATCTGAATTAAAATATCTTGAATTACATCATGACCATAGTTTCAAGACAGAATTTGAAAAGAAAAATTTCATTACACAAATACTTGATGATCAAAACTGGAAAAATCGATTGAATCTAAATTAAAAATCTTCAAAGTCTTTACACATTCATTTTAGAATTGTCTAATAGATAAATCTATTAATCATTATAAAACTTTGAATTATGAAAAAATTAAGCATTGCAGCAATCATTACCACGGCCGCTTATCTAGGATTTGCCTTAAATATTGGAATTTCCTACGGTGTGTATTGGCCACAAATGGATCCTATGTTATTCATGCAGGATTTTGCAGAAAAATTCCCACTCTTTTTACCAGGGGCTGGACTGACATTGGTACCCGCACTTTTTTTAAGCATTTACCTATTTGTTAAAACTAAAGCTGACAAAGCATCAAAAAATGCGTGGAAAATTACAATGATAGCATTAGTGTTAGTAAATGTAATTACTAGTGTTTACCATATTCCAGTGAATTTTGGATTTATGGATCTAGCATACTCAGCGAGTGAAGCAACGGGTAAATTACAAATATGGATCGTTCTGCATTGGGTAAGAATAATTCTAGCCATAGTGGCATCTGTATTTGCTGTTGTAGGGTTTCAAAAATCATTGGAATATGGCATAAGAGGAAAAAAATAATACTATTTGTTTTGTTTAAAAATAGCGGTTTGGGTATTTACTTGAACCGCTATTGTTTTTTATTCGGTATCTTGTTATTTGAAAACTTAATGCATATGATTCGTTACTGCTTTGTAATAACTAAGTATACAATTAGAACTTAAAAATAATGACAAACCAAATTCAAACTAAACATCTAAAGGATGTGATAAAAAGTCATGGACAAAACATGACCAGTAAAGTAGTAGCCATTACAGGTACCACAAGCGGTACTGGTTTTGTCTGTGCACGCGAGCTAGCCATGAAAGGCGCTACTGTTATTCTGCTTAATCGAAAAAGTCAAAGGTCACAAAGTTCATTTCAGCAATTGAAAGAGGCCCTCCCGAAAGCAAAGTTTGATGCTATAGATTGTGATTTACAAAGCCTTTCAAGTGTAAAGGAAGCTGTTAAAACGATTAAGAAAAAATACAATGTCATTGATGTGCTGGTAAATAATGCTGGCGTAATGGCTTTAAAAGACCAAGCTACAGAAGATGGTTACGACATTCAAATGCAGACTAATGTGATTTCCCATTTCTTGATTACTAAAGAATTATTTCCACTTTTAAAGCGTAGTAGCGAAGGGCGTATTGTAAATCATAGCTCAATGGCCAGATTAGGAGGGCCTTTAAAAATGGAATACTTTGAGAAAAATGGCGGAAATTTAGGTGGTGATGAGGGAGAAGAAGGTTCTGGATTTGGTGGAGCAAGATGGGAACGTTATCACCAAACAAAATTGTCTAATGCTGTATTTACATATGGATTACAAGCCAAATTAAATGAAGCCGGTATCAGTAATATTATTCCGCTTCTTGCTCATCCAGGTTTGTCTAGAACTAACTTACAGGTAACGACTTCAGAAGATGGTGGAATGGACGCTGATTCCGATTTTATGAATCAAGCGCAATCAGCCGAAGATGGGGCCACAGGTATTATTCGAGCTGCAATGGATCCACAGGCAAAACCTGGTAATTTTTATGGACCAGTAGCCGGTTGGACAGGATATCCAGATTTGATAGAACCTGAAAATATTTTAAAGGAAGAATCAAATATCAATACCTACTGGGAGGGTTGTGAAAAAGCCATTGGAAAATTTGAATTTTAAGTATTGTTTATGTTTCAGGGGCAATGTTAACAACGAATTTTTTAATAAACGTTATCATTCATAATGATTAGTGCAAATGATAAAGAATTTTCTTTTGAAAATTAGGATTAGAATAGCCTTCATTAGGAGCAAAGCACCGCTGCCTGTAGAATCGAGAATACGGAATCCTACAATGAAATATGAAGTTATGTCTGGAGCCTTTATTTGGGAAGATGAAGGTTTATGGACACTTAAAAACCATCACTTACAAGATGCTTTTAAGTACGTTATTGTTCATAGGATGAGATTACTGGTAGGAGATGATGAAGACTACGGAGTAATGCAATCTAAAAGTTTTGACAAAAGTATTTTTGAAATGGCAAAAAAGTATTTTCCCAACTGGATTGGATTTGCTGAAAGTAGGTGTTCTTACAGTTCTGAAATTGCAGATAGAATTCGAAGAATTAAGAAAGTTGAAAAATGGAAGATTCATAAGTTATTAAATGAAAAATAATAAAAATAGAGAACATTACTAACTTGTAAAGTTTTCTAGCAGTGAATTTGAAAAGATTACTGATCAATTTACAATTGAAATATATCATTCATCAACCGGAGGAGATAACGTAATGATTGAAGTTTCTCCTATTCATAAGCAAATTAAAAGTGTTACAATTTTGAATACTGATGAAAAGCTAAAAAATGAGACTGGAGAAAGGTTGCTATTTTTGGCTTTGGGCATGTGTTTGTATTGAGTAGTTTGGTGTGGCTTAAAAAGGGTGAACTTTCCTAGAAGCAATCCATATACGTGGCATTCACTATTTTGAAGAGCATAGTTAGCACAATCAGAATACTTTTAAGAATCTCAAGTGCTTTAATATCGCTAATTTTTTGAGGACTTGAGAAATACGTAAAATAGAATAATCAAAATTTCAGTAAAAGTATTACTTTCCCTCAACCTCCTTCATACGTGCTTGCAAGGCGTACATGTCATCTCGCATACTAGCGGCTTCAATAAAATCAAGTTTTCTGGCAGCTACTTCCATGTCCTTTTTAACCTTAGCAATAGCGTTTTCTAATTGGCTTTTGCTCATATAGGCTACTATTGGGTCAGCGGCAATAGAACTTTGAGTTGGTACTGAATAATCAGAAATTTCTCTGTCACCATCAGCTACTTTGGTCTGTTTCATTATTTGCTCAATCGACTTTTTGATTTGATAAGGTGTAATACCATGTTTCTCGTTATATTCTGCTTGAATGATTCGTCTTCGATCAGTTTCATCAATGGTTTTTTTCATTGAATCCGTCACCTTGTCGGCATACATAATTACTCTGCCATCTACATTCCTAGCTGCTCTACCAACAGTTTGTACCAATGCTCGTTCTGAACGCAAGAAACCTTCTTTATCAGCATCTAAAATAGCAACAAGACTTACTTCTGGTAAATCTAATCCTTCACGGAGCAGGTTTACACCAATTAAAGCATCAAAATCCCCTAATCTTAATTGCCGGAGAATTTCAACCCTTTCCATAGTGTCCACATCTGAATGGATATATCGACAAGCAATGCCATTTTTATCGAGGTATTTTTGTAGCTCCTCAGCCATTCTTTTAGTTAAGGTTGTAATCAATACCCGTTCATCTTTTTCAATTCTCAAGTGAATTTCTTCCATTAAATCATCAATCTGATTTTCTGACGGACGAATGGTGATTTCAGGATCTAGAAGCCCGGTAGGTCTAATAATCTGTTCAATAATTATTCCTTCAGATTTTTCAAGTTCGTAATTGGCAGGAGTAGCACTCACATATAAAGTTCGTGGGGTAATCATTTCAAATTCTTCAAACTTAAGTGGCCTATTATCCATTGCGGCAGGTAACCTAAATCCAAAATCGACTAAATTGATTTTTCGAGCCCTGTCGCCACCATACATGGCTCTAATTTGCGGCAATGTTACATGACTTTCATCAATCATCATTACAAAATCATCCGGAAAGTAATCTATTAAGCAGAATGGCCTACTGCCTGGTGCTCGCTTATCAAAATACCTTGAATAATTTTCAATACCAGAACAATAGCCAAGCTCTCTAATCATTTCCAAGTCATAGGTCACGCGGTCTTCTATTCTTTGTGCTTCAATTGTTTTACCTTCGTATTTCAAAAAATTGACATACTTTCCCAAGTCCAATTCAATCTCTTCAATTGCACCATTTATGGTTTCTTGACTAGTGACAAAAATATTGGCAGGAAAAATTTGAATCTCTTCAAAATCTTCCATCTTACTATTATTCAGTGGGTCAAATGTGCAAATGCCTTCAATTTCATCACCAAAAAAAGTGACTCTTAAACCGTAATCTACATAGGCGAGAAAAATATCAACTGTATCTCCTTTTACTCTGAAATTTCCTCTTTCAGGTGCTAGATCATTTCTAGAATATAGATTTTCTACCAATCTTAACAAAAACTTATTCCTGCTAATAATGTCACCAATTTTAATTGGAATGATGCTGTTTTCAAATTCTGCCGGATTACCAATACCGTAAATGCATGATACAGAGGCTACAATAATGACATCCTTTCTGCCGGAAAGTAGGGCAGAGGTGGCTGATAATCTCAGCTTTTCTATTTCATCATTAATCGACATGTCCTTTTCAATAAACAAGTCGGTTGTCGGTAAATAAGCTTCGGGTTGGTAATAATCGTAGTACGACACAAAATATTCAACTGAATTTTCAGGAAAAAACTGTTTGAATTCGCCATACAATTGAGCGGCTAATGTTTTATTATGCGATAGAATTAAAGTGGGTTTATTTAACTTTTGAATCACATTAGCCATGGTAAATGTTTTACCACTTCCTGTTACACCTAAAAGTGTTTGGTAATTTTGGCCTTCATTAAAGCCTTGTACAATTTGTTTGATGGCTTCGGGTTGATCACCTGTTGGGCTATATCCTGATTCAAGCTTAAATTCCATTTATCCAACTGCTGAGTATAATTGATATACTTTTTGATCTGTAAATAGGTATACTTCAGATATTAATTCTTCATCTTTATCATTAATAATGAGGTATCTTAATACGTAGCTATCGTTTTTCATGGGCATAATTTCTATTAAATCAATCGACTTAATTTTGTCAAAATCAACACATGTAAATTTTGCATTCAAATCTTTACCACAAAAAAACTCATTGATAAATTGAGTGGTATCGTTTTTAAGAGCTATTCCTAGTTGGTCAGTCTTATAAGTGGGTTCAACATGTGACAGAAAATGGTCTACAACATGCTGTTCGATATAGGTTTCAATGTGCTTTGAAAATTTAATAATGTTTTTTTTGTTGGCGGCAGTGTCGCCCTCGTATACAACAGAATGTCCACAGCTAGATATAATTAGTGGAATAGACAAAAGGGTTAACAGTTTATTCATAATTTAAAATTAGTAAGCACAGTTTCAATGGTGCTTGGGTTAGGGTAAAAAGATAATATTTTTTGAATGACCCTATCAACAACAGAGTCAGGACAAGAAGCACCACTTGAAATAATCACTTTTGAAGGTAAGTTTCCTTTAAAAATACTTGTCTGATTGAGTATTTTATCATGAATGTCGAAATGCGATAATGTGCCATTATCCTGTATTTCAGTTTCATCTTTTATGAAATATGTTGAGAATTTCTGCTCTAATAATTCAACTAAATGCGTCGTGTTTGAGCTGTTATAGCCACCTATGACAATAGCTAAATCTGCAGATTCTTTTAATAATTCAAGTGTAGCACTTTGATTATCATTTGTGGCATAACAAAGTGTATCTCTAGTATTTGCAAAATGCTTTTTTAAATTGTCCTTACCAAATTTCGTTTCATATTCAGCTTGTAAAAAATCAGTTATTGCTTGGGTGTCAGAAGCAAGCATTGTTGTTTGATTAACAACGCCAATTTTGTCAAAGTCTACGTTAGGATCAAAGTTATCTGAAATGGCATGACCAAATACAGTATTGAAATCAGGCATGGACCGCCTTCCCATAATAAAGTCGGCCAAAATAATGGCTTCTGACATGTCTTTTAAGACAATAGATTTTGCAAATTCACTAGCATGTGAAAATGTTGCTCTGGTTTCTTCATGGTTGTTTTTTCCATGAATAATGACTGTGTAATCTTCAGTTCCTAATTTTTTTGAACGATTCCATACCTTTTCTACAAACGGACAGGTTGTATTGTATTTTTCAGGTGCAATGCCAATTGATTGCAGTTTCTCTTCAATTGAAATAGTTGTTCCAAATGCTGGAATAATGACAATATCATTTGAATTCAACTCATCCCACTGGATTAATTGTTGTCCAGCTGTGTTTTGTAAAAATTTAACGCCACGCGACAATAAATCGGTATTTACCCCGGGATTGTGAATCATTTCGCTCAGTAAGAAAATACGCTTATCGGGATTCTCGTTAATGGCTTTATAACTAATTTCTATTGCATTTTCAACACCATAGCAAAATCCAAAATGACGAGGAACAATAAACGACAGATTACCAAAGTCTAAATGACTGGGGCTAAAATCTTTTTTTCGAGGATCCTGAATTTTTCTGTGTGATTTTACCTGCCCAATAATTGTGGATTGATAGAAACTAGGGATGTCAAATTTTTTCATTTTTTCGAATTGTAACAAATATACTATTTTGGCTCAATTCTCTGAGTGTCGATTGTAACACCTGATCTAATATTTTCTTAAAATCAAAAAAAAAACCACTAGTCGCAGCCCAGTGGTTTTTAAATTATAACTAAAAACAAATGTTATTCTCTAGCCTAAATAAGCTTTTAACATTCGGCTTCGGCTGGCTTGCCGCATTCTGCGTATGCCTTTTTCTTTGATTTGACGAACGCGTTCACGCGTCAACTCAAAGATGGCGCCAATTTCTTCTAGTGTTAAGGCCGCAGAACCACCTAGACCATAATACAATTTGATGATTGCGGCTTCTCGGTGTTTTAGTGTGCTTAATGACCTTTCTATTTCTTTTTCAAGTGATTCCTTCATTACTTGTCTGTCAGGACTCTGCTTTTCAGTGTTTTGAAGGAGATCGTACATGTTTGAAGAGTTACTGTCTCCAGTCACAAGCGGTGCATCCATTGATACATGTTTGCCTGAACTTCTCATGGCTTGTTTCACATCTTTTACTGACAGATCCATCACATCTGCAATTTCATCATGAGTAGGCGTTCTTCCTAAATCCTGTTCTATTTTAGCCATGGCTTTGTTCAATTTTCCAATTGTGCCAATTTTGTTAAGTGGTAAACGAACAACTCTTGCTTGGTCTGCAAGAGCCTGAAGAATAGATTGACGAATCCACCATACGGCATATGAAATAAATTTAAACCCTCTGGTTTCGTCAAATCGCTTTGCAGCCTTTATTAAGCCTATATTACCTTCATTAATTAAGTCTGAAAGCGTTAAGCCTTGATTTTGATATTGTTTTGCAACTGACACCACGAACCTTAAATTGGCTGAAACCATTTTGTCCAAAGCGGCTTCATCTCCTTCTTTAATTCGGTGTGTTAACTCAACCTCCTCTTCAGCAGTAATCATGTCTTGCTTTGCAATGTCTTGTAAATATTTGTCTAACGAAGCCGTTTCTCTGTTCGTTACCTGTTTTGCTATTTTTAGCTGTCTCATCTCCTCTTTTTAATTTATTAAACTTCCTTGTCTCTTTGATATACGTATTTCAAGCATCATTGGTTTGCTATCAATCTTTAAATTAATGTTAAATAGTGATCAATAACTACAACAAAGAAGGGTGAAATGGTTACATGACGGAAATCTATTCATTAATTCACTGAATACAATCTATTCTTAGCTTTTGAAAAATTTTCGGTAAGACTCTACAAGGCTCATTGAGCTGTGGCACATGAATTTATAAAGACATAGTGAAATGCTCTGTAAAAACAATTGATGGTGAAAATTCGGGCAATTGTTTTTATAAATTCTACAAACTACATCAAGTTCTTATAATCTCCGAATGTCAGCACCCAAATTGTTAAGACGGATATCAATGTCTTGGTATCCTCTATCAATTTGTTCAATATTATGAATGGTCGATTTTCCCTCAGCAGAAAGTGCTGAAATTAGTAGTGAAACTCCTGCTCTAATATCTGGTGAAGTCATGCTAATCCCTCTTAAAGGTTGTTGATGATCCATTCCAATGACAGCTGCTCTGTGGGGGTCGCAAAGAATTATTTGCGCTCCCATGTCAATTAATTTATCAACGAAAAATAATCGAGATTCAAACATTTTTTGGTGAACCAACACTGATCCCTTAGCTTGAATTGCAGTGACCAAAACAATGCTCAATAAGTCGGGTGTAAAACCAGGCCAAGGCGCATCTGAAATGGTTAAAATAGAGCCGTCAATAAAAGTATCAACCTCATAACTATCTTGCTTGGGAATGAATAAATCATCACCTCTCAGCTCCATTTTAATTCCTAGTTTTTTAAACACATTGGGAATAATCCCTAGCTCAGGGTACGCTACATCTTTAATAGTAATCTCCGATTTAGTCATAGCAGCCAAGCCAATGAAACTTCCAATTTCAATCATATCAGGCAACACTCTATGAAAACAGCCATTCAATTGCTTTACGCCAGTAATGTATAATTTATTTGAACCGATTCCAGTAATTTTTGCCCCCATATGATTCAACATCTTACAAAGTTGCTGTAAATACGGTTCACAAGCAGCATTGTAAATAATAGTCTCACCTTTGGCTAAAACTGCAGCCATTAAAATGTTTGCAGTTCCAGTAACGGATGCTTCATCTAAATGAATGTATGTACCTTTTAGCTTTTTTCCTTCAACCGTATAAAAAAATGTTTTCGGATTATAGTTAAAAGTCCCACCCAATTTAGCAAAGCCTTCAAAGTGAGTGTCCAGTCTCCTTCTTCCAATTTTATCTCCTCCTGGCTTTGGAATAAGTCCTTTTCCGAAACGCGCTAAAAGTGGACCAACAATCATAATCGATCCTCTTAAACTAGAGGCTCTCTTGGCAAAATCCTCAGTATCTAGATAATTTAAATCGATATCAGACGCTCTAAAATTATAAGTTCCTTTTTCAACTTTTTCAATTTTAACGCCCATCACCTGTAGCAGGTTAATGAGTTTATTCACGTCAATTATGTCCGGTAAATTACTAATTGTAACTTTTTCTCCAGTTAATAAAACAGCACATAAGACTTGTAATGCTTCGTTTTTTGCGCCCTGAGGAATTAATTCCCCTTTTAATGAATTACCGCCGCGTATTTCAAATGTTCCCATAGTAATTAATATCTTTTTCTATTGCGGTTGTTATTCCTGTTTTTATTGTGCTTTCGGTTCTTGTTGTTCTGAACGGGCTTTTTATCAATCTCGTACTCTTTAATAATGTCTTTTGTTGAGGTCAAAAAGCTTAAATCTGTTAATCTTATCTTTCCCTGAGACATTCGTTTTAAATGCACCGAAATAATTTCGTCATCTATTGAGTTGGTATTATACATGAGATGAAAGCGTTTCATCAAATTTGCAATAACTTTTATTAATGCTTCTCTTTCTTCATTCTCCTCCATGTCAGACGCGATAGCAATCATGCCCTCTATGGTTTTTCCATAATGACCAAACTGAATTTTTGTTTGCGGGTATTCCACTGAACTAGGTCGTTCTGCTAGCATTTCTCTGTTGGGAATAGGGTAAGGAGAGTCTACATCTAGCTGAAAATCACTTATAATAAACAAATGAGTCCATAGTTTATGTTTGTAATCTTCTTTATCACGCAAATGCTTATTTAGCTCACCCATTACATTTATAATGGCATTCGCTACTTTGTTACGTTCTTCTCTATCTCCTAATGTAATTGCAAAGTCAACCATCTTTTGAACATTCCTACCGTACTCTGGAATTTGAAGTTTTGGTCTTGAAGTATTATACTCCATATCTAATGGTAAATCCATGAGTCAAAAATAGGTATTTTTATTAAAAAGGATGCCTGAAATTGCTAAGTTTACTAACAATTAGAATTGAATTGTTCTGCAATGAATAGAAGTGGCACTGTGATTAAAAAATTAGTCTTAGAATAGGCTTATTCGTCAATTCAGTTAAATTTGTATTCACGAATGGGGAAAATTGAGATAAAAAATAAGAAAGCTAAATTTGAATTCGAGTTTTTAGATGATTTTACTGCGGGGATTGTTTTAGCAGGAACAGAAATAAAAGCCATAAGAACAGGTAAAGGCAGTATAATGGAGGCGTATTGTGTTATTCACAAAGGAGAATGTTTTATCCGTAATATGTTTATTCCAGAGTACGAAAATGCTTCTTATTACAATCATAACCCTCGGCGTGAGCGAAAATTGCTATTAAATAGAATTGAGCTTAATAAGCTCGAGAAAAAGATGAAAGACAAGGGGTTGACTATTGTTGCTTCAAAGCTTTATATAAGTGATAAAAATTTAGCTAAGGTCAACATTCATTTAGCACGAGGTAAAAAACTGCACGATAAACGTGAGGATATGAAAACGAAAGATGCCAAGCGGGATTTAGATCGAGTAATGAAACAGTATAAGTAAGTAGATGGCACTTTTTAAAAAAAATGTTTTAGGGCAAAGTATTTTTGTGAAAAAAATGATTGTTCGTGTCCTAGGTTCTCTGGTTTATCCTCGATTCAAGTGGCGGTACACTCCTGATATTAAAGGCGCAGAAATTTTAAAAGATTTACAGGATAAAAACGTGCTTTTTGTGTCAAATCACCAGACATATTTTGCTGATGTGGCTTTCTTTTTACACGTGTTTAGTGCGGCATTGAACGGAAAACCGAATCAAATTTCTTTGCCGCTTTTTCTAAAGCCAAAACACAATATATATTATGTAGCTGCTGAAGAAACCATGAAGTCTGGACTTTTACCAAAAGTTTTAGCACTTTCTGGGGCGGTAACTATTAACAGGACCTGGCGATCCAATGGTGAAAATGTCAGACGAAAAGTGGATAGAAGAGAAGTCGAAAATATTGATTTGGCACTGAAAGATGGTTGGGTCATTACTTTTCCGCAAGGCACTACTACTCCTTTTGCACCTGGCAGAAAAGGAACGGCATTCATTATCAAAAAGCACAATCCAATTGTTGTGCCTATTGTTATTGACGGGTTTAGGCGGTCATTTGATAAAAAAGGATTAAAGCAAAAGAAGAAAAAATCAACTTTAAAAGTAAGAATCAAAACTCCTATACAATTTGATGATTCCCAAAAAATTGATGACATCATGGATAGAATCATGGATGAAATTGAACAGAGTAAAAAGTTCTCGTTTTTTGAAAAGGAAAAAAACGAGAACTAATCATTTAGTTTTGAGCTAAATTTGTGGGTTTGTTTTTAATAGTAGAAACAGTGTAAATCAGCTTAATTGATCTTGTTTCTCTGGGTTTTAATTTTAAATCCCAGTTGATCAGTCCCGTTACTTCATTCACTTTTCCTTTACTCATCTCGTCAATTTCAATAATAATGTCTGAGCTTCTGCTTACCGGTACTTGGTCTTGAATGGTAATTTCGGTGGTTGACGATTTATGACTTTTAATTTCAATGAGATAAGCATAAGTCTTTAATGTCTTGTCTCCGATAATTTTAGTTTTGCTATCCTTCTGCAGTAATGTGCGTTTTACTTGAAGGTTTTGATCTTTACCTAAGCTCAAAGCTAAACTATCAGCCATTATTGATGGGTTAATTTTTGTTTCTCCGATATAGCTGCCGTCATGAAAAATGTTAGCAACACCTGGAATTAAATTAAGGTCATCCAAATTTGTTAGTTCAGCCACTAAATAGGCGCTTTGATTAATCTTTGGCACAGCATAGTGCTTGTAGTTACTTTTTAATGATTCTTGCCTTACTAAAACCAAGTGTTGCTCATTGTTGGAAAGAATGGAGTAGGGAAGGTTTACATTGTACTCGACAGATATTAATTGCTCTGTTAATTGTATAAAGTTGATTGCGTTTTTACTTTGCGTTTCCTCTACTGATTCATTGCTTATAGTTGCGTTTAAAGTCTCTGAATGTAAATCATCAGTATTAGAATCTGCATCTTTTGCGGCAATATATTTTTTGTACTCTTCACGTTTAGCTTTGTCCGCCGACTGAATATTTTGATAATACTGAACATATAGAGGCGATAAATTGGGTTTTGTTTTATTACTGTATGGGTTAGTAGTCGATAGTGTCAATTTAGCATTTAACCAGTCTGTGCCTGTGTTTTGGTAAACCTGTGCTTTATATGTTAAGTCAATATTATTAACTTTTGAATTACTCCTGATATCATATAATGGAGTCCAGCCTGCACCACTAACCATATACGTTACTGCAAGCTTTCCAGAAACTCCAGTGTTTGCTGAAATTGTTATTTCAATAACACTCACTGGTGAAGTATTTCGTTGAGGTAGACTGTGCTTATTATTTTTATATGTTTGAATCTCTTGAATTCTATTTCTTATTCTTTTTTTTACCTTTTGCAGACTGTTTTTCTTGATGGTTAATAAAAGTGTTTCACTGTTAATAGCATTCATTTTTTCGTAATAAAAGCTCATTGTTTCTTTTAGCAGAGGAATTGAGTCATTTACTTTTCCAACCCCTTTAACGGACCCATTATGAGAAAGAATCGATTTTTGCATTTGCAATACATCAATTTTATCTTGATTCCCCATGAGTTGATAGTCTAGATCAACTAGAGAGTCGCTTAAAATTGATAATTCTTTGTCTAATTTTGGAGTAGGAGGCATGGATCCTTGAGGAATAGGTTCGGGATATTTTAACTTGTATTTTGAGTCAAGAATAACCATTTCTCCTATTCCTTTAACTTGGATACTCTTTGGGTCAATTTGCCGACTGATTCCTTCCAAAGAAACAACTGTTAGTCCTTTATTGATATTGTAATCTGCTTTTCTGTAAACTTGAGCACCTTGTTGATAAACTGTGACGGACTGAATTTTTGATTTGATTGTTTTGGATTCGTTGGCAAATAGTAAAGTAGGGGCAAACAAAAGTGCAAATAATAGATTTTTCATTGTGATTGATTTTTGTTTGCATACACAACTACTTCAGATTCGTTCAAAAAAAAAGCGAAACCTTTACAGTTTCGCTTTTTTAATGTAGTTGATGTAAAAATCTATCTGTATTTTCCTAATCCCTTTGGACTACCAATTCTGTCCATGGCACATCTAAATCCGATTTTAGAAGATGATCTATCTTGATCTAAGAACCTTCTGTTGCCACCTGCAATCCAATATGCTCTGTCGGCCCAAGAACCTCCTTTATATACTCTTGAGTCGTCAGAAATTAGAGTAGTAGGCCAACTTGTTCGGTTGTTTGGCTTAATAAGGTCACCTCTTAAATTGAATTGCTCGTGTTTGTTTTGGTACATGACTATGTCACCGTTTCTAACACCATTATTAATATCAACTTTCATCCCATCTTTTTCGCCATAGTATATTGATGATTGGAAATCACCATCTAAATGATCTTTATAGTCTGAATTTTGGTAATTTCTTCTGTCAATGTTTTCTTCAGCGGTTACATCTCTCCATTTTAATCTACCTGGAGTATTGATGATGTAATCCGACATTCCTTTTCTTAACATTGGGATAATGTCGATAGGGTACTCGTTTCCAAGCTCATCTAATCTAATTAACTCTAAATTCGGGTTGTTTGATACGCCTTCAAAAATACCATCAAATACTTCCACTTGAATAATTTCAGAAGCTTCCATTGAAAATTGATCATTTTCTTTCTCTATAGCAGCATCAACAATTTTGTTTAATTCTCTTAAAATTAAAACTTCTTGCTCATACATTCCAGACTTAAAGTTACCTGATGTATCAATTCCTCCTGAAGATATAAATACTGTACTTGGTTTTCCGCTATTGTAAGTTACGTCATTTTTAGACTTATAGTACATTCTAGAGCCTCTATCCATTAATGAATCATCTGCCATTGGCATATAATCTTTTGCTGTCACCCTTTGGAAACGTATTCTTTCAAATTCATGTAAGTACTCTTTTAGGCCGTGTACGTCATAAAGAATCTGCATATTCTTATCTACAATCGCTCCGTCGTTTCCTAGCACTTTAGTCTTAAATACATTTCCTCGGAATGGTCTAAATCCATTAAAGTCTTCAGAAGATAGCGGACGATAAACATCCATCACCCATTCTGAAACGTTTCCAGCCATATTGTATAGCCCATAGTCATTTGGCCAATATGAATCTACTGGTACAGTGATGTCACCAGCATCATTTAAAGCTCCAGCTACGCCCATTGCATCACCTCTTCCTCTCATGAAATTCGCTCTAATATCACCTTGGAATTCTTTATCGTCTTGTCTAACCCAGTGTCCAGTCCAAGGATAAGTTCTTTTATTTTCGATTACACCCGGATCTTCTGGATTTGTCATTGATCCAACTAATCCATAGTAAGCGAATTCCCATTCAGCTTCAGTTGGTAGGCGATATCTTGGAAGTAAAATCCCATCTTCCATTCTAATGATACGCGATCCTAAATCTTTTTTCTTTCCACTCCATCCTTGTGCTGGATTATAGTCAAGTGTTTTCTTTTCTTTGTCCTCACCTGGGTGATATTGGTTTGTAAGATAAGATTCAGTTGTAAATGGCTCACCAGCTTGGTCAGGGTTCATTGCTAGAACTCCTTCTCTAATTAAAATATATTCGTTTACACGGTCAGTCCTCCATTTACAAAAATCATTAGCTTGATTCCAAGAAACACCAACCACAGGATAGTTTTGGTAAGATGGGTGTCTTAAATAATACTCTACGTATGGCTCATTGTAACCTAATGGAGACCTCCAGCAATTAGTATCTGGTAGTGCATTTCTATAAATCATTGGAAATTCAGAATAAGTTCTTCCTATCCAATATAAATACTCTAACCAGTTAAAGTTAGTTACCTCAAATTGATCTATATAAAATGAAGACACTGTTACTCTTCTAGGAGAATTGTTCCAATCTGAGGTCACATCTTGCTCTGACCGTCCCATTGTGAATGTTCCACCTTCAACGAGTACAAGTCCAGGACCTGTTTCTTGATCAACATCTGGAACTTTTTGAAAACCACCCATTTTAGGGTTGTTAAATTCCCAGCCAGTCGTATTAGATCTGTCTTTTCCACAAGATAAAATACCTAGTGCAATTGCGACAACCCATAAAACGTTACTATTTTTCATACTGTTTAATTAATTATAAAATCAGAATTTACTTTATAATGTTATTCTTTCGTTTAGTTACAAACATAATCAAAAAGATGGACATGATATAGTTCTGAATCTTTTAGTTTTCTTTTTACAATTTATAATATAGCCTAAAGAAAGTTCGTGAGAGCCTCCACTAGAGTTGGTTAGTGGTGAGGTTGTAATGTCATAACTGTATCCAAACCTCATCCCACTATAATCAATTCCTGCTGTTAATATAAATGAATCACCTTCTCTCCACCAAGTACCTACAGTAAATATGCTATACTTGTAATAAAGACCAAGGTTTAACTGCATAAATCCGTTTTGAAAAGTGTATAAAATATTAGGTGAAAGTGAGGCTTTACGATTGAAATTAGTGGCATCTCCAAATGTAAGATCCGTCCCCGCGTGAAGTGTATAACGAACAGGCATTCTGGCCTCATTCAGTAGCAAAGACTCTTCAGGTCTATTAACGTGATGGGCAGCTACACCGAAATAGAACTTATCAGAAAACCCTACCAGACCTGCTGATACATCAAAAAAACCTCTAGTTCCCCAATTATTATCTAAAACATTTCCTCTTGGCTTATCGCCAGATGTATAGATAAAACCTCGTCTGGGGTCAATTTGATCTCCAAATGACAGGACACCCCAATTCACAAATTTTTGATTCCAAGTGGTCTGTATTCCTGCTAAAACAGAAAATTTACGGCTAAGTTTCCAATGGTAAGAGTATGCTAGGCTTAACGTAGACCAATTTAATGTATTTCCACCTGCCATATCGTTTGTCACCATCACGGCAATTCCACCATCAATAGCTTCTATATACTGATCATACGAAAAGCTATTAGTCACATAGGCTCCGGATATTTCTGGCCATTGATTTCTGTGATTCATTGAAAAACGTGGGCAATTTTCTGACCCAGCGAGAGCAGGATTCAAATAAATTGGATTGGCATAAAATTGAGTAAACACAGGGTCTTGTGCATAACATGTATTGTTACCCAACAATGCTATTAAGCCTAGAACTAAAAGTGCCTTAATTTCAACTAATTTCCTCAACATTCAATGTCTATTACGCAAGTAGCTATGCATGGTTACAATTAAAGTAGCATACTTTTTCAAACAAGCTGCAATAATAACTATTTTTGTTCGTTTTTAAAATAATATCACACAATATTATACGACAGATGCTGAAATTTAAAAAAATACTCCTCTCAACTTTCATGTTACTAGTGGGTTCGTTTACTTTTAGTCAAACAGAAACAGTAGATATCATTGTGAAATGGAATTCAAAAACAGGGACATGTGATGCAGGTGAATTTAACGCGTTAACTAAGGAGATTGACGGAAGTAAAACAGTAAAATTAAATGCTAGAAGTGGTCAAAATTTTACTTACACACTCTCAGATATAGTATATGAAAACACAATTTATCAAGCAACTTTTAATAAAACAACTGTCAGTGAACAACAGGACATAAAAGTTGAAATTAAATTGGCAAGAGGGGAATTAATGGCAGTTACGGCTTTTAGGCCGCTGGTAAATGTAAATGGCATAGCAAAAAAATTAAAAAGCTTTAAAGTGAATGTTACTTATGAGCCAGAAGATAATTTTAGCAGAGAACATGTTTTTGCAAGTCAGTCTGTTTTGAGAAAAGGAGATTGGTATAAAGTTGGAATTCCTCAATCTGGTGTTTATAAGCTAACAAAATCGCAGCTTACAGAGCTTGGCGTTACAGTTAGTTCATTAAATCCAAAACATATTAATGTTTATGCAAATCACAATACGCAGTTACCTATTAATAACGGTATTTCCAGACCAGACGATTTGCAGAAAAATGCCATCTTTATTCAAGGGGAAAGTGATGAAACTTTTAATGATGGAGATTATATTTTGTTTTATGCCACAGGACCAGACTACGAGACGCCTATCAACGGGCAAGGTTTCAATGTGTCCAGGAATGATTTTGATAGCCTAACATATGTTTACCTAGGAATTGACGCAAGCGAAACTCCGAAGCGCATTCAAAACATTCCTTTTTCAGGCTCGGCAGCAAATAAAACTGTTAGCAATTTTAATGAGGTAGCTTTACATGAGAATGATTTAGAAAATATTTTAAAGAGCGGAAGTCAATGGTATGGTGAAAACTTTGACGTTTATCAAGAACAAGAATTTGTGATTGAAACTCCAAATTTTGTTGGTAATTCAACAGCCAGTATATTGTCTTCAGCCGCTATCTATGGACCAAGTGGGACTCCTTTTGTAGCTCTATCTGCATCCGGCCAGCAGATCAGTAGCTTGTCTGGTCAGAATTCTTCAGGCACCTATGTAGAAGCGATATATAATACTGCTACAAATGATTACGTCTTAAATAGTGCTTCAACTACATTTAAAGCTAGTTTTAATCAAGGTGGGAACCCTTCTGCTCAAGCATGGCTCGATAAAATTCAAATTAATTATAGGCGAAACCTTACCAATTCTTCTGGGCAGATAAGAGCTAGAAATTGGGAATCTGTAGGAGCAGGAAATATAACAGAGTTTTTTATTAGTAGCCCATTTGGTAGTGCAACAGTTTGGGATGTAACTATTCCTTGGGATGGGCAGCAATTAGCAACTCAAGTGAGTGGAAGTTCTAAGAAGTTTAAAACCGCCACAGACACCCTCAAAACTTTTGCCATTTTTGATCAATCTCAAGCCTATGTGCCCGAGCTAATAGGGAGGGTAAAAAACCAAAATTTACATGGATTAACCTTAACGGACTACCTGATTGTGACTCACAGCAAATTTACTGAGCAAGCAAATAGGTTGGCCGACTTACACCGAAATGAAGGTTTAGATGTAACAGTGGTTGACATTCAGGAGGTTTATAATGAGTTCTCATGTGGTGTAGCGGATCCAATGGCTATAAGATGGATCAGCAAAATGTTCTATGATCGTGCTAACGGAAATTTATCTGAAGCAATTCAGTCCTTACTTATATTTGGAGACGGTTCTTACGACTTGCTAAATAGAGAGAGTGATAATGAATTAACAAATTTACTGCCAACCTATCAAAATAGCCATTCGGTTTCTGATAATCAAATCATCACTTTTACGAATTCTTACACAAGTGACGATTTTTTTGGCTTGCTAGATGATGACGAAAGTATGGGGAGTTTTGATTTATTAGATATTGGGGTAGGAAGATTTCCTGTTCATACTGCTGCAGAAGCCAGTTCTGCGGTAGATAAAGTGGAACATTACATGAATTATGGATCAACAATTTATGCAAATACCGCAGGCGTAGCTTGTGATGGAGATGGGTTTTCAAGTTCATTGGGGGATTGGAGAACAAGAAGTTTGTTAATCGCAGATGATGAAGACGGGGGTGCTTTTGTAAATGACTGCGAAAGCTTAAGCGACACCACGTATACCAAAAACCCTGAAATGAATGTTGTTAAATTATATTTAGACGCTTTCCAGCAGGAAGCAACATCATCTGGACAAAGGTATCCAGAGGTTGAAAATGCTATTAACCAGATAGTGAATACAGGAGTCTTGGTTGCTAATTATGTTGGACATGGGGGCGAAACTGGGTTGTCTGCTGAACGAATACTATCAATTCCAACAATAAAAACTTGGAATAATGTCAATAATATGCCTTTGTTTGTTTCTGCAACATGTGAATTCAGTAGGTTTGATGATCCAGCTAGAGTTTCGGCAGGTGAATTTATGTTTTTGCAACCAACAGGAGGAGCTATTGCTCTTTTAACTACCACAAGATTAGTCTATATAAGCACAAATAGTCGTCTCGTAAGAAATTTATATAGTAGAATTTTTACAGAGAAAAATGGCGAGCCACTAACGTTAGGTGAAATTAATAGATTAGCTAAAAACTTAACTTTCGGCGACGAGAATATGCGTAATTTCACTTTGTTAGGCGATCCTGCCCTAAAATTAGGTAAGCCACAGCCAAGTATTAAAACCACACATATTAATGGTCAGATTATTTCCAGTTTTAACGATACTTTAAAAGCACTGTCGAAAGTGACTGTAGAAGGTATTGTTACAGATCAAAATGGGAATGAATTAACCAGTTTTAATGGCTTTGCAAATCCAACTGTTTATGACAAGTTAATCAAAAAGAGAACATTAGGGCAAGATGCGAATTCTCCAGTTATTGAGTTTGAAGATCGTTCCAGCCAATTATACAAAGGGAAATCTACGGTAACAAATGGTAAATTCAAATTTTCGTTTATAGTTCCAAAAGATATCAACTATACCTACGGTAAAGGAAAGTTTAGTTATTATGCCGAAAACGGAACAAGTCAAAAATTAGGTTACGACAATAGCATCACTATTGGTGGAATTGATCCAAACGGTATTGTTGATAATATTGGGCCAGATGTTACTCTTTTTATGAATGATGAAAGTTTTGTTGATGGTGGAATAACTGATGAAAATCCAGTGTTTCTTGCAAATGTTGTTGATGAAAACGGAATAAATACAACGGGAAATGGAATCGGTCACGATATAACTTTGATCATTGACGGACAAACCGCAAAGCCAGTCATTCTAAATAATTTTTATCAAGCAGACCTAGATACTTATCAAAGTGGAAGGGTGGAGTATCAAATTTTAGATTTAGAAGTAGGAAAACATACAGCTACCTTTAAAGTTTGGGATGTGAATAATAACTCATCAGAAAGGACAATTAATTTTGAGGTAAAACCGCGAGAAGATGTGGTGATTCAGCAGTTGCTAAACTATCCTAATCCATTTACGACAAGAACTGAATTCTTTTTTGAGCACAATCAAGTCTGCAGTCAATTAGAATCAAAAATTGAAATATTTACAGTTTCTGGTAAGTTAGTGAAAACCATTTTTGAAAATGTAAACACAAATGGTTTCCGTTCTGAAGGTATTCAGTGGGATGGCAGGGATGATTATGGCGATAAAATTGCCAGAGGAGTATACGTCTATCGTCTGTCAATAGAGGCTGAAGATGGAACAACAGCTGAAAAGCTTGAAAAATTGGTCATTTTATAGTAATTGAATTAATCAATGATCTTCAGATTTTAGGCTCAGTGTCATTAGTTTGAAAGTGGATTTTCTGCGTATCATGTTGTAGATATGAAATTACAATTTAAATTTAGCGGCCTACGCAATAAAAAATTCTTTTTTCCGTATATTTGTGAATTAGATAATAACCAAAGCATGAAGCAAACACTCGTAGGAATATTAATCCTATTATTTATTGGGCAAAGTTCTACCACTTTTGCTCAAAGTAGTGACGAACAAGTTTACGTTCTGAGAACCATTACAACAGCGGTTCCGTTCTTAATTATATCACCTGATTCACGCTCAGGAGGTATGGGAGATGCAGGGGCAGCAACATCTGCAGATGCTAACTCATTTCATTGGAACACTTCTAAGCTCATTTTTTCCGAACAAGATGCTGAAGTTTCTTTATCCTATTCTCCTTGGCTAAAGCAAATTGTTGAAGATATTCAGCTGTCATACCTAGCTGGGTACAAAAAAATAGGATCAAGACATGCTGTAGGGGGGTCTTTAAGATATTTTTCGCTCGGTAATATAACTTTTACAGATGCAACAGGAAATATACTAAAAACATTTAATCCAAATGAATTTGAAGTATTGGGTGGCTATGCATTTAAACTTTCAGATTTAATGTCAGTTGGGATTAATGGAAAGTTTATTTTCTCTAATTTAACGGGTCAATTGGCATCAGGGACTCAGGTTTCAAATCCAGGATTAGCCGGAGCAGCTGACCTGTCTTGGTCGTTTGTTAAACCAGACATATACTTAGGGGGTTATAAGTCTCAATTTTCACTTGGAACAGTTATTTCAAATATCGGAAACAAGATTTCATACACGGACAATGCTGGTAGAGATTTCATTCCTACAAATTTGAGACTAGGAACAGCATTAAAAGTAAATTTTGATGAATATAATTCACTTACAGGCGCAATAGATTTTAACAAACTACTGATTCCTACCTTACCTTTCAGAAATCCTGCTGATGAGTCTATTATTGTGTCAGGTAGAGATAACAATGTCGGGATTGTGTTGGGCGCAATTCAATCATTTTATGATGCGCCAGGTGTTGTGGAAGAAGATGAAAACGGGGAATATCAAGTGAAGAAAAATAGCAGGTTTGCTGAGGAATTAAGAGAAATCAACATAGGCGGAGGTTTAGAGTACTCGTACAGCGACATACTTGCATTCAGAGCCGGATATTTTCATGAAAGTGCACAGAAAGGTAATAGAAAGTACATTACGTTTGGTGCAGGACTAAAAGCCTATTCATTTGGTTTAGATCTATCCTATCTAGTGACTGTTACTCAAAATAATCCTTTAGCCAATACTATCCGTTTTTCACTCAGCTTTAAGTTTGGTGACAAGAACAACACAAAATTAGAAGGATAGAACATGAATATTAGAACAGGATTTGGTGTTGACATTCATCAGCTCAAGCCAGGTTACGAATTATTTATAGGAGGTGTCAAACTTCCCTCCAGTTTTGGCGCGGTTGGACATTCTGATGCTGATGTGCTATTGCACGCTATCTGTGATGCCTTGCTAGGAGCAGCCAACTTAAGAGATATTGGATTTCATTTTTCAGACACTGATCCGCAGTATAAAGGCATTGATAGTAAGATTTTATTAAAGCAAACTTATAAGCTGGTTCAAGACAAGGGATACTTTCTAAGTAATCTTGATGCCACTGTCATGTTAGAAAACCCAAAGGTTAATCCGCATATTCCCAAAATGCAAGAGGTAATTGCTCAGATTTTAGAAACTGATAATGATGCTATCTCCATAAAAGCAACAAGAGGAGAAAAAATGGGTTATGTTGGAAATGGCGAAGGAATTCAAGCTTACTGTTCAGTTCTAATTTACAAATAGAAATAACTACATTTATAGCATGTTAAAAATACTTGCTAGCGTATTTACTATCAGTTTAATTACAGCATCTTCCTTAGGTCAGGTATATAACTTTCAATATATAAACACAAAAAACGGTTTACCGCAATCTCAAGCGTATGCTATCACTTTTGATGACAAGGCATTTGCTTGGATTGGTACCCAGGGTGGAGGAATTGCAGTTTATGATGGAGAATCTATTAAATATATTACGCAAGAAAATGGCTTGTTGTCAAACAGAGTATATGACTTTTATGTTGACAGTGCTGCTATTTATTGTTGCACTAAAGGTGGTGTTTCAGTTATTTCAGAATCACATGTTATTTCACGAAATATAAAATTAAATAATGAAAATGAAATAGCACAGTGCATTGTAAATTATAAAGGTATAATCTATGTGGGATCAAATAAAGGACTTTACAAAGTTGTCGATTCACTTCTTGTTCCAATCTCCGCCTTTAATAAATTTCAAATTAACAGCTTCGTTAGTGATTCTAATAATCAACTTTGGGTAACCACCAATGAAGGAATTTGGAAGGTTAACAAGTCTTCGCAATCTTTAAACAAACTGAAAGGATTACCAACAGAGTCAATATCTAAAGCGATAATTTATAAAAACGGTTGGCTAATTGCGAGCAGTGGAAATGGACTTTGGGTCTATCTAGATGCTAAATTGGCAAGGCTTCCAAATACAGAGGTTTTAAATCGTTCGGTGATTCAGGATTTATTACTCCAGAATAACACGTTATGGATTGCTACAATGAATGATGGTCTATTTCAATACGACTTTAAAATGAAAAGCCTTACACAGTATACCGTTGATCAAGGATTATCAAACAATCATGTTAAGCGCTTATCGGTTGATATGTGGGGCAATATATGGGTAGGCACCAGTGGAGGAGGCGTTTCCATATTCAATAATTCTCCTTTTGTGACATATAATAAATCAAACGGATTAATCAGTAACTATATCTATGCCGTTCTCAATGATCGCGATCAAAACTTATGGGTAACCACCCAAGGTTTAGGAATACAGAAAATGAATGACACACTTTCAGTGGTCTATAATGAAGATAATGGATTTAAAAATGTTAAGTCCAAAGCTATTTATCAAGATTTGGATGGAAGAATTTGGGTTGGAACGGAAGGAGAGGGACTAGCCATTATAGATACTGTAGGTAAAATAGACACAATTTATAATATTAAGCAATCGAATGGACTGACTAGTAATTGGGTAAGGAGTTTTACAGAGAATATAAAAAAAAGAACAATTTACATTGGAACTTCTAATGGAATTTATGAATGCCGATCAAGAAAAATAGCAACTTCAGACTTGACATATGGCAGAACCAAGGGAAAACTCAGTAATAAGCGAATAAATGATGTGGAATGGAATAAAACCTTAAATTGTTTACTATTTGCAAGTGACAAAGGAGCTGGATATATTGCAAATGGAGAAGTCATTTATTTTGACTCAGACTTATCATTCAGGAATATAGCTTTTAAAGATAGTGTAGTCTGGTTTGGAAGTGTTGATAAGGGAGTGCTGGAAGTTAAATATCGAGGGAAAAACGAATTTGAAAGCACTTGGCTTACCAGATCCAAAGGATTGCTGTCACATAATATCTATCAACTCTGTGTCGATAATCAAGTGTTATGGATCGGAACAGAGAAAGGAATATCAAAATATCAGCTAGAAGATAGGGTTTTTACTCATTTTGGATACGACGAGGGGTTTGAGGGTGTTGAAACTAATATCAATGCATGCTTTAAAGATAAAGAAGGACAGGTATGGTTTGGTACAACAGATGGATTGTATGTATATAATGGTAACGAAGGGTTTGACAGTCTTCAAAAACAACCGCCTAAATTGTTTTTTGAAGATATTCAATTGTTTTATCAATCAATTAATAAAACTAAATATTCTCAGCAGTATAGTAGTGGTAAAGTAATAGATTTAGATTACACTGATAATCACATAGGTTTTAATGTACAAGGGCACCATTTCACATTTCAAAATAAAATACGCTATCGCTGGAAGCTTGAAGGAGTTGATCAAGACTGGTCACCACCGTCAAAAAACAAAACAGCAACCTTTTCAAATTTAAAGCCAGGAACTTATAAGATGCTCGTTCAAGGTTCAATAGATAATCAGTGGGAAATGGATCCCATTGATTTTAAATTCAACATATTAACGCCTTTTTGGCAAAAACAATGGTTTATTTTAACCTATACCGTTGGGTCTATATTGTTAATTACATTCTTGATTTTATTTTTTGTGAAAAGACAACAAAAGAAAAACAAGACATTAATTGAAAAAATTGAATTGGAAAAGTCAGTTTTAGAATTAGAGCAAAAAGCTTTAAGATTACAAATGAATCCACACTTTATATTTAACGTTTTAAATTCAATTCATCAATTAATTATTGTAAATGATTCATCAAAAGCGAGATATGCTCTATCTAAATTTTCGAAATTAATGCGTCAGGTTTTAGAAAATTCTCGTGAAAAGCTAGTGTCTGTTGATGATGAAGTGGAGCTTATTCAAAATTATATTCAACTAGAAAAATTAACCAGTCAAATTGAGTTTGACTTTGAATTAAATGTTGGTCAGGAAGTCGATACCAACGAGCAGATTGTTCCACCGTTGATGGTTCAACCATTTATTGAAAATGCTATAATTCATGGTTTTAAGAATATTAACCACAAAGGACGGATTAAAGTTGGTTTTAACTTAATCAATGATGACTATTTACTGTGTACAATTGAAGATAACGGCAGTGGGAGAGTTGCTGCGGCCAACCAAAAAGCGCAAAAAGCACAATACCACAAATCAACAGCTTTGCAAGTGACTCAGGAGAGGCTGGCAAAGTTGAATGATTTAGGAGATGAAAAGGATTTTGAAATTATTGACTTGAAAGATGAAGGGGGTAATGCTAAAGGAACAAAAGTGGTGATAAAAATTCGGTTAGGCTAATTCAATTTCTGGATCCCAAAAGACAGATCTAAAATTTTGAATTTTATCATCTTTAACAATTACTCCGTCGGCCTTTAATAAATCTTCCATTTCAGTTGGACTATTAAAGTGCATTTTACCGGTAAGCAATCCGTTTCTATTAACAACACGGTGCGCTGGAATATCTTTGGCTTGGGTGTGGGAAAGATTCATAGCCCATCCTACCAATCTGCTTGATCTAGCGGCGCCCAAATATTTTGCAATTGCTCCGTATGATGTCACCCGACCAGCAGGTATTTCCCGCACAACGTCAAATATATTTTGGTAAAAATCTTTTTCCATTTAGTTAATTTTAAATTGACAGTACTTAATAGAATATCCCTTTGCTGAAAAAATGCTCTCGTAAGTTGTCTTAATATTTAGTATATCAGCTTCTTCCTTGCCTAGTTTAGGAATTAAATCATTATAAATATCCCATGATTCTACTATTTTTTCATACCCATGTTCTGCAATTTCTTCTAATGTAAATTCAAACAATAGGTCGCTATCAGTTTTAAGGTGAATAACTCCACCAGGCTTTAAAATGGCTTTGTACCTCTCAATAAATAAGGAACCAGTTAGCCTTTTCCTTGGTTTTTCTTTTTGTGGGTCTGAAAAGGTTAGCCAGATTTCATCAACTTCGTTTGTTTCAAATACTGAAGTAACAAAATCTACTTTAGTTCTAACAAAAGCAACATTATTCATTTCTTTTTGTCTTACTTCGTCTGCACCGTACCATATTCTTGCTCCTTTTATATCAATTCCAATATAGTTTATATTTGGATTTAGTTTAGCTAGTTCTATAGTATACTCACCTTTTCCGCAGCCTAATTCAACTACAACTGGATTGTCATTTTTGAAAAACCTTCCCCAATTGCCTTTCATGTCAAATCGATCAGCTATCATAGTATTCGTATTTGGTTCAAATACAAAAGGCATTGTTTTCATATCAGCAAAGTGCTGTAGTTTATTTTTTGCCATTTTACAATGATTGACTAACGTGATTTAGAAAAATAGCAATTTCAGTCAACAAACTGTGTTTGGGCGATTCTTCTCCTAAATTATCGTTTAAGTATTGATTGACAGTTAGCAGTGGAGACATTATTTTTTCTTCCGTTAATTCAGCCTCTATGTTTTCAAATATGGTTAAACATTCCATTGCTATCATAAAGTCACCGTTTACTGCCGTGTCAACTATTTCTGATAAATACTCTGAATAATCAAGATTTGAATTCCATATCGAAGCCAATAGCATTTGCTGTGCAGATTCAAAATCGGGGTCTACAAGACATTCAATAACAGTTTCTTGAACATCTTCTGCTTTGAGAGTGTTCATTAGTCCTTCAATCTCTGATTTAACGACATTATTAGTTGATTGAACATACAAAGAAACCAATGGCTCCAGAGCAGATTTGTTGCCATGAATTTTTAAATCTTTTATGGCTTGAATTTGAGTTTTTACTTCTGGTTTGTTGAGGTTGTCAATTAACAATTGAACTTTTTTTTGTGTTTTTTGGTCTGTTGACATGAAAGGCGTTTTGTACTTCGCAAAGATAGAAAAAGAAAAAGCAAACCGATAAGCCGAGTTCTGTAATTTTATTTCTAAAATTCTTTGTCATTTATCTAGGCCTCAAATCACTTTGAAGCTCAATCCATCTACCCTCCAAGATCAACCGGGTAAGTTTCAAGCCTTGGTTTACATGATGTTTCAGCCCATAAGGTTTACCTTGCCTCAAAAATCACTTTTTGAGCGGTGCGCTCTTACCGCACCTTTTCACCTTTGCCTGCTAAAAAATACTGCCGAAGCAAGATGATTTTAACATAGGCAGTTTAAATTTCTGCGGCACTTTCTGTATTCAAAAAATGAACCCTTCCCGTTAAGAAGTATGGTACCCTTTGCTGCTCAGACTTTCCTCTTCATAAATAAAGCGACAAAGTGGTTTGCTTTTTCAATACAAATGTAGAAGAATTACTGCAATACTAATTTATTAATGACTGTTTTTTGATCAGAAATAGCACTTAGAATGTATAGGCCTTTTGACCAATTATCGCAATTAATAGAAATTTTGTTGGCGTTAATATTTTGGTTGGTGTAAATAAGTTTACCCTCCAAATCTGTAATCGTCAATTCGTCTATATTTTCTATGCCGATAATATTGATGACTTCTGAGGCAGGGTTTGGATATACTTTCAATTTAAAGCTATTTGAATTTGTCAGATTGGCAACTCCTTTTTTATCGCGCATTTCAACTTTAGTAATTTCAGGGCCTAAAATTGAATTTGACACATTGATGGTCAAAAGAGGAATTTTATTATTCTTTGCAATCCATCTGTATTGAATTTCGGGTTGACTAGGTAATGGAATCCATGCTCCTCCTGTACCAGTGAGGTCAAAAAACAGACTATCAGTGAAGTTCAGTGAAGATTTGACTCGGATACAGTCAAATGTGCCAAAAGTTGTAGTTATTGCACCGTATCCGTCAACAATTGACGATCGATTTTGATGACGTTTGAACATGGCATTAAAACCTGGATTAAGATCTAAAAATAGAAATGAATTAGACGTCCAATTATCTTGATACGTCATTGGAAATTCATACACAACATCAATCGTATCCGCTTGAATAGGTAAAGCAATTCCATTTAAATCAGCACCAAAGCCAACTTTTTCATAGCTTGAAGATGATATTTTGTCAAATGAAATAGGATTGTCGAAAGCAATTGGTAATCCACCGGTTGGAAGAACACCTAGGTCTGCTTTCTGAAAATAAGATGCTTGGTAGGACGGTGATAAAAAATTATTAAATACCAGTTGATATATGAATCCTGCAGAACTTACAGAACTGAAAGTATCAATTCTTTGACTATCAATTTCTACCCACGAAAAATCCCAAGTCTGATTTGCTCCTGTATTTTGATAATTGATATTCTGGTAATCAGTAACAACAGATACCAATACCGTATCAGGACCAGATATAAAGTCAGATGAATTAACTGAAATTTGTGCAGTGGCAGAAAGGTAGATAAAACTAACTGTTAGTAGGGCTAAACTTTTCATTTATTCTATTATGTATTTGCATGTCCCAACTACATCAGATAATGTTTTCTTTTTCGACTTATCTGCATTGTATAAAACACCATTAAATTCTGTATCAAATTTAAAAGAAATTGACGAACTTCCTATACTCTCAATAAAGTACTCAGGGTTTTTGATCGAGAAACTATAGTCTTTATTCTCTTCAGCAAAAGCAGAGCTATAAGTTATTCCATCCTCCACAAACGTAATAATAACTTTTTCGAAATTACTTGTGGCAGTCTGACCAGCGCATAACGCTGATTTAACTGCCCACTTTAAATTGTTTAGTTCAGAATAAAATATTTGACTGTACGAACATTTATTTCCTAAATTATCGTTTACAATATGTGTTATGGTATTAACTCCCTCGCAAATCGGAATATACCCCATAGGCTTGTCGCTCATTAATTCTCCGTTTAAAAACCATTGGTGTTCATTCACCCCAGTATTGCTTTCAAATTGTATTCCATTTAAACTATTGTGAAGCATGAATCTAGCTGAGAATGAATGGGAGTCAAATCCATGGTTTATTGTAAGCATATAGGTTTCGCTATTTAGCCCCTTAAATCTAATCGGAATATTATAAATTCCATACCCGGGAACTTCAACCGTTTCATCTACAAATTGGCCATTTTTTGAGTACATGATAACTGGTGCTTGAGGAACAATTGTGCTAAACCCCAAATTGTAACATCCCTTCTGATGAACTAAAAAAGAAGCAGTCTTATCAGATAATGAGTATTCTGAAATTGGTTGGTATAATTTCTCAGGTGTAATAATTGACAGTTTCAAAGAAGTTGAATTGTCTTTATTTTCGAAAATTGTATAAAGGGTAGGAACATTATTCATTTCTTCCGCACCTTGACTCATGAAAATGGTTTCATTATCAATAGTGAAATCAAAAGTACTACCGTTTACATTACCTATCATTTTATAAATAGGTTCTTTGTTTGAATCTTCAATCAAATTGGACTGAATTTTCTTGCAGCCAGTAAAGGCTACAATTGCTATTGTTGTTATAAAAAGTAGTTTACGCTTCATTAATTAAAATAATCTGTATTTGACACCAATTGTAATGCTTCTATTTTTTATTGGTATTATTTTTTGAGAATACTTTGAAGGTTGAATTTGATTTCTAAAACCAAATGCTCCTGTTGCAACAACTGATAATTGATTTTTCAGTTTGTATTCTAATTGATGTAGTAGTTGATAATCAACATTTCTAAGGAAATCATTTCTACCCCATTTGTAGTCTGTTGTTGCTACTACGTCTGCTTCCTGTTCATACATTTTAATTCTAGATCCAACTAAAAAGTCGGCAGCTAGGCCTAATTTTATGTTAAATCTTTTTGAAAGCTGGTAGCCCAGCATCATACCATTTTGCCATTTCAGCATATTTTTAAATTGGTAAGCTTCACTGATCTTCCCTATATGGCCATTTTTTCGTGGACTAAATGCGTTTTCGCTATATAAATAACCGCTAAGATTTTGATGAGCAAAGCCGCTTATTAATGTCACAGAAATGCTGGTAAATTTCTTTAGGTCAAAAGTTAATCCCAAGTTGGCACAGGTTCTTACATTATACTTAACATTGGTGTTTATAGAATTACCTATTCCTGTTTGTGCCGTTACAAACACTTTAGGAAGGGCTCTTTTTCTTTTTTCAATGAACTCAACCTCTTTCATGTTATTGTTTGCGCTAAGGTTGAAGTCCTGTGGAAGCAATGCGGGTTTACCTGGCTTCATTTTCGAAACAACTGACAGTTGGTTATTTTTCCCTTTTTGTTTTACAGTGCTTGATGTATGAAATGCAGAAATGGTTGTGTTTGACTCTTTGTTTGCAGGGTACCCAAGTGTTTTATCTACTACTTTTTCTGTCCGTGCCAAATCTAAAGAATAACTTTCTGTGTCGTCATTAAATGATTTTACAGAAATATGACTAGTACTACGTGAAGTCTTTTTCTGCTCTATCTTCTTATTATCTTTTATTGAACTGCTAATTGAAACGCTAGTTTGCTCTGATTTTGATTCTCCTGAATCTAAATTTGAAAAGTTAGAAATTACATTTGCACTAGGTTTTAGCCTTTGTTTAAATTCGGAATTGTCTTGCGCTATTTTAACTTCACTATGGACTTCAAATTTATTCTTGTCAAATAGCAGTTGGCTTGTGAATCCCATTAGCAACAGTAAACTAGCAATTGTCAACCATTTTCGAAAAAATACTGACCTATCAGCAGCAACCAATAACTTTTCAGCTTCAGCCCAATAAGATGGATTGTATTGGTAATTAAGTCCCTCTTTTGCCAAGGCTTGCTCGGCTGCATTCCAATATAGTGGATTGTATGCCGCACTATAATTTTTAGCTGCTTCTGAAAAATGGACACTTTGAATTATTTCAGGTTCAGTATGAGTATATTGTTCCCAGAATGCAGGTGCAAACGGGTATTGCATTTTTTGACTGGCCTCAACAAAAGCGTTATCTAGCGCAATTTTGTCAATTTCGCCAAAAAAGGATTCTAGTTGCTTACCATCTAGCTTAAAATTTAGCTCATTATCTATATCTTTGAATCTATTATCCATTACTCCACATTCTTTGATCTTCAGCTTCATTTAATGAGCTTACCATGAGCTGCAACTTTTTCCGAGCATTAGACAAGTGCCATTTTGAAGTGCCATCTGAAATACTCAACAGGTTTCCTATTTCCTTGTGGGTATACCCATCAATGACATATAAATTAAAAACTTTTCGAGATACGTCCGGTAATTTTCTCAACATTCCCATCAAAAGGTCTGTTTCCAGTTTGCTCCAAACGCTATTTTCAACTTTAGGGGCTTTCACTTCCAATTCTCTATCAAATTCTTTTGTTTCTATTAATTTAATATAGTTTTTAGTTTTTCTAAACTCATCAATAATTGTATTTTTTATAATCCTTTTAGCCCAAGCTTCAAACGGAGCATCTTCTTTGAGCTTATCTAAGTTCTTACAAATTTTAACAAAACCTATGTTTAATACATGTCTAGCATCTTCCTCATTTTTATGATATCGAGCACACATTGGCATTAATTTCACATAACACCATTCGTAAAGCTTTTCTTGAGCTTTACGATCGTTTTTACGACATAAATCAATGAGTGTTTGGTCAATCATAAACCTAAAGTTACTAAAAACAACCGGCTTTCATAACAATGAAAGCCGGTATGTCAGATTAAGTAGTGTTATTCACCTCAATACGGATAACCCAAAACCGGTACCGAGGAAATACCACTTACATACACGTAATTAATTATCTTTGGGTTGGTAAAATTGAAAGTTTTTATGAAATTATTTTTAATGCGACACGGAAAGGCCATAGAAGCTATTGAAAATCAGAGGGATTTTGATAGAGGTCTAGCGAAGAAAGGAAAGAGACAAAGTAAAAAAATGGGTGAATTTCTAAAAAATTCTGATATTGATTATGCTTTGGTGTCTTCCGCTAAACGAACCGTGGAAACTTTCGACGAAGTGAATCGAGTATTGCAAATTGATGAAGTATATGAGAGCCAAGATTTATACTTAGCCACTGCTCATCAAATTAGTGAAGTTTTAAACAGTCATATTACGCATAAAAATGTACTATTGGTTGGGCATAATTATGGTATTAGCGAGGTTGTGGATTACTATACCGGAATTGATGTACAACTTGGAACCGGACATATAGCCATTATCGAATTTGATGTTCAGTCAAGTGCCCATTTTTCAAAATTTTCAGGACGTCTGATTGAAGTTGTTTCACCTAAAAATCTATAATTTGAAACACAGTAAAAACCAAATAATTTTAGGAATTGATCCAGGCACTTCAGTGATGGGATATGGAGTAATATTGGTTGATGGAAAAACACTTAAATTACTTAGTTTTGGTGTCATACACTTAACCAAAATAAAAGATCATCCCGATAAATTAAAAAGAATCTTTGAACGTGTTGATCAATTAATTTTAGAATATAATCCTGATGTAATGGCGATTGAAGCGCCATTTTTTGGGAAGAATGTGCAGTCAATGTTAAAATTGGGGAGAGCTCAGGGTGTTTCTATTGCGGCTGCTTTAAGTAGGAACATTCCTTTTGAGGAATATGCACCAAAAAAGATAAAACAGTCGATTACAGGTAGCGGAAATGCTTCAAAAGAACAAGTAGCCGCCATGCTTATGCGTTTGTTGAGTATGACAGAAATGCCAAAATATTTAGATGCGACGGATGGACTGGCGGCTGCGGTATGCCACCATTTTCAGGGCGGAGTAGGTTTACACAATAAAACAAAGTCAAGCAGCTGGAAAGCCTTTTTAGGTGACAATCCGTCAAGACTCAAGAACAGCTAGATTGCATCTAAAACTATCAGAAGTGCATATATTACTGAGGCTAATCCTCCAATCCACGCAAGTGGGCCCAACAAGGCAGCTCCCAATCCATAACCTACTAAAAAGAGAATTAAGTCAATCCAAAAACGTTTAGTTACTCCTTCTTTCAAGAAAACGGCAAGAGGTGGAATCAAAAGTGCAATTAATACTAAGATTAACGTACCAATACCTGAACTTGATTTTTTTGCTTTTACTGTGCCCTTAATTTCATGTTTTAGTTTAGCTGTTATTTTTTTTACAGCTTTTTGATTTGATGATTTTCTACTGTATTCAAAAAACTCGACAGATTGATCACTTTGTTTTGGATAAGTGCTAAACTCGATTTTTTCAATCTTAGTACTTTCAATTGGTCGTTTCGCTTCTACATTGGTATTGTTTGATTTTAAATTGGATTTAATATTACCATTGCTCTCTTGCGCCACCAGCTTGTCATGCAATGCTTGTTTTTGAATAATGCTTGTTTCCTCGAGTTTTTTTTGACTAACTTCAATTTTACCATTTGAAATATGGTATCCTTTGAAATACTTTCTTTTTTGAATTAATTTATTAGTGGCTACATTATTGCTTGTAGCACATGCACTTGTGAATAATATAACAATAAGAAGTTTCGACAATATAGATAGCTGTCGTTTCATTTTTTTCTCTTCAATTTTATCAAATGTAATAATTTTTATCACACAAAAAAAGTCCAGCTAATGCTGGACTTTTAATTATAATTTAATTTTACTTATAATCCCAATAGTACTTGAATCGGATCTTTAGAACCAAAAAGCATTTTTTCTGGATTCTCTAGCATCTCTTTTACTTTCACTAAAAACGAAACAGATTCCTTTCCGTCGATTATTCTATGATCGTAAGATAAAGCCAAGTACATAATAGGTCTGATAACAATTTCTCCATTAACCACTACGGGTCTTTGAACAATATTGTGCATTCCTAAAATAGCTGACTGCGGAGGGTTAATAATTGGAGTGGAAAGCATGGAGCCAAAAACACCGCCGTTTGTAATGGTAAATGTTCCTCCAGTCATTTCGTCTGGAGTTATTTTTCCATCTCTAGCTTTTATAGCCAGTCTTTTTATTTCTTTTTCAATTTCAGCCAAACTCATTTGCTCTGCATTTCTGACAACTGGAACCATCAATCCTTTAGGGGATGATACGGCAATGCCAATATCAGCATAGTCATGCAAAATCATTTCCTTTCCTTCAATTTGGCCATTAACTGACGGGAAAAGGTTTAATGCTTCAGTTACCGCTTTGGTGAAGAAGGACATGAACCCTAAATTAACATCATGGTGCTCAGCAAAAAACTTTTTATATTTGGTTCGAATGTCCATGATTGGTTTCATGTCTACTTCGTTAAACGTCGTTAACATGGCAGTGTCATTCTTAACGGATACCAGTCTTTCAGCGATCTTTCTTCGCATCATTGACATTTTTTCATTCTTCGTATCTCTAGTACCACCCCATCCTTGGGCCTCATTTGCCGAAAAGCCAGCAGCCATTGCAGATACAACGTCTTGCTTGGTGATTCTACCATCTTTTCCAGTTCCGTTCACGTGGCTGGCAGACACATTATTTTCGTCCATTATCTTTTTGGCAGCAACAGATGGATGTCCTTTTGCATAAGAATCACTTTTTGAAGGAGCAGAGTTAGTCTTTTCATCTTTTTTAGCTGCAGGCTCTTGTTTCTTCGTTTCTTCCGTTTTAGCTTCAGGCTTCGGCTCCGGACTTTTATCCATTCCAGCAGGACGCTCAGCATCCATATCAATTAAGCACACTACAGCACCTACTGCAACTGCATCTCCCTCTTCAGCTTTAAAGGTGATTATGCCCGATTCTTCAGCAGGAAGTTCTAGTGTCGCTTTATCAGAGTCAACCTCTGCAATTGCCTGATCTTTATCAACATAATCTCCATCTTCCACTAACCATTGTGCAATTTCAACTTCTGAAATTGATTCGCCTGGTGATGGTACTTTCATTTCTAATACTGCCATTCTATAGTTTATTAGTATTCTTTATTTTTATTTTGTTATTTCATCAAACAAGCTATCATACAATGCTTTCAATCTTTTTTGATGTGTTTGACTAGAACCCGTTGCTGGAGCAGCGGATGCAGGTCGTGCTATAATTTTAAAATCATCACGCTTCATACGCATATATATATGCATAGCCGCACCCATGTTATACGGCTCTTCTTGAGCCCAAATGTATTTTTTTGCCTTTGGATAACGGCTAATTGCCTTGTCCATCTGCTTTTTAGGTAGCGGGTATAATTGTTCTAAACGAATAAATGCCGCATTATCTATTCCTCGTTCTTTAGCTTCAGCCTTTATTTCGTAGTAAAATTTGCCAGAACACAAAACAATAGTATCTACTGTTTTAGGGTCAGCTTGCATGTCATCAATCACAGGCATAAATTCACCTTTTGCAAGGTCTTCCAATTTAGAAGTTGCTTCTGGGTGACGAAGTAAATTTTTTGGAGAAAAGACCACTAATGGTTTTCTGAATTCTCTTTTAAGCTGTCTTCTAAGTAAGTGAAAATGATTAGCAGGTGTGGTGGTGTTACAGATTTGAATATTTAATGATGCTGTTGCTTGCAGAAATCGTTCTAATCTACCACTTGAATGTTCCCCACCTTGGCCTTCGTATCCATGTGGAAGAAGTAATGTTAAGCCACTTTGAACTCTCCATTTGTCCTCGCCAGCAGTTATAAACTGATCTACCATTATTTGAGCGCCATTATAAAAATCACCAAACTGAGCTTCCCAAATGGTTAGGCTTTCTGGGGTCACTAACGAATATCCGTATTCAAATCCTAGTACGGCATATTCAGAAAGTAATGAGTTGTAAATCGTAAATTCTGCTTGTTCTTCAGAAATTAAGTTTAAAGGAATAATTTCTTCCTCTGTATCTTCAGTTTTAACAACAGCATGACGGTGCGAAAAAGTTCCTCTTTCAACGTCTTGACCGCTGACTCTAACAGGGTGATTTTCGACTAACAGTGAAGCATAAGCAATGTTCTCAGCTAATCCCCAGTCAAGGCGATCATCTTTTAACATTGTTTTCCGGTCGTTAAATAACTTTTTTATTTTTCTGAAGTAATTTTTCCCCTCAGGCAATGAGGATACTTTGTCTGCAATTTTTTTTAATTCAGATAGAGAAACGGAAGTGTCAACTTCACTCTCAAAATCAGCAACAGTACCATAGCGGTAATTTGCCCACATATCAGAAAGGAAATTTCGAACAATGGTCTTATTCATTTCTTTGGCTGCGGAATAATCTTCGTCCAATTTATTGTAAATTTCCTTATCAATTGCATCCGCTTCACTCTGAGAAACAATTCCTTCAGCCAATAATGTATCTAAGTAGATATCTTTGGGATTTGGATGTTTTGCAATAGCCTTGTATAGCTTAGGTTGAGTGAATTTTGGTTCATCACCTTCATTATGTCCATACTTTCTGTAGCACAACAAGTCAATAACAACGTCTCTATTAAATTTCTGACGATAAGCCAAAGCAATATCCATGACTTGAATTACCGCTTCAACATCATCTCCATTGACATGAAAAACAGGACAAAGAGTAGTTTTGAAAACATCTGTACAATAGGTGCTTGATCTTGCATCAACATAGTTAGTTGTAAATCCTACTTGATTGTTGACTACAATATGGATTGTCCCACCAGTTCTATAACCATCTAATTGAGCCATTTGAGCTACTTCGTAAACAACACCCTGACCTGCAACAGCAGCATCACCATGAATTAATATTGGAACAATCTTATTTTCGTCGTGTAACACTTGGTCTATTCTTGCCCTAGCCATTCCTTGTACTACTGGGTCTACTGCTTCTAAATGAGATGGGTTAGGGGAAAGTGTGAGGTGTACTTTTTTTCCTGAATCTGTTACCACATCTGTTGTGAATCCTAAATGATATTTTACATCACCGTCAAAATCATCATCCTCATCCTCAAATTCTTTTCCTTCGAACTCACAAAAAACATCTTTTGGTTGTTTTTTAAATACGTTAATTAATGTATTTAATCTACCTCTGTGAGCCATCCCAACAATGACCTCTTCAACGCCGTCTTCAGCACCTTGTGAAATGATTTTATCTAGCGCCGGAATTAATGCTTCTCCTCCCTCAATAGAAAAACGTTTTTGGCCGACATATTTTTTTTGTAAAAACTGTTCAAAACCAGTAGCTTGGTTGAGTTTTTTTAAGATTCTCTTTTTTTCGTCGGCGGAATATTTTGGACGATTAGTTAATTCAATGCTATTTTTAAACCATGCCAACCTCTCAGGGTCACGCATGTATATATATTCTATACCAATTGACTGGCAATATGTTAATTGTAAATGTTCAATTATTTTAGCCAAAGTTGTAACACCAATACCAATTTCTTCTCCTGCTTGAAAATTTGAATTCAAATCTGCTTCAGTTAAACCAAAGTTTTCAATGCCAAGGGTTGGCGTATAGGTTCTTCTTTCTCGCACTGGATTTGTTTTTGTAAACAAGTGTCCTCGATTTCTGTAAGCATCTATCAGGCTTAATACCTTAAATTCTTTTTGAAAATTTTCTGGAATTTCACCAGATTCAAAATCAGTTTTCGCAAAATCAAAACCTTCAAAAAACTTTATCCATTCTATATCAACAGATTCAGGATTAGACTGATATTTTTTATAGAGGTCGTCAATGGCGTTTACATCTGCATTGCCGATAAAAGAAAATTTATCCATAGTACGTTTAGTTCGATATCTATATAGCAAATTTAAGAATTCTATTGAACTACATAGTAGAAATTGAACTTTTAATAGAAGAATTATTAACGATTTAGACGGTTAGAAAAATACCACCTCAAATACACTTTTTGAGCACATCTTTCAATAATACTTTCTGCAAATTTTTGTTTTGATTGATGGTTTACTTTGTACGAAATGTATTTCTTTTCAGAGAGGTCAACCTTGTAAATAAAAGGTTGTAAGTTGTTTGATGCTTCTAAATCATTTAATATGGGTTTACATTGGTTAATCAATTCCTGAAGGGGTGCTTCTAAGAGCTGTTCGGTCAATTCAACTTTCAAAGAAGAAAAACCAGTTAGGTCTTTATTGATTTGTCGGCAAGTTTCTTCTAAAAAGCTGATGTTTTCTAGTGCTTTTTCCGGATAAAGATTATTTAGAATTGATTCTGACAAAATGCTTACTTTTACGGCTTAAAAATACCATTAATTTTGTGGTCTATGGAGTCAACAGTAAAAGTTTTTAAGTTTGGTGGAGCATCAGTAAAGGATGCTAAATCTATTGTAAATGTTGGCGAAATTTTAAAAAATTATGGACTTGCGCCAACAATTGTAGTGATTTCAGCCATGGGTAAATCAACAAATCATTTGGAGCGCATAGTCCAAGCATACTGGCAAAAAAGTTCAGGCTTAACTGGATTGGTTGATGAGTTTAAGGATTTTCATCTAAATATCATCAGCGAATTAAAGATAGAAGATCAGCAATTTCATATGGAGATTGCCAATGTTTTTGTACAGTTAGACTCAAAATTGAGTGATTCAGCTAGCGATAATTTTCATTTTGAATATGATCAAATTGTACCTTTCGGGGAAATTTTGTCAACAAAAATTGTAGTTGCTCATTTGCAATCAGTAGGATTATTAGCAAAGTGGATAGATGCCAGAAATGTTGTAAAAACTGATCGTAATTATCAAGAGGGTAGGGTGCAGTGGAATAAAAGTCAGGCTGCTTTTGACGGTTGTATTCAACCAATCATTAATCAATTTGATTTTTTTATTACGCAAGGATTTATTGGGCAAACCAATGAAGGGCTGAATACTACTTTAGGACGAGAGGGATCGGATTTTACAGCCTCAATATTTGCTTTTATGAGTAAGGCCGAGAGTGTAACCATTTGGAAAGACGTTCCAGGCATGCTAAATGCCGATCCGAAGTATTTTAATGGTACAATATTGTTAAAAAAAATATCGTTTACAGAGGCTGTGGAACTGGCATATTACGGCGCCTCGGTTATCCATCCTAAAACCATCCAACCACTTAAGAATAGTGATATTCCGTTGTACATAAAGTCATTTTTAAATCCTCAAAACACAGGAACTGTCATTCAGTCATCAACTCAGTATGACGCTGAGGTGCCTTCCTATATCTTTAAAGAAAATCAAATCTTAATTTCTGTCACTCCGAAGGATTTCTCTTTCATTGTGGAAGACCAATTGACGTCTATTTTTGGACTGTTAAGCAAGCAAAAAATTAGGATAAATTTGATGCAAAATTCTGCTGTGAGTTTTTCATTTCTAATTGATAGCAAATACAAATTAGACCAATTGTTGAAGAATTTAGGGAAATCATTTAATGTTGAACATAGTGAAGATTTAAAGCTACTAACAATAAGACATTATGATGATGAAACGATTAAAAGGTTAACGGCAAAAAAAGACACAATTTTGACGCAGAAAACGCAGGAAACGGCAAGAATTATTTTGCGGTAGTAATTCAAGAATTACTTTGCAATAGCAACTATTGTTTAGACTTAGCGATAGATGCTATTTTTAAAAGCGCTTTGTCATCAATTAAGCCAACTGAAGAGTGAACTACGCTTTCGTCTATGTTTACAAAGTATAAAGTTGGATATGCTCTAAGCCCCCATTTTCCAGAAAGTCTTGGCCCATTTTTATCTTTTTCCATGTCCATTTTGTAGTTAATGAAACTGGCATTGTAATATTTGCCCACGTTCTCTTTTGTAAAATATTTTTTTGCCAGAATTTTGCAAGGTCCGCACCAAACTGCATATGCATCTACAAAAATAAGTTTATTTTCTTTCTTTGCTTTTACAAGCGCTTCCTCCCATGTACCATCAAAAAATTGAATTCCAGCAGAATCTTCAGATTTATCTATTTCTGAATTTGTAAAGGCGAAACCTAAAAAAGTTAGCACTAATATGGATAGGATGATGGTGATGTTTTTTTTCATTTTTATTATTTAACTTAATAACTTTGTACTTATAAGACGTTACAAAAAGTGTACCATTACAATGCTGACAGATATTATTTTTTTACCAGAAGTTCCTGAAACCCAAAAACAAGCTGTTTTAGATTTTGTTTCGTTATGGCAATCTGACGAGAAACACATTACTGTTTACACTTCGGGTTCAACCGGCTTACCTAAAAGTATTAACGTCTTAAAAAAAGTGATGGTTGCATCTGCAAATGCAACAAACCAATTTTTTAACTTTAATTCAGATTTTACTATTCTGTTAAACTTGTCAGCAACATATATTGCTGGTATGATGCAGATTGTAAGGGCGATAGAATGTGAGCTGAAGTTAGTTGTTGCGCCAGTTTGTAGCAATCCACTTTCTTTTGTCCATCAGCCTATTGATTTTGCAGCATTTGTTCCGCTTCAGGTCAGCAGTATCTTATCAGATAAAAATGCTCGAGTAAAATATGAACAAATTAAAAATGTGATTATTGGAGGTGCGCCAATAAATGACCAATTGTTTAATGATATTTCTATTTTAAGTAATCACTCATATGCTACTTTTGGTATGACAGAAACTGTCAGTCATATAGCTTTAAAAAAGATTGAAAAATATAATGACTACTATATAGCTCTGCCAAATGTTAGTTTTGATAAAACTGAGCAAGATTGTCTGGTGATAAATGCGCCGTCAATTTCTGACACAACAATAATTACAACTGACAGGGTAGATTTAAAAGACAAAAACTCTTTTAAATGGCTAGGACGGGCTGATTTTGTTATAAATTCAGGAGGTATAAAAATTCAACCTGAAGAAGTTGAAAGAAAAATAGCAAAATTTATCTCATCAGCTTTTTATATTTCTAAAGAACGAGATGAATTTCTCGGTGATAAAGTTGTATTAATAATTGAAGGACAACCCTATTCAAATGAAAAGACTGAAGGGTTAAAAGCAAAACTGTTAAGTGAACTATCCAAATTCGAAGTTCCTAAAGTCATTGGTTTTAAGAGGGAATTTCAAAGAACCCATACTGGAAAAATAAAGAGACAATAATTACTCAATAATTTGGTAAAGAGACTTTGCTTTCCAACGCGGATAACGGTTAAAATGCCACCATTCAGTTCCTATTCCAGTAAAATTTGCTTGTTTCATGACTTTTCTCAGTAATTTTCTATTGGCCACTTGTTGTTGGGTGAGCTCACCTGAGGATAAGAATTTGGCTTCTAGCCTAGGGTATGCAATGGTCTTAATTTCGTCATATTTCGCACCCATATCAAGTGGTTCTCCGTCTACTTTTGCAATTGTTAGATCTACTGCCGAGCCATAATTATGTATGGATCCATTTTTAGGATTAGACACAAATTTTATTTTTTTTGCAGTGGGCATATCTAAATAATCCCACATGAATTGTTGGACGCTTCTTGGTCGAACGGCATCATATATCAAGAGGGTCAGTGATGAGTCAATGTTTTGTAAAAAAGCTTGAGCCTTGGCCAGACTTGAGGCAACCTCGGGTTGTAGATAGGCTTTTTTGAAACTACCATAAACATTGGTATCCATAAAATTATCAATGGTTGCATATTTTAATTCGACTCGAATACTTGGTTCAAGTGTTTGAACATCAACTAATCCTGCATCAATAATTTTTTGCTCTAAAGTGTCAGGTTTTTCAACGCTTTCTTTTTCTAAAGAGTATTTTTCTTGCTCATTTTTAATAACTTGGTTTGATTTGTTAAATTTTTCATCTATCTTCGAATCAGTATTTTGACAACTTGAGATTAAAAGAAATACTATTATTATTTTCAATCCCCGACAATGAATAAAGTAAGCGGTGTCCATGGTGTTTTTATGCTAAGACCAAATAACTTCGGTTTTAATAATGATACTAAAAATAGCAATCCTTGGCAGAACAACGTTAAATTTGATCAAAAATATATTGCCAGTAAGGCTTTGTCAGAATTTGATGAAATGGTTGAAGTTTTAACTAGCCATCAAATTAAAGTACATATTTTAAAAGACTCACTATCTGAAAAATTACCTGATGCCATTTTTTTAAATAATTGGTTTACGATCACTCCTGAAAACGATTTGTTCCTATTTCCTTTAGCATATGAATCGCGGCGGGGGGAGAGAAGGTTCGAGCTTATAGAACAAATACAAGATGCTTTAAATATTCAAAATACCTATGATTTGTCTCACTTCGAAAAGGAACAGATATTTCTTGAAAGTACCGGATCGATTGTTTTTGACTACGAGTATAAACGAGCTTATGCTTCAATTTCTGACAGAACTAATGAAAAGCTTTTCGATTCATTTTGTGCTAAAATAGATTACAAAGGTTTTGTATTTAATTGTTTTGATTTAAAAGGATTACCAATTTATCATACAAATGTTTTACTGTCAATAGCAAGCGCATATGCAATCGTTTGCTTGGATACAATTGAAAGTAATTTAGAGAAAGCTTTCATGAAAAAATTACTTGAACAAAGTGAAAAAGTAGTAATTGATATTTCTATTCATCAAATGTTAAGTTTTTCAGGGAACTGTTTGGAAGTTTATGATAATAACGGTAAGTCAAAATTGGTCATCAGTCGAACAGGATATTCGGCATTGAAGGAAGAACAAATTGAAATTATTGAAAAATACTCTGAGTTTATTGTTGTTAATGTCTCTATTATAGAGAGAGTTGGAGGAGGAAGTGCAAGATGTATGATGATGGGCGTTCCTACTTTCTAAATGGATAAATTGTTATGCCAAATTTGTAGTAAATTTTTAAGTTAGGTAAATCAATAATGGCAAGTTCAGGGTTACTCTCATTTCTCAATAAATCGTAAGAAATTGAAAAATTGGCATAAGCCTTATTACCTAATTGTCTGGCATAACCTATTCCTGCAAGCCAGCTTTTACTTTTCTCTTCGAAAGGTGTGATTTGACCTGAAAAACTACTTCGAATTCGATAAAAATTTAAGCTCGTTTCTAAAATTAATCTTTGAAATAAAATATATCTTGAAAAAACACCAACTCCCAATGCTGTTTGTTTGAAGTTGAAAAGCTGATTATATTGAATTGAACTTAAAAAACCAGCTGAAAAATTAGGTAGAAATTCATAGCCAATTTGAGGAGAAAGATAAACCGCAATCTGATTACCCACAAGCAGATTTGCCCCACTACCCACATAGGTGTTTTTTTTAATCGCGGCAATAATTTTATCTTTTTTTTGCCCTGAAATACTATCACTTTCGGACGCACTCACGTCATACTGGCATAGACCAATATTCCAAAATGTAAAAATAAAAATAAAAATAATTGATTTTAAGAACATATTTCTAAAAGCATTTTTGTCTCAATTTCATGTTTTCCGCTAAACACCTTAGTTGTAAAATTAACGTCATTTTTTGTAAAATATTGGCTTTGTTGCTCAATTCTATCAGAATTGTAGTACGGGTCGTTATTGCCAACTATAAAGTAATTCTTACATTTTTTAAAATTAGTTTCCCAATTTTGTGGCATGTCAGGCGGAAAAACACCTGCCCACAAGATAAATTTGTTAGCATTAAAATTGCCAAATTGCTGCCACCTAGACGCAGTTGCTCCACCTTGCGAAAAACCAAGTAGAATTTTGCTTTCAATATTTCTATTTTCTGAAAAAAGTGACCAAACGCTGTCAAGATATTTAATATAATCTTTAATGTCATCCTCACGCTTTTCTTTTGTCATCCAAGATGCTCCAACACGGCCGCCAGTGCCTTGCAAATAGAATCTGTGCAAACCTTCAGGAATAACAAGAAAATAATCTTTAGAAAGACTTTCAAACTTTTTAATGAAAAATTGGCTGAGTTGCCCGTAACCGTGCAGAGCAAAAATGATGTTTTTTGCAGTTTTAGGATTACCTTGTGTTAAGAAAGTTGCTGTGGTATTAATTTGTAGTTTATGTATTTCCATCAATTTCTAAAGTTATGAATTTAATCACTGTTTCTAATACTTCTGTTTCTGCTTCTAAGAATGGTGCATGAGCGCAATTAGGTATTAAAATTGTTGACTCCCCGTGTGTAAGTGATTGAATAGTTTTTACTTGCTTAATCGTTCCATATTGGTCGTTTTTACCCTGGATAATTAGCTGATTTGCAATAATTTTAGATAGTAATTTTTTGAGGGATATTAAATCGAAGTTAGGATTTAACCATGTGTATGCCCATGCGTTGAAAACATTTTTGTAATTATTGCCATGCCACTTGCTAAGTCCTTTCATTTTACCAAGGGTAAATGCCGATAAAGCTTTTTTTATTCCATCTACCGTTTCAGTTTCATTAAGTACATGAGCTGCTTCTGAAATAACACAAAAAACTTGTGTAGGATAATTCGCTGCGAAAGCTAAAGCAATACTTCCACCATCAGAATGTCCGTATAAAATGACTTTGTTGATTTTCATTTTTTTAAGGAAGGCATAAAGCTCATTTGCCGCTTCAAGCAAGTAGTCATTTTTTCGTTTAGACAAGTCACCTTCGGATAGGCCATAACCTGCTCTGTCGTACACAATGCCCTTCAAGGTTAAACGATTACACAGCGTTTTTGGATATGATTTCCAAGATTGGATGCAACCTAAACCCTCATGCAAAAAAACAATAGGAGGCTTATCATGAATCTGGGGATTAATGATTTCAAAATTTATTTTATTGCTCATCATAAAAAAAGCATCTGGGTTGACCCGAGACGCTTTTAATTTTACTGGTATCCTTTGACTTTATGATTTGATGCGTTCTGAATAAACACCATTTCTTGTATCCACTTTAATTTTATCACCAGTGTCTATAAACAAGGGAACTTTAATTTCTGCGCCTGTATCAATTGTTGCAGGTTTTAAAGTATTTGTTGCAGTGTCACCTTTTATGCCTGGCTCAGTATAAGTTACTTCAGCCTCGATAAAGTCAGGTAATTCTACTACTAAAGGCATTTCTTCTTCGGCATGAAAAATAATGGTGACATTAATTCCTTCTTTCAAGAATTCTTTCTTCTCAACCATTGTTTCTTCAATAAATACTTGCTCATAAGTATCATTGTTCATAAAATGATACCCATCACCTTCTTGATATAAGTACTGGTATGTTCTTGTTTCAATTCTAACAACTTCAATTTTATGTCCTGCCGAAAATGTATTGTCAATAATTTTTCCTGTTTCAACGTTTCTCAGTTTAGTTCTAACAAATGCCGGACCTTTTCCGGGCTTTACATGTTGAAATTCAGTCACGGTATAAAGTTTATCTTTATACTTCATGCATAAACCGTTTTTAATGTCTGATGTACTTGCTGCCATTTTCTTATTTTAAATTAATCCTTTAATTATTCCTTTGTCTGATCTATTTATAAAATCGATTACTATTTTTTTGTATTTTGAATTTGTTGTTTCTGCAGATAATTGTTCAACCCCCTTTGATACAGAACTATTCATTACGAATAGAATCCTGTAGATAGATTCAATATCTTTGATTGATTCATCATCAACGCCTCTTCTTCTTAAACCTATTGAATTTACGCCTGCATAAGATAGTGGTTCGCGTGCTACCCTGATGTATGGTGGAACGTCTTTTCTTACTCTAGACATTCCTGCAACAAATGCATGCTCACCAATATTAACAAATTGCTGAACGCCTACCATCCCTTCAATAATTGCCCAACTCCCAATTGTACAATGACCTGCAATATTTGACGTATTTGCTATTACGACATGATCACCCAGCAAACAGTCGTGTCCAATGTGAACATAGCACATGAGCAAGCAATTTTTACCAATTACCGTTTTTTCACGATCACTTGTGCCTCTATGAATGGTAACACCTTCTCTAATCACTGTACCGTCACCAATTTCAGTCGTTGAGTATTCGCCCTTAAACTTCAGATCTTGGGGTACTGAGGAAATAACAGCTGAAGGAAATATTTGACAGTTCTTACCAATTCTAGCCCCAGGATAAACCGTAACGTTTGGACCAATTACCGTCCCGTCACCAATAATAACGTCTTCGTAAATAGTTGCAAATGCCGCAATAGAAACATTTTTTCCAATTTTTGATTCTGGATGGATATGAGCTAATTCACTAATCATTCAACTCTATCTTTTACAATTGACGCTAGCATTTCAGCTTCCATTACTGGTTGGCCGTTAACATAAGCAACACCGCCCATATTAACCAAGCCTCTTCTGATTGGTGATATTAGATGTAAGTCAAAAACAACAGTGTCGCCTGGTCTAACCATTTGTTTAAATTTAACTTTATCTATTTTCATAAAATAAGTTGAATACAAATGCGCATCTTCAACGCTATTTAAGGCAAAAATTCCCCCAACTTGTGCCATGGCTTCTATTTGAAGTACACCGGGGAAAATTGGATTCCCAGGGAAATGTCCTGTAAATTGAGGTTCATTCATGGTAATATTTTTGACACCAACAATAGTATCATCCGTTATTTCCATCACCTTATCAACTAATAAGAATGGGTATCGGTGCGGCAACATCTTTTCAATGGCTATTGTGTCAAAGAGGGGCTCTTTGCTTAAATCAAAGTATTTTCCTTTTTTAGCTTGTTTTTTAATTTGCTCTTTCAGAACTTTTGCAAATCTTACATTCCCACTGTGTCCTGGTCTAGCCGCAAGAATGTGCGCCTTAATTGGTTTTCCAACTAGAGCTAAGTCGCCAACTATATCCAATAATTTATGTCTGGCAGGCTCGTTTTCAAATTTCAGCTTAGTATGATTCAACACTCCAATGCCATCAACTGAGATGTCTAGACTTTCTTTTCCTAAAAGTTTGGCTAATTTATTGAGTTCATCTTTATTAATATCTTCTCTTTCCACTAAAACAATGGCATTGTCTAAATCTCCACCTTTAATTAATCCGTTTTTAGCAAGAAACTCTAATTCTCTTAAAAACACAAAAGTCCTACAGCCAGCAATTTCAGCTTTAAACTGATTGATGTTAAACATGCTAGCATGCTGAGTTCCTAGTACTGGGGATCGATAGTCAACCATAACTGTTAACCTGTATTCACTGTCTGGAACAGCCAAAAATTCAATTTCTTTCTCAGTGTCCTCCCATTTTAAATTTTCATCTAATTCAAAATATATTCGCTCAGCATCTTGCTCTTTAGTACCTGTTTTCTCAAAAGCGTCAACGTATTGTTTTGAGCTGCCATCTAAAATCGGGATTTCAGGTGCATCAATTTGAATTAATGCATTATCTATTTGCATAGCATACAATGCAGCTAACACATGTTCGGTTGTGTAAACTTTTGCACCGTTTTGCTCAAGTGTTGTTCCTCTTTCGGTTGATACTACATTGTCAACATCAGCTTTAATGATTGGCTGTTTTTCAATGTCAACCCTTTGGAATTTGTAGCCATGGTTAGCATCAGCAGGAAGAATTGTCATTTTAACTGCTTCACCAGTATGTAATCCAACACCATTGAATTCAATAGCTGCTTGTAACGTGCATTGTTTTTCACTCATGAATTATCTTTTAATCGTTTTAATTCGTCCTCTAGTGCTTTGAGTCTATCCATTATTTGAGGAAGACGTCTAAAGCCCATATATGATTTTTTATAGTCGTCAGCTTCGTATGCAGGAGAGCCTAACAGCATGACACCTTCTTTTTTTATGGTTTTTGGGACACCTGCTTGAGCACCGATTAATGTGCCGTTGGCAAGTGAAATATGTCCCACAATTCCTACTTGCCCGCCAACCATCATGTTTTTACCAAGTTTAGCTGAACCTGCAATTCCAGTTTGTGCGGCAATTACTGTGTTATCACCAACTTCAACATTATGCCCAATCTGAACCATATTGTCAAGTTTTACTCCTTTTTTAATAATCGTAGATCCTAAAGTTGCCCTATCAACACAGGTATTTGCGCCAATCTCTACATGCTCTTCTAATATTACATTCCCAATTTGAGGTACTTTTTGATAGTTATTGTCACTATTTGGTGCAAATCCAAAACCGTCAGCTCCTATAACAGCCCCAGCGTGTATAGTACAGTTGTTTTTAATAATACATTCTCTATAAACTGTCACATTAGGAAAAATTTTCACTTTTTCTCCAATTTGTACGTTTTCACCAATAACAGAATTTGAGTAGATATGGGCATTATCCCCAATTACTGCTCCATCATCAACTACAACAAAGTCTCCAATATAAACCTCTTTACCAATCTTTGCAGAATTAGAAATTACTGCTGATTTTGAAACACCGGGCTGTTTTTCAATGGCATCATTATAAACCGCTAGTAACTTTGCAAAACAGGCATATGCATCCTCCACTTTTATGAGTGTGCATGAGTCTTTTACAGCTTTAGATGGAACAAAACTTTTATTTACAATTACTAGCGAAGCATTTGTGTCATAAATGTACGGTTCATATTTAGGGTTTGATAAAAAAGATAGTGTCCCTTCTTTTCCGTCTTCAATTTTAGATAAACCAGTCACTATTTGCTTAGGATTGCCTACTATTTCTCCTTCAAGTAACTGCGCAATTTGTTCTGCTGAAAATTCCATTTGGTCAAAAATAAGCATTCAAAGCAAAAGTAGATACTCTGATGCATAAAAATGCTAGGGAGTTATTAACAGAATTAAAAAGGACTTATTTTCAAGTAATAATTGAAGTGGTTTTAGACTTGAAAACAAATGAAATACTTTTCGACTGGGGAGGACAAAGCCGCAATATTGAAATTATCAGAAGCTTTACTGAGTTCAGTAATTTTTCTTGAGCGATCTATGATTTTAATTTGTTTATAGTCTTCAGTATAGGCACTATTGCTTAGTTTTTCGGAAACTAGAAAATATTTTACTTCATCCTCTTTTAAATGATATTTTACTCTGATTCTCTCGCTTTCTTTCGCTATTCTCTCTTCACTGAACGCTTCTTTTTTGATTTCTGTTTTAAACAACTGACGAGAAACTATATTTTTACTAAGTTGACTTAAGATTTGATCTGGATGATTTTGCCAAACTTTCAAAGACACAATAATGTCGGAGTCATCAATATTTCCAAAGTGGCTGAGTAGATCTTCATTATTTTCAAAATCTTGAATGGTAAAATTGTTTTCTAGAAAAATTTTTAAACTAGGAGAAGCAAATAAATCCTTGCCTGCAAGAATTAAATCTTTGGCTCTTTTTAAGGTATTTCTTAGCATGTATTCTGAAGCCACCACAGTTTTGTGCATGTATACTTGCCAGTACATAATTCTTCGTGCACTGATAAAGTTTTCTATAGAGTAAATGCCTTTTTCCGTAATTACGAGCTCATTGTCCTGCACGTCCAACATTTTGATGATGCGTTCACTGCCAATTATACCTTCTGAAACTCCGGTGAAAAAGCTATCTCTTTGCAAGTAGTCTAAGCGGTCCATGTCAAGTTGACTTGACACGAGTTGATGAAGAAATTTTTTTGGATGCTGATCAGTAAATATGGCAATAGCATTGGACAGCTTGCCGTTAAATTCTGTGTTCAATCGATTCATAAACAGTGTTGAAACTGACTCGTGGTGGATTGACTTTAATATAGTGTGCTCTAAAGTATGAGAAAAAGGTCCATGTCCAATATCGTGCAAAAGGATAGCAATGATGGCACTGTTTTTTTCATCTTCAGTAATGCTTACTCCTTTTTTTTCAAGTGCTGTCAAGGCTTTATCCATGAGGTGCATGGCTCCCAGAGCATGGTGAAAGCGGGTATGATTAGCACCGGGGTATACCAAATGTGATAATCCCAATTGCTTTATTCTACGCAATCTCTGAAAATAAGGGTGTTCGATCAAATCATATATTAATTCGTTTTGAATTGTAATAAAACCGTGAACGGGGTCGTTAATAATTTTTAACTTATTTACTGTAGTTGAAGACAAATCAATATGATTACATTTAGAGACCAAAATTAACAAAAAGAACAATATGGAAGCAAGAATATTATGGGCAGATGACGAAATAGATTTATTGAAACCACATATATTATTTTTGGAGCAGAAAGGATACTCAGTTGAAACATCTAATAATGGACGCGACGCAGCTGAAATGGCTCAAAATGCGAACTTCGATATTATATTTTTAGACGAAAATATGCCAGGGTACAGTGGTTTGGAAACTTTGGCACTGATAAAAAAACACAATCCTCAGGTGCCAGTGATAATGATTACCAAAAGTGAGGAAGAACATATTATGGAGGAAGCAATTGGTGGTCAAATATCAGACTACTTGATAAAGCCTGTCAATCCAAATCAAATTTTGTTATCTCTAAAAAAGAACTTAAACACTAAAGCCCTAGTGAGTCAAAAAAATACGTCTGATTATCAGACTGAATTCCGTCAAATCGGAATGAGATTAAATGATAGATTGGATTTTGAAGAATGGACAGAAATATACAAAGATCTTGTTAGTTGGGAACTAAAGCTAGACAGCTCGGGAGATGGAGGGATGAAAGAAGTTTTTGATATGCAAAAACGTGAAGCAAATGCTCAGTTTTCTAGGTTTGTTGAAGATAATTATGAAGATTGGGTATCTGGTCATGAAGATGCCCCAGATATGTCGCATAATATAATTGGCAATAAAGTAATGCCTCTAATAGGTTCAGAACCCTTATTTCTGATTGTAATCGATAATTTGAGATACGACCAATGGAAGATATTGCAACCATTAATTAACGAGTATTTTACAGTAGAAGAAGAACAAGTGTTTTACTCCATTTTGCCAACCGCTACACATTATGCGCGAAATGCACTGTTTGCTGGTTTAATGCCAATCGATATTGCTAAAAAACACCCCGATTTATGGCTAAATGAAAATGATGAAGGCGGTAAAAACATGAAGGAAAAAGAATTGTTTGAACACAATTTAAAACGACATGGAAAACAAATTAAAATGTCCTACCACAAAGTTATTAAGCTTGATTTTGCTAGAAAGATGGTTGAAAAATTCAATGATTTGATGCAGAATGATGTTAACGTTTTAGTTTACAATTTTGTTGATATGCTATCACATGCCAGAACAGAAATGGATGTAATTAAAGAATTAGCTGATGATGAATCGGCATACAGAGACTTAACAAAAACATGGTTTGAGCACTCTCCATTAAAAGAAATGTTGATTAAAATATCAGAAAAAGGAGTAAAGACGATTTTAACTACCGATCATGGAACTATTAAAGTCGACAATCCTGTAAAGATTGTAGGAGACAAACAAACCAATACTAATTTAAGGTATAAGGTTGGTAAGAATTTGAGTTTTAATAGCAAAGAAGCGGCAGCTTTTTCTAACCCGGCAACCATAAAATTGCCTCAAGAAAATATGTCCTCTTCATTTGTTTTCGCGAAGGAGAACGACTTTTTTGCTTATCCAAATAATTATAACCACTATGCAAATTACTACAAGGATACTTTTCAGCACGGAGGTATTTCTTTAGAAGAGGTCATTATTCCTTTTGTGGTTTTAAAAGCCAAGTAAAAGCTTGTTTTGTTTTGCGTTTAAACTTTGATTATATTTGTTTAAACAGGTAAATTGATGCAAATTAAAATCGAAAACTTAAGTAACCTCGAAGGTGCAGCAAAACTATTTTTAAGTAGTATTTCTGATCATAAGACGTTTGCGTTTTACGGTGAAATGGGAGTTGGTAAAACAACATTTATCAATGCTTTAATGCATGAAATGGGCGTTGAAGATCATTCCAGTTCACCAACTTTTTCAATTGTGAATGAATATTTATCACCAACATACGGTTCTATTTACCACTTTGATTTTTATAGGCTTGAGGATGAAATGGAAGCACTTGATATAGGAATAGAGGATATTTTGTATGATGATAATTATTGCTTTATGGAATGGCCAAAACGCATTGAAAACCTTTTGCCTGAAAATACCGTAAAAGTGAATATTACAGTTCAGAACAATTGTAGGTTGATAAATGTGGAGATATGATAACAGATCCTGAAACACTAAAGTCATTAATGAATGAGGGGAGTTTATTGCCTCAAGAAGAAATGCTTGCTATTCAGCAAAAGAAAGGAAAACTAACGATAGGTATTCCTAAAGAAACATCTTACCAAGAAAATAGAGTTGCATTAATTCCAGAAACTGTTCAATTACTTGTTAATAATGGGCATCACATTATTGTTGAAACTAATGCAGGCTTGAAATCTCATTTTAGCGATAACGATTACAGTGAAGCTGGTGCCGAAATTGTACCTGATTCAAAATCAGTTTTTGTATCTGATATGATTTTTAAAGTGGCGCCTCCAACTCAAGCGGAGATTGATATGATGCCCGGAAATCAGACATTAATTTCAGCTTTACAACTAACATTACAGCCCAAGGAAACCCTTGTTTCCTTAATGAAGAAGCAAATCACTGCCATAGCATGGGATTATATTAGAGACGATCATGGCATTTTTCCGGTGGTAAGGGCCATGGGCGAAATTGCAGGAACTACAGCTGTTTTAATCGCAGCAGAATTACTATCTAATTTTAACGAAGGGAAAGGAATAATGATGGGGGGGGTTGCAGGAGTGCAGCCCACAGAAGTAGTGATTTTAGGTGCTGGAACTGTTGGAGAAAATGCATCAAGAGCCGCGCTAGGATTAGGAGCATCTATTAAAGTGTTTGACAATTCAATTTCTAAATTAAGACGATTACAAAACGATATTGGTCAGAAAGTTTATACCTCAGTCATTCAACCTAAATTACTGGAAAAAGCAATTAAACGAGCAGATGCAGTAATAGGTGCTATTCGCGCTCCCTTTGGAAGAACGCCTTGTGTTATTACAGAGGAAATGATCAAGCAAATGAAACCTCATTCTGTGATAGTGGACATCAGTATTGACCAAGGAGGCTGTTTTGAAACATCCAGGATTACCAATCACAATAATCCAACATTTACAAAGCATGATGTGATTCACTACTGTGTTCCAAATATTGCCTCAAGAGTTTCTAGAACAGCGTCTATTGCATTAAGTAATATTTTTACGCCAATTATTCTTGAAATAGGAGAGAATGGTGGCTGCAAAAATATGATTAGAAAAGATGCAGGATTCCGAGCAGGAGTTTATGTATATAAAGGTAAATTGACTTCGCAGATTTTAGGAAAAGTGTTTGATTTGCCTTACAAGGACATTGAGTTGTTGCTGGCTGCTTTTTAGCACTTCTTAGATTCTATTGATGATTAACCAATCACTTCAAGACATGCTAGTTTTTCATCTGACTTGAATTTTTTAATCGTTTCAGAGTGTTTCCTCAAAATCTGTTCTACCTCGGATGTAGTTTTGTTTCCTGTTCTAATCCAGACTATTTTAGGTGGATGCCCCCACACAATTGAAAAATCATAGAAGTCAGCGTCAAATGTGATTATGGTATAATCGTTTTCCTTTGCAAATTCCCATTTTTTTCGATCTGAAGAGTTTTCCAAATTCAAATTTCTAACTTGTTTTGCGAGTGGAAAAATATCATCAATTTTTCTAATAATTTTAAACGAAATGTTTTGATCGAAAAGAATTTTCATGAAGCAATTCCAAGTTGCCCTTCTTTAGAAGCTGCGTATAATAGGCAGACTTTAATATTTTCTTTCGTAATTTCCGGAAAATCCTGAATTATATCTTCGTTTGACATTCCATTTGCTAGCCAATTAAGAACATCTGCTACTGAAATTCTAGTGTCAATTATAGTTGGCTTACCAAATCGTTTTGATGTATTTATCTCTATATGTTCTTCAAAATTCATAAGTCAAAGATACTAAAATTAAAATTGGTATCATTTACAGTGATTCTTGGACTAAACTTTAACCAAAGTATTCGATTTTTCTTTGTTTGCTTTTTAAAATCAAGATTTTTTTATTTAGTAGGTGAATCCTTAATTAATTATTGTTTATAGTGCAGCGGATTTATTTTGATTTTTCCTAAAAAAAGATGTAGTATTGCAACTTGCTAGATATAAGAATAGTAATCCCTCTTTTGACCAAATTAAAGATATTTAATAAGATTAGGAAAACTAAAAACTATGAAAAGACAAATGTTAGTGCTGTATTTGATAACATTTTTATCAATTTTCGCTCAGGCTCAAAATGTTCAATTAGATTGGGCTCTTAATATTGGTAACGCGGAAGATGATGAAGTAAAAGCTGTTGTTCATGATAGTTTAGGTAATATATATTTATTGGGGGATTTTGAAGAAACTGTTGACTTTGATTATGGCCCTAATGTATTCAATCTCACCTCCACACCAGTTAATAGTACAGTAAGTTCTTTAGACATTTATCTTGTCAAATTAGATCCTGATGGTAACTTTTTGTGGGTAAAAACAATAGGTGCAAATAGATTTGAACAGGCCAGAGATATGCAATTAGATAACGAAGGTAACCTGCTAATAGCAGGCCTTTTTCAAGGTACTGTTGATTTTGACCTTGGCTCTGGAGTATTTAACATGTCTTCTGCTGTTAGTAATTCTTCAGAAGGTTTTATTCTAAAAATGGACTTAAACGGTAACTTTATATGGGCAAAAAAAGTTGATGCTTGGTTTGAAAAAATTTCTGTAGATGCTCAAAATAATGTTATTATCAAGGGAATATACAGTGGCCTAGTGGACTTTGATACAGGTCCTGGCTCATTTACACTATTATCAGGTACTAACGGTAGTAAATTCGTTTTAAAACTGAATGAAAATGGTGTTTTTGAGTGGGTTAATGCTTTTTTAGTCCCCATTGCTGACATAGAAACTGACTTTCTGGGCAATGTCTATATAACTGGATTTTTCTCAGGAACTACAGACTTTGATCCAAGTAGCTCAGTTTTTTTGAACTCATCAAATGGAAGTCAGGATGGGTATATTGTAAAACTGAGTCCTACCGGCAATTTTCTTTGGGTAGAGTCTATTGGAGGAACTAACCAGGATGAATTTACTGCTATTTCATTGGACCCAGATGGCAACATTTATCTTGGAGGCTTTTTTAGAAGCAATAACATTGATTTCGATAATTCCTCAGGCACAGCTATTTACTCTCCGGTAGGTAATTATGATGCTTTTATATTAAAATTAGATTCATCATTAAATTTCGATTTTGTTAAAATTATTACTGGAATTGGTGAAGTTTTTCCAAGAACTCTAGCTACTGATAAAGATAATTCTATCTATTTTGGAGGGGATTGTAAAGGCACAAATGATTTTGACCCTGGTCCAAATTTGTTTAATCTGAGTGTAAGTAATGGTAATGATATCTTTATAGCTAAGTTAGATAGTATTGGAGATTTTAAATGGGCAAATCAATATGGTACACCAGGTACTTTCTGGACTAATAAGGTTTCAGATCTATCAATCATTGGCCCTGATACAGTTTTAATGACCGGGTATTATCAAGATGTAATTGATTTCAATCATGGCCCTGGTGTTTTTAATGTAGTTAACAACAGCCCGCCTGGCTTTATTGATGAAGAAGGTTTTTGCTTAAAACTTATGCCATGTTCAGCTGCAGACACAACAATTGACAATGCTGTTGGTTGCGGTACATATACTTGGGTAGATGGAATAACTTACACATCAAATAATACAACAGCATATTTTACATTACAAAACCAGAATGGTTGTGACAGTGTTGTAAACTTAAATTTAACCATGTTACCTGCCCAAATACGAACTGATGGTAGAACTGAATGTTCAGGATATACTTGGATAAATGGCACTACTTATTATAGCAATAATAACACTGCTATTCACACAATCCCCGGAGTAGCTACAAATGGTTGTGATAGTATCATATATTTAAATTTAACAATTATCTCTATGAATATTAGCACAACACAAACTGATGTGATAACAATAGAATCTAACCAACCAGGAGCCACTTACCGTTGGTTAGAATGTGATAATAATTATGCTGTAATTCCAGGTGAGACTGGTCAGTCATTTACAGCAACAACAAATGGTCAGTATGCTGTTGAAGTCACCTATCAAGGATGCACTGACACCTCGTTTTGTAGAACAATTAATCATGTAGGATTTGATAAAACAAATGAACCAATTCTGCTAAATGTTTTTCCGAATCCCACTAATGGAATAGTCAATATTAGTTCTTCTAGTAATAGTCTACTGTCATTTTCTTTGTACAATTCTTTAGGTCAAATTGTACTAAAGAAGGAAAATGTTAATCCAGATAATAATCAGTTTCAAATAGAGGGCGAAGCAGGAGTTTATACATTAGAAGTAACTTCTGAGAGTGTGGTTAAGCAATTTCAGATTATTAAAAAGTAAATGGATTAGTTTCTAAGTTTTGATGATGGAGAAACCTGCTAAATCAGTATCTTGATTTGTTATCTCAACCGCTTAGAAAAAATAATTTTGTCTTCTCCTGCTTGCCAGAATCCTTTGATAATGGCCTCTTTTGTGAATCCAAGTTTTTGATAAAAAGCTTGTGTTTGTAAGTATTGCTTGTCGCCCGAAGTTTCAACAATTAGCAATCGTCCTTTGAGTTTCATCAGTTCAGATTCTAAATAAGCCATCATCATCTGACCAATGCCTTTACCTTGCTGGGTGACTTCAACTCCTATTGAAACTAAATTATAAGTGCCTTCTGTTAAAAGCTCTGGAATACAAAGGCCAAACCCAATAGGTTTATCGAGTTTAACTGCAGTAAACCATATTTCTTTTGATTCTTTATCGTTAAAGTAAGAATCGGTCATTTCATTCAATATTTCAGATGGAAATAGTTCAATGGAATCCAAAATGAGTTTTATCGACTCCAAATCGGTTCGCTTCAGAGACCTTATTTGCATTTAATACTGCTCTTTATCATTAGGGAAGTCAGTTGATCTGACATCTTTAATGTAATCTTGAAAAGCATTCAACATTTCTTCATGCAAATTTCTATATTTTCTTAAAAAACGCGGATTGAATTCATTGTTTATGCCTAACATGTCATGACTGACCAACACTTGTCCGTCTACACCATTACCAGCACCAATGCCTATTATTGGAATAGATACTTCTTTAGCCACTTGTTCCGCTAGTTTTGCAGGAATTTTTTCTACAACAATAGCAAAGCAACCGGTAGCTTCTAATAATTTAGCGTCAGCAATTAATCTCTCAGCTTCTTCCTCTTCTTTTGCTCTTACGGTATAGGTTCCAAATTTGTATATTGATTGAGGCGTTAATCCTAGGTGACCCATTACTGGAATTCCAGCTGTTAAAATACGTGTGATGGATTCAATGATTTCCTTTCCGCCTTCCATTTTTACAGCATGTCCGCCTGACTCTTTCATAATGCGAATGGCAGAGTGTAAGGCTTGTTTAGAATCTCCTTGATATGAGCCAAAAGGTAAATCAACCACAACTAATGATCTGTCAATTGCCCGCACAACTGACGAAGCATGATAAATCATTTGGTCTAAAGTAATTGGTAGTGTTGTTTCGTGCCCAGCCATCACATTAGAGGCAGAATCACCAACTAAAATAATGTCTATGCCCGCTTCATCTAAAATTTTTGCCATTGAAAAATCGTAGCCTGTTAACATGGCAATTTTTTCACCTTTTTCCTTCATTTCCTGAAGTACATGGGTGGTTACCCGTTTAACATTAGAATGTACCGACATGCTTAAAATGATTTATAGTAAATGTAAAAATTTTTATGGAGTTGACAAGGATACTGGAATAACCTTTCCATTAATCCATTGGTTTGCGGTTAAACTAAAGTTTCCAATAAATTCAGCCATTTTTTCTGCTGAAACTGGTGCTTCATAGCCAGGGAATGCAGCTTCAAGCATTTCAGTTTGCGCAGCGCCTAAGGATAAGCAATTGGCAGAAATTCCTTCGTCTTTTAATTCTTCAGCCAAACACTCCGTAAAACTAGCTATAGCTGCTTTTGAAGCAGAGTAGGCACTTAAGCCAGCGAATTTAGCACTCCCTTGAAAACCACCCATTGACCCTATATTAACAATATGACTGCCGCTTTTCATGAATGGAATGACACCTTGGCAAACCTTAATGATTCCTATTATATTGGTGGCAAACATTTTATCAATGTCGTGTTCTGATAAATCGAGTAGTGGAGCATTGGCTAAATAGCCAGCATTATTTATCACAATATCTACCTCTTTGAAGTGTTTTGATATTACCTCGCTAATTTTCTCTTTAATGTTAACATCAGTTAAATCTAGGGACTCAGCTTTGAGATTGCTCAACTGTTTTAATGGTTTAATATTCCGCGAAAGTGCTAAAACATTATTCGTTTCTCCCAATTGCTTTACCAATTCGAATCCAATTCCTCTACTAGCCCCTAAAACAACAATATTTGCCATTTTCTTTTAGTATTCGTCAAAAGAAACTACAACTTTGTCAGTTACTGGATGAGCTTGGCAGGTTAATATAAATCCTTCCTCAACTTCTTCAGGCTCTAATGAATAATTTAAATCCATCACTGCTTTACCTTCCATTACTTTTGCTCTGCAAGTACAGCAAACTCCACCTTTGCATGAAAATGGCACATCTGCATCAGCATCCTGAGCGGCTTGCAATATATTTTTCCCTTTTGATTTTAGGTCAAACTCAAATTCTTCATCATCAATTATTACAGTTACTGCACTTGTGATATCTGGAATTGGAGCGTCTCCTGAATTTTCGGCTGCTGATACTTCTTTTACTGGAGTTGTAAATAATTCGAAATGTAAATTGGAGTCAGCAATGTTCTTTGCCTTAAAAAAATCGTTTACGGCATGTATCATGCTCTCCGGCCCACATGAGTAGACATCATCAATACTTTCAGAAACCAAATAGTTATCATAAATAGCTGAAATCTTTTCAGCATTCATTCTTCCCGACAAAGTATCATTGGCTCCTTTTTCCTGAGTTGTAACATAATTCAAATCAAAACTGGAATGGTTTTGAGCCAATAAATCTAAGTCAGATTTATAGATTGTTTGTTTTGCTGTTTTATTTCCGTAGAATAACTTTACACTACTGCCATTATTAGCGTTTAGGATAGTTTTTATTAATGATATAATTGGTGTAATTCCACTGCCTGCTGCAAAAAAAGCATAATTTTTAGCAGAATCTGTTTTTAGCACAAAATTGCCTTGTGGTGCCATTACTTCAATTTTATCGCCAGCTTTAAGGTTTTGAGCATATGTTGAGAATAGGCCATTTTCAACTTTTTTAACTGCTACAGTCATTGTGTTTTCATGTGGTGCAGAACTGATTGAATAAGATCTGCGTACATCTTCACCATTGATTGAACTCTTTAAGGTAAGGTATTGTCCTGCTTTAAATTGAAAATCATTTGCAAGTTCACTTGGAATTTGAAAAGATATAGAAACAGTTTCAGGAGTTTCACTAACAATGTTTGAAATACTTAAAGAATGGAATTTTGTGCTCATTGTGTAATTTTTTCGTAAAAATAGTTGTTATGGTTGAATTGATGTGCAGAATTTTTGGAAAATCTACTTAAAGTTTTTGTGGCTAAATTAATTATTGAAATTCAATTTTAACCAGTCCGTCTCTGTCAATTTCAGTTAAAGAAACAGTTTGAATGGTATTGACTAAATTGGACTTGTATTGCGTTTTTACCTTTACATAATTATCCGTGAATCCATACATGGTTCCCTCATTTTCCTCTCCCTCGAATAAAACTTTTTTTGTTTTTCCTAATTGAGTTTCGTAAAATGCGCGCTTCTTTTTATCTGACAGAATATGTAATCGTTTACTTCTTTCTCTTCTGGTGGCAATGGGTACACTATCGGCCATTTTTTTTGCTGTTGTATTTGCACGCTCAGAATAAGTAAACACATGTAAATAGGAGATGTCTATATCTTTTAAAAAATCGACTGTTTCCATAAATTTTTCTTCTGTTTCACCAGGAAAACCAACTATCACATCTACCCCAATACAAGTATCGGGCATTAGATTTTTGATGGTTTTTACTCTGTCGGCGTAAAGATTCGTTAAGTACTTTCTGCGCATGGCCTGTAATAATTCATCTGAGCCTGATTGAAGAGGAATATGGAAATGTGGTAGAAACCGCTTGGAGTTTGCTACAAAGTTGATTATATTATTGTTTAATAGATTGGGTTCTATAGACGAGATTCGGAACCGCTCAATTCCGTCAACTTCATCTAGTGCCTGAACTAAATCATAAAAATTCTCACCCTTGCCTTGACCAAAATCTCCAATATTAACGCCAGTTAATACTATTTCATTAATGTCAGTTTTAGCAATTTTTTCGGCCTCTAAAATAGTTTCTTTAATAGAGGCATTCCTACTTTTTCCTCTTGCTAAAGGAATGGTACAAAAGGTGCAGAAATAATCGCATCCGTCTTGTACTTTTAAAAATGATCGGGTTCTATCGCCCATACTAAACGACGGAACAAATTCAGTAGTTTCCTTTATGCTATTATTGACAATAGTAGCTTTTTCCTTTTTTTCAAGACCTTCAATATGATCAATGATATTGAATTTTTCATTAGCTCCCAAAACTAAATCTACTCCAGGGATATGACTGATTTCGTCTGGTTTTAGCTGAGCGTAGCAACCAATCATGGTTACAAATGCTTCGGGATTAACTTTAAGTGCCTTTTTTACTATTTGCCGACATTTTTTGTCAGCATTGTCAGTCACTGAACAAGTATTGATAATAAAAATATCTGGTCGGTCAGTAAATTCGACTTTTGCAAAGCCTTGATTTTCAAAATTTCGAGCAATCGTTGAGGTCTCGGAAAAATTGAGTTTACAACCCAATGTGTAAAATGCTACTTTTTTGTACTGACTCATATTGAGCGCAAAGATAAGTGTTTTGGATTTTGAACGAGCAAATTAAGAAAAAACAAATACTAAAATTACTATCTTGAAGGTCTACGTATTTTGGTATTTTTTTCGTCTTCAATTGGAATTTACTTTTGCGCTTTTAGCTCCGCTTTCTTTTTTTCTAATGCCTCGCCTTTTAGTAATTTCCCTTCCCAAAAAAGCTTTGTTCCAGCTTGACTTCCGTCTTTATTATAAAAAACCCAGTAGCCATGTTTTACTGCGTATTTATATCTTTCTAGTCTTTCCGCTTTGCCATTAGCATAATAGTATTTTATGGTGCCATTCAGGTTGCCATCTTTATAGTTACCTTCCGCTTTTAGTTTTTTGTTTTGATGATATTCTTTAAAAGTACCATCTAACACTCCATTTTTATAGTATTCAAATCGAGCAACTATATATTGTCCTCCCACTGGCTCATAGTATATAACTCTTTGCCCTTCAAGTTTTCCATTGGTGTATGATTCTTTGCTTTTTACATTGCCTACATTATCAAAGTAAGTCCAAACACTATCTTTTTTTTGGTTAATATATTTTCCTTGTGCTTTTATTTTTCCAGAAGTTTCATGGTAAACTTCACTTAAAGTTACCGCTCCACCATTTTTATAATTCACTTTTGCTTTAATTCTACCACTATAGTAGTAATACGTAAATATGCCAATAGGTTTATCATCTTTAAACTCACCAATGTATTTGTACTCCGCAGAATTATTGTAAAACACTTCCCATTTGCCCTGTTTTCGATTTTGAGCATCAACTTTATTTAGCTCTTGCCCAACGGCAAATGTAGATATTACTAGTAAGATGCTTAGGAGTTTAATTTTCATTTTTTTGACTTAAGTGTTTAGCAACTGCATGCAAATTTTCAAAAATATAATCTGCTTTTGTCATTAGGTTACGACTATTTTTTAACATTACTGTTTTCATACCCAATTTTGTACCAAACTTTATATCTCCCTCGGAATCCCCAATCATAACTGATTTGTTAAAGTCAATATCCGGATAATCTTTTTTCGCATGAAGACCCATTCCTATCCCTGGTTTTCGGTAAGGGTCTTGACTCACGGCTAACTGAGGTGCAAAATAAATTTTTTCGATTTTTCCGCCATAACTCTCTATTAAATTATTGATAAAGCCGTGTAAGTGATGTAAATCATCTTCGGTCATTAAACCCTTACCAATTCCTTGCTGATTGGTTACAACTACAATTCTTTTGAATAGTTTAGTAAATAATGAAACGGCTTCAGGAACACCATTAATAATTTTTAATTCATGAACCTCCTTTACGTAGTCGTCTATTATTTGATGATTAATTACCCCATCTCTATCAAGGAATAGAGTCCAAGATTTATCAATATTTAGTTCGTTTAATTTCATTATTTAACTTTTATACAAATTGAATAGTTTGCATGTCAAAGTGCACTTCGCTTTTGTCTAAAAATTGAACAACAACTTTGCCATCATCATCAATCCCAACTATCTGTCCTGTACATTTGCCATGTTTTTCAGTGCTATACTCTGCCCATTTTTCATAACGATATAAGTTCTGCAGATAAAGTTTTTTTAGTAAACTAAGATCTTTTGTAATGAGTAAGTTGAAGAAAAAGTCTAGGTTTTGATAAAGTTGAGTGAAGATATTTTCTAAGTCAATATGAGTTCCTAATTCTTTTGAAATTGAAGTGACCGGTCTAATAAATGGAAAGTGACTTTGATTGACGTTTAAACCTATTCCAACTACTGATTTATTAATTTTTCGCCCTTGAATTTGATTTTCAATCAATAAACCTGCTATTTTACATTCGTTTACAAGTATATCGTTCGGCCATTTTATTTCAGAAGTAATGTCAAGGTCGTGCAAAGTTCTTTGAATAGCTAATGATGCCATTATATTTAAGTAGAACACATTTTTCGATTCTAATTCAGGAAAAAGAAGCAATGAAAAAGTAATATTTTTCCCCGGCTCTGTAATCCAAATGTTTCCTTTCTGACCTTTTCCTTTTGTTTGTTTGTGTGCAATTACCGAAGTGCCGTTTTCATACGGCTTATTTTCAAGTATTTCCCATAGCAAACTGTTAGTAGAATGTGTTTGGTTTACTCTAAAAAAGGTTTCGTTAAAATGCCTTAATTTCATGTAACAAAAATGCTGAATATATCTGTTAAATGAAACAAAAGGGTTAATTTTGTACACCAAATTAAAAAGCATGAGCAAAAAAATCTCTGAAAGAGAGGCAGAGACTAAAATTTTAGTTGATACTATTGTTGAAGGAATTCAAGAAGTGAAGGGAAGTGATATAGCAATTCTAAACCTTCAAAAAATAGAAAATTCAGTTTGTGATTACTTTATTATTTGCTCAGGAGATTCAACAGTTCAAGTTGATGGGATAGCTAAAACGCTAGTTCGTCACACAAGATCAAAAATTCAAGAAAAGCCATGGCACAATGAAGGATCAACAAATTCAGAATGGATTTTACTTGATTATGTTTCGGTTGTTGTTCATGTTTTTTACAGAAGTACAAGAGAGTTTTATAATATAGAAGGCCTTTGGGCAGATGCTGAAAGAACTGATATTCCAAATTTAGATTAAGAAAAAATGGCTAAAAAGAAAACGAGTACGCCTAAAGGAGGATTTAATTTTTACTGGATTTACGGCATAGTTGCTGTTGTAATATTTATGTTAATGTTAACTTCATCTGGTAGCACTGGAAAAGATATAGATGAAGATGATTTTTACGACTTAGCGGACAGAGGCTTGGTAGAAAAGATTACGGTTTACAAAAATATTGAAAAGACGGAGGTTTTTTTAAAAGAGGATAAACTAGACGAAGTTCGATCTATGAAGCCAGATTGGAAAAATATCGGCAAACAAAAGTCAGGTCCTTTTACTGAGAAAACGGCTGACATGTACTTTGAAACACAGTCAATAGACGCTTTTTTTAAAAAACTAGAGTTGAAAGTATTGGAGCTAGAGGAAAAAGGTCCAGACTATGAATTTGAGAAAAAATACGACAATCATCACGACTATTTTGGAGAAGTTTTAAGTTGGCTATTTTTACCTGCTATTTTAATTATCTTTTGGATTTTTATGATGCGCCGAATGGGTGGTGGCGGAGCTGGTGGGGCCGGTGGAGCCGGTGGATTGTTTAGTATAGGAAAGTCAAAAGCTACAGTATTTGAAAAAGGAAAAGGAACCAATGTAACGTTTAAGGATGTTGCCGGTTTAGAGGGAGCTAAAGAAGAAGTTGAAGAGATTGTTGACTTTTTAAAGCATCCAAAAAAATATACAGACTTAGGAGCTAAGATTCCAAAAGGAGCTTTACTAGTAGGTCCACCAGGGACAGGTAAAACGTTGTTGGCGAAGGCAGTAGCGGGTGAAGCTCAGGTACCTTTCTTTTCATTGTCTGGGTCTGATTTTGTAGAAATGTTTGTAGGGGTTGGTGCCTCTAGAGTAAGAGATTTATTCAAACAAGCCAAAGAGAAATCACCATCTATTATATTTATTGATGAAATTGATGCCATTGGTAGAGCAAGGGGAAAGAACGCTAATATGGGGTCAAATGATGAACGTGAAAACACTTTAAATCAGTTATTAACAGAAATGGATGGTTTTGGAACCAATTCTGGTGTTATCATATTAGGAGCAACAAATAGAGCGGATGTATTGGATTCTGCATTGATGCGTGCTGGACGTTTTGATAGACAAATATATGTGGATATGCCCGATTTGAACGAAAGAAAAGAGATTTTTGCAGTTCATTTAAAACCACTGAAATTAGAAAAAGAACTTGATATTGATTTTCTATCAAAGCAAACACCTGGTTTTTCTGGGGCGGACATTGCAAACCTTTGTAATGAGGCAGCACTAATAGCAGCTCGAAAAAAGAAAGATTCAGTGGCCAAGCAAGACTTTTTAGATGCTGTTGATAGAATAGTGGGCGGTTTAGAAAAGAAGAATAAAATTATTACAAAAGGTGAGAAGAAAACCATAGCGTATCATGAAGCTGGTCATGCCACAACTTCTTGGCTGCTTGAGCATGCTTCACCTTTAGTTAAAGTGACAATAGTACCTCGTGGAAAATCGCTGGGTGCTGCATGGTACTTACCTGAAGAACGTCAGATTACGACCACAGAGCAATTACTAGATGAGATGTGTTCTGCTCTAGGCGGAAGAGCCGCAGAGCAAATCATGTTTGGCAAAATTTCAACCGGTGCATTGAGTGATTTAGAAAAAGTAACCAAACAAGCTTATGCCATGGTTTCAATGTATGGTTTAAGTGATAAACTTGGAAATATTAGTTACTACGATTCTCAAGGAAATCAAGGTTTCACAAAACCTTATTCTGAAGAACGTGCTAAACTGATTGATGAAGAAGTTTCTCGAATGATTGAAGCGCAATATCACAGGGCCGTTGCCATCTTAACAGAAAATAAAGATAAGTTAGTTAAATTAGCAGAGGAGCTTTTGGTAAATGAGGTCATATTTAAAGACAACCTTGTCTCTATATTTGGTAAACGAGAATGGGATAAGGATGAAGAGCCAATTGTAAAGGTAGCTGAAAAACCTGTAGATGGTTCAACAGAAGGTCAAGATAATATTGTGAAAGATGAAACGCCTGATTCAAAAACTGAAGGACTTTCTGGAACTGATAAACCAGAGTCAGCAGATTAAAGAAATTAAAGACCGCACAATGGTTTTTAGCGACTCTGAAGCTTATTTAGTTCAGCTAATAGCGGGTAAATTAGAAGCAAATGGGGTAGAATCTATTATTTTAAACACAAAAGATTCTGCGTATAACAATTTTGGAATGGTAGAGCTGTATGTCTATAAAAAAGACATTGTAAAAGCTAAATTCATTATTAGTCAAAAAAAAGAGTAAAATGCTAAAACGAGCAATTACTGGTGGGATATTTGTGGCAATTCTTGTCCTTGCTATTGTTTTTGGTGAATTGTACTTTCATATATTATTTGGATTAATTGCTACCGTCAGTTTACATGAATTTTACAATCTATTTCCGTCAAAACGGATCTCGCCTAATACTGGTTTTGGTCTTTTAATAGGTGTATTGTTATACATCATAGGATCGTGGACAATTTCGTACAGTTATAGTCCAAAATATTTTGTTTCAATCCTTCTGCTATGCTTTCCTCTATTGGCGTTTGCTGAGTTGTATCGGAAGCACAAAGCCCCTTTCCAAAATATTGGGATCACAATTTTAGGCTGGATTTATATTGTTTTCCCCTTGATTTTACTTCACCTTTTAATTTGGGACTACAATGCTGAGGGTTGGACTAACTATTTACCAGTATTAACATTGTTTATTTTGGTGTGGACCAGTGATACTTTTGCGTATTTGGTTGGGAAAAACTTTGGCAAACATAAATTGTTCCCTAGGATTTCTCCAAACAAATCGTGGGAAGGTTTTCTTGGTGGATTATTCTTTGCCGCAGTTGTAGGCTATATTATTGCACTAATAACAGAACAAAGTTTTGGACTGTATATTGGCTTAGGAGTTTTAATTGCATCAGTAGGAACTGTGGGTGATTTGGTAGAATCAATGCTGAAGAGAAGTTTAGGAATTAAGGATTCTGGTACTATTCTGCCCGGACACGGAGGTATGTTAGACCGCATTGACGCCGTTTTATATGTCATTCCAGTTGTCTATTTATACCTGATGATGTGGTAAGTTTGGAACGATACTTGTAATACTGTGAAAGGATTGTATCCTAAAAAAGTCTAAAAATAGAACCTTGAAGGAATAAAATCCTTATTTTTAACAAAACTAAATGAAGAAAAGATGAAAAAAGTATTAATGACACTAGCTCTTGTTGCATTTGTTGCAGCTAGCTCAACTGCTTTAGCGCAGGATGATAAGAAGAAGATTACTTCAAAAACAACTACAACAACTACAAAAAAAGCAAAATGTAGCAGTAAAAAAGCATGTTGTGCAAAGAAGTCAGATGCTAAATGTGCTCCAAAAGCAGAGAAAGTAGCTCCGAAAAAAGAAACATCAAACGCTACAATGTAATTGTAAGTAATTGATTATAGATTTAAAATCCTACTAGTTTACTAGTAGGATTTTTTTATGCTTTAAATAGTTTTTGTCTTGTGGCCCATTCGGTCCATGATCCGTCGAAAAGTGACTTGGGATTGTCATTTACTATTTCTGCCGCCAACAATATAATACATGCAGTAATGCCAGAGCCGCATGAAAAAATTAGTTCTTTGTTGTGAATATTAAGGGAACTAATAAGCTCATTTAATTCATCTTTAGATCGGTAAAATCCATTTTTTAAAACTTTTACATATGGTAAATTGATACTATTTTTAATGCATCCGCTTTTGATTTCAGGTCTTGGTTCTGCTTCATTTCCAGTAAACCTTCCAGAAGATCTAGCATCAATAATGCAATAATGTCGATCGGATAATAATTCTACGATTTGATTATACGATTTAACTGTCGACGGATTAAAGGCGGATTTATAGTTAGATTGCTTCTCACTTTTTGTTTTAAGTGAATCAAGAATAAATCCTTGTGCTTTATAAGCAGGTAGTCCTCCATTTAAAACAAATACGTTTTGATGTCCCATGCTTTTAAAAAGATACCAGGCTCTAGGACTAGTGTATATCCCTCTATTGTCATAAATTATAACAGTATTTTCATTTTTTATTCCCATCTTTTGACAGTTCTTTTCGAACTGCTCTTCCGAGGGAAATGCATTTGGTAATTCATTAGTAGTGTCTACAAAGTCTTTTCGCAAGTCAATAAATAAAGTACCAGGGATGGAGTCTTGAAACTCAATGAACTTTTTAGAATGATCTGCATAGATTGAGGCATCCAAAACAATAATATTAGGGTGATTTATATTTTCATATAACCATTGGGCTGAAACGATAGGTGAGGAGGGATGCTTCATGTTTCAAAGATAAAAAAAAGTCCACCGTAAAAGGTGGACTTTAATTGCTAATTAAAGATCACTATGAAAATTATTCACCTTCAACTAACATTGGTACTTTTCCGCTTGTAATAATCACTTTAGAGTTTGGAGAATTTGATAGTGCTTCAAAAGCTTCAATACTTCTCATTTTAATTATTTCTTCTGTTAAACCTTCAGAAAGAATAATCTGAGCATCTTTTGATCCTGTTGCTTCAATTATTTTTCTATCGGCTTCTAGTTTTTCTTGTTGTAGTAAAAATTCCATTCGCATCACATTTTGTTCTGCTTGAAGTTTTTGCTCAATTGAACTAGCTAAGCCAGCAGGTAATTGTATGCTTTTCATTAAAACATTTTCTATAATAATACCTTGTTTTGATAGTGTTTCTGCCATTTTTTCTCTAATTTTCTCCTCAATAATTGTTCTCATTCCCGAGTGCATGTCTTTTGCAAAAAATTGAGCACAAACATCAGCTGAAGCTGACCTGAAAATATTTGCAATGATAGTTTCATATCTTAGACCAAGTGAACGGATCACTTCTGTTACTTTATCTTGGTCTAGTTTGTATAAAATTGAAATTTGTGATTGAATACTAAGGCCTTCTTTACTTGGAAGACTAAGTGCTAGTTCGAGGTTGTTGGTTCTGATTGACAGCTTTAAAACTTTGCTTACAAATGGGTTGTACCAAATTGAACCTTCAGTTGTTGCTTTATCGTCTAATTTTCCAATACTTTGTTTAATCCCTACCTCGCCAGGTCGAATAATAACACAACTACTAAGAACTAATGCTGAAACTAAAATTAATGAGATTTGCTTTTTCATAATGAGTTTTTTTTTCAAAAATACGGACTCATTAACATAAGTTTTTATTTATTTTAATTATATAAAGCATAAAATATATTTATCATTTGTATTGGAAGGCAGATACAGCAAATGTATCATGAATTTTATGTCTTTAGATTGAGCTTCATAATGGCCAGCTCTTTAGAATTTTTTAACAAAACGTGATAGACTAATCGCTCCAAATTGGACTACAAAAAAAGCCTGAATATATAATTCAGGCTCTAACTACTGTAATATATACAATATTAGTGTTTAAATATCCAAGCACTGCTAGAAGTGTTCCTCATGTTAGAAAGATCAGATTTTGCATCTCCTAAATTGCTGTATTGCTTAAGTGATACTAAATATAAACCATCAAACCTCCCAATTATTGAAGCTCCAAATCCTTTGCTTGCCATGTCAGTTGTGTATCGCTCTGCATTGCTCTTTTCAGCAAATGCAGCTCCAATGGCATGGTAATTTCCAGTAGCAGAATAGTCGGAGTTTGATTGTTGAACTGGTGAGGGAGTTGCTTCCTGTTTTGGAGCCTCTTCAATTTCTTCAACCATTTGTGGTTCCACTTCATTTTCTTCTGCAGAAACTTCACCATTTATACCTTTATCATCTGCATCTTCCTCACTCGCCATTTCTTCAGTTTCATACTCAGAACCAGTTTCCATTTCAGAACTTGCATCTTCACCCATGTTTGATTGTCCAAGGGCCATTTCCACCAACATAGAATCATTTAATCCGTCTCCATTTGCATCATGGTTTACAGATTCAAATGCATCATCAATTCCATTTTTATTTACATCTTTTCCTCCGGTTAAATCAGCATCCGCATAATCCGGAATTTCATCCGCATCCGCATCTGCCAATTTACTTTTAAAGTGATTTAGTAATTTGATATTGGCCAGACTGTCGTCAATGCAATCTTTATTGCCATCAGCTCCCATGGTAATGGCGGCATCATATTTATCATCAACGCCATTATTATTGGCATCTACGCCTTCTGTTAAGTTAATGTCGGCATAGTCTGGAATACCATCACCGTCTTCGTCTGCCATTGCCATTGGATCAATTTCTTCCTCCGAATCCACAGCCATTGCAGCTGCTGCAAAGGCATCATCAATTCCATCTCCATCAGTATCTTTGCCTTTTGTATAATCTAAATCCGCAGCATCATCAATTCCGTCACCATCTGCATCAGCCCCTTTTGTCAAATCAACATCTGCAAAGTCTGGAATTCCATCTTCATCCGCATCTGGATAATTATTAACGTTTTCTATTTTGGAATGATCATCCCACCCTAAAAAGGACTTTATTTTATCTCTGAAAAAGTAGGCCGTAATTGCAAGGCCTACTAGTAATAATAGTAAAATCACTGGCCACCATCTTCTTCTTTTCTTTTCAACATATTCAGCTGTGGCAGTTACTGTTTCTGTTGTTTTTTTAGTTACTTTTTCAACTGTTTTAGTTGTGTTACTTTCAGCACCTGCTACTATTTTTGGAACATCCGGTAATTTCTCTTTATCAACTGGCGGAATATAAGTGTTTTTGGCTTCCTTTAGGGAATCAGTAACTTTTGCAACAGTTTCTTTAGATTTATCAACTGCAGCACGTGTCGCAGCGACTGTTTTATCAGCGCCAGTTTTGGCAGTTTCCACAGTTTTATCAGCTACATTTTTAACTGCAGAAGCTCCTTTCACTATAGTTTTACCGGCAGAATCACTAGCAGACTTTGCAGTGTCTCCGGCTTTTTTTGCAGATCTATTGATTAGTTCTCCAGTTTTCTTCAACGCATCTGCTGTTTTATCTTTTGCTGCTCCAGCAACTTCACCAACTTTGTCTACAGCATCTCCAGCAATATTACTGGCTTTGTCGGCACTTTTCCTCGCTCCTTTTACTATATCGCTTGCCTTACCTTTTGCTGCTTTGGCAACATCAGCAGTTTTATCTGCTGTTTTGCGGGTAATTTTTGAAGAGTCTTTTAAAACATTACTGACTTTATCTTTTGCCTTACCAGTATTATTATCAATCTCACCAGCAAGTTTGGCACTTTCCTTAACCGCCTTACCTGCTTTGTTTTTGGTTGTTTTAGCAGCCTTTCTAGTTTTATCGGTCACAGCATCTTCTGATTTTTTTGCTTTTCCTAGAGTTTTATCTAGCGTTGATTCTTTGGAATCTTTTGCCATCTTAAAAGCAGTTTCGCCGTTATCATTTTTGAAAATTGTACCAAATTGAAAAATATCATAGGTTTCCCCTTTGTTGATGGCAGCTTTTATTTCACTTGTAAATTTTGCTATTTTATTTTGTGCTTCAGTTTTATCTATGTTCTCCTCAGCTGCAATAAAATTTGCTAAAGCTCCATCATTAAAAGTAAGGTGAGGATTGAATTTAATTTCACCTGTTTTTTTATTTGTAACCATTAAGGCACCAATTCCAGGAAGAATAAGTGAACTATGATTCTTTAGTATTTCAATTAAGTATTTATTCATAGGTTATAATTTGCAGTTAAAATGCCTCGCTTAAATTAAATGTTTGGTCTAAGCGGACCCCCTTTTCAGTATGTTTTAGTGTACAGCATTCATTCTCGAAATCGTGTTCTAAGTATAGTATAAACTCAGAAGTGGCTGCATGACTTAAGAATTTTTCTTTTTCTGTTAAAGTTAAAAGCGGTCGTGTATCATAACCCATAACATATGGCAAAGGAATATGTCCTACACTTGGCAAAAGATCAGCCATAAACACAATGGTTTTTCCTTTGTAATTGATATGCGGAATCATCTGACTTTCAGTATGACCATCTACAAACAAGCAATCAATATTCGGGAATATATTTTCTGTAAAATCACCAACTCGGTTGATGAATTTCAGTTGTCCACTTTCTTGAATTGGCAATATATTTTCGCTTAAAAATGACGCTTTCTCTCTCTGATTAGGTTCTGTAGCCCATTTCCAGTGCTTTTCGTTACTCCAATAAGTAGCATTTTTGAAGAACGGTCTAAACTGTCCATCATTATTTCTGGCAATCGCTCCACCGCAATGGTCGAAATGTAAATGTGTTAAAAACACGTCCGTAATGTCATCCAAGGTAAATCCTAATGCCTCAATACTTCTTCGTAAACTATAGTCCCCAAATAAGTAGTAATAACTAAAAAACTTTTCAGTTTGCTTATCACCAATTCCGGTATCAATTAACATTAATCTGTCGCCATCTTCAATAAGCATACAGCGCATACTCCACGAGCACATGTTGTTTTCGTCTGGCCTATTTGTTCTTGACCACAATGATTTAGGTACAACGCCAAACATGGCTCCACCATCTAATTTAAAATCACCCGTATTAATGGGATATAATTTCATAAGAAAATCTTTTGTCAAATATGCAAAAAAATGTCGAGAATAGTAAGGTACTGCCTCAATTTATGCCATCATAAACATTGTTTGAGGAGATTGACTAAGAATGAAATGTGAAAAAATAAAATGAGGCCATTCTATTCAAATCCTTATTTTAATGAACTTCGGGGAAAATAGTAGAAATGAGAGTACATTTTATTGCAGTAGGAGGAAGTGCCATGCACAATTTGGCAATAGCTTTAAAGCGGAGTGGAGCAGAGGTGACCGGGTCTGATGATGAGATTTTTGAACCCTCTAAAAGTAGACTGGCCGCAAACGGAATTTTACCTGATAAAATGGGCTGGGATGCAGCAAGAATTTCACCTGATTTAGATGCTATAATACTAGGAATGCATGCAAGAATAGACAATCCTGAATTACTGTCGGCGCAAAAACAAGGTCTTAAAATTTATTCTTATCCTGAATTTGTATTTGAGAAAAGTAAGGATCAAAAGCGCATTGTAATTGGCGGAAGTCATGGTAAAACGACCATTACCAGCATGATTTTGCATGTGATGCAGCAATTAAATATTAAAACTGACTATTTGGTAGGCGCATTGCTAGATGGCTTCGACTGCATGGTGCAATTTTCAGATGCACCTTATATGGTGATAGAAGGAGACGAATATTTATCGTCACCGCTCGATTTAAGGCCAAAATTTCATTGGTATAAGCCACATGTTGCCCTATTAAGTGGTGTGGCTTGGGACCATATTAATGTGTTTCCAACATTCGAAAACTATGTAGAACAATTTGGAATTTTTGCCAAAGACATTCAGCCGGATGGCAGCTTAATTTATTATCAAGGAGATGAAATATTGGTGGATATTGCTAATCAGTCAAACCATGTCAATGCTATTCCTTACGATACATTTGATTATTCAATAGTTGATAATACCACCACCATTCACTTTGGCGGAGAAGATTATCCATTGGCCATTTTTGGTGAACATAATTTACAGAATTTAAATGGCGCACGTTTGGTTTTGAATCAGATTGGCGTGTCTGACCATGATTTTTTAACCGCAGTACAATCCTTTACAGGAGCAGCAAAAAGATTGGAAACCATAGGAGAGAATGAAAACACCAAGGTATTTAAAGATTTTGCGCATTCCCCTTCAAAATTGAAAGCGACTACAAAAGCCGTAAAAAGTCAATTTAAAGATAGGGACTTAATAGCTTGTATGGAGTTGCATACTTTTTCGTCGTTAAAAAAGGATTTTTTACCACAATATAAAAATGCTATGGCGGCGGCAGACAAGGCCTATGTTTATTTTAGTCCAGAAGTAGTGGCGCATAAAAAATTAGAGCCTATCACTGAAGCAGATGTTTCAGCTGGCTTTCAATCGGAAAATGTCACTGTATTTACAGATTCAGTAGAACTGTTTAAACGTCTAGAAAACGAAGTAAGGGCCGAGACTAATTTACTGTTAATGAGTTCTGGTAATTTTGATGGTATTGATTTAAATGAGTTTGCGCAAAAAATAATTCAAAAGTAATGGAGAATTTCACTGAAATATTAATGGCTAAATATGCTGAAACCAATCAGTATGGCAATGTTAATGGAATGGTTTTACTAAACTATGAAGCTGGGATAATTGAATATCAAATGGAGATAAAGGCTGAACATTTAGCAACACCAACCACTGCGCATGGTGGCATATTAGCTGGCTATATGGACGGTATTATTGGTGTAGCGGCCTTAACTGAATCTTCTAAGAATATGAATTTAGTGTCGACTGTTGAATTTAAAATCAATTATTTAAAGCCTGCCGGGGTAGGTGATATTTTACTTGGTTTCGGTGAAGTAATTTCCGCAGGCAAGCGAATTATTATTGCCAAGGGGGAAATTAGAGATCAAAAAACGGGTGATGTTGTCGCGATTGCTACGGGTACTTTTAATGCGTATCCATACCAGAAAAGTGGCATGACCCTTTAATAGTCGTATTAGAAATTGGCTAGTTTTTTATTCTTTGGTCGCTCTATTTCGTATTTAATACTGTACTTCTGAGATTTTGAAGGAGCCAGTGATTTTTGCCAGGTTAAGGTGCCGCTGGCACTGTCTAATTGGGCTCCTGAGGTTTTTAAAACATCTACAACTATGCCTTCTTGGCCTGAAATTGGTACTTGATCTTTAATGATAATATCTACATTGGTATTCTTTCTGTTTTTCACAAGTAATTCAATTTCAATGGTAGTTCTTTCAATATTGCCAATAATTCGTCTCTGCTTGTCGGAAAGCTGGTCCACTTTACGTCTGTCAACAATAATGTCATTGTCTTTACCAAGCATTAAATCTAGTTTTGAAACCAATGCTTCGGGATTAATGAATAGTTTTCCGACATAAATCCCTTCTAAAAATATATTAGCAAATGCCGGTATTAAATCGTATTGCTGATGTCTTGCCACTTCCGCTACCAAATAAACATTTTGGTCATATTTTGGCACTGCATAGTATTTATAATTCGTTTGCATCTTAAAATTATCAAGTTCCATTACGGCTACTCCTTCTTGTCCGGAAATGCTATGTTTGATTTTACTACGGTACTCTTTATTAATCATTTTATGGGTAGCAGCTTTAAATGTATTAAGGTATTGGTTTGTGATTGTGCTGTTTTGCTGTTGCACATTATTATTATTCATATTAATGTTTACACTTTTTTGGGTCGGAATATGGGAATTAGAAATAGCTTGTTGATCGATTATTAAATTGTTTTGACTGTAACGTTTATAACTATTTTGAAAGTGGAGCACCCATGGGTGTACTATTGGAATGGCAGTTAGTGCTGTTTTCTTGCGAGTCGACAATTTCAGTGACATATTTTTCCAGTTAATACCTGTGTTTTGATGAATGGTTGCTTTGCAAGACACTTGAAGGGGCTGATTTATGCCTGTAGATTTAATGTCATAAAAAGGCGTCCAACTAACACCAGAGACCAAATAACTCAGTTGAAGCTTTTGTTTAACGGCTTGTTTGGCATAAATTTTAGCCTCAATTACACCTTCGTACTGTAGCAGAGAATTGTCATTTAGTTTAACTTCCAGATTGTTTTTTAAGATTGCTTTTGCGGCTCTTTTCTTTTCTAAATCTAATATGAGCAGGTCTATTTTGAGTGTGCTTTTTCGATAATAAGCTAGCATACTTTCTACTATGTTCACATAATCGAGTTCCTTTTCATAACTAATTTTGGCATGTGATAGTACCAGTCCTTTTTCTTGCTGGAGATTTGAAATTCTGCCGTTCAGTAGTTTGATTTCTTGATTTATGGTAAATAGAGAATCGTTTATGCTTTTTAATCGTTTTTCGCGACCAGGCACTATAATTAAGGTCTTCGAAAAGTCATGTGAGATAACAGTCATGTTTTTATTGTTATTTGCACCGGATAATTGAATGCTGTTAGGCTGTAGTTCGAGTTCTAAATTGTTAAAGTACAATATGTTTTCTCCTTTCTTTAGGTCAACATACTTGCTTCTGTTAATTTGGGCATCAGTTGTAAACACAGTAACACTATCAATTTCTGTTTGGAGGTTTTTACTGAATGGAAAGATGAAAAATGGCAGAAAGATAAAGGTGATGGCAAGGCATTTCATAGCTAAATATTTTTCTCAAAAGTATAGCTACTAGTTAATAAGGAAAAGTATAAATGAGGGAAGCCTTTTTTTGAATGAGGGAAGTCCTGTTTTGAATGATGCAGAATTTATTTTCGCCCAAAATCTGCCGGAATTTCACCCCATACTTTGGTTTCCCATTTTAGAATTGGATTTTTAAATTGATTAGTTTTTAACCAATTTTCAGCCCTGGCAATCAAATTCTTGACATCTGAATCTGGCTTCTGTTTTGTTCTGCAAACTTTATACTGTACCCATCCCATAGCAATTCTAGAATCAGAATAAATAGGCATGGTGTGCATTTTTGGATCCTTAAATCCTTTCAGGTAGGCTAGGGCATGCACTAAGGCTAGGAATTCGCCAATATTATTCGATCCATTTTTGTAGGGGCCAACTTTAAATACTTCCTCTTTATTATGAAGCCAAACACCTCTGTATTCAAAATCTCCTTTCCCATTACAAGCCGCATCAACACTCAGTGCCAAGTCAAGTGGTTGGCCGATTCTTTCTAATTCTTCCGGGCTTAAGTCTCTTGTTTTTTTATAGTCACCCTGGAAATTTTCTGGACCTTCTTTATAAGCTTGTTGCGCTAATGCTTTACTGCCAAAAATTTTATAGCTAGGCTTTGGAAAACCTTGAATTTGTTTTTGTGTTGTTGGCCAATCGGTATAAATCCCTGGTTTATGTCCTCTCCAAACCACATAGTATTTGGTTTTTTCGCCTTCTTTTTTGGCTGGTATAATACCCGTTTTATAAGCTTGTTCGGCTTGACCTTTATCTTCAAACGACATAAAGCGAGCGCCATTGTAACCACTCACTTGCTTTTTGGCTTTGTTCCAGTCATTATAAATGCCAGGTGCATGACCTTCCCAAACCACGTAGAATTTCTTTTTTTTAGCCATTTCTCTTAAAGGTCAATTTTGTACTTAGCTTCTGGATTTGTGACGAATCTAAAAATAATAAATAACTAATAATCATCATGATGCCAAAAGAAAAAATTCCCATGCCAAAAGCGATTCCTAAATGAAGGATGACACCAAAAATTAAAAATGGAATTTTCACTTGCTTTATCCAAACAACAATAGGGAAAATGCCTTGGTAAACAAGGACTGATATGGTGGCTATTTTACTCGCAATAGGAGAGTAGTGGGCAAGAGAATAGAACCAATCGGTTGAGTAAAAAGGTATTTCTGATACGTAAGTTAAGGCTTTACCGCTTGTCCAATTAGGATCGTAAAGTTTAAAAAATGTAGAGAAAAAGTAAAGGATACAGATTTGAATGACTAAGCCGTAATAAATTGAGTTATTGACAACGTTTTGAACAGGACTTAGCGTCTCATTCTCCGTCAAAAATATCATGTAAAATAGCAAAATGTCTATTAATACTTCACCTCCTGTAAAAAACAAGCCACCTTTTGAGAATAAATTGGCCGTAAAAAAGAAAAGGGCAAAAGCGGATAGTTTGGGTAACACTTTAAAGTAACCTAGTACCATAGCTACAAGCTGTCCGGCAATAAAAAACCAGGCAATATATGGTCTAGTATAAGCTGCAGGGTGCCCTAATAAATTTAAAAATGAAGCTGTTCCATTCCACATGAATCCCATAGATCCCGCAATACCTTGTTGTCCAAAAATTGAATTGACCATGGGCAGCATTAGTAGGGTATTGACAAATAAGAATAGATACAATACTTTTTTAAATGTGGTCAACTGGGCGCCATAAGCACAAGGCTTTGTAAATAGATATGGAATGGACTGCATCATTTGTAATCTATGAAATAATAATGCGCAGTATCTCCAGTTTCTAGATTTCTGTATGAAATGTCTAGGCTCGTTTTTGTCGGATTTTCATCAAAATTTTCATTTGCGTAACCCTTCACATAGTTATTTAACAATCTATTTCCAAGGCTATTTCTAAGTTTGGTTTGTTCAGAAAATATAAGCCATTTAGCGGGCTTAGTTTTCAATTTATCCAATTCAATTTTAAACCAATATAGCATATTGTAATAACCAACGGCAATATTGCCATGGTGAGTAAATCTATAGCGTTGGTGATTGGAGAGAGCGTTCTCAATTGGGTCAATCCAATGAGTTGAATCATTGCCAAAATAGTACTTAATTTTAAGTCTGTTTTCAAGAATTGGGCAAGGTGCAAACATTGCCCATTTTTGTTTGAATACTGGATCAACATAGCTTTCCGCCAGATGATTGATTTTAGATGTCGTTTCGGACTCAGGAACAATAGAAAAAATAACCAAACTGAAATGAATGAGTAGAACAGAAAAGGCGATCCAACCAAGCCTATTATTCTTTTTATATTCTATTTCTTTTATATCTTTAGGCATTGAAAGTAGACCGAATTATTCACTTGTAAAATTAACAAAACATGTCAATTATTATTGATAAAAACGATAAATCGTGGGTTGAAGTACCTGCAAATTCAGATTTTCCAATTCAAAATTTACCGTTTGGTATTTTTAAAACAGACGTTTTAAAGGCAAGAGTAGGGGTGGCAATTGGCGACCGTGTGCTTGATTTAAAGAGCTTGTTCGTTTTGGGTTATTTAAAAAACTTACCGTTTAGTATTGAGGATTTTGATGCAGAGTATCTGAATTCAATGATGTTAAAAGGAAAGAAAAATGTCAGTGAATTACGGTTAAGAATTTATAAACTTTTGAAATCTGATTTTCCTGATTTGAGAAAGAACGAGCACCACGTCAGTCAGGTACTGTTGCCAATGACTGATGTTGATATGATGATGCCGATTAAAGTAGGTGATTATACTGACTTTTACTCCAGTGAACAGCATGCTTATAATGTGGGATGTTTATTCCGTGATCCAAACAATGCATTACTGCCAAATTGGAAGCATATTCCAGTGGGTTATCACGGTAGAGCTTCTTCAATTATTGTGTCTGGAGAACCAATTTACCGACCTAAAGGGCAGAAGAAAGGACCAAATGACGAAGTGCCGAATTTTGGACCTTCCAATTTATTAGATTTTGAATTAGAAACGGTATTCTTTACATTCCAAGGGAAACCTCTAGGCGATTCAATTTCGACAGAAGAGGCAGACGACTATATTTTTGGTGTCGCTTTATTAAATGATTGGAGTGCAAGAGATATTCAAGGTTGGGAGTATGTGCCACTAGGGCCATTCTTAGGTAAAAACTTTGCGTCTTGCGTGTCTCCTTGGATTGTAACATTGGATGCTTTAGAGCAATTTAGAATTCCAGGACCAGTTCAGGATCCAAAAGTACTTCCTTACCTAGAATATAAAGGTGATAAACATATTGATATGAATTTGGATGTGTTTATCCAGCCTGAAAATGGTGAGGAAAATTGTGTGGGTCAGTCTAATTTCAAATATATGTATTGGAATATGAATCAACAATTAGCTCATCATTCCGTAAATGGATGTAATATTAATGCTGGAGATGCTATGGGGTCAGGAACAATTTCTGGACCTGAAGTAGGTCAGTATGGCTCAATGTTAGAAACGTCATGGAAAGGAACAAAGCCCTTTAAAATGTCAGACGGAACAGAACGTAAATTCATTAACGACCACGATACAGTAATTATGAGGGGGTATTGCGAGAAAGACGGGTTAAGAATTGGATTTGGGGAAGTGTCGACAAAGGTATTGCCTGCGAAATAACAGATATTTTGATTTTAAAAAAAGGATGTTTTGCGCGGACAGAATATCCTTTTTTTTGGCACAAAAAAAAGAGGTTGTTACCAACCTCTTGAATAGAAGAAATAAAAATCTTGAATCGGTAATGCTAGTAAAATCCCCGCTAAACTAGCGCACCTTTTTTATTAACTTCTAATTTTTTTTCTCCTTCAATAAAAGTTAAAGCTTTATTTAATGAAGTAAATATTTTAGTTTTTTTTGATGGTTTATGAAATTGGAAAAACACTTCTAATTCTAATCTTTTCGAAAGTGAATCCGTTACATAGCAATCAATTAATCTGTTTTCTAATCTATCAGTTTTTTCAGTAATGAAGTTTTTAGCTTCAATTGAGAAATTTTTAAAAGATTGTGGCAAAACTGAAATAGCAAAATATGGATGATTACCTATCAGTGTTCCAATTGATCGCTCAATGTGAGATAAATCATGGGCTTCAACATTTTCATTAGCTGTATATTCAATTAGAACAATCGAGTCGTCGAATTTATTGATGAGGGCCTTATTGCAATCTAGTTTATCCATGTACTGTTAGTAACAGTACAAATATATATAATTTTTCGACAAACAAGCTTTTTCACCCTATTAAAATAGGTTTTCGCTCGACGAATCTAAAACATCCCAAGTGTGATCGGCCAATAATTTGATGGTAGCAAGATATAAACCAGTGGTATTAGCTCTAGAATTTAACCAATCTTCAGGACTTAAAATGGAGAGTACTGATTCTAAATTTTCTTTCTGGTACAGATAATAAGTGTGATTGATGATTGGTTTAAACTTAAAATCAGAGTTGTAAATCTTTTCAGAAATTATTTTGCGAGCCTCTATCTTTTTTGCTTGTTCGGCTAGCAATTGCATTTGTTCATATATCTGTCCAAGCTGCTGGTCAGTTTGATGAGCCATAGCTGTTAATGACCTGCCTTTTACTTTTCCAATATCAACTGGTTTTATAACTGCGGAACCTACATGATGCCCATATTCAATCGTATTGGGGGTTTCCGTCGTTTTATCTTTATCTATTGGGTTTTGGTCTGTTGGTTTCATTATTGTGTGTAAATTAGCTGTAGCTCCACAAAGTTAGCACATAAAAACATAAAAATATGGCTATATTTAAACCCACACTCAAATCTTAACAAATGTTATATATAATAGGAGGGGCAATTTTCGTTTTAATTGGTGTTTCATTATTCTTCGGTTCTAAAAAGCAAGCCTCAAAATCATTAGCAATCAGTGCTACAGATGAAACATCACCTCGAAACTTGTTTGAAAATTACGAGTCATTGTCAAATTCTTACGGTAAAGGTAGTTTTAAGTTGTATTCCAAATTATATGGTAAAGCACATAGTGAAAACCCTATTATTTCAGAATACTCAAAAAAGGAGTGTGCATACGTTTATGTTGAGATAGAAAGAGAATTCGAACAGTTAGAAACTAAAACAGAGTCAAATGGCGCCAAAACTCAAAAATGGGTAAAAAAAACAGAAGTTGTACTTGATAGAGAGCAGGTAGCAGATGATTTTTCGATTAAGAAAGATGAATGGAGCGTAAAATTGAACCATAGAGATGCTGAAATAGATGCTATTGAGTCGTATTCAGTGTTTGAAAAAGAAGCGTATCAAAATCAGATTGATTTTTCATTTGCTGGTATCAGTTTCAAGAATACATCCACGAACAAAACAATAGGTTTTTATCATGTTGAAAAGTCAATTCCGGTCGGACAGTCATTATTTGTAGTCGGTAATGCGAATGATGATACTGGTGAATTAATTATTTCTAAATCAACTGAAAAGAACAAGCCTTACATTATCTCCACAAAAAACGAATCAGAAGTCACTGCAGATTATTCATCATCTTCAAGAAGTAAGAAAAATTGGGGGTATGGTCTTTTGATGGCTGGTGTTGTACTTTTTGTAATTGGGATATTGAAGAAATTGGAGATGATTTAATTAAAAAAAATTACATTTGTTATCTAAACTAAAACCTATGTCAAACGGATTATTAAAAGGAAAAAAAGGAATTATTTTTGGTGCACTTAATTCACAATCAATTGCGTGGAAAGTAGCTGAAAGAGCGCATGAACAAGGAGCAGAAATAGTACTTACTAATGCTCCTATAGCTATGAGAATGGGAGAGATTAATGAGTTAGGGGAAAAAATTGATGCTCAAATTATTCCGGCAGATGCTACTAGTCTTGAAGATTTAGAGGCGTTATTTAGCAAGTCAATGGAAATTTTTGGAGGTAAAGTTGATTTTGTTCTTCATTCAATTGGGATGTCAGTAAATGTCAGAAAAGGACGTCATTACACCGATCAGAATTATGATTGGACAATGAAAGGACTTGATGTTTCTGCTCTGTCGTTTCATAAAGTGTTGCAGACTGCAATGAAGTTAGATGCTGTCAACGATTGGGGCTCAATTTTAGCTTTAACATATATTGCAGCACAGCGTGTTTTTCCAGATTATAATGATATGGCTGACAATAAGTCGTATTTAGAATCAGTAGCTAGAAGTTTTGGTTACCACTATGGCGTAAAAAAGCATGTTAGAGTAAATACCATTTCTCAATCACCAACAGTTACAACTGCTGGAAGTGGAGTAAAAGGTTTTGATAATTTTATAAATTATGCTGAAAAAATGTCACCGTTAGGTAACGCTTCAGCAGATGATTGCGCAAATTATGCCATTTCACTATTTAGTGATTTAACAAAATATGTTACTATGCAGAACCTTTTCCATGATGGAGGGTTTTCGAATTCAGGTGTAACCCAGGAGGTTATAGAACAATTCGGATCAGAATAATCTGCCTTCAATTACTGAGAAAAAAGACACCTAAAATCTTTATGGTGTCTTTTTTTTGACAAAATTTTGGTCAATTTTTTCAAATATCATTTTTACTTCGTTTAAAATTAAAGCTGTGGCTCCCCATATTATTCTACCGTTAATATAAAAACATGGAATATTTTTTAGAATTTGGCCTAAGTGATTAGGAATGTCTTTTTTTACCATGTTATCAGGTTGTAACAAGTCGTGAACTGATATTTTGAATACAGATTTTACTTCTTTTTGAGAAAGTGTGAGCGCATCAAAGTTTTCAGTATAACCAATAAAAGGATTGACTTTGAAATTACTCACTGGAATATACAAAGAAGTTAATGGTCCTAATAATGTAATCTTTTTTCTGCTTATTCCTATTTCCTCATAGGTTTCCCTTAGCGCTGTGTCAGACAAATTATTATCAAACTGCTCCTTCTTCCCACCAGGAAAACTGATTTGACCAGAGTGTGGGCTACCGTCTTCTGTCCGTTCCATTAAAATAATATCCAAAGTATTTCTGTTTGCAGCCAACAGGCAAAGTACGGCAGAGTTTTTTTCTTTTTTATTTATAGAGGGACGGAGGCTTTCTGCGGTTCGATATGGAATCATTTCTAAATGTGCTTTTTCTGCAGGCAAATGGCGAAGTTGTTCCTCTATTAATTTGTAAATTGTGCCAGAATTAGTCGCTGATTTCATTGCCTAAAAATAGCAAATAAAGTAAAATGTAATTAATGAATTTATCTAAAATTGAAGCTTTAGGTATTTTAAATATCACGAATGCTGAAGATGCTGAAGATGCTTATAATGAATTGCTCTTTAGTTGGAAACAAAAATATATGAGTGTGATACCTCCTAATAAGGTAATTTATGCCCATCTGAAAAAAATAGAAAGGCTGCATTCTGCAGGAAAATTATTCTTGATTTTTGATTCTCACAATTCATTAATTATTGACTGGCGTTTCTCTAGAGAACCATTAACTGTTTTTATGCGGTCGTACCAATCTGCCTTAATGAAGATTAAATTGTTGATTTCAAATTCAAGAGATGGTGATGAATTAATTGTAAGTATAAAGTTCCTAGTAAAGTTACAAAAGCTGGCTGTGTCTACGCTGGCGAAATACTGCCCCGAACTGAGCGCTGATCAATTAAAAGATGTGAAAATTTCCGCACCAAGTGATTTTCACTCTGCTAATAAGGAAATAATAGAAAAAGACATTTCTGAAACGGAAATAATGAATTATCTTCGTGCTGAATTAAAATTTGGTAATTATCCTTTTAATAGTGTTTTACTAAACGAAGTTTTAAAAGCTAAAAAGCAAGTAGAATAGTGGGAGCAACACAAAAAACTTACGAAAACTTGAAAGCCTTACTCGATAAGGAAAAGTTTCCAAAACCTTATGTTTTTAAATTTATTGTAGTCACAGAGTCAGGCGCAGAACAAGAGATAAAAAACTGTTTTAGCAGTGAGGCAAAATTCACTCTGACTTATTCAAAAACTAAAAAGTATACTACTGTTTCTATATTACAAAAAATGAAAAGTAGTCAAGCGATAATAGATAAGTATTTGTTAGTTAGTAAAATTGAAAATGTAATTCATCTATAATGGAAAATACTGCAGGATTGAATGATGCTAGTACTTATGATATGGTCATGGGGGTGCTGTACGGTATTACCGCAATTGTTCTAATTGTAGTGTCTTATATTATATACACCAAGCAGTTTAGAAGACAAAAAATGGAAGCTGTCAGTACAGTTGGATTTGTTACGGCGCAATACAATATTTATAAAACTAAAACACAATTACTTGTTGATGTGCCTGATGAAATGAATGTGAAGATAGAGTTGCTTGATAATAAGGAGGTGGTTGTGACAAATTTATTGGATGAGAACTTACAGAAGGGCGAGCATATTGTTGAGTTCGATCCTACTTTGTACAGTAAGGGCAATTATTTTTTACTACTGAAAGCGCCCACAACTCGAATTTTAAAAAAAATTATAATAAGTGAGTAAGCCAATCGTTTATAATCAGTAATGTCTACTTTATATAAAATATTTCTAGTAATTTTTGTTTTGACCTCAGTAGAGTTAACTGCTCAAGTTGTGAATTTAAAGGGATCATTTTTTGTTGATGTTACAATTCCTACAAATGAGAGAAATAAGGCTTTTAATCAAACTATGGAAGGTTTGTTTAACGGCGCAGTCGGATATCAACATAATGTATTTAAAGGTTTAACTTTAGGAGTGGGTGCTAAATATTCGTATTTTGTATCTGATCGTGTGGCTTTTAGTGGTGCCATAGGAACAGGGGGGACTCACATTCCAGGTGGTTTTGTAAAAATTGGATATGAAAAGTATACGACCGATCGGGTGTCTTTATATGGAGGAATAAAAACAGGGTATGCTAATGTAATGGTGGTAAACGATTCCTGTCAAGCACTTTTAGGAGGGCCATTTCAAAAAGGATCACTCTTCATTGAGCCTCAATTAGAAATAAATATATTAACCGAATTAAGGTCGGCTTCTGCTTTTAATATGATTGTTAGTTATGCAATCAATTTTCAAGAATTTACTCCAGACTACCTCTGTAGGTCAGATATTCCAGGTCTTGTTGATAGTTTTGGGGAAGGATATATTCGTTATCTGAGCATAGGATTTGGCTTTAAGCACTATTTTGGAAAGAACTAAATCAACCTCCTATTTTCATTGGTTTTCACAAACAAAGGTTTAAAACATTCTTGAGGGCTTAAATTTTAGGTTTGACTTCCTACTATATTTGCTCAGTGGAAAATATACTTCATATTAATGATGCTGAAGTCAACGCCTTAATAAGGTTAGTTGAAGATCCAGATCCTCAGGTTTATTCGCAGGTAAAACACAAGCTTGTAAGCTATGGTAGATCAGTACTGCCAAATATTGAACATACTTGGTTAAAAGCTTCTCATAATAATGATCATCAGTTGAAACTACAAGATATTATTAGTGAAATTAGAGTGTCTGATCTCTGTGTAAAAATGCAGAAATGGAAAGATTCTTCCAATAGAGATTTACTCAAAGGAGCGTTAATTATTAGTCAATATCAATACCCTAACATTACTGAAGTAATGTTAGAAAAAGAAATTGAGAAAGTTCAGCAGAAAGTATGGCTCGAAATAAATGATGAGAATACTGCTTTTGAAACCGTAAAAATTTTCAACAATGTCATATTTGATATCTGCGGTTTTAAAGGAAGTAAAAAAAACTTTTTCTCTCCGAATAATTCATTTTTGTACTCCGCGTTGCGCCAAAAGCAAGGTACACCATTAACTCTTTCTATTATTTATTCAATTGTGGCACAACGCTTAGAAATTCCAATATATGGTGTTAATTTACCAAACCAGTTTATTTTGGGATTTGTTGATGAATATAAGACATTAAAAATGCTCAATATAGATTCACAGCGGCAGATTTTATTTTATATAAATCCATATGCGAAAGGACGAATTTTTGATCACAATGAAATTGAGGGATATTTAAAGGCATTAAATTTACCAATGGAAAAAGAGTATTATGAACCTTGTTCAAATACTGTGATTCTCAAGCGAATGTTAGCTAATCTTTGTTATTCGTATAAAAAAATTGGAGACAATAAGAAGGTTGAAGATCTTAAGAAGTTGAATTTAATTTTGTAGTATTGTGTAGCTTATTTTGCACAAATTGAACTTACACAAATTTACGTTTCTTTCACTTAATTTTAGGTTTTACATAAAAGCTACTACACTATTATCTGGAGTTTTCTTTGGATTACTAAGTCATTCTCAAATTTCATTAAAGCAAGTAGTAGGCAATAATATTACGCCAAAATCTATTGTTGCAGATGGCCGAGGGCTGTTCAGTGCGCAAAATATGATGTACAAACATTCAATAACGTTGTATTCTGCTCAAGGTACCTTGTTAAAAACTATTTCTGATGCTATAAATCTAAACAAATTTGGCTTCACAGAATACGAAGATGCGCTTTACAGAGGAGCACCCGTCGAAGCTTGTTTTACCCCTGATGGGAAATATCTTTGGGTGTCGAATTATGCTATGTACGGTCCAGGTTTTGATAAAGAAGGATGTGATGGTTGTTCAGGAAATGACTTTGATCCAAGTTTTTTATATAAAATAAACACAATTACTTATCAGATAGAATCGATTGTAAAAGTTGGATCTGTACCCAAATATTTAACCATTACCGATAATGGTAAGCTTTTATTAGTTAGTAATTGGACCAGTTCAGATGTATCAATCATTGATTTAGACACTGAAACTGAAATAAAAAGAGTGAAGGTAGGACCAAGGCCTAGGGGGATTGCAGTTGATAGCAGAAATCAAAAGGCCTATATAGCGATCATGGGGAGTAGTAAAATTGCAGTAATAAATTTGCTGACCTATATTGTAAATGATATTAAATTAGACGGAAGAGGACCTAGACATCTTGTGATTAATTCTTCAAATACACACCTTTTTGTTGCAATAAATTCAGCCAATAAAATTGCCAAAATAAATATTAAAAATAAAAAGGTAGAGTATTGTAGGACTAATTCAGGTCCCCGAAGTATGGTGCTTTCTGCCAATGAACAATTTTTATATGTTGTGAATTATTTTGCAAATACCTTTCAAAAGGTAAATGCACAAACCATGGAAATAGCTCAGACAATAAATACTTTCCAGAAACCAATTGGTATTGCGGGAGATTGGCAATTAGGCAATATTTGGGTATCCTGTTATAGTGGAAAAATTCAAATATTTAATGATCCTGAACTACCTATTGAGACAAGAGAAAGCGAAATTGAAGAAGATTATAATCTACCAAGAATAAAACTAGCTGGACTAATTTTAAATATGATGGAAATCTCAAAAGTAAACGAGGAAGAAAACATTTTAAATCCTAGGGATTTAGAACAAGATTTTGTGGCGAATACAAATCATCACTTTGTGGCGAATGAAACAGAAACGGATATGCTTTCAAAACAAATCTCTGAAAAAGGGGCATACGAAATTATTGTTGGGAGCTTTTCAATTTCTGAAAATGCTGAGCGTATGAAAGAGCTGCTAAAAAACCAGAAAGTCTCTTCTAAATTAATATCTTCATCCAATGGGAAAATGACAATGGTTTCTGTAGGTAGTTGCTCAAATGGCCAACAAGCTATTAATCTAGTTAAAATTTTAAAGCTTGATTATGATTTAAATGCCTGGGTTTTTAAGAAAACTAATTAACTATTTCAATAGCTTTAAAACGTCCTTAATCGAATTATACGTATTTTTTCGAATGGTGTCAAAAGCCTTTTTTGGAAAATACTTTACTTCAGTAATATCTTCTTCGGCTTGAGGGGTAAAATCTGTATTTTTATTGGCCGCCGTTAACAAATACCAGTACGTTTTCTTTAAAAACTTCTTTTCTTTTTGAAAATAAACATGCCAAGTATTTGCCAAATGGCGTTTGATAACGGGGGGATTAATAATACCACATTCCTCCATTATTTCTCGCACAGCCGCATCTTCCGAACTTTCACCTTTTTCTAATTTACCTTTCGGTATGTCCCATTTATTGTTTCGTTTTATAAAAAGGTAATTTTGGTTCATTTGCACTAATCCACCAGCAGCCTCAATAAACTTATGGTCTTCAAAAACAGCTTCAAAAACAGTTTCGCTCTCAACTTCAATGTATAGTTCAGTATAGTCCGATTCCCTGAAATCTTTTAACCCTTTTTTTATTTCTTTGACTGTTAAAAATTCATCAGTACTTGCCGCATTAATTTCAAAAAATACAGGTCTGTTATCTACAAAAACTTTATAAATTTGCATATATGGTATTAAATAAAGATAAGGCGCTAAAGGTAGCAGAATTTTTGCTTCAAATCAAAGCGGTAAAATTGCAACCTCAAAATCCTTTTACTTGGTCGAGTGGATGGAAATCTCCTATCTATTGCGACAATAGAAAAGTATTGTCTTATCCTAAAGTTAGAACCTTCATTCGCCAAGTTTTTGTTGATACTATCTCTGAAAAGTATGGAAAACCAGATGTAATTGCTGGAGTTGCAACAGGTGGAATTGCCATTGGTGCATTAATTGCAGAGCAAATGGGACTACCTTTTATATATGTTCGGTCATCTGCAAAAGAGCATGGGATGCAAAATCAAATAGAGGGACACTACGAAAGTGGTCAAAATGTTTTGGTTGTTGAGGATTTAATATCAACCGGAGGGAGTAGTTTAAAAGCCGTGGCTGCATTGCGCGAAGGAGGTCTTAATGTGAGAGGTATGGTGGCAATTTTCACTTATGGATTCGAACAAGCTGCTAAAAACTTTAAGGAAGCAGATTGCGAACATATTGTTTTAACTGATTACGAAAATTTGATTCAACAAGGGATAGAGCTTAACTACATCACTGAAAACGATAAAGAGTCTTTAACTAAATGGAGAGAAGCTCCAGAAAAATGGACCACACAATGAGCACTATAATAGAAAGTAAACATGTGACTATTAATGTTAGTCAAAAAGTTGTTTTTGATTTTTTGAATGATTTTAATAACATTGAAAAATTGCTGCCTGCTGATAAAATTTCGGATTGGCAATCTACTGTAGACGATTGTTCATTTAAGATTCAAAATGCTGCTGTGATCCCATTAGTGAAGTCATCAACAGAGCCAAATACTAAAATTGATATCGTGTCTGGTGAAAAAGCGCCATTTCCGTTCACTTTGGAGGTATTTATTAATGAAAAAGATGCAGTAACTGAAGGTTATCTGCTGTTTAAAGGAGACATAAACATGTTTTTAAAAATGATGGTTGTAAAGCCTTTAACTCATTTGTTTGATCATATGGCTGACCAGCTGAAAAGCGAGTTGGAATTTGGTACTTCTTAAATCAGGATTTCGAAAATAAATTAGCTTCAACGAGTTCGCAAATAATATGGCCGACAAGAATATGACACTCTTGAATGCGAGGTGTATCATTTGAGGGAATTGGAATTATAATATCACAAAGGTCAAACATTTTTCCTCCTGTTTCGCCTGTAAATCCTATTGTTGTCATTCCTTGTTTTTTCGCCTGAATCAATGCACGCACCACATTTTCTGAATTTCCTGAAGTTGAAATGCCAACTAAAATGTCTCCATTTTTTCCTTTTGCTTGTACCATTCTGGCGTATATTTCTTGGTAGGAATAATCATTTCCAACAGCAGTTAAATATGAAGAGTTAACATGTAGTGCTTCGGAATTTAAAGGAGCGCGGTCAAAGTAAAACCGACCACTAAATTCAGCTGCTAAATGCTGTGCATCTGCAGCGCTGCCGCCGTTTCCACAAAATAGAACTTGACCATCAGCCTTAAAGCAATTTGTAATAGAATAAGTGGCAGCTTCTATCGCTTCAATAATGGTATCACTGTTTAAAACCTTTTGTTTTGTTTGGATTGAATTTTCAATGATTGATTTTATTTTCATACTTATAGTTTTTAAGAGACTGCTTGTTTGTACAGTTTAATTTTTTGAGCTCAAAACGTTTTTATTCAATACTTAATTGCTGTAATGCGTCTGAAACTTGCCACCGTTTACTATGTTTACAGCAATAAAAACATGAATCCATTGCCAACAGCTACACGTATTTTAGCTCCGTTGCTCACAATGGCATTATAAGCACAACCATTATTAATTAAAGGTATTATCGTTCAACAAACTATTCTTTTTTCATATTTATCCAACTTTCTGGATGAATTTTTCTTTTCGGCTGTATCTCGTCTTTCAATAAAGTTCTGCCATCTTGATTGAAGTGTCTATTCTTGTCTTTTTTGATAAGCAGATTTTAAATGGTATTCTTTATTTATATCTTGTCAAACAGATGGTTTACAGTATTTACCATTTTATCCCAACTGTATTTCTCTTTTTCAATACAGATATTCTGGGTCATTTCTGCTTTTCTTGAATTCTGAAAAAAGTCCAGCAATGCATTCCTAATGTCCGAAGGATTGGGCTGGACTACGTATCCTGCTTTATCATGAGGAATAATTTCGCTCAATCCACCAACATCAGTCACAAGCATTGGTTTTTCAAAATGATAGCCTATTTGTGTGACTCCGCTTTGAGTAGCTGTTTTATATGGCTGCGCCAAAATATCTGCTGCACAAAAATAATTTTTCACGTCTTCATTCGCAATAAACTCGTTGATAAGAATGACATGCTCTTCTAATTTTAATTCCTTGATTAGATCAATATATGTCTGTTCATTCGCATAAAACTCTCCTGCCACAATCAATTTAACATTTAATTCAGGAAACTGATCGTTAGAAAAGGCTTGCAGCAATAAATCTAAACCTTTATAATCTCTTATTATTCCAAAAAATAACACGTAGTTCTGGTCACTATTTAACCCTAACCTCTCTAAAGCGTCCTCTCTCGATATTTTTTCTCCAAAATTATCAAAAATAGGATGCGGGCTAAAAAGTGCTGGTTTATCTACATTAAATTGCTTTAAGTCGCTTAAAACGCTTTTAGACATAGCCACAAAAGCATCAACTGGCTTCACAAAATATTTTGTGAAAATTTTATCTCCAGGCCTTTTTTCATGTGGAATGATGTTGTCAATTACGCAGATTACTTTTGTATGTTTATTCTTTTTTACAATTCTTGCAATGGTTCCTAAGCAAGGCCCCATAAAAGGTAGCCAATATTTTAAGATTAATAAATCAGGCTGTTCTTTTTTTAATTGCCGTCCTACTTTCAACCAATTTAATGGATTGATAGAATTTACTCGTTCTGATATTTTTAAATGGGATGGTTTAGGAGAGCTAGAATACTGTGTCTTTCCTGGAAATAAAAACTTTGGATACTGAAGTGTGAAAGTTACAATTTCGGTCTCGTCTCCATATTTATTAAATTCTTCAATTAATCTTTCATTATAAGAAGCCAATCCACCACGAAATGGGTGAGAAACACCAACTAAAATTACTTTTTTCATCATCTAGATTAATTCTTTTTCTATCAAGTAAGTGTTTCTATTAGCTGAACTTCTGCCGATTAATTCAGCAATAAAACCTGCTAAGAACAATTGAGTACCAATTATCATGGCAGCTAAGGCAATATAAAATTCAGCTCTATCAGCAATTAGAGAGAAGCCAGTATTAAAAAACAGCTTGTAAATAATTAACCAAGCCACAATTATGCCTCCACACAGGAACGAAATTGTACCCATTAATCCAAAAATATGCATTGGTTTTTTACCAAATTTTGTAATAAAAGTGATTGTGAATAAGTCTAAGAATCCATTTACAAATCTATTGAGGCCAAATTTAGATTTTCCATATTTTCGCTCCTGATGCTGAACTACTTTTTCTCCGATTTTATTAAATCCTGCTGCTTTTGCTATGACAGGTATGTACCGGTGCATTTCTCCAAAAATTTCTACTGATTTGACAACCGTACTTTTATATGCCTTTAAACCACAATTCATATCATGCAGTTTAATTCCGCTAATCATTCTGTTTACGCCATTATACAGTTTAGTAGGAATTGTTTTTGACAGTGGATCATACCTTTTCTTTTTCCATCCTGAAACCAAATCAAATCCTTGATTGACTATCATGTCATACAGTTCTGGAATTTCGTCAGGGGAATCTTGTAAGTCGGCATCCATAGTAATAACTACTTTACCCGTAGTAGCTTGAAAGCCTACGTGCAGGGCTGCAGATTTACCATAATTTCTTTGAAATTTGATACCTTTAATATTTTTGTCTTTCGTTTTTAAACCTTCAATTACGTTCCAGGATTCATCTGTACTGCCATCATCTATGAAAATCACTTCATAAGTGAATTGATTAGCATTCATTACCTTTTGAATCCATTTATGTAATTCTGGCAATGATTCATCTTCGTTTAGTAGTGGAACTACAATTGATATTTGTTTGGCGTGCGACATAGAATTGATAGCAAATATAATTAACCCTTTTTAAATGAAGAGATACCGTGCCTATTTTTAAGTTTTATTAATTAAGAGGTACTTGTTGAACAATAAAGTAACTCTATATTTTGTCTTTTTACAATTTAAAATGATCCTAAACAAAAGTGGAGCTAAGCAGATAGAAGAAGATGTTCAAATTGTGAATGCTTTTTTATAATAATTTATCTTTGAGGCTTTACCACTGCAACAAAACCTGGCTTAATGGCCGACTAGGCGGACAAATATTATAGATAATGTGTAATTGCTTGTGGTCTTGTTTTACATGCTCTTATCTTCCAAATTAGCTAAAACTTCAAAAGCTTGACTAACTACAGCAGATTGAATGACAATCGTAAATTCATTTGTTGTTGAAATCACTTCCTCAAGACTAATGCTTTTCCAAGCTAATTTTTTAAGAATATAGTAGTAAATGCCTTCCGTTTTTACATTTGTTGCAGGTAATTTTAAAGTAATTGCCGACAAACCGGTTCTTTTTGTTAAAAGGTATTTTTGATCTAAATTAGCCTCAATAAAAGGACACAGTTGTGCATTAACAATCATAGTAGTTTCCGCAATTCCTCTTGACAAAGTGTAAAATGAATCGTTAATGGATTCTGTTTTTTTTAAAAATGCAGCTTGATTTGAACTTAATCCAGAATAGTTGCTGTAGTTATATTTTGTTAAGTTACTTCTAACAATAACATCCCCAATATCACTAATAACACGTTGTATTCTTTTTTGAATACTTTCCTGCTTGCTTAGCGGTAATCGGCTTATGGCCATTACTATGGCGCTTTGCTTAATTTCTGAATTACTTTTACCTTCCAAAATTGGTTTTATTTTTCGTGCCAATGCACTGGTGTTTATTAGTCCCTCAGATAAACTTTCGCGAATAAAAGGAGTGCTGTCAATAATTAATTCAATTTCTTTACTTAAAGTTTGCATGTTACAAATATAACAATATGTTTAAAATGTATTTATTTTTTAAATAATTAAACTATTGAGTTTGTTTATTAATTAGGTTTGCAATAAATACAATGATATGAAAACGCCTTTTTTTACTTACAGCTTAGGATTATTGAATGAGACATTAAAAGCTGTGAACTCTGCAAGTATAAATCGTGGATTTAAGGTCCATTATGCAGTAAAGGCCAATTTTAATCCTCAAATTTTAGGTTTGATTCAAAGGCAAGGTCTTGGAGCCGATTGCGTCAGTGGAGGTGAAATTCAATGGGCTTTAGAAGCAGGTTTTAAGGCAAAAGATATTGTGTTTGCTGGTGTAGGTAAAACTGATGAAGAAATTGAATACGCTATTTCTAATGGAATTGGAATGATTCATTGTGAAGGTTTGCAAGAAATATGTTCAGTGAATGCGATTGCCAAAAAGCATCATAAAAAAATAGAGGTAGCATTGAGGTTAAATCCTAATATTAATGCCAATACGCATGCAAAAATTACAACCGGTTTAAGTGAAAATAAGTTTGGATTTTCTGAAATCGAGTTCAATAAGTTAATAGATAAGAAGCATGACCTCTGTCACTTAAACATTGTGGGGCTTCATTTTCATATTGGTTCACAGATTCGTGACATGAATATTTTTAAGATGCTTTGTGAAAAGATTAATGCCTACAGTATCCTTTTTGAAGACCAATTCAATGATATGACATATCTAAATGTTGGTGGAGGCTTAGGCATAAATTACGATTCGCCAGATTCAGAACCTATTCCAGATTTTGAAACCTATTTCTCTGTTTTTGAAAGTACTTTATCTTGCAAAACAAATAATATTCATTTTGAATTAGGCCGATCGATTGTGGCGCAGTGCGGTCAGCTGCATACTAAAGTGCTGTATATTAAAGAGTCTGAAACAAAAACTTTTGGAATAGTTGATGCAGGAATGACTGAATTGTTAAGACCAGCATTGTATGATGCTTATCACCAAATTTCATACAATGGAATAGCCTTTAAAGATGATTTACAGCCTTATGATATTGTTGGACCAATTTGTGAAACTAGTGATTGCTTAGGTAAAGCACATATGCTACCTGAACTCAAACGAGGAGATGTACTAGTGATAAAAAGTTGTGGTGCTTATGCGGAGTCAATGCGACTGCAATACAATGGGAGAGGGCAGTCACATGCCATCTGCTATTCACCCGAAATGGAAATAGTAGATAGTACTGAATAGATCGCTTGGCCGAATGTCAAAACTGTACATTTTTTCTTTTCTTGTACCTTTCTTTTTTGCTGTCATCAAGGTCTTCATATAAAATGTCGAATTCCATTTCGCCAACCACTAAAAATTCAGTCCTTCTGTTTAGTCTTCTTCCTTCCGGATTGTCGCTACCATCTGGATTAGTATTTGAGGCAATGGGTTTTGACTCACCATATCCCTTGTACTGGAGTCTGTTTGGTGGGATGCCTTTATTGGTTAGGTAGTTGACTACACTTTTTGCGCGCCTGTTCGATAAGTCTTTATTGTAGCTGTCTTTACCTTTACTGTCGGTATGAGATGAAATTTGAACGATAATATTGGGTTGCTCTAACATTAAAAGAAGAAGTGTAGTGTCAATTGTAGCTTTTGCACCAGCGGTTAATTTGTCGCTATCAAATTCATATAAAACGCCTTTTAAAATAACTGGTTCAATTGGAATGCTTTCTAAGCTAAAGTTTTCAATAATAGTCGTTGATTCAGTAATGTCCTTTGTATCCACTTCGACCGACTGTTTATAATACCCTTTTTTAACCGCCTCAATAACGTAAGTATATCCTTGATCTAAATTAAATTCGTATTCTGTTTTATTGAAGTTGCTTTTGTGCACCATTATTTGTTTTCCATCAACTGAATCTTTTAAGTATACATTGATTTGATAATCGGTTATTTTATGCTTTTCATCAAACATTTTTCCTTTTAATTCAATTTTAATGAATTCAGTGAATTTAAATTCATAAATATCATCACAACATGTTTCATTAAGAAGCGCAGTCCCTCCCGGTTTATTTGAAACGATAAAACCACCACTTTTGTCGGAATTTAAAGTGAAGTCTAAATCGTCATATGACGTGTTGATCCCCTTTCCTAATATTTGCACCTCACTCCACTTTCTTTTTTCTCCTGAAGATTTATAGATATCATAACCTCCATAGCCTACCTTGCCGTTTGAACTGAAATATAAGGTTCTTGTTGATCTGTCATAGTAAGGTGTTGCTTCATCTCCACGTCCATTTAATTTTGATCCCATGTTTTTAGGTATTTTAAATTCATTTTTTCTTGTGTTAAATTCTGCATACCATAAATCCAAGCCTCCCTTGCCGCCAGGACGATTTGATACAAAGTATAGCACTTCTGCATTTGTTCTCGAGTCATAGCCTATTGCTGGTTGAGTTGATGTGTAATTCGGAAGATTAATGGATTCATTCATTTTTACTGGTAATTTCCATCTTGTCGCTGACCTGGTCGCGTAATAAATTTCACAAACCGTTTCATTCTTCCAATTTTTTTGACAGATGGTAAAGTACATTTTCTTTCCATCAATGGACATTATTGCATTGCCAATATGAGCATCTTCTTGGTTGAAAGGTCCTCTTAACTCTCCTTTATTAATCCATTCATCATTCACTTTTTCTGCAGTGTAAAGTTTTCTCAGCGGAATTTCCATGCTGTCGTGAGCAGTAATGTTATAATAGTTAAGCCCCTCAACGTCTAGTGACCCAAAAATAATTGTGTTTTCGTCGATAACCACAGGTGAAAATTCAACATGAGGTTTATTGATAGATGTTGGTAAATGTTCTGCAATAGCACTTGGAATTGAATCTTTCATTGACATAGCAAAGTCGCACGAAGCTATTCCTATTTTGTATTGACTTTTGTAATAGATGTCATCTATATATCTAATTAGTTTTTTGAATAGTAAGTAATTTGCTTTGGCTTCTTCATATTTTTCTTGTGCCACTTGCACTTGTGCTAGGTGGAATAGTGCAGTTGGGTATTGCTGAGAATGATTATTTTTTAATTTTGAATACCAAATTTCAGCTTCTTTATAGTTTCGGGTGTATCGATACAATTCAGCAACTTCAAAGGCAACATCAGTATTTTTAGGTTTTCTATTCGCCCATTCAACATAGTAATACAGTGCAGTGTAGCCATCTCCTAAGCGAAAAGCATTTTTAGCAAGTCCTTTAAGTGCTTTCGTTTTTATATTTTTTAAGTCTTCGTCAAGCTCCTGACCTATTCCGAGATTTAATCCAGTAAAAAAGATGAGTATTGATATTATGATTGACTTAAAAGGCATAATTAGTACTAATACCTGTCGCAAGGGATTGATAATTTGGAAGGTGTATAAATAGGAGCAGTATATATTAACGACCATTCAAGACTCGTTTTTTGGCTATTCACTTGACTAATTTCTGAGATGTTTACATCATAACTAAAACCAAGGTCAAATCGTCCTAAAGACATTCCAATTGTGGGAATAACTGCATCTATATTTCTGCCAAAACCACTTCTCATGTGAACTCCACCATATATGCTTTGAACCACCTTAGAGTCGAATTTTCGCCTAATATTTGAACCAACTACTAAATCTTGTGTTTTGGTGGTCCACATGTATAGTATTTTTGGTTCAATAATTAAATTTTGACCGACGTACCAATCTACTTCCCCAAAAAATGCCTTCCTCATTCTTAATCGCTCAATAAAAACGGCATTATAGCTGTCTTTTGGTCGGTTAATGTGAAATAAGGAGAAACCAAAAGTAGGCTGTGATTTTGTAAATTTTCGAGTCCAGACCAGGCCTAGACTCACATCCATAAATGAATGACTTGAGCCCATAGCTGATTCTCCACTAAACACATTATCATCAAATTCTCCACTAGAATAAACCCACTGACTTGGAAATGTTTGTTTCGAGAAATCAGTGCTTCTTAATATTGCTCCAATTTGAACTCCTGCTCTAAGTTTATTCTTTCCTAGCCGTTTAGTATAGGTCGCGTTAAGCAAAACTTTATTGACTTTCTGACCAAAGCCTGCATATTGGTCATCATTAAACAAGATCCCGATATCTATTTCGTCGGTAAAAAAGAAAAATTTTCTATCAAATGCTAAAAACACGGTGTTTAATGGAGTGCCTACTTCGCTCCATTGACTTCTGTAATTTCCGGAAAATTGATAAGTTCCTGTATAATTAGCAGCATAGGCAGGATTTAAACTCATTTTATTAGTGTAGAATTGAGATAAGTGCAGATCTTGACCTTGAGCTAAATGAAATAATGACAAAAATAATATGGAGCAGAGAATTTGCTTCATATTACCACATCTTCATGCTAGAATTAAGCCATGTGTCGACCATTCTGCGGTACTGCCCATATGTGAAAAAACAGCGTTTTCTGTAATTACTCATGATGTTTTCCACCAAAGGATTAAAATAATCTCCATTAGCGTCTAGTCCTTCAAAAATAAAGTCGGGATAAAAAATATGCTGCCAAGTAATTAACAAAAAGGGATCGAAAGGATCAGCTGGAGTGTCACAAATACTATCTCCAGCCGTTGCGCAATTACTGCCGTCTACTAATTCCGCTGTAGCAAGTTGAGAATCCTGCCAAGTATTATATAGGCCAAAATAATGTCCAAGTAAATGTGCAATATCAACTGCCTCATAATCTTTCATAGCTACAATTCCACCAGAGTTGAGCATGTCAATTCCACCTTGGGTTGCATATCCTTTACCCGCAATTGGAGATTTGGCAAAATATAAGTTAATTCTATTGGCTTCGTTGTAAGCTACTTCCATTAATTCAAATTCATTATCCGAAAAATCGTCATACTGATAATTATTGATGTATCTGATTTCACAAATTTCAAATGACATACAAATGGAGTCAAAAATATCGTTCACCTTATCAATATTGTCTTCAATTAAACCTTGCGTAATTCCTGGGTCGCCATTGTAAGCTCTGATAATATGCACAATAATTCCAAAAGTTTTGTTAACACAGGGCAAAGGTTCATGTGTTTGCTGCGAATAGCCAAATGAGCTTAATTTCAAAAGAAGTATGAGAAGTGAAAAACGCAGTAAATTCATTGAAATTATTGAAGCTAATATGAGGTCCCTTTTTCAAATATAAGAAATATAATTGTATGTGTATGATTTTTTTAACTAAATTAGCAGTAAGGATTTTCTACATTTGAAATTGTTTTTTATGTTGATTTCCATTCCCAAAATGAAAGGCTTTTATTCAATTTTCTTGTTTTTGGTTTTGTTGACTTCAAACTCAGTTTTTGGTCAGGTGGCAAGTGTAACTCAAGGTTGTTTGCCGCTAACAGTTGACTTTACAGCACCACCAGGGTATGCCACTCATTATTGGGATTTTGATGATGGCGCGACTTCTACTACCCAAAATCCTACAAATATTTATCTTAATGCTGGTGCTTACGTTGTTGAATTTAAAGAAACTGCAACAGGCCCTGTTGTTGGAACTATCACTATAAATGTTTACGATAAACCTGTGCCAACATATACCAGTAGCGCAACAGAAGGATGCATTCCTTTGACAGTAAGTTTTGCTGGTACAACGGTAGTAAATCCAGGTGTTGTAATCAATAATACGTCATGGATATTTAGTAATGGTTATAATATTTCAGGCCCTGCTCCAAATGTAATATTTACCACCTCAGGGAGTTTTAACTTATCATTGGGAATCACGACAAATTTTCCTTCTTGTAATACAAGCCAACAATACAATAATGTAGTTACAGTAGCCAGTAATCCAGTAGTGTCATTTGGAACCAATCCAAACCCCGCTTTTGCTTGCCAAGGCCCATTAAATGTTGGTTTTCAGAATAATTCTACTTCGCAATGGGGCCCACTTACTTACGTTTGGGATTTTGATAACGGAAGTACTTCAAATGCAGTAACTCCTCCAGATCAATCCTATACGGATGGAAATTATACGGTAACGTTAACTGCTACAGATACAATTGGTTGTTCGAATTCCATAACCAAGCAGGTTAGCGTAGGCGGGCCAACTGCAAGTTTTATTGTTCCGGACACAGTTTGCTTATTTAGTCATACAACATTAGTCAATACCTCTCCTCCAGGCTCATATACATGGACTTTTGATGCAGGAACTTATCTGCAACCTGGGTCTTTTGTTTTTTCAGTTAATCCAGCGGTTAAATTTCATACTGGAGGCTATCACAGCATTACTCTGTCGTTAGGAGGACCCTGTCCTGATGATACTACAATTACTTTTTATGTTGAAGATGTTGATCCCTCTTTTACTACATCACCCGATTTTGCATGTTCAGATCCACTAACATCTCAATTTATTCCTAATGACTTAACTGGTGCTTCGTACGACTGGTACTTCCCTGGTTCTCCTATATTTCCGGTGACAGATATGATGCCATTTCACTCTTATGAAGTTGCTGATACACATACTTATACGATAAATGGAGGAGTGCCTTTCGAAACATGGTTAATTTTTACATCCCAAGCGGGTTGTAAAGACACAGGGGAGTATATATCGATAATTCACAAGCCGAATGCACTAATTTATCCTTCGATTACAGACGGGTGTGTGCCATTAACTGTTAGTTTTACTGATGCCAGTACTTCGCTATCGGATATAGCCAATTGGGAGTGGCATTTTGGAGATGGCACAATTTATACCGATACTATGAGTGTTGATACTAGCTTCACTTATACTGCTGTTGGTGACTATTACCCCTTCCTTATAATCACTAACGATAGTGGCTGTGTCGACACTTCATATATGGTGCCTATACATGTGGGGGATGTCATTGATCCCAATTTTTCAATCTCTAATATCACTTTATGTCCAGGCGATTCGGTCTCATTTGCTGACATCACGGTAGGGCCGTATGCTGACAGTATTGATACGTGGCATTATTATTCAGATAATTCTACTCTTTTTAGCTGTTTTCAGGAACCAAACCCAACTTGGGCTTATACTGACTCGATAGGGTCACATGATGTGACATTTGAAGTGGGGTATAATGGTTGTTACAGTGATACAACTGTAACCAATGCTATTACAGTTAATGGTCCAATTGCCGGAATAAATTATTCAATTGACTGTGATGTTCCTATGACAGCCAATTTTGAAGATGCAAGCCAAGGTGCCACTACAATTATTTGGCATTTTGGAGATGGTACAACTTCAACTACAGCAAATCCAAATCATACCTATGCCGCTACAGGTGATTATAATGTATTGCAAATTGCAAGTAATCCAGGCACTGGATGTGCGAATGATACCGCAAGAATTTTAGTTCATATAAGAAATTTGCAAGCCAGTTTTACTGTCGATTCAGTACTGTGTGTAGATGTGCTTTTCCAGCTAGATGCCAGCACGTCAGTAGACGTATTTAATAAGTGCGCCAGAGGATTTAACTATTATTTTGATGGAATTGATCGAAGACCTTTCATGACCGATTCAAACAATAGGTTTGTAGAGGTGGATGAAACTGGATTTTTGGAAATAATGTTAGTTGTGTCTGATATAAATAACTGCACGGATACAGCCAGAAGATATGCCAATGTTTACGGGGTGACAGCAGATTTTTCTTTATCAGATACAACAGTGTGTTTTCCTTTAAATTTAACGGCAACAGATTTAAGTTTTTCCGACACAACACTGGTGAGTTGGCAGTGGATTTTCCCTAGTGGGCAAAGCTCAACGCTTCAAAATCCAAATGTGGTATTAGATGGAACAATAATTAATGACAACGATTCAACATTGTTGATAGTGACAGATGCGGCAGGTTGCACAGCATACGACAGTCTTACATTTGTTATTTATGAACCAGTGACAACAGCAACAGTTTCGAACACAACAATTTGCACTGGAATGGATATTGATTTTACGGCAACAGATTTCACTGACTATACCAACTTAACTTTTGCTTGGGACTTTGGTGATGGTAATTCAAGTAATGCACAAAATCCGACCATAGACTACGATAGCGTTGGCGTTTATAATGTTGTGTTAACCTATGCTGAGGTTGGTTCAGGCTGCGGAGGAGTCGAAGCATTTCAAATAACGGTAGGCGAATTTCCAACTGCAAGTTTTACAAGTACAGCAGACACAGTGGCGTATTTATGCCCTGGAGAAAATGTGCTGTTTACGAATACATCAGTCATCAATCCCGGTTCCACATTTTATTGGGATTTTGGAAATGGTTTAAATTCTAATGTGCAAGATGCCGGAACAGTTTACACAACTAACGGAACCTACAATGTGCAATTTATTTTAACAAGTGCTTTGCCATTTGGTTGCAAGGATACAGTTAATCAAACCATTTTGGTTCAAAGTCCACAAGGGGACTTTATTACTGATATAGGTAATGATACAATATGTAGACTAGATGTCGTTGAATTTACAATTGTAAACCCAGCTACAGTAGGTCAATTTTACTGGGATTTTGGAGATGGGACAGGGGCAGGACAAGTGAGCCCAGTATCTAACCAGTACACATTTGTGCCGCCCTCAGGTCAAACTATTGCAAAATTAGTGATGGCAAATCCTGACGGATCATGCCCTGTCACTCAATCTCACCCCATCAATATTTATGAAGTTATCGCTGACTTTAATAGAAACGGAAACGATATAGATACTGCAATTTGTCAGCAGCCATATCCACTAACCAATACCTCCTCAAACGCCTCTTCATTTTATTGGGATTTTGGTAACGGACAAACTTCAACATCTGGCAATCCACCACCACATATTTATGAACCAGGTACATATGATGTGAGTTTAGGTATTTTATATGGCGCAGCTCAATGTACTGACACGGTAACAAAAACTGTGATAATTTTTGAAAATCCAAAAGCAGAAATTGAAGGGGATACGATTTGTGAGGGTGAATTTGTTCTCTTAGAAACGGCTTTTCAAGATTCAATTTATAGCTATTTGTGGACCTCAAACCCTGTGTTTTCAGTTAATAATTTAACCACACCTGTAGTGTCTGATAATCCAACAAGTTTAACACAATATTTTCTAACTGTAACGGACACCAATGGATGTATAGCCATGGATGAAGCTTATGTTGATGTATATAACGTGATTAATATTCCCGATTTTGATACAATTATTGTTTTAGGAGATTCAACCTTTTTGCCAATGCCTTATGATTCTGATAATTTTACCTTTTATTGGGAGCCAGACACTGGGCTGAGTTGTAATGATTGTCCTAATCCGACTATAAACCCTCTTTCATCAGTGACATATACCTTGTTTATTACAGATAATTATGGCTGTTTTACTGATGAAGCAGTATACAAAGTCTTAATAAATCCTACAACACATATCAAGTTGCCAACTACTTTTACGCCAAACGGAGATGGAAAAAATGACATTATTTATGTTGAGGGATGGGGTATAAAAGAATTGATTGAATTTAGAATTTTTAACCGTTGGGGAGAACTTGTGTTTGAAACTTCAGACAAAGAAGTGGGTTGGGATGGTTATTATAAAGGAGTACTTCAAAACAATGATGTGTACCTAGTTCAAGTCAGAGGTTTGACTTATAAAGATGAGGAAAAAACAATTGAGCAGTATATAAATTTAGTGAGGTAATTACAAATTTACAAATTTAAATTTACAGGTAACTTTCTTAAAAATAATCATATATCAGTTTTGGGGCTGGTTATTCAGTATGTTTCAATAATTGCTGTTATAGATATTTATAATATACTTATAAAACTAATCAATTTAATATAAAGCTCTGCGGGGGATAAAAAGAATACTTTTACTCCGGAATTAATAATCAATACAATTTTTATGAAAAAACTATTTTTATTCAGCGCAATTTCTCTATTTGGATTAGTCTTTATCGGTTGTGGAAATGAGTCTGATAAAATGGCAGAAGCTGACGGTTATACGGGTGCTACAGCAAAAAGTAAATCTAATAAAGTAGCCAGTGCTAATGCTGACATTTGGCCTAATCAGTTAAATCTAGCCCTCTTAAGGCAGAATTCTAGTATGTCAAATCCTATGGATGCTAATTTCAATTACATTGAGTCTTTTAGAACCATAAATTTTGATAGTCTTAAGGCAGATATTAAAAAGACCTTGACTAATTCTCAAGACTGGTGGCCAGCAGATTATGGTAACTATGGAGGATTATTTATAAGAATGGCATGGCATAGTGCTGGCACTTACAGAACTGGCGACGGTCGTGGTGGGTCAAGATCAGGTCAGCAGCGATTTGCGCCATTAAATAGTTGGCCAGATAATGGTAACTTAGATAAAGCCAGACGTTTAATATGGCCCGTGAAACAGAAGTATGGAAATAAAATATCATGGGCAGATTTAATGGTTCTGACAGGTAATGTCGCACTTGAATCAATGGGGTTTAAAACCATTGGTTTTGCTGCGGGTCGAGAAGATACATGGGAGCCTGAATTAGATGTTTACTGGGGCAACGAGCAAAAGTGGCTAGCAAATGATGACCGTTATGATGAAGATGGTGCGCTAGAAAATCCTTTAGCTGCAGTACAAATGGGATTAATTTATGTAAACCCGGAAGGCCCCAATGGTCATCCAGATCCACTTTTAGCAGCAAAAGATATCAGAGAAACTTTTGGTAGAATGGGTATGAATGACGAAGAAACAGTGGCACTTATTGCGGGTGGACATACATTGGGAAAAACTCATGGTGCAGGTCCAGCCTCACATGTGGGTCCAGAACCCGAAGGTGCACCAATTCAGGCACAAGGTTTAGGATGGAAAAGTGACTACAAATCAGGCAAAGGGGCGGATGCTATTACCTCCGGATTAGAAGTGATCTGGACTTCAACCCCAGCGCAGTGGAGTCATTTGTATTTCTTCAATTTATTTGAAAACGAATGGGAATTGACAAAAAGTCCAGCAGGAGCTCACCAATGGGAAGCCATAAACCCCAAAATGATGGTGCCTGATGCTTTTGACAGTGAAAAAATGCACAAGCCCACTATGTTAACTACTGATTTGTCTTTAAGGGAAGACCCAGTGTACAACAAAATCTCTCGCCGTTTCTACGAAAACCCTGAAGAATTTGAAATGGCATTTGCAAAAGCATGGTTTAAATTAATTCACCGTGATATGGGACCAAACACAACTTATTTGGGACCAGACGTACCGGTAGAAACGTTTGTTTGGCAAGATCCAATTCCTGTAAGCACAGGAAAAGAGGTTACCATTGCAGATATTAATAAGTTAAAGGCAGCAATTTCCAGCAGTGATTTGACAATTGTTGAAATGGTCAGTACTGCATGGGCATCTGCCTCAACTTATAGACACTCCGATAGAAGAGGGGGGGCAAATGGCGCTCGAATACGTTTGGCTCCACAAAAAGATTGGGAAGTAAACAATCCAATGCAGCTTGCCAAAGTTTTAAAAGTTTTGGAGGAGATCCAAAAGGATTTCAATTCCACAAATACTGTTCAGGTTTCAATGGCAGATCTAATTGTTTTAGCAGGTAATGTAGGCCTAGAAAATGCGATTAAAAATGCAGGGTTTAATTTTTCAGTTTCTTTTACACCAGGCAGAATGGACGCTTCGCAAGAAATGACAAATGTAGCCGCTTTTGATTTGTTGGAGCCAATAGCTGATGGTTTCAGAAATTACTTGAAAACAAAATATACCGTTTCAACTGAGGAGTTATTGGTAGATAAAGCGCAATTGCTAAGATTAACTGCACCAGAAATGACTGTCTTGTTAGGAGGAATGCGAGCATTGGGTGCAAATTATAATGGTTCAAAACTTGGTGTTTTATCGGAATCAACATTGGTTTTAGATAATTCATTTTTTATTAAATTATTGGACATGGATATAGAATGGAACCCAATAGATTCTGACAATGAAATTTTTGTTGGTAAAATTAGAGGGTCAGAACAGGTAAAATACACTGCGACTAGAGCCGATTTAATTTTTGGTTCACATTCAGAATTACGAGCTTTATCCGAAGTATATGCAAGCGCAGATAGCAAAGAAAAATTTGTAAAAGACTTTATTGCTGCCTGGACAAAAGTGATGAATTTAGACCGATTTGATTTGACTCACAAATAAGTTCGAAAAGCATTTAATATAAAAAGGCCACTAGTTTTATTACTGGTGGCTTTTTTTACTTCATTAAATCAATTTCTTTTAAATTCTCAATTCTATTTCTTTTCAGAAATTCATCAATTGACTCAAAATGTTCAATCACCCTTTTTTCCTTAAATTCAAATACTTTTTCTGATAAACCAGTCAAAAAATCTCTGTCGTGAGAAACTAGAATTAAAGTTCCATCAAAGTTTAGTAAAGCTTCTTTTAAAACTTCTTTCGATTTCAAGTCAAGGTGATTTGTCGGTTCGTCTAAAATTAGAACATTTACGGGTTCAAGTAACAATTTGACCATGGCCAGTCTTGTTCTTTCTCCTCCTGACAATTGACCAACTTTTTTGTCTAATGCATCTCCACTAAACATAAAACGACCCAAAATATTTTTTATTTGCGTTCTAATATCGCCAACGGCAACCTGATCTACTGTTTGAAAAACGGTTAAATCAGAATCGAGCAATGCTGCTTGGTTTTGTGCAAAATAACCGACTTTCGCATTGTGACCCAGTCCACATTCTCCTTCAAACTCAATTTCACCCATAATGGCTTTTATCATGGTTGATTTTCCCTCACCGTTTCGACCAACAAATGATACTTTTTCGCCACGAGAAATGGATAGGTTTGCGTCTTTAAAAACAATATGTTCGCCGTAAGACTTAGTTAACTCTTTTGCGGTAACTGGATAGTCGCCAGATCGCTGAGAAGGAGGAAATCGTAATTTTAAAGCAGAGGTATCTATATCATCAATCTCAATAATTTTCATTTTTTCAAGCATTCGCTCTCGTGAGCTCACTTGGTTGGTTTTAGAGTAGGTACCTTTAAACCTGTCAATAAATGCCTGATTGTCTGCAATTATTTTTTGCTGTTCCTGATATTGTTTGATTTGTTGAGCTCTTCTTTCTTCTCTTAGCTGAAGGTAGTGCGAATAGTTAGCTTTGTAATCATAAATTCTACCCATTGTAATTTCAACCGTTCGGTTTGTGATATTATCAATAAATGCTTTATCGTGGCTAATAACAACCACTGCTTTGGCTTTATTCAGTAAAAAGTCTTCTAACCAAATCACAGATTCAATGTCTACATGGTTGGTAGGTTCATCAAGCAGTATTATATCAGGCTTTTGAAGCAATATTTTTACCAATTCTATTCGCATTCTCCAACCACCAGAAAACTCAGAAGTAGGCCGGGTAAAGTCTGCCCGTTTGAAACCTAAACCTTGCAATGCTTTTTCTACTTCAGCATCATAATTTATTTCTTCTATCGCATAAAATTTTTCACCAAGTTCAGTTACTTTTTCTATGATATCCATGTATGCTTTGGATTCATAGTCCGTTCTGGTTTCAAGTGCCTTATTTAATATTTCCATTTCAGTTTGCATATCGAATATATGCTGAAAAGCTTTTGAAGCTTCTTCAAAAACGGTACAATTATCATCCGTTAACAAGTGTTGAGGTAGATAGGCAATAACGGCATCTTTAGGTGCTCTAATTGCTCCTCTGTTTGGCTTAGATTCACCAGCAATAATTTTCATTAAAGTCGATTTTCCAGCTCCATTTTTGCCCATCAGTGCAATTTTGTCTGTTTCATTGATTACAAAAGAAATATCATCAAAAAGTGTTGAACCACTAAAATCAACCCCTAAACTGTCTACTGAAATCATACAATTTGTATTTAAAGCGGCAAAATTAGAAAAAGTAAGTGGTTTAGCTATTGTTGAATCAATATAATGGCATACACTTCAAACTAGACTATTCAGGATTATGACATTAAAGCATATATAATAAGCTAATTAAGGCCTATTTTTTTCTGGAATTAAAAATTCCTTGTGAATACTAATGTTTTTTACATTAAAACTATGGAACTATATCAATTATATTCGTGGCAAACCTGCCTTATTTTATGAAGTTTTTAAGTCTACTTTTATTCTGCTCACTACTTTTAAGTAGTAGTGCGCAAGATTTTAATGTGGAATATAAAGCATTTGTTTTGCAATCCTTTTTTAAGGAACGTCATATACAATCTCTAACAATTTATAAGGCTACTGACAGCTTGTTTAACAATAAGCAAACAAAATACAAACTTGAATTTGACATGGAAGGCCGCTTAGTCAAAGTATTTGATTACTATTTTCATTCTGATACTGTTCCTGAACGGGTTATTACTTATAAATATAATAAAGATGCTGTTTATTATAGAGAAAAAGAGTATCATTATTTAGATGAACGCCAAAATGTGATCATGCGAAAAAAATGGCGTCTGCAATTCGATTTTTTAACTAATATTTTACGTGAAGAGTTTTTAAATGGCACATTAAAATACAGAACAAATAACTTGATTTTTAATAAGGCTATGCAATTATTAAGCAGAAATGTGGAGGCATTTGTGGTAAAGTTAAGAACTGGTTTTTCATACAGTAAAGAAGGTTTGCTAAAGCAAGTGAAAATTATTAAAGAAAACCCAACAGTCGAGCATATGAAGCATTTAGAGCTCAATCATTATTTGCAATATAACCAATATCAAAAAATTATGACCACTGAGCAGTGGTTAGGTGAAAGAGATAAGCAAATAAATGAGTTCTTTTTTAGTTACAAAGGACAGGATATTACAGCAAAAGTAGGGTGGAGCTTAGTCAATTGGAGTGGAAGTGATAAAAGACGTGTTGAAAGAACTGATTTTCATTATTTTAAAAATGGCCTTCTATCACTGGCTGATACTTATACACAGAAAAGAGTTTCATCTAAACATCACTACATTGGTTTCAAGTACGCTTTTTTTTATGGCAAAAAACCTTTAGTAAAAAGTAGCCATAGATTTACAGCGCTATGGTTTACAGATATTTTTGCAGTAAATTTAATCCACCCTTAAAAATGATTTAGTTTCCTTATTTTTGCTAAATGAAAGTATTTTTATCTTTCTTTTTTATTGCTGTGTTTACTGTTCTTCAAAGCAGTTCAATATTGGCATTAAAAACCGGTACATTTGAAAAGTCTACCAATGCTCAGTCAGATTCTATTGAGGTGCTGAAAATTCTGGAGAACAAATGCAATATTTGCCACCAGAAAAAGAAAAAAGTCGTTTTTACATTTGATAATATGTCAACGTATCATCTTGCTATAGAAAATCAAGTTTTCATCAAAAAAAGAATGCCTAAAGGAAAAGATTTTAAGCTGACAAAAGCAGAGGAAATAGTGCTATTGAACTGGATTCGATATCTGAAAGATTAGGCATAAATATTTTCAATCATTACTTGGTATTTAGCTTTTACCACTTTTCTTTTTGGTTTCATTGTTGGTGTTAATTCACCGGATTCAACTGTCCACTGCTCAGGCACTAACTCAAACTTTTTAATTTGCTCAAAGCTTCCGAATTGGTCGTTGTAAAAGTCAACTTCTTTTCCTATTCTACTAATTACCTTGTCATTTTTTATCAGTTTATCCCAAGTGTCAACACCGGTAATGCCTTTTCTCTTAGCCCATTCAGCAAGAAATTCGAAAGTGGGAACAATTAAAGCAGCAGGGTGTTTTTGAGACTCTCCAACTACCATTATTTGTTCTATGAATCTAGACTCTTTAAACTTATTTTCCATGACCTGAGGTGCAATATACTTTCCGCCAGAGGTCTTAAACATTTCTTTTTTTCGATCGGTAATTTTAATGAAACCTCCAGGTTCTATCTGTCCTATATCACCTGTTTTAAACCATCCATCTTCAGTAAATTCTTCAGCCGTTTTTTCTGGATTATTATAGTATCCTGACATGACATTGGGTCCTTTTGCTAAAATTTCACCATCTTCAGCAATTTTAATTTCTACATTATGCAATGGTTTACCTGTTGTTCCAAACATTAAATTTCCATCACCTAAATAATTCACGCTCAATACAGGCGAAGTTTCAGTTAAGCCGTACCCTTCTAATACTGGTATGCCGGCTGCAAAAAAGGCCCGTGCTAGTCTTGGTTGCAATGCGGCACTTCCGCAAGGGACTACAATTACTTGCCCTCCTAACGCTTCTTGCCACTTACTAAAAATTAACTTTCGGGCAATTTTCAACTTAAAATGATAGAGGCTAGATTTTCCTTTTACATCATATTCATTTCCCAATTCAACAGCCCAGAAAAAGAGCTTGCGTTTAACCCCGGTTAAAGCATCACCTTTGGCAATTATTTTGTCATACACTTTTTCTAACAATCTTGGAACTGCAGTAAATACGTGAGGTTTAACTTCTTTTAAATTGTCACCAATGGTATCCATGTTTTCAGCAAAGTAAACAGAAATACCTAAAATTTGATAGAGGTATAAAAGCATTCTTTCATAAACATGGCAAACAGGCAGGAAACTCAGTGCTTTATGTTTGTTGTCAACTGGAATTCTGGGGATACTGCCATGTACATTCGCCATAATGTTGGCATGAGTCAGCATCACGCCTTTTGGATTTCCAGTCGTACCTGATGTGTATATTAATGTAACTAAGTCTTCTCCTTTAATAGCAGCTTTTCTTTTCTCCAATTCCACATCTAAATCCGTATTGGCTGATTCCAACAATTCAATAAAATCGATTGCACCTCCTATATCATCAAAAGCATAAATAGCTTCCAGTGTTTTAACTTCATTTTTGATGGCATTCACTTTGTCAAACAATTCTTCATTGGCAACAATGCAAAATTTGATGCTAGCATCATTAAAGATAAAAGAATAGTCCTCTTTAGAAATAGTGGGATAAACAGGAACGCTAATGGCCCCAACTTGTTGAATTCCAATATCACAAATATGCCATTCTGAACGGTTATTTGAAATGATTGCAATTTTATCTCCCACTTGAATACCTGCCTTTAATAGTCCACGACTCATGGCATTCGACTTATCGATATAGGTCTGAGTATCTATGGTTTTCCATTCCCCATCTATTTTGTCAGAAAAAGCAACAGACTGCGGATACTTCTCTAATTGGTAATACGGTATTTCAAATAGGCGGGTAATATGTTCCATGATTTTAATTGAGTTAGCGTTTTTTGATATTGTTAAATTTAGGAATAATTCTGAATTTATGGCTTCAGAAAAATTCAAATTCATTATATTTAAAAAAAAATTCATGCACCTGTAACTTTTAAGAGGTTTCAATTGTTTTAGCTTACGGTGCTGAACAAACACTTAAACTTGAATAGAAAAGAGTACAATAGCGTTGTTAAAAGTTTATCAGGCCGATTATACGGATACTGTCTTAAGTATCTGCGGTCCAAACCTGACGCTGACGATATTGTACAAGATGTATTTGAAAAGTTGTGGAAAAACCGTAAAAAGGTTGATTTTGAAAAGTCAAAATCGTGGTTATTTACTACTGCTCACAACACCATGTTAAATTATATCAAACGCCGCAATCGTTTATCGTATGTGGATGAATTAAGATCTGATTCAACTGAAAAATGTCAAATACATCAGTTTGAATTGATGGAAATTGTAGAGCATAGCCTGGCAATTTTACCACCAGTTCAAAAATCTATCATTTTGTTAAGAGACCTTGAAGGGTACGATTACAAAGAGATAGGAGAGATTTTGGAATTAACAGAGTCTCAGGTTAAAGTATATTTGTTCAGAGCCAGAAATAAAATGAAGAAAAAATTGAAAAACCTAGACATGCTCGAAAGAAAGCATGCCTAAAAGACACTGAATAGGGCAATTGAATGAGAATTCCTGGAAATTTTGATCGTTGGATGTTTAACTACAAAGAAGGCAATTTGTCGGCTGAAGAAGCTGCCTATTTTGAAGCTTTTATGTTAGCCAATCCCAATTTTTCGCAAGATGTTGAAGCTTGGGATAATGCCTTTGTCCGAAAGGAAGAAATGGAATATCCGCAAATGAATTCGCTTTTGAAAGAAAAAGGTGCTTTTGCTTCATGGAAAAACTGGGCAGCCATTCTTATTTTACTGTTAACCATAGGAGGAGGAATTGGGCTTGCTAATCGATCATTAAATAAAAGTAATCAAACTTACCATAGCCGATCGTTAACGAATAGCGACATTAAAGCAGACAGGTATTTGTCGCCGCAAACTACAAGGCCTCTTATAGCAGCTAATCAAATCACTCAAAATTCATTTATTTCGGAGGCTGCTGCAAAGGCTTTGAATAATAGTAATTTTGAACAGAAGACGAATCGCAATGGCATAGAAAAGTCAAACTTTAACAACAGTTTTTCTAATAGTTCAAGCAGTGAGTCAAATTCAGATAGCGAATTAGCAGCAGAAACAGACAATCAATTTTACCGCAACTTTTATTCTGCAGGTGGTTCGCCTGCAAAAAAATCAGACAGCCAGAAAAAAAATAGAAAAATTGATTCAGATAAGATCAAAGGAAATTCGAACGATTATTCAGGATCTTACAATTTGAATCCAAGTTTTGATGCATCACCTTTGGATACAGAATTTAAAAAGAATACAACATCTCTGCTCATGTTTCGAATTAAAAGAATTTTAAACAAAATAGACAATATTTCGGGCTACCCAATTGCTTTGGTAAATTTAAGAGACCCAGAATTACTAGTACCTAATAAAAATGTACTCAACTTTAATCCTGGCTTCACAGGTAGTGGAGGCAATTTTAGAATGGGAGCTGATTATAGAAATCAGTGGACTGGAAGTGATGTAAATAGTCAATTAAGTAGCTTGTACTTTGATTCATATAGCAAAGGGGCCCGCGGTGGAATTGGCGGAAGCTTAGTATATGGACAGTATCAGAACGGAGAATATCAAAACATGACTGCCAATTTATATTACTCTCCAAAATTCGCCTTGGGTAAACATGTTGTTTTTGAGCCTGCCATTAAGGTAACCATGGGAAGAAATGCAAGAAATATAGAAGGTGCGCAAAGCGCTTCAGCAATCGAATTTGACAGAGGTAGAGTATTTAATCAAGGAGAAATAACACAATCAGTACGTAACGATTCATGGTATAAGGATTATGGTGTTGGGTTTGTATTGAATACCGATTGGTTTTACGTGGGCGGTTTTGTAGATAATTTAGCTGGACATGATGAAAGAATTTATGGTTCTGAATTTGACCTTGCGGTGCAATCTCCACATATTATTACTGGTGTAATTGGTTTTGATTATCAGTCGCGTAACAAAAGAACAACATTAAGTCCGTTTTTGACTTATTATCAAAAAGGAACTAAGAAAGAAGCTTGGGCAGGTGCAACTGCTCAATTTAATTGGTTAACCCTTGGTGCTTCATATTCATCCAACAATGAATATGCAGCTTCAGTAGGTTTAAAATTTAAAGCGTTTAAATTAACGTACCAAGTTGACATGACAGAATCAGAATTTTTGCAAGAAAATTTTGTTTCTCACAATATTGGTATTAGATTTAGCACGCCTAATATGACTATTAGATAAATTATTTATGAAAAAACTGAAAGAGAGCTTATTAATCTTGTGTATCAGTACAACTGCAATTTCATTTGGGCAAGATCCCGAATTTACACAGTTTTATGCCAACCCAATTTATTTGAATCCAGCAATGGCAGGATCGCACGGTTGTCCTAGATTAAACTTTAACTATAGAAATCAATGGCCGTCTATTCCAGGGGCATTCGTCACTAATACAGTGTCATACGATCAATATGTAAATGCTTTGCATGGTGGTATCGCTATATCAATGATGAATGACATGGCTGGACAAAATACCATTAATTGGAATGCTATTAATGCGGCATATTCTTATCACCTACAAGCTTCAAAAAAGTACTCTATTTTATTTGGTGCTCAAGTAGGGTGGAATCAAAAGTTTTTAGATTGGAATAAATTAACTTTTGGAGATATGATTGATCCGCGAAAAGGTTTTATTTACCAAACCGGTGATTTACCAAGTGGAAGACAGTTTGACAATGGATGGGGAACAAAAGGATTCTTTGATGTTTCTGCCGGAATTGTTGGTTTTTCTGATAACTTTTATTTCGGAGCAGCAGTGAAGCATTTAAATCGCCCGAATGAAACTTTAATCAATTCAGCTCCTCCTGGATCGCGTTTACCAATGCGTTTTACAGCTCATGTTGGTGCAAATATTGCTGTTGGAAAAGACTCAAAATACAGCAACCCTATGAGTGTATCGCCAAACATTGTTTACACCTACCAAGGACAATTTAACCAATTAAATGTTGGTATGTACTTTAAATACGCTAACTTTACAGCAGGCGCATGGTTAAGACCAAGAGATGCATTTATATTATCTGTTGGTGTTGACACTGGAGCCTTTAGATTTGGATACAGTTATGATATTACAACTTCTACCTTGTCAAACGCAAGTGGAGGTTCACACGAATTATCATTAGGACTGAACTTTAATTGTAAGAAACCGATACAAAAGTTTCGTACGATTTCATGTCCGTCCTTTTAAACCATTGAAGGGGTGGTTCCCTTTGATGTTATTCCATTTTAAATAATGGAATTCTTTGTTTTGGTTTAGGAAAGAGATTTGTTCTTATAAGAGGGCAAATCTCTTTTCTTCTTTATAGGCGTTTTTTTTCTATTGCTCCGAATCTGTTCTCGATACTATTATTTTAGAAGGTTGCACCTTCTAAAACAATCACTCGAACTGACGTTCATCCTGTTCCTTTGAGACAGTAATTGGGCCGAACTAACAAATCATCTTATTTTGAGTAATGCCAGCGTCACTTCGAGTGTTTTTATACTGGCGCAGCCGCGTGAAAATGTATCGAGAAGCCAGCGTCTTGTTTGGTTGTTTTGTCCTCCGAATCTGTTCTCGATACTTTTTTGAATGCTAGCGCATTTCAAAAACACTCGAACTGACGTTTGTTCAGTTCTTTTGCGTAATGTTAGCGTCACTTCGAGTGTTTTAATGCTGGCGTAGCCGCATTAAAATGTATCGAGAAGCCAGCGTCATTATTAACCAAAAACTTCAATCAAATTTCTTTTTAGCTAAATTAGGCAAGGCTTCATAATCATCATTAATAAGGGCTTCTTTTTTCGCACGCGACCATTTTTTAATTTGCTTTTCCTTTTCAATGGCATGATTAGCATTTTGAAAATCACAATAGAAAACTAACTCAACTGGCAGCCTTTTTGATGTGTAACTGTCTTTATAGAAACCCGACTTATGCTTTTTAAGCCTCAGTTCTAAATTTGAAGTCACTCCAGTGTAGTAGGTTTCATCTGCGCATTTAAGAATGTATATGTGGAATGTTTTCACATCTGTAAAGTTAGAGATTTTGTTTTGTCCTCCGAATCTGTTCTCAATACTATTATTTTAGAAGGTTGCACCTTCTAAAACAATCACTCGAACTGACGTTCATCCTGTTCTTTTGAGTAATGTTTAGCGTCACTTCGAGTGTTTTCATGCTAGCGCAGCCGCGTGAAAATGTATCAAGAAGCCAGCGTCTTGTTTGGTTATTTTGTCCTCCGAATCTGTTCTCGATACACTTGTTTTAGAAGGTTATCACCTTCAAAACAACCACTCGAACTGACGTTTATCCTGTTCTTTTGAGACAGTAATTGGGCCGAACTGACGGTCATCCTACTCTTGTGAAAAACTGTGTGAATGAATTGTATCGAATCAGTGGTCAGATCGAGTGATTAATTCAGACGGGAGTCTGAATTAATAGTACCGAGATCACTCCGCCGAATAAACAATCTCACCATTTAGGCAAGTCTTAAAAACAAAAGTCTTTAAAATTTCAGATTCTGAAATAGTCATAATGTCTTTAGTTAACATCACAAAATCGGCATCTTTTCCGGCTTCTAAACTGCCTCTTGTTTTGTCTTCGAAATTAGAATAAGCAGCCCAGCGCGTGATGCCTAGCAAGGCTTCTTGACGGCTTAATTGTTCTTGTGGTTGAAAAGCTTCGCTTTCGGCATCTGCCTTTACCTTTCTGGTAACAGCCGCATAATAGGTTTCTAAAACTGAAATATTTTCGATCGGGAAATCGGTGCCTAAGGCAATTCTCCCTGCTTTATTTAATAATGTTTTGTAGGCGTATGCAAAGGGCACACGTTCTGCTCCAATTCTGTCCTCTGCCCAAGCCATATCAGACGTGCAATGGGTTGGTTGTACTGATGGAATGACACCTAGGTACTCGAAGAATTTAAAATCGTTAGGATGCAGAATTTGAGCATGCTCAATTTTCCAACGGTGATTGGGTTGGCTACCAATGGTTTTTTCATATATTTTTAATAGTAATCTGTTGGCTGAATCTCCAATACAATGCGTGTTGAGTTGAAAATCGACATTTTGAGCAAATTTGGCAATGTTTTCTATTTTTTCAGGCGATCTTAAAATGGTTCCAAAATGATTGGAGGAATCGGAGTAGGGTGCGATTAAACATGCGCCACGAGAACCCAAAGCACCATCTGCAATTAATTTGATACTATTAATGTGTAGCCCCGAACTGTCAAATTCTCCATTAGTTCTAATGTATTCTAAATTGCCATCTTCAGGAAACAACATGGCGTAGTTCTTAATTCTTAAATCACCATTTGTATACCAGTTGATAAAGTCTTGCCTTTGAATGGCCGTAATACCAGCATCATTAATTGACGTTAAACCTTGCTCAAATAATTTATATTCTGCCTTTTTCAACAATTCTAATTTTTTGTCGGCTTGTAATTCAGGAATAACATCAATCACCAAATCGACCGCATTATCGATTAACAATCCGGTTAATTCACCATTTTTAATTCCAATTTGTCCGCCCTCGATTGTTGTTTCTGACGTAATGCCGGCCAATTCTAAAGCCTTTTTATTCGCAATAGCACCATGCCCATCAATCCGCCGAATTAATATGGGCTTGTTCGGAAATAACGCCGACAAGCTATCGTTATTCGGGAACGACTGGTCTTCCCATAAATTTTGGTCCCAACCACGACCTGTAATCCATTCTGGATGATTGGCTTTGTCGAATTCTATAATCCTAGCAATCACTTCGTCAAACGATTTGCTGCCTACCATATCCACACTATTAAAAGTGTTGGCATATCCCCAAAAATGACAGTGTGCATCATAAAAACCTGGGTAAACTGGTTTGAGTTGGGCGTCAATAATATCATCACAACTGTATCCGTTTAATATTTCACGTTCGGGCCCAACTTGTAAAATTTTACCATCTCGAATGGCCATGGCATCATGCACAGTAAAGTTTTGGTCGCAGGTATAAATTTTGGCATTGTGAATAATCATATCTGCCGTATCGCCTTGGTAGCAGCTTGTTATTGCACTTGAAATAAATACTGTGGCAAAAATGGATTTAAACTTTAGCATCTTTAATTGGTTTTAGAATAATAAATGAAAATATGATTAGCAGCAATTCTACCGGAATTTTATAGCGGACAATGGCACCAAAAACGGGAATTGACCAACCAATAATTAGGGCAATGATAAGGGCAGAAACAATTAATGCCCACATAATATAATTCTCCACACCTTGAGTCAAACGCCTGTAGGTGATGGCATAAAACAGCAATGCAAATAGAAGCAAATTCGACAGAAAACTGAGGTTTTTTAAAGAATCACCACCGTCGGTAGGAAAAGGACGAAGAAACACATTAGTGAGTGAGGTGCCTGAATTTTTAAGTAATTGAGATGGCGAATGATTGATTAATTGTGTTTTGGTATAGCTTCCCGAAGGCTGATAAATAAGGTAGACCGGATAGGCTTTTTCTGATGGGGAAATGGTAATGGGTTTATATACGGAGGTGCCAAATAGTTTATATTGACCTTGTGATGTTGCGGTTACTTTTATACTGTCACCATTTGGTTTGAATTGCTGCAATTGCTGATAAGGAAATACGCAGAATGCTGAATCGTTTGTAAAGGCTATGCCACCCCTTGCTAGATTGTCAAAATCGAATTGCTTATTGGATAAACGGTCAGTTAAACTCATTTTGCCAGGCGTAAAAATACTGAAGAGCAGAATTCCAATAGTTATTGCGGAGATGGCAATTAAGCCTTTTTTAGACCAACTCAAAAAGTGCCCCATTAAAAACAGAACCGTAAAACCAATTAAAACCACTCCGGCATACGGTTTATTAAAAATCAACAAGCCTCCACCAATTAAAATTAGAAAAATGTAGCGGTATTGTTTTTCACTGATTTTTAAAACCGACCATACCCATAGGCCAAATCCTAATATAAATAAAGACTCCTTTAATAAGCCACTTCCCCAAAATGCCAAATTAGGAAAGGCAATTAATACCCACCAAAAAAGCTTTTTCCGATTCACCCACTGCGCAAAAGTTTTATAACTGAAATAAATTCCTGAAAAGGATAAAAAACTAAAAACTAAGCCGTGAACATATACATTTCCAAACGAAACCAAGTGCAAGATGGCGTTAAGCTTTAAAATTAGCTTATTGTCGTTTAAAAATGCGGTTGAAGTGCCGGGTGCCCATAAATTGGTTTCGTTTAATAAAGAAATGGCATGGTCGTTAACAAGCGGCATACCTAATAAAAGGCGAAAAAAATCGCTTGGACTTTGCCAAAGTATGCGACTTATGATTTCTCCCTCCGAAAAAAAACGAGCAGTGTCGCCAGTGAGTGACCCGTCAGAAAAATAGAAAATAAATAGGAGTAAATAGATGCCAGCAAAAGCAAATTTAACCAGTAATCCAAAAACTAAATCTCTTTGAAATAAACCTTTAGCTCCGTAGTAGCGCCATACTAGCCAAACGCTCAGGAATAAAATGACTATGAAACTAAGCCAGCCCAAAACTATGGTTTCACTATGGTTATGGCTACAGTGCCGCTATGAAATTGAGGATATTCACTGCCAGCCTTAAATATTAAATTGCCTTTAATATGGTTAGTGGCTTTTACCATAGTTGGCGTTGAATAGCCTTTGGAGGCCATTTTATCGAGTTGGCAAGACACCACACTGCCTTTTTCATTAACCGTAATATTAAAAACTAATTTGCCTGGCTTATGTCCTTCAATTTCAAAATAAAAATCCTTTACAACTGGTCTTTTATCGGTCGTTAAATCGCCTGTTAATTGGCTAAATACTAGCTGTGTTGAAAATAATAATAATAGTGCAAAAATAGTTTTCATGCTTATAGTTTTTGTGCCATTGATTTTACCATTTCATTTTTCCATGGTGTAAAAGTGCCGGCTTCAATTTGTGCGCGTGCTTCGCCCATTAGCCATAAATAGAACGCTAAATTATGAATACTGGCAATTTGTTTTCCCAATGCTTCGTTTACGGTAAATAGATGACGGACGTAAGCTTTTGTATACGTTGAATCAACATACGAAGTGCCATCAGGGTCTAGCGGACTAAAATCGTCTTTCCACTTTAGGTTTGAAATATTAATGAATCCGTTTTTGGTGTATAATTTACCATGCCTTGCATTACGGGTAGGTAAAACACAATCAAACATATCAATACCTAAAGCAATACATTCTAATAAATTAATTGGTGTGCCAACACCCATTAAATAGCGTGGTTTTTCAGTTGGTAGAATATCACAAACTAGGTCTGTCATTTCATACAGGTCTTCGTCTGGCTCTCCAACCGACAATCCACCAATGGCATTGGCAGGTAAATCAAAATCAGTAATGGCTTTGGCAGAATCTTGTCTTAAATCTTTATACACACTGCCTTGAATAATTGGCAATAGGGTTTGGTTATAGCCATAAAGCGGATCGGTTGATTCCATTCTATCTACACATCTTTTTAACCAACGGTGGGTCATGTGCATTGAATTTTTGGCGTAATTATATTCACAAGGATAAGGCGTACATTCATCAAAAGCCATGATTAAATCGGCTCCAATTTTGCGTTGAATGTCAATGGCATATTCA
>JBGCGA010000011.1:0-15180 GCA_045110285.1 Crocinitomicaceae bacterium | reverse complement strand
GCGAATTCCATGGTTTAGCCTTACTCATGATAAAAGGCAAAGCAAAACACCGTTATTCTGGTTAAATCTCTATATTTGACTAGCAACCAATCAAAAGACATAAGCTGAATAAAGTTCACTATGTGTTTATACCCGGTTGTTAACTACAAGCAAATGACAGTAAATAATTATGTTTTCTAAATTTTGGCATAGTAACGCATACTGGGAATTTAAACTTTCAAGAGCACTATACTTGGCTCCTTTTATCATATTCCTATTATTTTTAATTGACAGTTGGACATTTGGTTTTACTGAAATGCTACTGTTTGGTTCATTTTTAATGAGCATCTTACCATTTGCAGTTATTGGGGTCGTTTTTTCAATAAATGGTTTACTAAGAACTAAAAGAAACAGCAGTAATTTGAATAAAGATATTGGATACTTAGAACTTGTTATTGGATTGTCTTTATGCTTATTAGGAATTATTGCATGGGGGGTAATTTATATCATCAAGTATGGCAGTAGCTTACAATAACAAGTTATAATCAAACTCAGAGTCAATTCATTATTTCTAAATTTTAGCGGTGTGTGTTACGGCTGACTGCACCCACGGGAACCCAAAATTTATGCGGACTGATCCCACGGCAAACCAGAGTATTTTTAAATGAAAAATTACCGCGGTACTTTGTGGTGCGGACTTTTATCCAAGGTAGAAAAACGTTTTATGCGAAATATTTGATGTGAATTTTGAACAGAAAAAATTTAAGTGGAATTTGGGTTTGACCAAAGTAGAAAAAGAGAGTGAACCACAGTATCCAGGATGTTAAAAAAAGAAAGCAGTAGTTAACAAAACCTATATTCAATTTGCATTTACTAAGGAAAAGTCTAGTGATCTAAAAACTGACGCCAAACCATGGTTTAAAAACTTAATATGGTTACTTTAGCTAAACAATGCCTTGGCGGTTATCTATTTACATTGTGCTAAGTAATGCAAACAGAAATATAGCCAAGCGTTAACTACAACAGCAAAGAGAACAGAAGTGATTATTTTCGATTGTGTAATATGAATTTAAATAAATTAGGACAGATAATTATTTTGCTACTAGCTTTAGTTTCATGTAGTGAATCAATTGAAGGAAGCTGGGTATTCAGTTCAGCTAAGAAAATTTACTTTGTTGATACAACAGCTTTAGAAATTGATAAGCCAGATATAACAACGTTTATAGAATTACCTGCAGATGATACTCTAATTTGTTCAGAAAAGGGAAAGCTAAGTACGTCAAAAGAGTCCTTTAATGGGAAATGGTATTTTGACAAAGAGTCATATCTTAGGTTTGATGTTAATTGGGGACCAATATTTAATGAGCTGTATATGGGAGCTGGTGAGGTTATTAGATTTAAAGTAATTGAAAACAAAAATGAGAAATTGAAGTTACTTTATGAGACTCCAATTGGCTATTCGGAAATAATATTTCTAAAACAAAAACCACAGTAACCCACAATTTACGACGGACTGCACCCACGAAAAATCACAGTATTTTAAAATGCAATATTTTTAGCGGTATTAACTCAGCGGACTGCACCCATAACAAAGGAAATGCAAGTTGGCGCGGGGCGACTGACGTTTTAACCTGCATTACACGTAGAAAGTTTTGGTGTGAGAAGGCTTTGACGACAGTAGAAAACCGTTTGTAGGACAAATGTGAAAGAGACTTTAAAAGTAGCCTAGAAAGAGAATTACGGCTGAATGCGACCATAACGTTGAAAATAAAGCAGTAGTTAACAACACCTAAATTCAATTTGCATTTACAATCAAGTATTTTAGTTCTCTGAAAGTGACGCCAAAACATGGTTTAGAATAATAAAAATGACTAATTTGGCTAAACAATGCTTTGGCGGTTATCTATTTACATTGTGCTAAGTAATGCAAACAGAAATTTAGTCAGGCGTTGTGCACCATAAAGCAATTACTATGAAATTATTTCTGTCAAAAGTACATTCTGAAGAAAATGGACCAAATGCGAAAGAAGGAAAGCATGGAATAGTTTACTCGTCCAAGGAAGATATTGTTAGGTTATCAGAATTTTTCAATAAAGTAACAGAGTACTTAAAAACAAATGAATATTGTCACATGCAGTTCAGAGATAGTTTTGAGGGGTGGAATAAAGAAGAACATATTGATATAGAGATAAATGTTGATGAAAGGTCTGACACGAAATAGAATAAAAGTTTGTCACCATACGAAAATATAAGATGAGGCGATTGCTAATGATATTAATCACAATACTGACAAGTTTGACTGTAATTGCTCAGCCAAGTAGCCATGAATGTGATAGTATTTACGAGTTTGCTGAAGAAATGCCCGTTTATCAGAATGGAATGAACGGATTAATAAAATACTTGAAGAGTGATTTGATACCAATACTTGTAGACTGTAATGGAAGGGATGGGATTTTAACATCTAGCTTATATTTATCACTTACAATTGACAGGCAAGGAAAAGTTATAGATGTTGAATTTCAAAGAATTCAGGCTACTGAACAATGTAAAAAAGAACTACGAGAAAAACTATTAACTATGAAAGGTTGGACTTCGGGTATGCAAGATGGAATAGCTATTTGTTGTACATTCAGTTGGCCAATTAGTGGAATAAACTGGAGATAAAACGTTGCACAACAAAAAATAAAAATTACAGCAAAGCTGTTCGGCATAAATGCCTATTTTTATTCAAACGTTGTGTATAATCCCTGTTATTTTGGAAGAAAAGAGACAAAATCATTATTGAAAATAAAAATTGGTAATAAAAACTTAAAATGAATAAGAGCAATTTTTCAACTAGTCAAATTTTATTGCAATTATTCATTGTTTTGCCTTTTATCGCTGCTGTTATACTCTTGATTATTGGTGCAGAAACTCAAAAAAACATTTCGCTTCTACCTCCATTCAACGTCAATTTCATTGTTGTAATCATTACTTTTTTAAGTTTTACTTTATTTGTGGCTTTTTTGGCAAAATGGAAAAATATAGATATGGGGTTTGCAAAACTAAAACCTGTCAAAAAAATCATTTTTTTTCTCTTAGTAACAATAATGTTCTTTACGTTAAGCCTGCTGAGTGTAATGAGCTTGAAAATGAATCTAAACTATTGGTGGAGAACTGATAAATTTGAGAACATTGAAATTACTGTAGAAGACAAAAGAATTTCTTACGGAAGAGGAACGGATTACTATATTGAATTCTCGTCCGAACAGGGAGACTTCTCAAACAAAGTAACAAACAAAAACTATGACAACTTTAATATCGGAGAAACTTTTATCGTTTCAGTATATGCTGGCTATTTTGAAGGCTTCTACTTAACTGAAGAAATAAAATAAAAACTATACACAACAAAAAATAAAATTCACCGCGACGCGGTTCGCCATAAATGGCTAATTTTATTCAATCGTCAAACTGTCTAATAACTCACCTAATTTTGTTAATTACTTGAAACAGTTTTCCTTGATAAAAAAGGGATGATTTTGTATTTTTAGATATGAAATACATCAAAGGAAATGACCGTCATCAAACCGCGCTTATTCCGTCTTCTTTGGAGGAATTGATTGATGAAGACAATGAGATTAGAATCATTGATTTATTTGTTGATTCATTGAATTTAGCAGACATGGATTTTAGGTTAGATTTTGGCGAAAATGGTCGACCAGCATATCACCCTTCAGATTTATTAAAGTTGTATTTATACGGCTATTTGAATAAGGTTCGTTCGTCACGTGATTTAGAGAAGGCTTGCCATATTAATGTTGAAGTGATGTGGCTTATGAAGTCTCTTGCGCCCGACCACAATACTATCTCCAACTTTAGGCGCGACAACAAAAAAGGTATTAAAAAAGTATTTAGATCGGCTGTAGAACTAGCTAAGAACTTTGACTTGATTGGAGGGAAACTTATTGCTGGAGATAGTACAAAACTAAGGGCTCAGAATTCGAAAAAGAAGAACTATAATAAAAAGAAAATTGACCGGCAGTTAGATTATATAGATGCTCGTTTATCGCATTATAACAAGCTATTGGAAGAGGCTGATGGAGATAATAAAAAGATTATTCAAGAGAAAATTGACAAGCATAATAAACGCAAGGACGACTATGACCAGATGAATAAAACCATAGAAGCATCTGACGAAGTTCAAATATCAACCTCAGACCCAGATAGCAGAAATATCATTATTAGAAACGGTATAACTGAAGTGTGTTACTGCATCCAAACCACTGTTGATGCTCACTACAATATTCCTATTGATTACAAAACCACCAATAAAAACGACGCAAAAGCAATGGGTCCAATGCTTAAAAGAGCTGTTGAAATTATAGGGCACAATAAATTTACAGCCTTATACGACAAAGGCTATCACACAGGTTCGGAGCTAAAAACAGCAGTAGAACTTGGAATAAACGCCATAGTATCAGCCCCAGATTTAGCAAGTACATCCAGGGCTCCAAGCGAAGCATACAATGTTCAGCATTTTGAATATGACAGTAAAAAAGATCTATATATCTGTCCTGAAGGAGAAGAGTTAACAACAAGCCAAAGCTGGTACACCAACACTAGAACCCGTACAAAATTTAAGCAGTACAAAACCAAAGCATGCCTTAGTTGTAAAGTGAAATCAATTTGTACAAAATCTAAAACTGGCAAGCTCATATCACGATCAGACCACCAGCAATATTACGAAGCAAATAAGAAAAAACTAGAAGAAAACATGCCTCTATATAGGCGCCGACAAGCAATTGTCGAACACCCTTATGGCACAATTAAAAGGTATTGGGGATTTAGCTATATAGTAACCAAAAAAGGTGTGGGAAGAGCCGCAGCAGATGTAGGACTTATGTTTACAGCCTACACACTCAAAAGAATAATAAACATTTTAGACCCCAAAATTTTAAAAGCTTATCTAAAAAAGCTTGTCCTTTTGTTTTACTCAAAAAAGGCAACACAAAGGTCAATACTATCTTATATAAGCACCTTTATTCCTATAGATTATATTTTACCAATTAAACTTAAAATCGCTTAAAACGCAGTTAATAAGTCTAATGTTTTATCTATTTTTAGGGTTATTAGACGAACTGACGTTAGCTACAAGCGGTGATTGGGTTTAGAGGTTAAAAACTTTAATAAGCAGTAATTGATAACCAAAACAACTCAAAGTTTGTAGTGGACTTTAGTCACGCTTCAGGAAAAAATAATTTTATTTGGTTCGACTAATTATTTTAAACAGTAATTTTATTTCAAAAGCAATTAAACCTTTTCTGTTTCGGAAAGTCAAAGTATGAAACACCAAAATTATGATTAGAAAAATTCAAAAGTTATTCCCATCAACTCTTTTACTGTTAACCTCTATATTGACTTTAAATAGTTGCAAAAAAGAAGATGTCATAGAATGTGAAGAAACGCAACAAACTGAAGAAGTTTCATATGTAAAAGAGGAAGGAGACTTAACTTCCTTACCTTTTGGTGGACCAAATGTTTTAATTAGAAATCAAGGCGACCCAAATCCCGATTTTCTATCGTTATGGTTGTGCGGTTTACCAGCAAATGGTGCCGGTAATGCAGATGCCAGCGATTGGACAAATGATGATGGCACTTGGGATTATACAAGAAAACCTCAAGTTGAAGGAGACGTTATGTGGAGTAGCGAATTTAATATTACATTGGATGGAAATGGAAATCGTATTATTACGGGAAATGCTTTACCTGACCATGGTACGGGTATTTTTCCAATAACACCTGGTACTGTTGCGTACCAATATGATGGTAATCCTAATATTATTTCAGAACACACCATTTTATATACATTTCCAGCAATTCCTCAAGTGGCTGACGAACCAAGTTGCGTGCCTTTTGGCCCATCTGGGATTTCATTAACTGGGAGTGCAATTTATCATGGTGCGTCAACGCTGGGAAATGATGCTGCTGCGCATGAAATATTAGATAAATTTGGTGGGCATACTGATGGAACAGAAAGATATCACTATCATTATCCAGCCGAAGAACTTCAAGACCATATTCATCCGCATACATCAGGCCATTCTGCATTGATGGGGTATATGTTAGATGGTTTTGGTATTTATGGTCCTTACGGCGAAAATGGAGAGTTGCTGGCGTCAAAAGATTTAGATGAATGCCATGGACATACACATGAAGTAATGTGGGATGGTGAAATGATTGAATTATACCACTATCATTGGACGTATGATTTTCCGTATAATATTGGCTGTTTTAAAGGCACCCCTTAATTTTTTCACTTCAACAACTATCTCTATGAAATCTTTTTTATCACTCACACTTATGGCGCTTTCAATTCTATTATCAGCTTGTAAAAAAGATGAAATAATAGAATGTGAAGTTGCTGATGTTATTAGCGAACCAAAAAACATACTGTTCATAATTGCAGATGATTTGGGAAAGGATGCCATCAATGGTTTTTCTGAGGGAACTATAAAGCCTAACACACCAAATATTGATGCTATTAGAAATGCAGGGGTAACCTTCAGTAATTTGTGGGTTTATCCAACATGCACGCCAACAAGGTCTTCTATTATTACCGGTAAATACGGTTACAGTACTGATGTAAAGTGGGCAGGTGATCAAATAGATGAGCAAGAAACTGTATTGCAAAAATATATTAGTGATCATACAAGTAATAAATACGCTTCAGCCATAGTTGGGAAGTGGCATTTGTCAGGAAATAATTCTACTGCAAATCCGGAAACATTTGGTATTGATTATTATGCTGGATTAATTAGAGGAGCTGTAGATGATTATTACCAATGGCAATTAACAGAGGATGGAGTAACTTCTGTGCAAACAAAATACACAACTGAATTGTTTACAGATTTGGCAATAAATTGGGTAAACGAACAAAGTAAACCTTGGTTTTTATGGTTAGCTTATAATGCGCCACATACACCATTTCATGCACCACCAAGTGACATGCAAAGCCAGGGAAGTTTGCCAGATTACACATCAGGAATGGACCCAATACCATATTATATGGCTGCAATTGAAGCAATGGATTTCCAGATTGGTAGATTAATTGAAAATATTCCGGCTGATGAAATGGCGAACACAGTTATTATTTTTATTGGAGACAATGGTACACCAAATCAAGTGGCACAATCACCATACTCTTCAAGCACAGTAAAAGGAACACTATTTCAAGGTGGCGTAAATGCGCCAATGTTTATTTCGGGGAAAGGTGTGTCGCGGATTGGTGTTGATGAAAATTTAGTGACTTCAACAGATTTATTTGCAACAATTGCTGAAATAGCAGGTGTGGTAGTGAGTGAGATTCATGATAGTAAAAGTTTTAAATCTCAATTGACTAGTGAAGGAGCTACAAGCCGAGCCTTCCAATATGTTGAAATGGATGATGGCAACAGTGATCAATGGGCCATTAGAAATGCGTCACATAAATTGATCGTAAAATCCAACGGAACTGAAACTTTTTATGATTTGCTGAATGATCCATATGAACAAGATGATTTACTTAGTGGAACATTATCAAGTGCTGAAACTGCTCAAAAATCTAAGCTTGAAGCTGAGTTGTTATTGATTAGGCAGTAAGTATCATAATTATTTTATTCTAATACCTCTCTAACAAAATAAATTCTTTGCATCAAAAAAAATGTTCCTGTAAGAAAAATAATTTGAAGTATAAGCAGTAGCTAACAACACCTAAATTCAATTTGCATTTACAATCAAGCTCTTTAGTTATCTGAAAGTGACACCAAAGCATGGTTTAGAATAATAAAAATGACTAATTTGGCTAAACAATGCTTTGGCGGCTATCTATTTACATTGTGCTAAGTAATGCAAACAGACATATAGCCAAGCGTTATGTGTCATAAACGAATATGAAATATTTAATTACAATACTGCTATTTGTTTTAGTAAGTGGATGTGCAGAAAAAAGCCAGAAAAAAATTGGTAAGGTGCAAGAGTTGTCTGAATTGTCTTTTTATGTGGACGATCTTGATCCTATCGACACACTTTGTATTTCGGAAGTTGAACGTGCAAAAAAAGATTTAAAAAAAGGAAAAACAGTTTTTTCTCATAGAGCGGGATTGGGATTTGGAAATATCAGGTATGAAGATGAATTAAGAGCATTGTGCAGGCAGATTGGGCTCGAATTTGAGATTGAACCGGTTGGTTGCGTTATATATGAAGGACAAACTCAAGGTTGCTATGGCGAGTACATGAACAAAATTCTTCTTGAGAAAAACGGAGCAGACTTTAAAGATAAAATATATGAAATGGCAGATGACTTGTTCATCCAAAATATAATTAATAACAATATCACAGTTGCATATTGGGATTGTGATGAACGCCCAAGATTGCCAAATGAGAGTAAAAGAACGAGTGACCATCTTCCAAGTTTGTATCAGTCCGAAATAGATGTAAAAGATGATGGATCGAATTATGGAGGATATCCATTCTTTGATTTAGGGTTTGTAGTAGAAAAAGACAGTACAATTTCGAATTTTCATAGTAGAAGTTATGTGGCTGGAAATGATGCTAATGAAAAGTATAAAGATAAATTGTATTTACTCGCAAAAAAACATGTCATGACCAATTATCCTATTTGGGTTCCTGGTGAATTAAATGGTAAACAGGTTCGAACAAACAATAATGTTAGACTATTTATAGTGAAAAAATAAAATGAAAAAGTCACATAACAAAATGCAAATTTCATAGCTGTTTCGTACCTTACAGCAACGAAAATTTGCACAAGCGTTATGTATAATTGGACCAAGAAAATAAATGTTTAATACTCCCAAAAATTTATTAGCTAAATAAATCAAATGTATCCCAAAAGAATTATTAATTTCATTTCAATTTGTCTGCTCATAATTTCTTCAATCGCGGTTGTGCGACAAGTGGTTGACTTTTCTGAAAATTATAGCAATTTAACATCAATAGATAGTGTTTTAACATTAGTAATGATTGCCTTCATAATTTTTGGATTATTGAGTTCGGTAGCTATTTTAAAAAAGAGAAAATGGGGGTGGATAGGCTTAACTTCCCAGCTAATTTATTCGTTAGTTTGGATTTCGCTTAACTATTCTGTTGTTGAAGTGCACTGGTTGACTATTCTAATTGTACTAGTCATTTTTCTAGGAATAATTGCATTTTTTTTTACGAAAGCTGTCAGAGACTACTTTGGTATAAAGAAATTTGACCTACTCCTCACATTTATCATTCCTGCGGTAGTTTTTTGTATTTTGATAAATGAACCAATAGAAACTGGAGCAACATCAATAAATACCTATTATTTAGAATTTAAAAATGAAAAGTATTATTTCAATGATTCTCTATTTTCTGGAAATTCATTTTATAATCATCAAAATGGTCAAACGGAGTTCTACGGAAAATTAGAAGAAGGTTTAGCGCAAGGTGAATGGAATTATTTTGATGAGGAAGGGAATTTAATATCTACTTCTAACTTCAAAAATGGGCTATTACATGGAGCTGAAACTAACTATTTTTCTTGGGGTGGAGTATCTGAGAAGAAGAGTTACAGGAACGATACTTTAGATGGAGATTATGAACTGTGGTTTTCCGAAAAAGAGCCACGTACAAAAGGAAATTATAATATGGGACTAAAACAGGGTGAATGGCTTAATTATGATATCAATAGCAACATCATAAAGGTTGACGTTTACAATTTAGACAAGATAGATAGTTCGTACTATATTAACTAAGAAAATAAAACAATACATAACAAAATGTAAAATTCATTATTGCTAAGTACCTTAGCAACAACGAAATTTTACACGGTCGTTATAATGCAATAGCCCAACCACTTCTTGGGAGAAAAATAGCACGTGAATTTGTTGTAAAAAGACCACAGTAACCCAAAGTTCACGGCGGACTGTTCCCAAGGCAAACCAAAGTGTTTTAAAATGCAAAATGTTAGCGGTATTATGTCGGCGGACTGCACCCACGGTCTGGGAAAACCAATTTGGTGCGGGGCGACTGACAAGTTTGCTTGAATTGCGTTTAGAAAGTTACGGTTTAAGAAGGAGTTGACCATCAGAAAAAAATGTTTGAAGTCAAGTAAAAACATTAGTAAGACCGGCTAGTTCCGCCAGCGATAGCCAGGAAATCCGTCGGCCGCACTTTTGTTTTGCGCAGGATGAGATCATTTGTTTGTGCGGGTCTTGAGTTTTTGGTTCGTTTTGTGTCAAGACAAAATGAACGAAAGCTGAACGGAAAATTAGAGTAGAATAGGTGTAGAATGTTAAAAGTTAGTATATTGGAAAAGAAAAAAGCATATAACAAAATGCATATTGCATAACAGCCCTGCGGGCTTGCAACGACAACATGCACAAACGTTGTATGCCATTGAACACTATTGAGAAATTAACCGACTAATATGATGCCTAAACTAGAAATTACAGAATTAGACCAATTAGGCTACTATTCAACTTATGAAAAGTTATTTCCTGGTTTTGCCCAATATTTTCGTAACGTTGAAATAGACAGTCAAGTTATAATAAATTTCTCATCAACTGATGAAGATTCTCAACCAAGTAAAGCTCAATTTTGTGCTTATGAGTTTTTCATAGAAAACTCTGACCAAATTCTAAAAAAATTGATGGAATACTTAAAGAAAGAGGAAGAGTATTTTCTAGAATTTTATGGAACATATGTAGAAATTAGTTATGAAAACACCAATCATTTAGGGAAAACAAGTATCTCAACACATAAGAACGGTTTTCCTGCTGTGGATGACATGAAAGATATTATTAATTATATTAGTATTGATACTATTAATATAGTCGATTCTGAAGAAGATGGGATTTCATACGTCGGTTTTGATGGTGGATGCACTTGGGATGATGAACATGGCTTTGGATGTGTTTTTCACAAATTAGAACTGTTGGATGTTGGGGATTGGGATACTGGCCAATATTTTGGTGAAAGCCGAAGAAAAGATGATGAATACCTATTGAAAAACATTTTTTTTAATCTACACAAACAGGAACCTTTAGAGGAACGTACAAAACGACTAGCAAAATTATCTGAAAATATTCAAGTAAAAAAAATCAAAGAGCATGAAGAGCTTTTTGATTGGTTAGTGAGTCAGAAAATGATATATGGCTTTAGAAATAGTCCTGTAAATTTGCAGATAACGGAAAAGGTGGTGTTGTTAAATGAAATAGAAACTCTTAAGTTTTTAGGTAATGAAATTGGTGCTATTCCTGATTTTATTTATTTACTTCAGAACCTCTCTTCTTTGTCATTAAATTCCTGTAGTTTGGAATCAATTCCTGAGCAAATTTTTGAGTTGAAATTACTAAAGAGTCTGTCAATTAACAACAACAGAATAAATAGTATTCCTGATAATATTGGTCTGCTTACGAATATCGAGACACTAAATTTGCATGGAAATAAATTACAGTCTATACCTGCTTCGATTAGCCAGTTATGCTGTTTGCGTGAATTTGACCTATCAAGTAATCAAATTTTTGCATTACCAACCGGTATTTCGGAATTATCTGCTCTAGAGAAAATTTCCCTTAAATTAAACTCGTTTAGTGTTTTTCCCAAAGCTATTCTAGCAGTTGAAAAATTGACCTCATTGGATCTAATGTGGAATAAAATCTCTGAAATTCCAGAAATAATAAACAAACTTACGAACATAGAATATATTGATTTAAGATATAACAAACTCTCAACCCTACCAGACTCATTACTTAACCAAATACCAAGTTTGAAATACCTAAATATAGTTGGAAATCAATTTTCTATTAAAGAGCTAGAACGAATTAAAAGGGTTATCTCTCCTAATTTAATAACTGATATTGATATGGAAATATCTTTCACAAAGGATATGTTAAAAAGAAAACTAATACAAGAGCAAAGAGATGAAGTGAATAGACAAGAAAAAATCAGGGAATTAAATCTAGAAGACACAAACAAAAAAACATCAGAGGTAAGCCCTGCACCTAATCAAATCCCAAAAAACAAGAATAAAAAATGGTGGGAATTTTGGAAATAAAAAAATAACGGCAAACAACAAAATGCAAATTTCATTGCTGTTTCGTACCTTACAGCAACGAAAATTTGCACAAACGTTATCTGCAATAGACTTAAACTTAATAAAAACAGTTAATATAGTCAACTGTGGAAATACTGGAGATACCAATTTATGATCAAAACGATATTTTTTTAAATAAAAGTGTCAAAATAGTTATACTTTTGAGAAAATATTTTTTGAAAGTTATGAAAAAGAAAAACATCTTAATAGCATTAGTTTTCCTAGGACTCTTTACTTCTTGTGACAAGAATCAGAAAGTAATTAACAAATTAGACGGTTCATGGAATTCTACATCATTTGAAAAGACAAGTGGAGCAAATAACCTTAACCTACTAGATGGATATAATTTTGCTGAAGGTGAGGCAGGGTTATGGAGTAGTGAAGTTGCTGATGTTAATAATGTTAGATTTGACTTTACAGCCTGCAAACTAAAAAGTGGCAATTCATGTGCTTATAATGTTGTTGCTATTAATTCAATGAATCAAGAAACTCTAAATTCGAATGCATTTACTGTAATTGATGAAGGTGAGGATATAAGAACTATTGTTGCTTTTTCAGGAGGACTAGATACCATTGATTTTAAAATTATAAATCTGAAAAAAGGGGAAATTGAACTAAATTGGGAGTACGAAACGCAGACTTACACTATGAAAATGGAAAAACAATAACTTTTTCGTCTCAGACTTAAAAGAGTTGAATTTCTTGAATAGTACCGAAACTTTGTATATCTCAATGTCTATTTGAAAATAGAGGTGTATCAAGAAATTATCTTCAATTTTAGAGGCTATTATTTGTTTTTATCATATGTTTGCTGAACCGACTAATCACGGAAATTAGATAGTTTAGTCAAATTGAATTGCTTATAGAAAATAGATTAACCATTGAAATTTTTCATTAAGAATAATAAGTGATTCGCTGTAAATTAATAAAGTGCAGATAACAAAACCTAAACTGCATTTAAACGCAGCTTAGCCAAACGTTATGGCTCATAAATGAAAGGTACATTAACAATATTATCAATTCTCTTTCTTGCTTCTAATTTGTTTAGTCAAGTTGATACTTTACTGTGGGAAACAGGCGGCATCAAAGAAATTCGAGAATATTATAAATATAACGAGTGTAAAGTTCAAGGGTATCATTCAAACGGCTTATTAAATTATATTGGTCATATTTATTTTAGTAAAGGCTCGGAGTATACCCTAAGGGTTGAGAGTGCTTTTGATAAAGATGGAACGGAAACGGTTGCGGATGGAAACGGCAGTTTGTTATGCTATGATAGCGGTTTGCGAATTCATTCTATATCTAATTTTCGAAATAAAGTAAGATTCTCCGATTACAAGGAATTTTACACAAATGGAAACATAAAAATTAAGGGAAGTTATGGAGGCAAAGACGGTGTTTTAGCAAAGCACAAGCAGGGGATTTGGCAATTTTTTAAAGTAAATAACATAATAACAGAGGAGAGAAAGTACGTGAACGGGAATGAATATTACTGGAACTGCTGGGTTAATGGTAAACAATTACTTAAGAACGGATTCGGAGAACTCAAAATATATTATGACTCAGGAACCTTAAAGTCTGAAGGCAAAGTTAAGGATGGCAAAAAGTGGGGTATATGGAGTGAATATTCACCTATCAATAACAATAAGAGTGTTTTGGAGTATTCTGGTGCAACTGAAAACTATATTAATTCAATTAGTTTCAAAATGAATCTAGTAACGAGCTATGATGCCAATAATGTTCTAATAGGGAAAGACGGAAATGGATATATTTCAAGTTATCGAAGTGACGGTTCGTTGGTGTCTAAAGTTTACTATATTAATAACGTAATTGACTCTGTTTTTTACTATTATGCAAATGGTAATCTATATGAAAAACGAAGCGTTGTCAACAAACAAATGCAAATCAATGCAGCATTTTATGCCAATGGTATTTGTGCTTATTCGCAAATAACTTCAAATGTGCGGAAGTATTGGGATTGGTTTGGGAACTTGAAAGAGAAGATTGTTCGTTTATTGATTGAAGGAAATGACGACTCATATATCGAAACGACAACTTTATATTACCCAAGTGGGAACCAAAGAAAGGTTTCAAAATGTATTGTTACAACTACTTTCGAACCGGAAACTGGTTTTATAGAGGCGGGTTATGTTTGCGAAGAAACAAAATGGGATGAAAGTGGAAAAGAAATAAACGAGCCATAACAAAAAGCAAAATTTACAGCGAAGCTGTTCGGCATAAATGCCTAATTTTGCTCAACCGTTAGGAAGCCATAAATCAGAACCATGAAATCATTTTCCAAACTTTTAATTCTAATAATACTTATATCTGGTAATTCTTGTAGTTTGGGATTAGATAACGAAATACATAGAAAGACAGCTGAATTAATGATTGAACAGAGCATCATTAACTTCAGTAATGAACAGTTAGAAGAATGCAGTGCTGAGCAAGTAATTGTTAATAATGGTGACTACCTGTTTATAGAGAATTCATTTAATGGCGATTTCAATGGTAGTTTGTATTCAACAAAAAAGACATCTAGTATCGTAAAAGTAAAGTTTGACGATTTTTATATAACTAGTAATGACAGTACGGAAGGGAACTGGACAAAAGTATATGGGAAGTGGTAAAGGAAATGTTGTTCCACAAATTGATAAAAAATATGGTCTGATATGAACAAGTTTTTAAATATGAAGGTTATTGAGGCCGGAGCTTGGATGGATGGCGGAACATTTACATTAAAAGTAAGTTTAAAAAATGGCCAACTATTGATGTTGGAGTTTGTTCAAAGTATGATGCTTGAAATAAGACCAGAAGGTAAATATTCAGGTCAACTATACTTGGATGACGTTCATGTTACACCAAGATCAGAACTAGAAAAAGAAATTATTGAGGGGTTGAAAATAGTTTTATATGATAAAGGAGGAATGCCTTGGATGGATAAAGTTGTTTTGGCTGAAAAAATTGAATATTTAGAATCAGGAAAATACTTGAGTGACTTGAAACAATTACAGGATAAAAATAAAGAAAACGGCTCCTAACAACATGTAAAATTCATTATTGCTAAGTACCTTAGCAACAACGAAATTTTACACAAACGTTGT
>JBGCGA010000010.1:0-27523 GCA_045110285.1 Crocinitomicaceae bacterium | reverse complement strand
CCATATGCTGAATTTTTAATATTTAGAACTAGAAAGTATGTTCGCTATTATAGCAAGTAACAATATTTACTAAAAATACTAAATATTTACAATTTTTGCTATCCAAAAATCTCTACTTTTTTAAGAATAGCTAAAAAAATAATTTGTGTTGATTCGAACTGTCAATGCCTTTATAGCTCATTATAAAATTGTAATAACTAAAATGGGTTTGTCGCCCAAACATTAATCTCTGGTACAAACCCTCTATCATCCATTTCCAAACCACTCAATATAACATGTGCAATTTCAGTAGGGGTTAATTTATTACTGACTTCTTTACGTTCTTCTCTATCTTCTTGATTAAAAGCGGTTGTTACTTCACTTGGATTGACTAAAAAGACTCGGATATTGTCCTTTCTTAATTCAGCTTGCCAACACTGTGTCATGGCACGCACTGCAAATTTTGAAGCCGCATAAACCGACCCATGAGCAAAACCTTTAATGGCCGCTGACGATCCTATATTAATAATGTTTCCACTTTGCTGTGCCTTAAATGTTGGCAAAAATGCTTGTGTAAGCATAGCTAAACCAAATACATTGGTATTAAAAATACGCTCAAATTGATCCATTGTTAAATCTCCTAAAACGGCAAATTCACCTATTCCAGCATTATTTAACAGCACATCAATTCCACCACCTAATAAATTCAAACATTCTTGAGCTTTGGCTTCAATATTGCCAGTATCTGAAATATCAAATATGAAAGGCGTGGCTCCAACTTCGGCTGCCGCTTTATCCAATCTTTCTTTATTACGGCCAGTAATTACAACCTTTGCTCCTTTTTCAACCAATAATTTAGCTGTTACTTTACCTATTCCTAAACTACCACCTGTTACCAGTACTCTTTTATCTTTTAAATTCATTTGATGCATGGTTTTTCAGATGCAAAAATACGTAAAATGCTTGCATCTAAAAATTCAATAAGTTTCTTATATCTTTATGGCATTGTTTGAGTTTATTGTCATGGTTAAAAATTTTCTTTCATTGATAATTCTTGGTTTAATTGTCTCTTCGTGCAAATATTTTAAATCTGATCCTACACCCGAAAACCCCATTGATTTTGTAGGTCTTTCAACCTCCGATACTTTATTTGAGAAACACTATAAAATCTCCCATCAGCCGGGAATTTACAGTAAACCATTTTACCTTTCAATTGCAGCAGATACAAATTGCGCCATTTTTTATACTATGAATGGAAGCAAACCGCAACCCGGATCAAAAGACACTAAAATTTACGGTAAAGCAATTCAATTAACTGAGAAAGGGGCATTTAATAATAAATTTTACAACATTCCGACCTCAGCCGGAGGTGATAGGACCTATTATAAATGGAAAAAACCAACCCACTGCCGTTTAGGTTACTCAATAATAGTGCAGGCTTATATTGGAGATTCTGCTATTTCTAAGCCATGTGCATACAGTTATTTTATTCAAGAAAAAAGTCACCATTCTTTTCCAATAATGGCTTTAACAGCCAACCCTAAAAAATTATGGTCGGATGAGGACGGTATTTTAGTGCCTGGAAATAATGTTGATACTACTCGGAACGCTAGGTCGGGAAACTACTACATGAATTGGCAAATCCCTTGCAATGTAGAGTATTTTTCAAACCAAGGAAAACGGCTATTTGCTAACCAATTTGCAATGAAAATTCACGGATTAAATTCACCACTAGCACCTCAGAAGTCACTGCGCTTATATGCCAAAAAAAAGCTGGGTACACCTTATTTTCCCCGCTTACTTTTTCCTGATGATACCATTACAAAACAAAAAAGAATTGTTTTAAGAACACTCTTTTCTGCTTGGCATGGCTACCTAAATGCGGATGCAATTATTTCGAAAATTGCGCAAAAATTTAATGTCGACTGTGCCAATTCAACTCCAATAACATTATACATTAATGGAGAATATTGGGGAATTGAAAATTTGAGAGAACGGATTGATAAACATTACATAGCCCAACATTATAGTTTAAATCCCGACAGCATTGATATAGTTTTAGACAATCAACAAACAAAAGCCGGAACAAGCGATTCATATGCAGTGCTATGTAATTTTATTCAGTCAAATGATTTACGAATAGATTCCATTTACAATTACGTCATCAACCAATTTGACAAAGAAAGTTTAATGGATTATTTTATTTTACAAACCTTCTTTAATAATATCGACTGGCCATCAAACAATCATGTGCTATGGAAGAGCCAAAAACCAAATAGTAAATGGCGATATTTACTGTACGATTTAGATGCAACTTGGCGACATTCGCAAACTAAAAGTTTAGCTAACGCCATTGTAAAGCATGACACTAAAACAGTTGACCAAGAAACATTGGTGTTTTCAAGTTTATTGAAAAATAAAGAATTTAAAACTGAATTCATTGAATATTACAAACTAGTAATGAAAACAAAACTTAAAAAAGAAAACGTAATTGCTGTCATTAACGAATTTGAGCAACAATATGCTTACGACCTATTGGAGCATATTAGTAGGTGGCAATACCCAAATAGTTTGGATTTTTGGTATGAAAAAAATGAAGCTATGCGAACTTTTGCACAAGAACGAGAAGGGTATGTGCTTGAAGAATTAGAAGCATTGGAAAAGTCAGACACCTACCCTCTATAGAATTGATCAATTTTCGCAAGACCACTCAATACAATAAATCTACCTACCTTTGCAAACAGCATGGAAGCAGCCAAAAAAAATATCAGAGACCTAAGCTTAGAAGAGTTGATTGACGCTTTGGTAGCACTGAGTGAACCTAAATTTAGAGCCAAGCAAATTTATGAATGGCTTTGGAAAAAAGGAGTAAGGTCGTTCGCTGACATGAAAAACATTTCTAAAAAAACAATTGAGGTGTTAGAAACTCAATATTTTATTGATACTTTAACAATCACCGATTTTCAAAAAAGCAATGATGGGACAGTAAAAGTAGCGTTTACCAGTTTTGATGGACATGTAACAGAAGGTGTTTTAATTCCAACAGAAACAAGAGTAACGGCTTGTATTTCTTCACAAGTTGGATGTAGTTTAGCTTGTAAATTTTGTGCTACAGGCCGCTTAAAATTGATGAGAAATTTATCGAGAGGAGAAATTTATGATCAAGTCTTTTTGTTGACTAACCTATCGCAAGAGCACTATAAAATTAACTTGACAAACATTGTATTTATGGGAATGGGAGAGCCTTTACTCAATTTCAAAAATGTAATGGCAGGCTCCGATAGAATTTGTGCGGAAGACGGTTTAGGAATAAGTCCCCGAAGAATTACGGTTTCGACTGCAGGTATCGCTAAAATGATTGAGAAGATGGGTGAAGAATCCTTAAAGCTGAACCTTGCGCTTTCATTGCATGCGGCCAATGATGAAAAGCGAACGCAGATAATGGAGATTAACGATACTAATAATATCGATCGTTTAGCGGAAGCGTTACGAAACTACCATGCTTCTACGAAACAAAGAATTACTTTTGAGTACATCATTTTTAAAGACTTTAACGATACATTACATGACGCTCGAGAACTTGCAGAGTTTTGTAAAAATGTACCTGTAAAAATTAATATTATTGAGTACAACCCAATTGATGATGGTGAATATCAGCAAGCAGATCGACAAAAAGTTGATGATTTCGCTGCATTTTTGGAATCACTAAATTTAGTTGTAAACATTCGCCGAAGCAGAGGTAAAGATATTGATGCTGCCTGTGGACAATTAGCCAATAAAAATAAAGCCATTGCGTTAAAAGAAAGAACATTAAAAATTTAATGAAAAAAATTGCTTTATTCTTCTTGCTAATTATGTTTGTCTTTTCGGGTAAAAGTCAAGTTAAGTCTATTGTTGAGGGCAAAGAATTTGCAAGAGCGAAAACGGAATCATTTAATGGCTTTATTGGTGAAAACAATCTTGAAGTATTCACTGTCGATTATATTTATTCAAGTAAAAAGAAAAAGGAGTTAATTGCCAGAAAATTCTTTAAATCTGATTTATCTGTCACTTTAGAACAAGATATTTTTCACAATCCACTTTCTGACAATTATTATTCCGATCCGTATGAAGCGCTGCTTGTGGGTAGTAAAATTTACTTATTTTCTATTTTTACTCACTTAAAAGAGCAAACTACTACGCTAGGGTTAGCGATATATAATGAAAGTCTCAAAGTAGAAAGCTTTGAAATAATTGACAGCATTGCCAAATTATCGAATACTAATATATTAATTCAAGTTAGTGATGATCAAAAAGCTATTTTAGTATCTCAAAATCATCCACATAATATTACAAGTAAAGAATCAATTAATCTAAATTGCTTGAATTTGAAAGGTCAATCTATTTGGAAAAAGCAATTGGTTTCATTTAATACGGTAAGTCGTGTCAATGTTGAAAAAATTGTTTTCCCATCCGAAAAAGAAGTATTTATGCTCTGCAACTATGGGTTCAATAACAACAGAAGTGCAGACCGAGATGATATGAAATTACTGACAAACAAATATACTTTATGGGCATATAATCACAATCTCAATTTTTTAAAAGAGGTAGATTTAAGGTTAAAATTAAAATGGTTAAACGGGGTAGATATTTCCATCAAAGAAAATGGACAATTGCTCATTTCAGGCTTCACTAACTCAAGTCGAGATTTTGCCATTGATGCTACTTTTAATGTAGAACTAAATAAAAAATATAATGTCGTTCAAAATAACTATTACAAGTTTTCGGCTACCGATATAAAACTTTTTAAAAATCCTAACAATAAAAAAGAACAACTAAATAATTTTTTCCTAAAACACGTGGTGCCATTGCAAGATGGATCTTTTTACATGATTGGTGAGCAATACTATACTTTTATGGATAGGGTTTATGATCCCAGAACAAATACGACCAGTACGACTGAACATTTCAACTATGGTTTTCTTTTGATCGCTTATTTCGACAAAAAAGGAAAATTTCTTTGGCTAAAACGGCTACCTAAATTGCAAAATTCAACTAACGATAATGGTTATGCTTCTTCTTTTTCACTGTTTAAAAAAAATAACAACCTTAACATCATTTACAATGACCATAATCAGAATAAAGATATTGACATTGAAAATATAAAAGATCTGAAACCGCTTTTTAATGGCAGAAGAAATGCCTTATCAATTGCTTCAATCAATCCAGAGGGGGAGATTATTAGAAAGCAAATAAACTTGCTGGAAAATAACTATCTCTTATACGCTAAAAAAACAATGCAAGTTAGCACTGAACAGATGTGGTTATTTATGGAACTGGGTAGAAAAACAAAAATTATTGGACTTACGTTTTAGCAACTATCTATTTAATATTATCTTTACAAAAAAAATTATCATGAGCGACGAAAAAAAATACACATATTTTGATGATACTACTGATGTATTGTCTCCATTGCTAATTGTATTAGCGCTTATCACAGTTTTCGGACTGGTGTTTTTTGGATAAGCTATTGCTTACAAAACGACACTTTTATAGACTCATTTATTGAGTCTTTTTTTTGCCCAACTATGCCATTTAATTCCATTTTTTCCTGGCTAATTAAAAAAAGAATTCATCAAATTGATCTTTTTAAAAAATATCCTATTGAGGTGCAAGATGACGTTTTAAAAAACCTCATCTCGCGCTCACTATATACGGAATGGGGCAAGCAGCATTCATTTTCACTCATTTCTAGTTACTCCGAATTTGCAAACAATGTTCCTTTGGGTAATTATGAGACATTCCAACCTATTATTAACAGACAGCTGCAAGGCGAATCAAATCTTTTGTGGGAGAAAGAGGTAAAATGGTTCGCCAAATCTTCTGGTACAGTTTCAGCAAAAAGCAAATTTATACCTGTTACCAAAGACAGCCTTCACGACTGCCATTATAAAGGCGGAAAAGACCTTTTGGGTATGTACTATAATCAAGTAGATGATGCTAAGTTTTACAAAGGGAAAATGCTTGGAGTTGGCGGAAGCGCAGCCGGTAATTCAATGGCCCACGGTACTTATTTTGGCGACCTATCTGCTATTTTAGTGGAAAACATGCCTTGGTGGGCAGAGTTCCGAAGAACACCATCCAAAGAAATTGCTTTAATGGACGGCTGGGAAGAAAAGATAGAAAAATTAGCACAGTCGACTATTAATGAAGATGTAACGGCCATTGCTGGTGTACCAAGTTGGACATTGGTACTTTGTAATAGGGTTTTAGAAATTACGGGTAAAAAACATTTGAGAGAAGTGTGGCCAAACCTGGAATTATTTAGTCATGGAGGCGTTAGTTTTGAACCCTATAAAGCTGAATTTAAAAAGCTAATCCCTTTTGATGATATGCACTATTTGGAAACTTACAACGCTTCGGAAGGCTTTTTTGGAATACAAGATAATTTATCAAAATCTGATCTATTATTGATGCTTGATTACGGTATTTTCTATGAATTTATCCCAATGACGCACTACAATGGCATCCATTCAACGGAAGCAATTCCATTAAATGATGTGGAGCTTGGCGTAAACTATGCCTTGGTTATTTCGACTAATGGCGGTTTGTGGCGATACATAGTTGGCGATACAGTTAAGTTTACTTCACTCCTACCATATCGGTTTTTAGTAACAGGCAGAACCAATAGTTTTATTAATGCCTTTGGCGAAGAATTAATTGTAGAAAATGCCGAAAAAGCGATAGCAAAGGCCTGCAAACAAACTGGTGCACAAGTAAAAGATTATACGGCCGCGCCCATTTATATGGAAGCAGACAAAAAAGGTGCACACGAATGGTTAATTGAATTTAATGAAGAGCCTTCAGATATGGTCACTTTTATTGAAACGTTAGATGATTCTTTAAAGAGCTTAAACTCCGACTATGAAGCCAAACGACAAAATAATATGTCGCTAGAAGCCCCTCACGTTCGCATAGTACCCCAAAGTACTTTCGATAAATGGTTAAAATCTAAAGGAAAGTTAGGGGGGCAACATAAAGTTCCACGATTAAATAATAACCGCATTATTTTAGAAGAAATTAAGGCTTTAAAGTAACAAAATAGAGCGTTTTTCTACTTAAATTTAACCCACAATGGAAAAAAACACATCATACTGCAATAGTTTAGTACAATTTTCGCGAATAAAAACCAGTCCAGTTAAAGTAGGCAATATTGAATTTGGAGGCGATAACCCCATTCGAGTTCAATCTATGACCACTACCGACACAATGGACACCGAAGAATCAGTAGAACAAGCTATCAGGATGATTGATGCAGGATGTGAGTTGGTAAGATATACTGCTCCTTCAAAAAAGGAAGCCGAAAACTTAAAAAATATTCGTGCAGCTTTAGATGCCAAAGGTTATTATACTCCTATTGTAGCGGACATACATTTTACACCAAATGCAGCAGAAGTAGCTGCTGAGCATATTGAAAAAATTAGGGTGAATCCAGGCAATTACGCCGACAAAAAGAAGTTTGAAGAAATAGAATATACAGACGACTCATACCAACAAGAATTGGTGAGAATTCGTGAAAAATTTACGCCCTTAGTTTTGCTTTGCAAAGAAAACGGTCGTGCTATGCGGATTGGAACTAACCATGGTTCTTTATCTGATAGAATTACGTCTCGCTACGGAGATACAGCCAATGGAATGGTAGCTTCAGCAATTGAATTTATTCAAATTTGCGAAGACAATGAATACTATAATTTAGTAGTTTCCATGAAGTCGTCCAACCCATTAATAATGGTACAAGCCTATAGAATGTTAATGGCTGAAATGATGCAACGTGGTAGAATTTACCCGCTACATTTAGGAGTAACCGAAGCTGGCGAAGGCGAAGATGGTAGAATTAAATCGGCTGTTGGAATTGGCACTTTGTTGGAAGATGGCTTAGGCGATACCATAAGAGTGTCCTTAACCGAAGAGCCTGAATTTGAAATTCCGGTGGCTAAAAAATTGGCGGAACGTTATGATAAGCGAGACAATCATGAAGCTATTTCTCCCTTTGATTTTGAATTACCATATAATCCATATCAGCACAACAAACGGGTAACGAATAGCGTCATCAATATTGGTGGTAAAAATGCGCCAGTTGTGGTTTCTGATTTGTCGCATATTGATGCCTTAAAACAAGCTAATTTATTTGCATGCGGGTACACTTATAATATTGCAGATGACAAATGGAATATTAAAGAGCAAGCCGTAGATTATTTATTTTGCAATGCAGCGCCTCTTTTTGAATTACCAGGAACATTGTCAGTCATTGTTGAGTTTGAAAATTGGGTAGAAAAAAACCAAGTTTATCCACTTTTTAAATCAATAGGTGAGTTTAAAAATGCACATCAAAAATCTAGCAAATTAAATTTTGTAAAAATTGATGCGCATGACATTAAAGCTTTAACTACTTACCAAAATACGCTAAAAGACGAAACCATTGTTTTAGTATTAAGTTCGAATAATTTGCATAGAATGGCTGAACAACGCCGTTTTTTCATTGAAATGATGCATTTAGGCATCTCAAATCCTGTTATTCCATACAAAACATACGCCAATATTGATGATGAATCTTTTCAATTATACGCTTCAACCGACTTTGGCGCCTTACTGATTGATGGCATGAGCGACGGCGTTTGGTTACACACTGAAAACTGCTCAACGCTACAACTGAACACAAGTACTGCCTTTGGTATACTGCAAGCTACTAGAACCCGTATCTCTAAAACAGATTATATCTCCTGTCCATCATGCGGACGAACATTATTTGATTTACAAATTACGACCGCGAAAATCAGAAATAGAACCAACCATTTAAAAGGCTTAAAAATTGGAATTATGGGTTGCATTGTAAATGGCCCAGGCGAAATGGCGGATGCTGACTATGGTTATGTTGGGGTTGGAAAAGGTAAAATAAACCTTTACAAAGAACGTACGGTTGTTAAGAAGAACGTAACGGAAGAAGAAGCCGTTAATGAGCTTGTGGAATTAATTAAAGAATATGGCGATTGGGTTGAGCCGAAGGTGGATTAGTTTTAAATAGCCAAACAAAGTTTTTCAATAGATCTTAAGCAAAAGCTTTTATCATATAGCCAATAAGCATAGGGTAATGGAAACAATTTAATTTTACCTCTTTCAAGCATTTTGTAGCGTTCTAATTCATAAAAATCACCTACATCTCCAGGGAAACCAACTAAATCAATGGCTATATACTGTCCGTCTTTTACAGCTAATACATCAATACTCACGCCTGAAATTTCGAATTGCTGCCATGTTTCAAATCCAAAGCCAGCAATATAATTTTGAATTTCTTTACAGAACTTGTCTTTATTAAAAGTAGCTTTTGAATGCGTTGTATACTGCTCATAAAAACTGAAAAACAACTGAAGTGTGCTCTCAAATTTTAGATTCATAGGATCGAATGAGTAGTAAACCAGTTGCTTGTTTCTTGCCCGAGTCACTGAAACATTAAACACATCTTTTCTATTCACATAATTAAAACTACCACTGGAAGATTTATCATCTACAACCAGCGATAACATCATTAAATCCCGCTCATTGCCTTGAAAAGAAAAAGCAGTTCCAACCATCAATTTGTGCGCTTGAATTTGTTTTAGGGTAAAACGTTTTTTAACTGCAATAAATAAACCGTCAACTTGGTTTCTGAAAGGAGACAGTACCCCAATAGTCGTTTTCAGTTCTTCTGAAAAAGATTTTTCTTTGAGAATAATATCAGCTATTTTATTGGTAATTTGTTCAATTTCAATTAGGTTAACGCTCTTATTGTTTGCTCCTTTACTTTTAATAAATTCAACTGCATGGTCGTCTTTAACAGGTCTTTTGGTTAAAATATCAAGCTGATTATTGTAAATTTCTTTATTAGAAAACTCTATAATAGCGTGCTTGCTTCTGAAATGTTCTGAAAGATAGGACACATCAGCAGGGTCAATTGAATTTTGAACCAAGGATAAGAATGAATTGTCGCGGTGCTGACACAGATGTCTATCAGCCGATAAAACATTTTCTCTAAGCGCAACCTCTAACGATTTTGATAAAAATGAAATGTGTCCTAGTTGATTTTGGTCTCCAACTACAATGCACTTTTTTGCGCGTTGAAGCAAAGGAATGATGGAGGGAATATCGCACTGAGATGCTTCATCAATAATTAAATAATCAAACAGTTCTTTCTCGTTTGGAATAACACTCGCAATTTCAGAAGCCTTCACCAACCAAACGGGAAAAGTGCTAATAATTGTTTGATGATTGAGGCGACTGTATAAATCATTTTTTCGATCTGAATCCCTAGCTCTCAAAAAATCATAGTAGAGTCTTAAGTCAGCTCTGTGCAAACGAATATTTTCTTCCATTTTAAAAATTGAATGCCGTTGGAGGATTCCTTTTGCAAATGACTTATTCCGCTCTATATTGCCATAATATTCAGCTAATTGTTTCCATAACGGAATGGTTTTTATTCCTCTAGCCTGAATAATTCGATTTTTAAAATCGACAGAAGCATGCTTAGTCAATTTATTGGTTTCTACATTTCTTAGAATTGCTTTCTCTCCTTCAAAAACGGTTGCCATTTCTTTTTCGAGCAAAGCTGTATGCTCAATATTTTTACTAATATTTCTTTTATCTGTATTGACGTCAAAAGGTAAAATTTCAGACTTCTTATAAGACCGACCTAGAATGAATTTTAAATAGTCTTTTAAACTTGCTAGGTTTTTATTTTTACTTGGATTCACCGCCAAATTTTCCAGCTGCAAATCATTTTTAATTTTATTTTCAATCACTTCCAAAGCTTCTCCATTTTTAGAAGAAATTAAAACACTTTGGCCCTTGCTCACTTTTTCAGCAGCAATGTTTGCTATGGTATATGATTTTCCAGTACCTGGAGGCCCGGAAATAACGCTTACCGTCTTTTGATTACTATTGTCGATCGCCTGCTGTTGCCAAAAATTCAACTCTTCGCAAACAATTCCTTTTTCTGACGAATCAGTATTTACCCTTTTCTTAAAAACTGTTGACAATGCCGCCGAAAATGAATCACCTTGTTCAATTAGCTTTAATTCATCCAATGTACTGTAGGCGTACTTTTCTTTTTCAACCAAACATAATGCTGCACAAGGTACATAAGCGTCATCATTAACAGCCAATGTTTTCATTCTAGCTTGTAGCTTTCTACTAGACCACAGGTCAGGAAATAATCTTAAGTCATCAGCATACACTGCACCCGCGTTTTGCAATTCATTTGATAACTGACTCATGAATTGAAAGTCAGATTCCTTAATGCTTTCTAACCGAGTGAAATTCATTTTTGATTTCACGCCAGAAGAAAAATTATTCTTAAGAATTTTTCTTGATGTTAAGTCAACCTGAATATAAAACTCACCCTCCTTTTCAATCATCTCAGCATCAAAAACTAATAAGGGATAGGCGCGGGTCACATCATATTTATTAAACGAAGTAAAACGCGACAATCTAGCCATACTATAATACTTGAGTTCGGTGGAAGTGCCACTAATTGCCATTTCTTTCGCTAGCGGTAATGCCTTAGATTCTGATATTGGAATAAGTGGATGTTCTTCATTAATCAGCTCCTCTTTACCAGCAATAAATATTCTTTTTACTATTTTAGAACTATAAAAATGAAGTTGTTTAGCTTGACTTAATTCCTGCTCAAACACAGCCCTGTAAAAACCTACAATTTCTTTCATTAATAGTTTCTAAAATGATAAATCTAAAGTTACCTGAATTTTTAAAATAAGGTCCGCATGGATGGCAAACAAAACAGAAAAAAATAATTCCAATGAAACCAAAGGATAAATAAATTAGAATTGTCAAACATTAAAAACTAGCTTTAAACTTTATGAAATTACCATTTTACCTACTATTCACTGTGTCAATGTCTCTTGGCATTAATGGAATAGCACAAAATTTTTATGACCTCACCACCATTCAAACCATTGACATTGTGTTTGCACAAAGTAACTGGGATGCCCTCTTAGATGCTGAAAAAGCTGGAAATGAGGATTATATCATGGCCACTTCAGTGACTATTAACGGTACTGTTTTCGACAGTGTGGGTGTAAAATACAAAGGGAATAGTACTTATAACGCCAACCAAGTTAAAAATCCTTTTCACATAGAACTGGACACTTATAAGGATCAAGATTACCAAGGTTATAAAGACATTAAATTAAGTAATGTCGCCAAAGATCCGTCATTTTTAAGAGAGGTTTTATCCTATCAAATTACTCGGCAATACATGGTGGCACCAAAATCTAACTACGCTAATGTAACGGTGAATGGAAACCTCATTGGGTTATATTCCAATAGTGAAGCCATTTCAAAAACATTTGTAGACGACCGTTTTGGTTCAAAAAACAATACTTTCGTGAAATGTAATCCACCTGCAGGTGCAGGCCCTCAGGCTTCTGATTTTCCAAACTTATCATACCAAGGAGCAGACAGTGCCAATTATGAAGATGCTTATGAAATTAAGTCCGATTTTGGATGGAATAAGCTAATTGCACTGACTGATACGCTTAATAATAATGTCACTGAAATAGAATCGATATTAGACGTAGACAGAGCCATTTGGATGTTGGCCTTAAATAATGTACTGGTAAATTTAGACAGCTATATAGGTGCTTTCAAACAAAACTATTACCTGTACGAAAACGATTTTGATCAGTTCATTCCCATCATTTGGGATTTAAATGAATCGTTTGGGGTATTTAGCATGACAGGTTCTGGTAATTTGAATGGAACAACTGCAAAGTCTCAAATGAGTCATTTATTGCATGAAAATGATGCCGATTTCCCACTTATTCAACAACTTTTGGCTAACCCAATGTACAAACGCATGTACCTTGCACATATCAAAACCATATTGCTAGAAAATTTTGATAATGGATCTTACGCCACAACAGCTCAAACTTTGCAAACGCTCATTACAAATTCTGTACAAGCAGACAATAATAAGTTCTTTACCAATGCTAATTTCACTTCAAATATAAATAGTGATGTTTCAGGTGGAGGCGGCGGCCCAGGTGGAGGATCTTCTTATCCAGGAATTACTAATTTAATGAATGCCAGAAGTTCATACCTTTTAGCACAAGCAGACTTTACGGCAACAGAGCCAACCATTACCAATGTTCTGCCTAGCAACGCTGCGCCAAACATTAATGATGTTGTGACCATTAACGCCACCATTACAGATGAAAATACAGTTTACATTGGCCATAGAACTAATTTTTATGCGCCGTTTACGCGCGAACTCATGTATGATGATGGCGCTCATAACGACGGTGCAGCAGGAGATGGCGTTTATGGTGCCGATTTGACTATGACAGATTTAACTGTACAGTATTATATTTATGCTGAAAATTCTGACATTGGTAAGTTCTCTCCAGAAAGAGCAGAATATGAATACCATATTTTAGAATCATTTGCACCTCCAGCAGGAGACTTGGTCATTAATGAATTTCAGGCTGATAATAATTCAACGGTCACAGATCAAGATGGTGAAAATGATGATTGGATTGAATTATATAATAATACCAGTTCAAGTATTGACTTAAGTGGTTACTATTTATCAGATGATGTGTCGGATATTTTACTTTGGGAATTTCCTGCAGGCAGTTCTATTGCCGCAAATGGATATTTGATTGTTTGGTGCGACAGAGATTTGACACAAACGGGATTGCATGCCGATTTCAAATTATCATCAGGCGGTGAAACGATATTTTTAAGTGATAACTCAGGACTATTGTTAGATCAAATTAGCTTTTCAGACCAAAATGAAGACAGAACCTTCGCCCGTTTTCCGAATGGCACTGGTAACTTTCAAGAAATGTATGCCACATTCAATGGCGAGAATATTGATGTGACAAGTGTTCCAGAATCTGAACTAAATTCTAGAAAATTGAAGGTTTACCCAAATCCTACAAATTCAATTGTTAACATAGAAATAAGCAATACCAACGGCAAGACCGAAGCAGTTAGCATTTATAATTTAGATGGTAGGAAAATAGCTGAATTTACAATGGCTGATCAATTTCAATTTGACTGTTCACATTTAGCATCTGGACTGTACATCATTAAGGCTGGGAACCAGACCAAGCAATTGATAATTCAGTAAATTAGCGAAAACACTTTCCAATTACTGAACAAGACCTGATACAAGCCATTATTAGTAAAGACCAAAAGGCCTTTAAGGAGTTGTATGCCCAGTTTAGTGTCAAAATATACAATATTGCCTTGTCCTATTTGCAAAATATAACAGACGCAGAAGAGGTGACACAAGACGTTTTTATGACGGTTTACCATAAAATAGATGGGTTTAAACAAGATGCTAAATTAGGCACATGGATTTATAGAATTACAGCCAATACGGCGCTCAATTTTATAAAAAAACGGAAGCGTAACCAATTGATGAGTTTAGGACTGCTGACCAAACAACCCGCTGATTTTAATCATCCGGGAGTGATACTAGAGCATAAAGAGGAAGCCTCTGAATTGTTTAAACAAATTGATGATTTAGCCCCCAATCAAAAAACAGCATTTATACTAGTGTATATTGAAGGATTACCTCAGCAAGAAGTAGCAACCATTATGGAAACAACTGTGAAGGCTGTAGAGTCACTACTGCAGCGAGGGAAAACAAAATTGAAAAATAACATCAATTTTTACTTACCAACCAAAGGAAAACGAAAGCACTAGTTGTCTAACCAATAAGAAGCATTATGAAAAATAAAGAAATAGATCAACGATTACTAAAACCACTGGAAGGTATTCAAAAGGCACAACCTTCACCAGCTTTGTTCAACAAAATTGAAGCTTCTATTTTTGATGCCAAAATTATTCCAATGCAAAGGCTAAAGTGGATTGCGGCATCAGTACTCATTTTGATCTCAGCTAATATTTATGCGCTAAGCCAGTCTATTAATACAACTGAAAGCAGCAGCACAGAAACACTTGTTACAGATTTTACACTTTATAAATATGAAAACTAAACAGTTTTACAAAATAGCAGCCATTGTACTTTTGGTACTCAATATTGGTTTAGTCACTTTTTTCGTGCTCAACAAAAAAAGACACCACCAGCCAGGCCATTTAAAGGCCATAAAAATGTTGAATTTGAATGAATCGCAAGCAGATGAGTTTAAAAGTTTAGCCGAAGCACATCATCAATCAATGGTGGAAATAAATAAGGAGCAGGCAGAATTGCTGACAAAACATTTTAAATCGTTGTATGATTTACCTAATAGCCCAAATGCTGGCGACTTAACATTCTACTCAGATTTAGAGGTGAAAAAAATCAATATTACTTATGATCACTTTAAAGACGTGAGGGGCATATTGGATAAGGAACAACAGGTTTATTACCAAGAATTTATTGAAAAAACAGTGCAAAAAGCACTCGGCAATAAGGGTGGACGTAAGCATCCAAAAAAGTAAAATCTACCCCACCTTCTCCAAAGTCACATCAATAAATTTAGAAACCGGTGTATTGCTTTTTTCAGCTACACTGTCAATTGGCACCAGCACATTCGTTTCTGGAAAATACGAGCCAATACAGCCTTTAGCTATTTGATAGGAAACCACTTTAAAATTATTAGCTTTCCTAGTTTCCCCTTTAAAATGACTGGTTAGGTTAACGACATCTCCTCCAGCTAAACCTTGCTTAGCAATATCATCTGGATGCATTAGAATCACCCGTCTTTCATTATAAATTCCTCTATATCTATCGTCCATTCCGTAAATGGTAGTGTTGTACTGGTCATGGGTTCGAACGGTCATCAAGATAAAGTGGTTGTCGTCCAACTTATTTTCAGGAATTGGATTGACACTAAAATGTGCTTTGCCACTCGCTGTTGTAAATGCCCTTGCTCTTGATCCATTAGGTAAATAAAAACCTGCAGGGTTCTTAACCCGCTCATTATAATTATCAAACCCTGAAATAGTTGCTTCAATATGGTCTCTTACCACATCATAATTGCCCACCATTTTTTGCCATAATTGTTTATCTTCAAATAGTGCCTCCGCTAGTCCACCAACAATGGCTGGTTCACTTAGTACATTTTTTGACGGTGGATTAAATGTACCTTTACTAGAATGCACAACACCCATTGAGTTTTCAACCGTTACAAATTGTTGTCCCGAACTTTGCATATCTGTCTCAGACCTAGATATACATGGCAATATAATCGCTTCACCACCTGTTACCAAATGCGAACGGTTCAATTTGGTGGAAATTTGTACTGTTAAATCTACTTTTTGCATGGCTTCCCCTGTTAGCTGACTATCAGGTGTGGCAGACACAAAATTACCGCCCATTCCAATAAACACTTTTACTTTGTCTTCGTTCATGGCCTTAATTGCATCCACCACATCATAACCATGTTCGCGTGGGCTAGTGAATTGAAACCTTTGATCGAGTGCATCTAAAAATGAAGCTGGTGGCTTTTCCCATATCCCCATGGTTCTATCGCCTTGCACATTGCTGTGCCCACGAACAGGACAGGTTCCTGCGCCTGGCTTACCAATGCTACCTTTTAAAAGTAATAGGTTTACAATTTCTTGTACATTCCCTACACCGTTTTTTTGCTGAGTAATTCCCATGGCCCAGCAAATAATAATTTTTTTCTTTCTAATTAATAAACTGGCAAACGTTTTCACATCTGCGTCCGATAAGCCAGATTGCTTTACCGCAGTTTGATAATCTATTGTTTTTAAATGCGCAATAAATTCGTCGTAATCTAAACAGTATTCCTCTATAAAATCATGATCGAAGACAGTGCCAGGTACTTTTTCCTCAGCCTCTAACATTAGCACCATAGCAGCCTTTAATAAAGCCACATCACCATTAATTTTAACTTGTAAAAACAAATCTTGTAAATCAGTTCCTCCCTTTAAAACATCAATTGGGCTTTGCGGATCTGTAAAATTTTGCGTTCCTGATTCATTAATAGGATTTACTCCTACAATTGTCCCCCCATTTTTTTTACATTTAGCCAAAGCCGCTAGCATTCTCGGATGATTGGTTCCTGGGTTTTGTCCCATTACAACAATCATCTCAGCTTCGTATAAATCTTCAAGGGTGACGGATCCTTTTCCAATTCCCACTGTGGCACTCAAACCTGCCCCACTCGATTCGTGGCACATATTTGAACAATCTGGTAAATTATTAGTGCCATACATTCGAACCAATAATTGATACATGTATGCCGCTTCGTTGCTGGTTCTGCCAGAGGTATAAAAAACCGCTTCGTGAGGATTCGCCAAACTCTTTAATTTTGCGCCAATTTTTGCAAAAGCATCTTCCCAGGAAATTGGTTCATAATGGGATTTTCCGGCAGGTAAATACATTGGATCCGTTAATCTACCTGATTTCCCAATCCAATAATCCGTTTGCTGACTTAAATATTCAACGCTATGTTTCTTAAAAAAGGCAGGGTCCACTCTTTTACTAGTGGCCTCCTCTGCTATGGCCTTTGCACCATTTTCGCAGTATTCTCCCAATTTAGATCTGTGTCCATCTGGATCAGGCCACGCACAACCTGGGCAATCAAAACCATGTTTTTGATTCATTTTACTCAGGACTTTTAAGCCTTTTATATAACCCATTTCTTCAGCAATATGCTCGAAAGATGATTGTATCGCCTTTAATCCAACAGCCTTACTTTTAGGCTTTCCTAACTTTAAGTTTTCAAACTTTTCTGGTGGAACAATGCTAACTTTTCTCTTTGACATATTTAAAATAAAAGGATTGACTCAAATATACGGGAAAATGAGAAGAGTTTAAATTCTACCAATTAACTTAATTAAAATAGGATTGTTTATTTAGCTCTCATCAAATGAATTTGACCCTCACCAACAAATTCTGTCCCGTTTGTAGCTGTAGCTGAATAAGTATAAAAATAAACACCATCAGCACATGGTTTTCCAGATTTAAAGTGATTCCCGTCCCACTCATCCACTGCATCAACAAATTCAAACACTTTTACCCCATACCTATTAAAGACCATACAAGTAAAGTCAGCAATGCCCTCATCTAAACCTGGGAAAAAGAATGTATTATTTGGAAAACCACCAGGCGTAAACACATTTGGCGCAAGTATAGTTTCAGTTAGTGCAAATACTCTAACGTCTGTGCACATTGTATCCTTGCAATCATTATAGTTTTTGGCAATTAAACAAACTTCATATACTTTTTCACCATTATATACCGTATCTACTTTTTCATCTAAGTCATAAGTGAAAAACCAATTTTGATTACTTGATGGTTCCTGATTAGTGTATAAATTCCATTGGAAAATTGTATCAGAATTAGGATTATTTGCTTGAGCAAAATTTTCAGACAAATTGGTAATCTTAATCTTTACCTCTTCAGTTCCTTCATAAATATTGGGGTCATAAAATTGTGGAGATGTGATTTCAAAATCAGCAATTGGACTAATAGAATCTACTTGAACGGTGTCCTTATAAATACAGCCATTTGCATCTGTAATTGTTAACTCTAGAAGGCCTGGCGAACGCACAACAAAAGTAGATGTATTTGCGTTTTGACCAGTGCCTAAATGAAGCCAACCATATGTAGTTGAACCAGTTCCTGAAGAATCGGGATGAGACTGGGCGGCTACTAATCCGTTACCACTTTGAAAACTCGCCGTTCGGCACATAGTTGGTAAAACTGTAGTAATTTGTCCTTTTAATGGTTGTGGATTTACAATTGAAAATATAACATCATTAACACATCCAGCTTGATCAATGACTTCCAAAGTATATGTTCCTGCTACCAGTCCTGTTAATGATGTCTGATTTAAGCCGTTAACACCTGTAGTATTTGGTGTCCAAATGTAATTTATAGAATCAATACTGCCTTGAAAGTTAATGATATTGCTAACATTAACAGAACCCTCGGTATCACCAAAACAAAGTGGGTTAGTAACCGAAATTGTAGGGGTGATTAAAGGCGGATCAATCAAGGTCACGTTATCAGAAATCACACAACCGTTGTCATCAGAATAAGTAACAATATAGCTACCCGCAAATAAATTATTAGCTGCATTTGATCCAGTAGTATTCACTTGCGCACCACTTGTATCGGTAATCACAAAAGTAAAATTACCAGTTCCCATTGTATTAACAACAATTGAACCCGTTGGAGTTAGAGCACATTGCGGGTCATTTGGTAATGTGGTAAAATTAACTGAGCCCGATCCAATCATAAATATTTGCTCCCAGTCACAACCGTTGCCATCAGAAATTGTAACCGTCCATTGTCCTTGTGTCAAATTGCTCTGTGTATTTGTTCCACCTGGGGTAATTGGTCCTGTAAAATGCACATTACCCATATCATCAGTCCAAGTAATTGTGTAAGGTCCAGCTCCAGTACTGGTAACTCCCGATACTGTTGCAGATCCATCAGCTGCGTTTTCACAACTTGCATCTACAATATTATCGACTGTAGCTTGTACTCCTCCTCCCGTTATAACAATTGTATCAGTAGCTACACATACAGGACCAAAAGCAATATCATCAATCGAAAAATCATTCCCGGACCCTGCCAATTCATTATTAACAAAACAAATATCAGCAGTATTACTAGTGCCTGAATTCCAAGTAACGGTATGGTTTTGCCAAGTACAACCAGTAATTGTGCTTGTAAAATTAGCACCCACTTGTGTTCCATTAATAGTATAACTTATGTCGGGCGGGTTGGCTCCATAAATTTGAAACCAGGCAGATAAAATATAACTTGTATTTGGTGTTACAGTTACTGTTTGACACCATATATTTTGGTTAGCAGTAGTTGATCCATTTATAACCATCATATTTCCAGTTCCTGATGTATTATCGCTACAAACCGGAAAATTACTATGCGCTGTATTTGAATTGTTGGTAATAAAATAAGTTTCAATAAGCGAAACCGGTCCCCAAGTACCACCTGTTCCAACACTATAATCAGTAGTGAAATTTGCATTGCCACTTTCAAAATCACCATTTACTATTAGATTAGATGTAGGGTTTACATCACTTGCCTGACACCAATAGGTTCCTGGTGCAAAAGCAACCAAAGTTTGATTCACGGACCCATCCTGCCATAAATAATTAGAAAAACCTGCCCCAGCATCAAGAATAATTAAGTCTGGAGGACAAATTGTAGTGTCATTTCCTAAGTTAATAGCGCATTGAGAGATGCTCAAGTAAGACGTAAAAAGCAGACACAAAGTAAAAATTCCGTTAACCAGTTTCATTATTGGTAATAATTAAAAGTCAATAATACAAAAATATAACGTGAAATACCAAAAGGCGGTTGCACTATGATCAAGTTTCAACAAAAGAAAAATTGCCTTGTGCGAAATAACATCATTTCATTTCACTATATTTGTAATGCACTTTGGGGGTGTTTGTATTTTTACAAACTGAGACATACCCTTTGAACCTGATGCTAGTTATTCAGCCGTAGGGAAAAGTTAGCGTCACTTTTAAATGCGCCATTTCTGGGCAATTGACACTTCCAAAGTAATAGCGAAAATACTTAGGAAATGATTGAAATTTCAGTTAATAATAGTCTTCAAAACGTTAAAAGCAATACCACTTTGGCTGCTTTGTTAGCCGAAATTTTGCCAAATTCTAATGGAACAGCAATAGCTCTGAACGAACAAGTAATTCCGCAAGCAAATTGGCCAAATAAAACATTAGAAGACAACGATAAAGTACTAATAATTACAGCTACTCAAGGAGGGTAGAATTAGCATTTAACTTTTGGCTATTAGCCTTTAGCAAATATTGAAGAAAACAAATACTAACTACTATTAGCTGACCACCAACAGCTAAAGACTTATTTTAATAATTATGAAACAAAAAGACACCGCACCAGGCCAAGGAACAATTACAACAAAACCATTTCCAAAATCTACTAAAATTTATGTCGAAGGTAATATTCACAAAAATGTGAAAGTGGCCATGCGCGAAATTGAACTAACAGATACTGTTGATTCAATGACGCAAAAGAGATCTAAAAACCAGTCCGTAATTACTTACGATACAAGTGGGCCTTATACCGATCCGAACAAAACTATTGATGTTCATAAAGGCATTGAGCGAATAAGAGAAGAATGGATTATGGACCGAGGAGATGTAGAAGAACTGCAAGAGTCGAGTTCGGTATACTGCAAAGAAAGAATGGCAGACAAAAGTTTAGACCATTTAAGATTCGCGCATATCCGCAAACCAAAGCGAGCAAAAAAAGGACAAAATGTTTCTCAAATGCACTACGCAAAAAAAGGAATTATTACACCAGAAATGGAGTACATAGCAATCCGAGAAAATCAAAAAATACTTGATGCGATTCGTTTAACGGCGCAACACCCAGGAGAAAGTTTTGGCGCAAGCATACCAGATACCATTACACCTGAATTCGTAAGAGAGGAAGTTGCACGAGGAAGGGCCGTTATTCCCTCAAATATCAACCACCCTGAGGCTGAACCAATGATTATTGGTAGAAATTTTTTAGTGAAAATTAATGCAAATATTGGTAATTCTGCAACCACTTCAAGTATTGAAGAAGAAGTTGAAAAAGCAGTTTGGGCTTGTCGTTGGGGAGCTGATAATATAATGGACCTTTCAACAGGAAATAATATTCACGAAACAAGAGAATGGATTGTAAGAAATTCACCCGTTCCAATTGGCACAGTTCCAATTTATCAAGCACTTGAAAAAGTAAATGGTAAAGCCGAAGATTTAACATGGGAAATTTTCCGCGACACGTTAATAGAACAAGCGGAGCAAGGCGTAGATTATTTTACAATTCATGCCGGAGTACGATTGGCATATGTACCTATGACTGCAAAAAGAATTACAGGAATAGTTTCTAGAGGAGGGTCAATTATGGCAAAGTGGTGTTTAGCGCATCATAAAGAAAGCTTCCTTTATACCCACTTCGAAGATATTTGTGAAATAATGAAAGCTTATGATGTTGCCTTTTCATTGGGTGATGGCTTACGTCCGGGTTGTATTGCTGATGCAAATGATGAAGCGCAATTTGCTGAATTAGAAACACTAGGCGAGTTAACAAAAATTGCATGGAAACACGAAGTTCAAACATTTATTGAAGGGCCAGGTCACGTGCCAATGCACATGATTAAAGAAAATATGGAAAAGCAATTAGATGTTTGTGGAGAAGCTCCTTTTTACACCTTAGGACCCTTAACCACTGATATTGCACCAGGTTACGATCACATTACCTCAGGAATTGGGGCAGCCATGATTGGCTGGTATGGTACAGCAATGCTTTGCTATGTGACACCAAAAGAACACTTAGGTCTTCCAAATAAAGAAGATGTAAGAACAGGTGTAATTACATACAAATTAGCAGCACATGCAGCTGACCTTGCAAAAGGACATCCTGGCGCGCAACACAGAGATGATGCTTTAAGTAAAGCAAGATTTGAATTCCGTTGGGAAGATCAATTCAACCTTTCACTCGATCCTGAATTGGCTAGAGAATATCATGATGAAACACTACCAGCTGAAGGTGCTAAAATTGCCCACTTCTGTTCAATGTGTGGACCACATTTCTGCTCTATGAAAATTTCGCAGGAAGTAAGAGATTATGCTTCGCAAAAAGAACTTGACGAACAAAAAGCACTAGAAGAGGGAATGAAAGAAAAATCAGCTGAATTTAAAGAAAAGGGCAGCGAAATTTATTTATAATATTTGGGGCTTACCCTGGCGTTCGTGCCTCAGCCAGGGTCGGGCTTTACATTAAATCTATATTGTATTCTACCTTCAAGGGCAGAATACAATAAAGGATACCATTTCAATCCCTAAGCCAACAAGCTGAAATATGCACTAATGCTATGATCAAAATAGTCGTTTCTTATCCAACAGAACTACCAAACGAAATTGCGTTGGTAAACAAATTGTTAGGTTCAGACATTGATTATTTCCACTTCCGAAAGCCAGAATTTGAAGAAATTCAAATGCAAAATTATATTGAACAATTAGATGATATACACCATCATAAAATAGTCATTCACAATAATTACCAGCTAGTAAATAAATTGAATTTGGGTGGTATTCACTTAAACAAAAAAGGACTGAAAGAATTGCGGACCGAAGAAGAATCTGATAAGTGCTTTATTGAACCACTACTGCTTAAAAACAATAAAATCTACGTTAATAATCGGCAACCAACCATTGTCAGTTATGCAGCACATAGCTTTGCTGATATCACAAACGTTAATTTTGGAGTTGACTACTTCACACTAAGTCCAATTTTTGACAGTATTTCGAAACCAGATTACAAATCAAACTTTGTAGACCGTAATGCACTAAGTTCTTTTCTAAAAAATTCAAATAAAAAAGTAATAGCCTTAGGTGGAATTACAGAAGATAAAAAAGAAGAACTAAAACAACTAGGCTTTGCAGGATATGCCGTACTTGGAGGATACTGGCAGAAACAGAAACAACAAGCATTAATCGGGCAATAACGCAAATACTAACTATTTTATACTACCAAACAATTAAAAAACGACCTAACATATTAACTATAGCAGGATTTGATCCGTCAGGAGGAGCAGGAATACTGGCAGACATCAAAACGTTTGAACAAAATAGATGTGTTGGAATGGCCGTTCAAACTGCAAATACAGTTCAATCCGAAAATGCTTTTCTTGCTCCTAATTGGATAGACGAGTCCATTGTAAATGCCCAGTTAGATCTACTGCTCAAAACCTATCAATTCAAGTTTGTAAAAATTGGTTTAGTAAAAAATATAAAATCTCTTAACAGGCTGATTAAATCGTGTGTTAGGGCGAATCCTAATGTTAAAATAATTTGGGATCCTGTTTTATCTGCATCAGCTGGTTTCGACTTCAAGCACGACTTATTAAACATTGAATCTGTCATTAAATATCTTTATTTATTGACTCCTAATTTCGAAGAAATAACAAAATTGAGCGGCGAAGTTGATCAATTATTGGGGGCGAAAAAATTGTCCAAATACTGTAAAGTATTACTCAAGGGCGGACATAATGAAAAAGCAATTGGTACTGATATCCTGTTTATGAGGGATAAGGTGATTACTTTTAAACCCAAGCCTGCAAAATTCGCACAAAAACACGGCTCAGGCTGTGTTTTAGCATCTGCCATTGCTGCAAATTTAGCCAAAGACTATCCCGTTCAGAAGAGCATTTTACGCAGTAAAAGATATGTCGAAGCATTCTTATCAAGTAACAACACCTTAATAGGCGCCCATAAACCATGAAGAATCCAAAACTAATATTACAAATTTTGAACTTGGGAAATGCCTTACTTTTAAGTATATATCTTTTCAAAATAATGGGCTGGTCAACCATTTTTAATCCAGTAAAACTGCTTCATCTAATCATAGGTGGGTTTGTGATTTATGGCTTAAAAAGTTGGATTGAGGTAAAAACTAACACGAAAGATCCCATAAAAACTAATAAAACAGTGTTTCTGGTTTTTTCAATTGGTTCTGCATTATTTATTATTGGATTAGCATTCAAAATTATGCATTGGCCAATGGCATCTCTATTACTGGTGATAGGAGTTGCAATCGCTTGTTTCTCTTTTATTTTGTCATTCTTCGTTCCTGAAACGGAAGAGAAAACTGACTCAGATATAATTGATGACTTTGACTATGACTAGACTACCAAAACTATATTATATTTCGCAAGGTCGCACGCCCGAAGAGCATATAAAAGGTATTGAAAAAGTGTGCTTAGCCGGTTGTAAATTAGTGCAATTGAGATTAAAAAACTTACCCTCAAAAATAATCGAAAAAACTGCAATAATTGCCAAAGAAGTATGCGATAAGCATAATACAAAACTTGTTATAAACGACTATTCAAAAATTGCAAAAAATATTTTGAATGCTGGGATCCATGTTGGAAAGAATGACGACAATCTAGCTGATTTAAAAAAAACACTGTCGAGCGTTTTAGTAGGAGGAACAGCAAATACAATAGATGATTGTGTGAAGTTATATAGAGAAGGGGCAGATTATATTGGTCTTGGCCCCTTTGCCTTCACCTCAACAAAGTCCAATTTAGATCCAATTATTGGAATTGCTGGCTACAAGGATATTATCATAAAATTAAAAAGTTTGAAAATTGAAATGCCTATTTACGCCATTGGTGGAATAACTGAAACAAATATTCCCGACCTACTTGAGTTAGGTGTGCATGGAGTTGCTATATCTGGACTATTTGCCAATAAAACTGAAAAAGAAATTAAAAAAATAATTGACCTTTATGAATGATCAACTACAAATAGGAGACAAATCATTTACTTCTCGCCTATTTACAGGTACTGGTAAATTTAGTTCTTCTGTATTAATGAAAGAGGCACTTTTAGCTTCAGAGAGTGAGTTAATAACAGTAGCATTAAAACGTGTTGATGTTAACAATCATGATGATGACATTATCAGTCATTTAAAAGCACCACATATTCATCTGCTACCAAACACATCTGGTGTTAGAACGGCCAAGGAGGCCGTATTTGCAGCCGAGCTATCACGAGAAGCGTTAAATACGAATTGGGTAAAACTTGAAATCCATCCCGACCCAAAATATTTATTACCTGACCCAATTGAAACTCTAGTGGCAGCAGAAGAGTTAGTAAAAAAGGGATTTGTCGTAATGCCTTACGTTCATGCTGACCCTGTGCTATGCAAACGGTTAGAGGATGTAGGTGTCCAATGTGTAATGCCACTTGGCGCTCCAATAGGAAGTAACAAAGGACTGAAAACACAAGAATTTTTAGAGATTATTATAGACCAAAGCAATGTTCCAGTAATTGTTGACGCAGGAATTGGTGCTCCATCTCACGCAGCTTACGCCATGGAATTAGGAGCTGATGCAGTACTAGTGAATACAGCGATAGCAGTTTCTCAAAATCCAATAGAAATGGCCAAAGCTTTTAAGTTGGCAGTTGAAGCTGGTAGAATGGCTCACAAAGCGAAGTTAGCGGCAGTGGTTTCGAATAAAGCAGAGGCGAGTAGCCCGTTAACGAGTTTTCTTAATCAGTAGTCAGGTGTCGAGCTGCGCTCTGTGGGTTCACAGGTTTCAGAATAAAACAAAACATTAAACAGAATAGCATGAGAAATTTTAAAGATCTAATAATTTGGAAAAGAAGTCATCAATTCTGCTTAAATATGTATGAAATATCCAAAACGTTTCCAAAATCTGAACAATTTGGTTTGACTTCTCAACTCAGAAGAGCGTCATCTTCAGTTCCAATGAATATTGCAGAAGGATCTGGCTATGAAACCGACAAGGAAATGGGGAGATATTTAAAATTCTCTGCAGGTTCTGTATCGGAGGTTGAGTATTGCTTAATTTTAGCAAAAGACTTAAAATATATTGATGAAACAGATTACCGTAAATATACTCAAGAGGCAATCGCAATTAGAAAAATGATTTATAAGTTTAAATTGAACTTTTAATAATACTAAAAAATACGAAACCTGAAACCCGAGATATCTGAAACCAAAAGAATGAAGAACTCAAATAAATCTACTTTCACCCAAACATTCAACGAATATAGTTGGGACAAAACACTGCAAAGCATATTCAATAAGACGGAATTTGATGTAAGACAGGCCCTAAATAAACAAAGACGAACCCTCGAAGATTTCAAAGCACTAATATCGCCTGCAGCACTACCATTTTTAGAAGAGATGGCACAAATGAGTCGACTAGCCACCAAAAAACGATTTGGGAATACCATTCAAATGTATGCCCCTATGTACTTGAGTAACGAATGTCAAAATATTTGCACCTATTGCGGATTTAGCTTCACCAACAAAATTCCTCGTCGTACTTTATCTGATTCAGAAATACTAAAAGAAGTGCAATTCCTTAAAGAAAAAGGTTACGACCATATCTTACTAGTAACGGGAGAAGCAAATACTACCGTAGGCGTGCCCTACATCAATAATGCCATTCGACTAATTAAATCCCACTTTTCAAACATTAGTATTGAAGTGCAACCGATAGACCAAGACGAATACGAAATATTAAAAGAAAGTGGACTTTATGCGGTGCTAGTATATCAAGAAACATACCATAGGGCAGAGTACAAAAAACACCATCCTAAAGGCAAAAAATCTAACTTTAATTATAGGTTAGAAACACCTGATCGACTTGGAAAAGCAGGTGTACATAAAATTGGATTAGGGGCTCTATTTGGCCTAGAAGATTGGCGAGCAGATAGCTTTTTTACTGCACTGCACCATCAGTATTTAAAAAAGAAGTATTGGAAAACTAAATACTCTATATCTTTTCCTAGATTAAGACCCTTCAGTGGTGGACTTGAGCCAAAAGTTGAGATGAAGGATAATGACTTGGTGCAGTTGATTTGTGCATTTAGGTTGCTAGATGAAGATTTAGAACTATCCATTTCGACCAGAGAGAGTGAAGTTTTTAGAGACCATATCGTTCAATTAGGAATCACATCTATGAGCGCAGAATCCAAAACAAATCCG
>JBGCGA010000009.1:0-4234 GCA_045110285.1 Crocinitomicaceae bacterium | reverse complement strand
AGACGGAATAAGCGCGGTTTGATGACGGTCATTTCCTTTGATGTATTTCATATCTAAAAATACAAAATCATCCCTTTTTTATCAAGGAAAACTGTTTCAAGTAATTAACAAAATTAGGTGAGTTATTAGACAGTTTGACGGCTCGGCTATGGTTAGTACGGGAATTAAAAGTAGTGAACTTTCGATTAAGCACTTAGCCAAAACTTTTTATTTTGTTTTATCTTTTTTGTTTTAAAGCCAAATCAAAAGATTTGGCGGACTTTATTAAAAACTATAAACTTTGGGTTAAGTACCAAACCCCGTATTAATTATAGCCATTGTTGTAGCACGTATTTATTATTCCATTCTTTCATATATTATACTTACATACCTAGCCGTATCTTCTAATTCAGGGAAATGTCCACAATTATCGAATTCAATTATTTCACAATTTGGAAGGTGTTGCATTATCGATTGTTTATCTGTACCCTTATGAGTAAAGTCTTTACTTCCCCATATAAGTGTTGCGGGAATTTCTAAAACTTTAAGTGTTGAATTTATTTCTTTAGATAATCCTTGAACTAAACTAGATAAACAAAAGCATCCTCCATTATTTAAAGCACTTAGAGCTTTTTTCTGGTATTCAGATTTGTCTGTATTTTTTGGCAGGGCATATTTATACCAAATTTTTGCAAACTTTTTTTCTGAAAACATATTTGCAATTTGACCAATAAATGGTCGTTTCAAAATTTTAGGAATTGCATTTTGAGTCCATTTGTTCATTGCTTCTATAGAAGGTGTTTGAGAAAGAAACAACCTATTAATCCTGTGAGGGAATAATTCAGCTGTCTTAATCGCATAAAATCCATTTGAACAGGAAAAAGCAAGCGTAGCCTTTTCAATTTTTAATATATCCATTAAATTAATAATTAACTTAGAAGCAGTAGGGAATGAATAATTATATTTTGAGTTTGGATATGAAAACCCAATACCTGGAAATTCAAAACAAATAACCCTAAACTTTTCAGATAATTTTGTAATTAATTCTTGTTGGTGTTCAATTACATTAGGTCCATCAGGTACGTTTATAATAACTGGTTTTTGACTCATAGTGTCGAGCACTCGTATTTGACCAAATTCAGTGGTAATTAGAGAGATATTCTCTTCCCATTTGGTATCACCCTTTTTGAGTCGATAGCGAAGTGTGTCTATAAAGTTACTTGTCATTTTAGTTATGTGCTACAACGTCCATGTATGGTGTCTTAACTATCCCGCAAGGTAGCTATGCACTATACATATTGTTGTAGCGCGTTTTATTTTTCTGTTCTCTAAATTACATTTTCAAAGTCATTTGACTCGAATTGGTCTATTCTGTTAACTACCATCTCAAAGCATGAATTTGGGGGCATAATTTTCTGAGGTTAGACAGCTGTAGTATCAAAATCTGATAGTTTCCATTTTCAACTCAATTCTTTTCTGCGAAGTGAACTTAGTATTACATGATGTTAGTTACCAATTTTGTAAGACACTCCAATTCCCAAAAGGAAGCCTAGATTTCTCCCATCATATTTGTCAAACAAATAATTGTAGCCGATTCTTGGAGTCAACTCTATTTTGTTCAGTTCAACATGCCCAACCAATTCACCTAAGTATCGATTACTCTTGAAGAACAGATCGCCTAAATTCAGGTATCTGTGATAGGATTGCAACACTGAGAAATTCATGGATTTAATAGCAAAATGATACTTGCCATGCACACCAACCGGAAAACCGAGTAAGCCAGGGTAAGCATTGATTCCTAATCCAGCACCAGCTGAAAAATGATCATGGAATCGGTAATTAAAGTTTTGTTCTAAAAAGAAAGTTGGGCGTTCTTTTACATAAGAACCCAATCGGTAAACTGTCATCAGAAAGTTACTTTCTCCTGACCATCCTTTGACCGAATCACTTTGTGCATTAACCGAAAGACTCAGGCACATGAATAGTATGAGTAATAATCTAGTTCCTTTCATCTGCACCTGCGTCTAAATTAATTGATGTTCTAACTTCCCCGTCTATGTCGGTTGAAGGAAATTGACCCAAACCGTCACAGAATCCGATAGCGGCAGAGGTTGAAGTTAAATGTAAGTCTCCTTCAGAAGCATTTACGAATCCAACATCAGTGGTACTTGTCAGATTACTGAAGATACTGTCAATATCATAGAATGTTCTGAAATAATCAGCTGTAGAATTTACGAAGAGGTTTCCGTAAATCTGAATACTGGTAGTCGTTTCAAAGTCTCCAGCAATATATATAGATTGATTTTCGGATTGAGAAGTAGAATTGAATCGAATAATAACATTCTCATTGTGATTGCTCAAGTTGCCATCACTCGCACAAATGATCGAATAGAAATTTGGATTTACCACAAAGTTATTCTCAATTATTAAACTATCATTTCCAGGATGATTAGCGAAATACATGATGCCATTTTTAGCAGGATTAAAAATCGTATTGTTGCGAACTTTCCCTGAGCTTCTGACACTTATGGCATTCCCAAATGGTTGAGATCCATTCACAAAAGTGTTTCCATTAATATCTACATTTTTTCCTTTCCAATAAATGCCGTGATGTGGTTGAGCTAGAGCCGCCCCCACTTCTGATAAGGCTATGTTTTCGAAATAGCAATTACGAATGGTGCAATTTGGTGCTCTTTCATGACTATCCACTCCGTTAAACCCAATATTCTTAAAAGTACAATCTTCAATGATGATGTTAGAGACTTCTCCAATGAAGCCCAATTTGATACCGTCAAAACCAATATCTTCAAAAGTACAGTTTCGAATCAACACATCTGTTACATTACCTAAGCGTAATGAATTGTTGGTGAAAGTACAATTTTCAATGAGTAATCCGTCATACTGATGTCCGTCAATCTTGAGACCAGAATCAAAGTTTTGGCCAATAATATTTTCTACCGAAGACGCAAGTTCTTCTTTAGTGCAGCTGAAAAGCAGCATTATCAGAAATAAGGCGGTAGTTGATTTTAGATTGGGCATATCGCTTTAAATTGGTTCTAAATATACGAAACGATCTAATTTAAAAGTTTGTGTCCAAGACAATATATTCTGAATGTTGTAACTAGCCAAAACTTTTTTAATTAGTTGTTTCTAATATTTGTATTGCTTGAATCCATCATGGTTTTATGCGCTACAACGGTTAGTATAAGAATAGTAAGGGATTAAATTGCACTTACTTTTCGGTTTAGCACTTAGCCAAATTTACCGTTATATTTTCTTTTAACCGTCAAATTGTAAATTTGGCGGACTTTGTTAATGTGCACCAACTTTGGGTTTGGCACTTAACCCTTATTATTTTTATACCGTGTTATGCCTTTTTTTATGGATTTCTATTTACTATAACATCAAACAGTGGCATGGCGGAAACTATCTCTGGAATTTTCGAAAGCTCCTTTGCAATTTCAACTATTTCATTTCCTATGTTTCGAGAGAGTTTAATTCTGTATAATTTATCTAAACCCACATATTGGAAAGTCTCGATTTCTCCATAGTACTTTTTGACAATAGAGTCAATTGGAAATTCCTTTTCTGTCCTCTTTACTAATACATTTATCCTATGGTCAAAAATACCTTGAATCTGTTTTTGATTATTAAAATATATTGGTCCAAATCGTCTGAATTTTTGCCTTAATATTCCTAATGAAGAAGAATCTTTTTGACTGAATGATTCTGAATTTTTCTTTTTAATGAGTATTAAAGTTTCGGTTGTTCCGATATCATCAAGTCGTAAAGCAATTTCACAAAGCGTATCGAAATAATATTGATAACTTTCAAGTTCTAGTTCTTCCAGTATTTCAAATAATTCTGGATTTGGCTTATTAACTTTAGAAACAATTCCCGCAATCAAATAAGGGTTCGTGTAAATTTTTTCTTCTCCAGATTCTCCAATTCCTGTAATTATAATATTGGGTTCTAAAGCTCCAATTGATTTTTGGTTTGTTGTTTCTTTTTGGTTTGTTGTTTCATTAATTCTTGTGCTTATACAGGATAGTAATAGACAACAAAGTAATAGAATTGAATAAAGTGTTTTCATTCGGTTTATTTTAATTAGGCATAACGTCAGTTCGTCTAATAACCCTAAAAATAGATAAAACATTAGACTTATTAACTGCGTTTTAAGCGATTTTAAGTTTAATTGGTAAAATATAATCTATAGGAATAAAGGTGCATATATAAGATAGTATTGACCTTTGTG
>JBGCGA010000008.1:0-9805 GCA_045110285.1 Crocinitomicaceae bacterium | reverse complement strand
TTTTTCAATGTCTTCTCCTAATTCGTGGTTGTGCTCTAGCAGTCTGCCTGGCACAGCTTCGTAGTATGCTTCTGGTGGTGTCGACAAAAACTCAATGCCTCTGGCCCTCATTTTTGCCACTGTATCTAAAATATCGTTGGTGGCCATGGCAATGTGTTGCACGCCTGGTCCTTCGTAAAAATCCAAATATTCTTCAATTTGTGACTTCTTTTTACCTTCGGCTGGTTCGTTAATTGGAAATTTAATTCTACCATTTCCATTACTCATCACCTTACTCATTAAAGCAGAATATTCCGTAGTAATTTGCTTGTCATCAAACGATAAGAAATTTACAAATCCCATAACGTCTTCGTACCATTTTACCCAAGTATTCATTTCATTCCAACCAACATTTCCAACCATGTGGTCAATGAATTTAAGGCCTGTTGGTTCTGGATTGTAATCCGACTTCCACTCTTTATAACCTGGCAAAAATGAACCCTTGTAATTTTTTCGCTCTACAAACATGTGAACAGTTTCGCCATAAGTATATATTCCTGCTCTTACCACCTCACCATGCTCATCTTTTTCAACTGTCGGCTCCATGTATGACTTAGCGCCTCTTTTCGTTGTTTCTTCCCATGACTTTTTAGCATCTTCAACCCACAAAGCTGTAATTTTTACACCATCTCCATGTTTGGCTAAATGATCATTCATCCAAGATTTAGAGTTTAAAGGAGTCGTTAGCACTATTCTTATTTTATCTTGCTTCAGTACATAAGAAGCATAATCCTTGCATCCTGTTTCTAATCCTTTGTATGCAAAAGATTGAAAACCGAAGGCTGTTTTATAAAAATGAGCAGCTTGCTTAGCATTTCCAACAATAAACTCTACATAATCTGTTCCCAAAAGCGGCAAAAAATCTTGTGCCCCTTCAAATATTTTTTCTAAACCGTATTCTACATTTTTTACTTCTTTACTCATTGTGTTTTGTTTTTATGATTTAAGATCTCCAGTATATTGAGCCTTATCTTTTGACGTACGACAGTACGACCTAAGACTTATGAATTGAAATATTTTTACTTAAATCAGTTTTTTTAATCTTTATATTATTCTCAAAGACAAAAAGATATGCACTCTTTATAGTCATATCATTGCTTAAAGCTTTGCCTTAAATTTAAATATCATATTTTGTATTCTATTTACTTTTTTTTCTAGTTCTTCAAATTGTGAATCGTTAATATAATTCAATTTGTGTGATATAATAACTTGCGACTCCCATTCAAAAGCTGATCCAAGCGCAGTTTCAAGATAAGTTTTAAAATGCTTGTCAGTACTTTTACTGGTTCCTTCAGCAATATTTGAAGGAATAGAGACCGCACACCTGTTAAGCTGACTGATCAAACCAAACTTTTCTTCGACTGGAAAGGTTTTGGTTAAGGCATAAGTGTCAACAACAAGAGCTATACTTTCTTGCCAAATCAACAATTTTTTAAAATTATGCTCAATCATTTCTTCTCAATATTATATCTAAAGCCTTTAAACCAAACCTTAATTTCAATTTCCCACAACCTGGTTCAGTCTTACGTCATCAGTCGTCAAGTCTTGGGTCGTCTATTCCTGCATCCAACTCTTATAATAATCCTCCCCTTCCAGCTTCATGGCTTCTTTTGTTATCATCATTGGACTAAATGGATCAATCATCACTGCTAATTCTTCCGTATGTGTCTTGCCAACACTCCGTTCAATTGCCCCTGGATGCGGTCCATGTGGAATCCCTCCAGGATGTAGCGTAATCATGCCTTTTTCAATATTATTTCTACTCATAAAATCACCATCTACATAGTAGAGTAATTCCTCAGAATCAATATTACTGTGATGATAAGGCGCTGGAATAGCTTTTGGATGATAATCGTACATTCTAGGCACAAACGAACAAACTACAAAACCAGCGGCTTCCCACTGCTGATGAACTGGAGGTGGTTGGTGAATTCTTCCAGTAATTGGTTCAAAATCGTGAATTGAAAATGCATATGGATAATGAAACCCGTCCCAGCCTACGGCATCAAATGGATGATATTGATGTGTATACTCCCACAACATCCCTTGCTTTTTTGATAACACTTTAAACTCTCCCTTCTCGTCATGTGTTTGCAGGTCGGTTGGTAATCTGAAATCACGCTCACAAAACGGTGAATGCTCTAACAATTGCCCAAAGTTATTTCTGTATCGTTTTGGTGTCACTATAGGACTAAAAGATTCAACATAAAGTAATCGATTGTCTTCTGAATCAAAATCAATTTGATAAGTAACACCTCTTGGAATGATTAAGTAGTCGCCGTACTTAAAATCAATATTACCATACATAGTGCGAAGTTTACCACTTCCTTTGTGTACAAATAACATTTCATCAGCATCACTATTTCTATAAAAATAATCTTTTGAAAAACTTTTAGGAGCCGCTAAACCAATGTGTAAGTCTTTATTTACTAGTAGTGTTTTACGACTCTTGATAAAATCGTCTTCCTGCGGCACTGAAAAACCTTTAAAGCTTAACGCTTTCATGTTTTTTTCCACAGCAATTTCTGGGGTTAAATCTTCTAATTGCTTTACCTCCGTTACTACAGTTGGCGGATGAATATGATAAATTAATGAAGACATACCAATGAATCCGGCAGTGCCAAATAATTCTTCTTGGTATAATCCACCCTCAGGTTTTTCAAAGGTGGTATGTCTTTTTGGTGGGATTTTTCCCAAAGTATGATATCTAGGCATAAATTTATTAGGTTAGAAATGAAAAATATTGAGCTGGATGCTCTGCAGAAAAAAAATGACATTCATTCTGGATTCCTGATAATCAGAAACCTTAAATAAGCTAATAAACCTGTCCAGCTGCTTTTCATTTTGTCCTCATGAGGTTCATAACAAATATAATAAAACTTATTTAATGGATGACCGTAGACAATGATGGACAATAATAAAATCAGCTTTATTTTTGCAAAATATTTTTAATTTATGAAAAAGATTTTAGTAATAGGATCAGCAGGACAAATAGGAACAGAATTAGTTTTAGGATTAAGAGCAAAACATGGAAACGAATCTGTAATTGCTTCCGACATTAAACAGCCAACGAATTCTAGACTGAAAGATGGCCCATTTGAAATTGTTGATGTGCTCGATTTAGACATTTTAAAAGAGACAGTTCAAAAATATCAAATTACTGAAATATATTTATTAGCTGCATTGCTATCGGCTACCGCAGAAAAACATCCAGATTTTGCATGGAAATTGAATATGGAAGGTCTTTTCAATGTACTAAACTTGGCTAAAGACAAAGTAATTGAAAAAGTATTTTGGCCTAGCTCAATTGCAGTGTTTGGACCTACAACTCCGCGCGTAAATACGCCACAAACTACTATTATGGAACCAACAACTGTTTACGGAATTAGTAAATTAGCAGGAGAAAGGTGGTGTCAGTACTATCATGCAAAATACGGTGTTGACGTTAGAAGTATTCGCTATCCAGGATTAATTTCCTATACCTCTCCTCCAGGAGGTGGTACAACAGATTATGCAGTTGATATTTTCTACTCGGCCAAAAGAGGTGAAACCTATACTTGCTTTTTAAACGAAAATACCGGTTTACCAATGATGTATATGGAGGATGCGATTAATGCCACAATCAATTTAATGGAAGCCCCGTCAGAAAAAGTTAAAATAAGATCAAGTTATAATATTTCAGGTGTTTCATTTACTCCAAAAGTGATTCATCAAGCCATTCAAAATCAAATACCTTCGTTTAAAATTGAATATAAACCAGATTTTCGTCAAGGCATTGCAGAAACTTGGCCTGAAAATATTGATGACTCTGAAGCTCAAGCTGATTGGGGGTGGAAGGCAGTTTTTAACATGGAACGGTTAACAAAAATAATGCTCGACAACGTTTTGGTCGATTAAAAAACATACTTAATGTCTTTTTTACCATAATTCGTCGAAAAAAATGAAGATTTTAATGAAAAAAAACTATATTAGTCAAACAAAATTATGAGAGATGAAGCACTTTATTCTACTTTTAAGCATAGCAACTTTTTGGTTTCAAGCTAATTCAGCAACTATCACATTAACTGATAATTCTGTTATTTTGCAGGGAGACACTGAGCTAAACAAGAAAGATGAATTTGGTCGTAAGCAAGGAAATTGGGTTATTAAAGGAAAAGATAGACCAGAAAAAGGATACCCTACTGAGGGAAAAATAGAAGAAGGACCATATGCTGACAACAGAAAAAACGGATTTTGGACAAAGTACTTCAAAGATGGAAAAACTGCTCGTTTGATAGGCGAATTTAAAAATGGAAGGCCAAAGGGAGATTATACAAAAATGTATGAAAATGGTACGATTAGAGAAAAAGGGACATTTATAGACGGAAAACAAAATGGTACTTTTAAAACGTACCATGCAAACGGAAAAATTGCTCAAGAAAAAACATTTAATAAAAATGGATTAGAAGAAGGGGTCCAAAAATATTATTACCCTAATGGACAAGTAGAATTCGAATTCATCAAAAAAAATGGTGTTACAACAGGTAAAGCAGTTCGGTATGCCGAAGACGGGCAAGTTAAGGAAATCATTACCTATGACCCTACTGGAAAAGTTCAAAACAGGGAAGTGAAAGAAGTTGTAATTGCTCCGAAAAAAGTGATTGAAGGTGCAGGTGGTCCAAGCGGGGCGAGTGGAAATATGAGAGGAAAAACTTTTGAAAGAGATGGCTATAATAAAGTTTACAATGATGATGAAGAACTGTGGATGGATGGGAAATTCAAGTCAGGAAAACTATTTGATGGCAAGTTATACAAATACGATTCGGATGGGATTCTTCTAAAAATTGAAGTTTGGAAAAATGGGAAATACCATTCGGACGGGCAACTATAAAAAAATAAATTTTTCTAAGAAAACACAAAACGCCTCGGTCAAACCAAGGCGTTTTTTTATTTTTGATGAATTAAACCAACGTTATCAAATGAAAAACGAACTAAAAGTATACAATACATTGAAAGGAGAAAAAGTTCCTTTTAAACCCTTAAACGACAATTTTGTGGGTATGTATGTATGTGGACCGACTGTTTATAGTGATGTACACTTAGGCAATTGCCGGACTTTTATTTCATTTGATATGATTTACAGGTACCTCAGCTTTTTAGGTTATAAAGTAAGATATGTCAGAAATATTACGGACGCAGGACATTTAGAAAATGATGCAGACGAAGGAGAGGATAAAATTTCTAAAAAGGCAAGATTAGAACAGCTAGAACCAATGGAAATCGTTCAGAAATACACTGTTGATTTTCATAACATCCTAAAAACTTTCAATAATCTTCCTCCTACAATAGAACCAACAGCAACTGGTCATATTATTGAACAAATTCAATTAATACAAAGTATTATTGATAATGGATTTGCTTATGAAAGCAATGGCTCAATATATTTTGATGTAGAAAAGTATAATTCAAGCAATAATTATGGCGAACTTTCAGGCCGAAAAATTGAAGATTTAATTTCCGGTACCCGAGAACTAGATGGACAAACAGAAAAAAGGAGTCCACTTGACTTTGCATTGTGGAAAAAAGCATCTCCTATGCACATCATGCGTTGGCCTTCTCCTTGGAGTGATGGCTTTCCAGGATGGCACTTAGAATGCACTGCTATGTCCAGTAAATACCTAGGTGAACAATTTGATATCCACGGTGGAGGAATGGATTTAAAATTCCCTCATCACGAATGCGAAGTTGCGCAAGGTAATGCAGCCACAGGTAAAAAACCAGTGAATTATTGGCTTCATACAAATATGCTAACATTGAATGGTAAAAAAATGAGTAAATCTACAGGCAATACTTTATTACCTAAAGAGTTATTTTCTGGTGAAAACGACCTGCTCGAAAAAGCTTATCACCCAATGGTAGTTCGATTTTTTATGATGCAAGCGCATTATGGCAGTGTACTCGATTTTTCTTCAGATGCCTTAAATGCAGCAGAGAAAGGATTTCAAAAACTAATGACTTCGCTAAAAACATTGAATGAATTACAGACCAGTGACAGTTCTTCAGAAGATATTAATGCTAAGATTTCCAGCTTTTATGCGGCCATGAATGATGACTTTAATACGCCAATATTAATAGCATATTTGTTTGATGCTGTAAAATTTATCAATTCAGTTAATGACGGGAAAGCAACAATTTCAGAATCAGATAAAAATAAATTATCAGAAATCATGTGTGGCTTTATCTTTGAAGTAATGGGTCTGGACGTTGCCGCTGAGCAAAACGACTCAAAATTAAGCGCTGTTATGGAGGTGATATTAGAGATCAGAAAAAATGCACGTGCTAATAAAGATTTTGATACGTCTGATTTGATTAGAGATAAGATGAAAGCCGCTGGAATTACCATAAAAGATAGTAGAGAAGGAACAACATGGACAGCATAATCATGAAAAGAAAATGACGTTTAAAAGACGTGACTTTTTGAAGGTTTCAAGCCTAGCAGTGGTTGGAATAAAAAATAATAGTATTTTTGCGGGAATTATTACAGAGATTGAGATGACGAAAATAAATAAATTAATAGAATTATTTGAGCAAAAATTTGTTGCTCATCCTTGGCATGGAGTAACTATTGGAGAAAATTCGCCAAACGAGGTGAAAGCATATATTGAAATTAACCCTACTGATCAAATCAAATACGAAATTGACAAGCCAAGTGGGCATATTTTTATTGATCGTCCACAAAAATATTCGAACATTGTACCTGCCCTATACGGATTTATACCACAAACCTATTGTGATACTTTAGTAGCAGATTACTGCATGAAACAATCGGGTAAAACGGGTATTGTTGGTGATGCTGATCCGTTAGACATTATTGTGCTATCTGAAAGAAATATTGACAGAGGAAATATTCTGGTTGATTGTATTCCAGTAGGTGGTTTTAGAATGATTGACGGAGGTGAAGCAGATGACAAAATTATTGCCGTTTTGAAAGACGACCAAGCGTACGGAAAAATGAAGGACATAGATGAAGTTCCCTCGTTAGTTTTAGACCGAGTGAAACACTTCTTTTTAACTTATAAATCAAATCCAAATGCTGACGGATCTGATAAGAAGGTTGAAATTACTCACACTTATGGTAGAGAAGAAGCCCTAGAAGTCATTAAACTATCAAACAAAGATTATTTAAACAAATACGGAGATGTAAATGCTGACTTTGCTGAAACATTAAAAGCATTGATTGGCTAAATAAATTCATCTATTTTAATTTTTAAAACCCTGACATTTCGCCTCAGGGTTTTTTTCTAACTTTATATTTATAGATGTTTTTTGAAATGCGGTTTTTAGTGCTTCTTTTATTTTTTTCCTCTCTAAATCAATTTTTTGGGCAAAACAGCCCTGAGCTTGTTTTTCAGGCTGGGCATTCTTCAAAAATAATTGATGCAAAATTTTCATCATCTGACAATTACATATTAAGCCTTGATGCAGGTGGTAAGTTTATAGTTTGGGATTTAACAGCTCAAAAGCTCATCAAAAGTAGAGGGTCGGACCCACAACAATTTAGTTTTGCGGCAAGTATGCTGCAAGATGAAGTTGCAATACTTGAAGGGCGCAACACAATTAACATTTATAAAATTCCAAGTTTAGAACTTTTAAATTCATTCAGTTTTAACTTAAATATAGAAAGTATTGGTTTGGTGAATGATCATATCGCATGTGTTTCTGAGGGAGGGGTTCATTTAGTTAAATGGGCCACTGGAAAGGTTGTGAACAATATTGAGCTTTCAGCTGAAAGTTCAGAATATACTGTAAAATATCGCAGTAATAGTATAGGGCTAATAGGAAGTGAAAAAGTGGATTGGATAAATAGTACTAATAATCTTGAATCTGGATTAGTAAGATGTAAAAAAGTAGATAAAGTTGGGCAATTTGAGGGGAACAAAGTATATAGCACTAAAAATGGTAATTTTTTACTAGTTAAAAACGGCAAAAAAAAGAGGTTTAATGGCTTTGAATTTAATCAGAGGTTTGGCAATTCAATTTTGTACCCAAATTATTTTATTATTCCTTATTCAACTGGGTTGTTTTTAAAGTACGACTACAACTTAAATCTGTTAAGTGAACGCAAACTGACGGTTACAGGTACCTATTCTTTATCAAAAGCCAACCGAAAATCCTTATTTTTAAGTACAAACTCCAATAATGAAATTGAGGTGTTTTATTCTGACAACTTAAAAAAAGCTTTTATGTTAAAAGGTAATTCTAAAGTTTTAACTGCCATTAAGTTTAGCAGTAGTGGTCAAGAAATTTTTCAAGGATTTGACGAAGGAACCATTCAAAGATGGGATCTAAAGTCAAACATAATCATGTCTTATGATTTAAAGCCTAATCCAAATAAAATTAAAAAAGGTTGGCAATATTCTGTGTTGAGTATAGACAGTATCACAGAAAATAAAGCATTTTTACAGGTTTTATATTTCAATTCTTTAAAAAAAGAAAAGTCAAAATTTAAAATGCGGTACAAGTATTCAGTGGAATGGGATTTTAAATTGAACAAAATTGCGCTTAAACAGGCAGGTGAATATAACAATTTGGAAAGTGCAAGTACTCCAAATTATAACACAGAAGGTTTGATGACAGCTTCAATTGCAACTGATAATTTTATAGATTTAAAAAATAACTTTACCAGTAAAGCTATTAAAGTGGGCACTTTTGGGTCGGAAGGTTTTATTTATTTGGATGGACGTAATTACTATCAATATTCAAAAAAAGTAAGAGATCAAGTTTGTTTCCTCTACGATAATCAGGTTTATACTTTCGATCAATTTGATATTTATTATAATAGACCAGATTTAATTAGAAAACATTTGCCTTTTGTTGATTCGTCAGAAATTCAACTACTTAAAAAATCATTTGAAAAGAGAAAAGCCAATTTAGATGTTGAATTCCTTAGTGTTCAGGAATTCTTGAGCGTTCCGAAAGCTGAAATATTAACAGAGTTAAACGCAGTTTACAGTTCTGAAATTCTGAGTTATGAAGCTAAAATAACTGGCGAAAGTATTAGCGAGTATAAACCACTGGTTGATATTAATGGGGTGCCAATTAATTGTAAAGCACAACTTATAAATGAATCAGAAACCAGTAGAACCTATAGAGTGAAAATTGAATTATCAAACGGTGCCAATGTGATCCAAACTTATTTTGAAAATAATAAGGGATTAAAAACGGCCAAATTATCTCGAAATGTATTTTGCGATCAAGAGAGAAATAAACAGAATTTATATATAGTCAGCTTAGGTTCTGGTAACTTTTTAGAAAAAGAGTATAATTTGAACTATGCAGAAAAAGATGCGGATGATTTTATAGCATGCGCTTCTAAATTATCACAATTTGAAAATACTTATGAATTAAAAATGGTAGGTAAAGAGGTTTCAAAAAACGCTTTAGATAGCATTCAAAAATTTCTTGCAGATGCTGGAATTAATGATTTAGTGCTCGTTTTTTTTGCCGGACACGGTATTTTGTCTGAAGATTTTGACTACTATTTGTCAACCTACAATTGCAAGTTTTTAAAACCTGAAGAACATGCAATAAATTATAAGCAACTTGAAAATGTTCTTTTAAATGTAAAGTCGCGAAAAAAAGTACTGTTTTTGGATGCTTGTCATAGCGGTGAGGTTGATAAAAATGCCTTCAGAAATTCTGAAGTGGCTGAAACAATGGAAGACGTTACTTTCCGTTCGGCTAATACAAGTTCTGGTTTTTCAAATCAAGATGCTTTTGACTTATC
>JBGCGA010000007.1:0-57709 GCA_045110285.1 Crocinitomicaceae bacterium | reverse complement strand
TTTATCATTTAGTTCAATCGTAAAATAGAACTGCGTCCACTTGTTTTTTTCTAAAAATGGCAACAGAGCTTTGCTATTATATATTGAATTATTTGCATTACTGGCCAGTTCATAAATAAGTTGCGGACTGGCAGAATTGCTCTCACAATAAATACTTACTGCAATTTGAACAAAATCTGCATCTAATGGAATTCTCCCCTTGTAACCGCCACTATAAGGTGATTTACTTTCCACCAATTGACTGAATTTCCCGGATTGTGCTCTACTGTCTGTTGTAAGCTTTATAGTTAACCAATCCACGTCAAATTCAAAATCTGTCTTGTACTGGTTAATAGTATCATACATTTTCGAAACTGGGTACGATTTCCGAACTTTCTTTAGTTTAAAATACGAATTCCAGTACGTGACTTTTGTTGCGCCAATACTTGGCAATATGCCATTTTTAAACTGGTAGGTTTGCAATTGATTTAATCCTACAAAAGAACATGCGAGCATAAACCAAACACTGACTGCAAATTTCGATTGTGACAATTGCGTTAAGCCCGAAATGAAAAGAATAGCAATTACTGCATAAAAATCAACAAATACACGCTGGCCAAATGAGGCACCATATGTCCAAATCCACCAGCTAGAAAAAACGTAAGCAAGTATTGCAAAACCAATAATTGCCAATGCGAACTGAAATTTATTTTTGGTATAAAAATAAAATAATCCTAAAGTAGAAAGTAAAATGGCAGGTGTATAAAGGAGCCAACCCTTTTCGTATGAAAAAAGAATATTGAAAATATGAGGATTGGAAAAATCAAAGCCCTCTTTGCCGTATGAATAAACTATTAAATGGCCTGTTTGCGCAAACCACCATAAAACGGGATAGCTTCCGATTACTATCAATACTGCAAAAGCCCCTAAAATACGCTTCTTATTTCTGAAAATTGAACCAATAAAACTTTTGAAATTAGTCCAGTTGCCAATTGCCAAGGGCAAGAAAATAATCATCAAAATATTTGTGGGACGAGTGATAATAGCTAATGCAAAAAGGGCAATTGCTATGAATAATAATTTGCTGTGGTGCTCAATATAGAATCGCCTTGAAAAATGGAGGATACCTGCTAGTAAAGTGAAATTATAGCAATGTGTAAGTGAGGGGTCGTGAATGGTGTAAAAATACAAGTTTGTACCAAAAGCTAAAAGGATGAGCGTGGGTAGGATATATTTATTGGCGTATCCCAAACTAGATAATAATTTTGAGAGCCATTTCAAGCCTAACCAGAAATAAAATATTGCGGATATACTGATGGATAATTGATAGAGTAAAGAATAACCGTCGGGTTCAAAACCAAATAAATAAGACAGTAAATGGGCTAATAAAAAAAACGGTAGCCATAAAAGAGAGATGCCAGGAAAGGTTTTGTTGGCTATTTCTCCATTAAAATCTTGTCTGAACTCCTTGAAAAGCGACTGATCTGGTGGGTAATATTTCGCTTCATAATCTTCAACAAACTGATAGTCTAAATCCTGATAAATAACAGCTGCTGTTAAATAGGCATAATAGCTCTTTCCATCTCCACTGATTGATCTATCCCATTTACTTGCCGGATTTTTTCCGAAAAATAAAATGACTAAAAAAAGTATGCCAATTAGATTGACACACTGATTCATGGAAAAACCAAAAATTTTAGAATTATCTAACATTTAAAAATTTATGAGTTTGCAACGAAATCTGCCAATCAATATTCGACTTTACAAAATCGATTACTTTAGGAAGCATTCCATCTTGTGAATCCCATTCTGGTTGTAGGAATTTCTGACAACTTTCATTCACTTTTTCGCCTAGTTCTAATGCCCATTTAAAGTCATGGTTATTAAAAGCAATCATTTTTAATTCGTGTGCCTTTTTGTAGTTTTCTTCTAAAGGCATTTTAAATTTCTTCGGCGACAAACAAATCCAGTCTAATTGACCTGTTAAGGGATATGCCCCTGAAGTTTCAATGGCTATTTCCATTCCAATTGCTTTTAAAGCTAAGGTTAAAGGCATTAAATTATACATGCCTGGTTCGCCACCTGTAATAACAACGAAGTCAGTGCCTGATGCTTTTACGTCTTCTATAATGCTTAAAATTGAAACTAGAGCATGTTTTTCTGCGTCCCAACTTTCTTTCACATCACACCAAGTGCAGCCAACGTCACACCCTGCAAAACGAATAAAATATGCAGCTCTGCCAGAGTGATATCCTTCTCCCTGAATTGAGTAGAAGCTTTCCATTAGCGGAATTTCGATTTCAATATTATATGCTTTTGCCACTTATTTAATTTAAGTTTTCTGTTTGATTTAGGTCAGATAAGTCAATCACCAAATTGCCTTCTTTGTCTGGTGCAAATATCTTTTTAAATTTCCGATTCCAAGCTAGTTCTGTATGATAATAAGATTTTCTAGCATTTATTTCTTGGCTAAATACCTCGTCATAACCGCTTACAATTACTAGAATTTCGGAATGAAGTTTGGCAATTTCATCTTCATTTTTTTCATAAAAAGGACTGTCTTCGTCAATCGCATGCACTAAAGTCCATGACAGGGGTAAAAGGCTTACTTCTGAAATTTCGAGTGGCAGTTTGAAGTATTGTTTTTTTAAGGATCCGTCTGCTTCTGTTTTGTCAAATACTAAAATTATTTTGGCTTTCACCTCCATCAATACGTTGTCTCGTTCATTAGCAATTTTCACCTGTAAACTCCTTTTGTTTCCGTATGGCGCGATAATAGCATTGGCGCTAAATATGATTTTTGCAACTGGTCTTGAAAACCGTCCATATAGCAGTCCTGTCATAAGCGAAAAACTTAAAAATCCTGTAAACGCCTCAACTGATGCCATCATTTGAGTCCAAAAACCGGTAGGGGCCATTACACCGTACCCAACAGTCGTGAAAGTTTGAACTGAAAAAAAGAAAACTTGCATAAATACAGAACCGTTTTGATCGTTAATTCCTGATATATTGCTGTAGCCAATTAATAAGTATAGTATGGAGAAAATAACATTAAGAAAAACATATGAACTGAACAATAGTAGTAGAAATTTAGTCCATGAAATTTCTACTAAATATTTGTAAGTGTCTTTCCAGTTTGCAGTAGCACCTATTTTTTTGATGTTGTAAGTTCCATCAGCATTAATAATTCGCTTAAAGTTTTGAGAGCTTTCATCACCAAAACCCGTATTTTCAATTTCTTTTCCCAATTTTAGTGCGTTTTGGTAACTGACGATTTTACACAGATAATAAAGTTTGCTAAACCTTCATTCTCTTTTTTTAACTCCGAAATATTATCTTGATTAACAGTGCTGATTGAACCAATAAGTTCCATTTCAACTTTTTGTTTAAGATAGTGAATGATACCTTCGTAATTGTTTGAATGATATGATCCATTATAATGAAGAAAATGAGTAGTGGGATTACTGTTTTTATAAATAAAATGAGCCATTGTAGCATCTTTGATGGCTTGAGCTTGTGCCATTTTTAACCCGCCATGTTCCATGGTAATCATATCCTTATAACAAGCAACGGTTGAATCAAACTTAAATGAGTTAATTGGCACTATGAATGACTTAGCCAAGTCACTCAGATTTTCTAGCGACTGAAGTCCTTTTTTATAAACCATATTGGCATATCGCCTTGGTATATTGCTCGCAATAAATGGTATTTTCCTTGCTTTTGCTAATTCAATTAATGGTTTATAATCTGTATTATAATTGGACCACAATCTCATTTCGTTTTGAAAATTTCTTGGCGATATATAGTCACTCAGATACTCATTCAAAATATATTGATTGTCAGCTTCAAACATTTCACCACCAAGAATTAATTTTCGCTTGTGGATTAAATACAATTGCTGGCTTAGTTCTAATTGCAACCAATGACTAACTGCATTGTCATGCTCTTCGCCAAAAAACACATAATTTTTTTTAGAGAGTACTTTTAACATTTTGTTAAATGTGCTTTTTTTGCCTTCAGCAGTGTAGATTTGATAACTTTTTAAATCTGTTGCCGCAGTCGAACTATACGTCAAAAAAACAAGCAGAATAAATGGTAGAAATTTCATTATAAATTGTTTGATCAAAAATAGTAAAAAATGGCAGAGCTATATATGTCTGCCGATTGAAAAACAAAAAGCATTTCGATTAATTCGAAATGCTTTTTGGGATAGCTTAGTATGATGACAAAAAAGCTATCCAAATTTGCGTGGTGTAAAACCACAAATTGCTTATTGTAACCACGGCAAAAATAGTCAGAATTAGTGGCAACTTATATTCACAAAGGTTAACTAAATCTGTTTTTAGAAAAACAGTTATTCGCTGTGAAATTGAAAAAATTATTTCTGAGAAAAAGCATTTTTTTTGATTCTGCTCAAGGACTGTGGTTTTATGCCAATATAGGATGCTATAATTTTTTGAGGTGTCCTTAATATTAAATCAGGATTGTTTTCCATTATTTTAAAATACTGTTCTTCAGCAGATTGAATATCTGTAAGGACGAGTCTGTTGAGTATGTGATAATAAGCGTTTTGAATTAATATTCGGAAGTACCGCTCGAATATTGGAATTTCTTCGCACATTTTATCAAAATTGCCAAAGTCCAATTCAAGTAGCTCTGAATCTTCTAAGGCTTCAATGTTAAAATTTGATTTAGGATTATTCATATGGCCAGAAACATCACCCATCCAATAATTTTCTTTTGCAATTTGAACAACGTGCTGATCGCCATCAGCTGTTGTATGGTAGTTATATAGAAGGCCTTTTTGCACAAAATACATACTTTGAGGTTTTTCACCTTGAATAAGTAATTTGGTTCTTCTTTTAATAGAAATTGGGCTTAGATAAGTTGTAAAAGAATTAAAGTCCACATCAGAAATGTCAACCAGTAACTTAATATTTTCTTTTAGCTTATCGTACATTATATATGCTGTCTTATAATTTCGTTAAATACTGCTTTCATACTTTTTCCTGAGGCTTTTATTTGCTGGGGAACAATGCTTGCTTCCGACATCCCAGGATTCGTATTTACCTCTATCAAAAAAATCTCTTCCGAATCAGTTATTAAATAATCTGCTCTTGCAATTCCACGCATTCCAATTCTGCGATAAATTGTCTTAGATACTGTTTTAATTCTATCCGCTAGCTCGGGGCTAATAGCCGCAGGAGTAATTTCCTGTGATTGGCCATTGTATTTGGCTTCGAAATCAAAAAAATCATTTTCAGTTGTTATTTCAGTTAAGGGTAAAGTTATAATTTCTTTACCATTAAAATACATGCCGCAAGTTAACTCTCTTCCCTTAATAAATGATTCAATCACAACTTCGTCGCCCTCCTTAAAAGCTTTTGCTATGGCTTCAGGCATTTCCATTAATGTATTCACTTTAGAGATACCAAAACTCGATCCACCATCATTAGGTTTCACAAAGCAAGGGAAGCCTAGTTCATCTGCAATCTGAATAGGTTTTGCTTCTGATGGGTCTCTTAATAATATAGCTTTTGCAGTTGAAATTCCAAAGTCTCTCAAAAAAGCATTACAGGCCCATTTATTAAACGTTAAGGCTGAGGCGAAACAGTTTGAATTAATATATGGAAGACCTAACATGTCAAAATACGCTTGAAGTTTTCCATCTTCACCTGGCGTACCGTGAATTGTAATGAATGCCAGATCAAAACTGTGTTTTTGTCCATCTACCTGATATGAAAAATCATTTTTATCGATTTTTGTTTGACCTCCTCTAATACTAACTTTCCAACTACTTGCTGATACTTCAACTAAAAATGGTTCGTAGCTATCAATATCTATATTATCGAAAATAGTTTTAGCACTCTGTTTAGCGATAACAGTCTCGCTTGAGTATCCTCCATAAATGATAGCAATTGTTTTTTTCATTTTATTCAATTAAAAAAATGACATAAATTCTTCCAATGTCAGACCATAGGTATAATCCATTTTCCATTTCTTTGCAATTCCAAATACACCGGCTTTGAGGTCTCCTGTCAATAAAAAATCAATTTTCCCCTTTGATAACATGGTATAGATAGAAGAAAAACTACTTCTGAGAAATTTATTGCTATCCCCCTGTAAGGAGAACCTGTAGGCAGCTTTTGTTTTTCGTTTAATGTTTACTTTCTCCACAATTAAAACGTCTCCACAATCAGCTTCAGCAATTTTTAAGTTTAGTTGTGATGGTTTTATGGTTACGTTATACCAATTAGGATTGTTAATGATATAATCGAAAGTGATATATATTTTTTCTGCTCCTCTATTAGCTGAGAAGTTTTCAATTGAAATAAATTCCAGCTCTTTGTACCAAAAGGAAGCAGCACTTTTAAAGGAGAGTGAAAGTGATATTACAATTAAAAAAAATACTTTCATTAATTTGTTTTTAATGCTGTGTAGTGCTTGTAAAATAATGGAATGGTTTCAATTCCTTTGTTAAAATTGTATAGTCCGTAATGCTCATTTGGTGAATGGATTGCATCAGAATCTAACCCAAAACCTAATAGAATAGTTTTTAAGCCCAACACTTGCTCAAACATGGCTACAATCGGAATAGAGCCGCCACTTCGGACAGGAATTGGCTTTTTACCAAATGATTCGTTCAAAGCCAAACTTGCCGCTTCGTACTCAATAGAGTTGATTTCAGTTACGGATGGTTGTCCACCGTGATGAGGTGTGACTTTAACAGTTACACCTGCAGGGCCTATTTTCTCAAAATGATTTTTAAACAAATTGGTAATTTCTTCAGGATCTTGATCAGGAACTAATCGCATTGAAATTTTGGCGTAAGCTTTTGAAGCAATCACTGTTTTGGCTCCTTCTCCAGTATAACCTCCCCATATTCCATTCACATCAAGAGTTGGACGAATTGAGCCTCGTTCGTTTGTTGAATATGATTTCTCGCCATGAACATCTACAATATCTAGTGCTTTTTTATAATTTTCTAATGAAAATGGTGCTTTAGCCATTTCTGCCCTGTCTTCGTCAGAAATTTCAACGACCCTATCGTAAAACCCTGGTATGGCAATGTGATTATTTTCATCATGCAAGCTCGCTATCATATCGCACAAAATATTAATAGGGTTCGCTACTGCCCCACCGTATAAGCCCGAATGTAAATCTCTGTTAGGCCCGGTCACTTCAACTTCAACATAACTCAAACCCCTCAGCCCTGTCGTAATAGAGGGTGTATCGTTAGCAATCATTCCAGTGTCAGACACTAAAATTACATCTGCCTTCAGTTTTTCAACGTTTGCTTTAATGAATGATTCAAGATTTTCAGAACCAACTTCTTCCTCCCCTTCAATCATTAACTTGACATTACAAGGTAAACTATCAGTTTTAAGCATGGCCTCTACAGCTTTTACATGCATATACATTTGCCCTTTATCGTCACAAGCGCCTCTTGCAAAAATTGCCCCTTCTGGATGAATGTCTGTTTTTTTAATCACAGGTTCAAATGGTCCCGAATCCCAAAGATCAATAGGGTCGGCTGGCTGCACATCATAATGGCCATAAACCAACACTGTAGGTAGAGATGGATCAATTATTTTTTCAGCGTACACAATTGGGTGTCCTTTTGTGGGAATGACTTCAACTCCGTCTAGTCCCAACTGGCTGAACTCTTCACAAAGTAATTCTGCTGTTTTTTTAACATCTTCAGCATAAGCTGGATCTGCACTCACTGATGGGATTTTTAATAGCTCAAATAATTGCTCTAAAAACTTGTCTTGGTTGGATTTAATATAATCTAATGTCGCCTTCATATGGTATAATTATTAGTCAAATTTACAAAATGTTTCGTGATAAATATTCGCATCATCTCATAAAATACTGTATTTTTATGCAACTTCCTTGGACAAAAGTTTGTCTTAAGAGAAATAACAGTTAAAAATGAAAAATTGGGTCTTTATATTCGTTTTATTTCTAAGTTTTTCTAGCTTTTCCCAAGTTACAGTTACAAATAGTCAAACCATTGAGTGGTACATCCAAAATGTGTTGATTGGAACTGGCGTTACTGTTTCAAATGTTCAATTTAATGCTGGACCAGGAAATGTTGTAAACGAGCAAGTAGGAGAGTTTACAGATGTTAATTCAGCCACAGGTTTACCTTATGGACTAATTTTAGGGTCAGGAGATGTAACAATGGCGGCACAGCCAAATACAGGTGGAGGATCGACTTTAGGCGGAGGCACCGGCGCAGGGGTGGATACTGATTTAGCATCTCTTACTCAAAATCAAATTAATGATGAATGCATTGTGGAATTTGATTTTGTTCCAACGGGAGACTCCCTCGTTTTTAGTTATGTTTTTGCTTCGGAAGAATATGAGGAGTATGTTTGTGGTAGTGTAAATGATGCATTTGGATTTTTCTTGACAGGGACTAATCCAAATGGTGCAAATTATGTGGCATCAAATTTAGCGCTTGTACCTGACCCAAATAACCCAAGCATCTATACAACCACAGGTGTTTCTATAAATACGGTCAATCCGGGAGTTGCCGGAGGAAATGGGACGGCAACTAATTGTGCCGCGCTTGATCCTAATTGGGCCTCTTACAATATTTTTTATGCGGGTACAAATGCGGGTACAGATTATGAATATGATGGAAATACAGTAAAATTAGAATGCAGAGCAGCAGTAGTTTGCGGCGAGACCTATCATATTAAGTTAGCAATTGGTGATGGCGGAGATGGCGCATTTGATTCTGGTGTCTTTTTAGAAGGAGGCTCCTTTTCATCTCCACAGCCTATTGTGGAAATTAGACCGCTAGATCAGAACGGAGACCCAATTCCTAACAATATACTTCCTGAAGGATGTATTAACGCTAGCATTTTATTAATTAAACCTGCAGGTTATACAGATTCTGTTTTTACAATTAATCTTGATATTAGTGGAACTGCTACAAATGGAACCGATTATACTCAAATTAATCCTCAATACGTTATCCCAGTAGGTCAAGATACCGTCAATTTGTCTATTACCGCTGCCCTTGACGGAATTATTGAAGGCCAAGAAACCTTAATCATTAGCACTATTTATGTGACCACTTGCGGTGATACAATCTTGGTGTCTGACACCTTGAACATAACTGACGTAGCTTTAGATTACGGACTGACTTTTAATGATACAACTTTGGCTTGTCCAACTGATTCCATTCAGGTGACTGTTCAAGCAAATGGAGGGATTCCAAATGTGAATTATTTATGGGACGATTCAAATGAAACTAGCGCTACAATATGGGTGTCGGCAACTGATTATGGGAGTTTTTATTACCCTGTGTTGGCGACTGATTTTTGTGGAATTACTGCCTATGATTCCGTTTTGGTGACTGTTACAGTTTCTACCCCGCCAACAATTAATTTTGTTGATGATTATATTTTTGCCTGTGTCGACCAAAATGGCGTGAATATAGCAGTAGACAATATTACAGGAGCATTTGATCCAAATGCCCTAACATATCAATGGACTCCTGAAGCTGGCTCAGCTGATAATATTGATGTATTTCCAACAAATACATTTAACTGGTATTATCTAACAGTTTATGATGGATGTAATACCACAACCGATTCAGTACTTGTAGAAATTGGAACCGCTAATGTAGATTCAGTTGCAATAGTACCTGCTTTGGGTTGTGCAGGGCAAGGAAATGCCGCAGGGTCAGTAACTCTTTATCCTGCAGACCCGAATTGGAGCTATACTTTAATAGGTAATGGTAATACATTGGGGCCGCAAACAAACAATGTTTTTGCCAATTTAGCAGGTAATTTAACATATAATCTGCTGGCGACTGACCCGGTTGGTTGCATTCTTGACACAAATATTTTAGTTCCACAGGACAACGCTACGCTCACAGCTACTTTTGATCAAACTGCTTTGCAAGATATTTCATGTTTTGGAGCAAATGACGGCCAGGCTGCTATTACAAATGTAAATGGTGGAATTAACCCTCCAATAGGAGGACCATATGATGTAATTTGGACTCATACAAATGGGACGTCAATACCAGGCGCTACTAATATTGCAACTGGGTTCGGTGACAATGTAAATAATTTATTTGCGGGAAATTGGCAGGTTTTAGTAGTGGAGCAAACTTCAGGTTGCGCTTGGTCAGAAGCATTTGAAATCAAAGAGCCGGAGCTGCTAACAGTAAGCATTTTACCTAGTAATCCAACATGTTTTGGTTTTCCAACGGGATCAATAATTGTTAACGGTGATGGTGGTACTTTGCCTTACATGATTGAAGTCAAAAATGATCAAGGTACAGTGATGAATCAGCCAAGTACAAATACGGCAAATGCGCTTTTGGCAGGTGAATATACTTACACAATTACTGATGCAAATGGCTGTGAAGCCAGTGGAATTGTAACCTTAGTTGAGCCAGGTCCTATCGACATTACTTATAATCAAGTGGATATTTTATGCTACGGAAGAAATACTGGTTCGGTGAATATAACCAATGTCATCAATTACGGAGGAAATTTTGATAATTTGCAGTATTTTTGGACTCCTTCAGTTACTGGTGGAGATGGTTTCGGTAAAACATCTGAATCGGGAATGGCTCCAGGTGAATATCAAATTAATATTGTGGATGAAAACGGATGTTCAAATGATGTCATTGTGACTATAAAAGATACAATTCCAATTGATGTTACTGTTGATTTTGATCCAGCCTACTGCCGAACTGCTTCCTTTCAAAATGGAAATGGAGTAGTTTATGGTTTTGCCCTTGGTGGTGCAGGAAACTTTACTTATAAGTGGGAAAATATACAAACAGGTGCTTTTACTAACACAACCACTTGGGCAGGAAGAAATCCTGGAACATATCGTCTGTCAGTGCTCGATCAAAATAATTGCTTAGTATCTGAAATAGTGGAATTGGATTCAGTTTCGCCTATTGCAGCTTTTACAGTTCAATCTGCAAACTTTGATGAGCCTGGTATATATGCAGGAACTGAAGATGTAAAAATTAAGTTAACCAATGAGTCTCAGTTTTTTTCAAATCCTAATAACCCGCAAAGTGATACTATTTTTGTTTGGAATCTAAACACCAACTCTGCTACAGATAGTAAATGGTTTTTTACATTTGATATTGACGCAAAACCAGATACTACTTACGAAGGAGAAGACATTTATAAAGTGTGTCTTGTGGCAAAGAATTATAACGATTGCAGAGATACAAGCTGTGTTGATATTATTGTATATGATACGCCTGTTTTAGAATTACCAAATGTGTTTACACCTGGTTCTGATCCAAATAATACATTTTATTTTCCAAGTGTAGGTATTCAAGATTTTGAAGCAGCTATTTTTAATAGATATGGCGTAAAAGTGTTTGAATATACTTCAGTTGCTGACCAGTGGGACGGGACTAATTATAAAAGTGGAAATCCATGTTCTGATGGAACTTACTTTTATGTATATGAGGCTAAGTCAACTAACGGTGCTATGTTTAGCGGTGAAGGAAATGTGACCTTAATTAGAGCTAAGTAAACTACTTTTCTGTTAAACTGCTCATCCTTTGTTAAAGTGCTGCCAACCTTGCGCTTTTAGTTCCTGAACTGTTCCACCTTTTTCCACAATTTGGACCGCCGAACTTTTATCTGTAAAATGGCCGATTATAGAAAAATGACTGTTAGCTTTTATTTTTTCAAAGTCTGATTGTTTAATGGTGAACAATAATTCATAATCTTCGCCGCCATTTAAAGCACAGGTTGATGGTACCAAATTAAAACTTCGCGCTGTATCAAATGTTTCCTGATCAATAGGTAGTTTGTCTTCATATATTGTTGCGCCTAGTCCACTGGCTTTGGACAAATGCAAAACCTCAGAAGCTAGTCCATCAGAAACGTCTATCATTGATGTAGGTTTTACGCCCAAGTCTTTTAAAAAATGAATGACATCTTTGCGCGATTCGGGCTTCAATTGTCTTTCTAATATATAATCAAAGCCTTCCAATTCAGGCTGCATTTCAGGGTTGTCCTTATATACCTCTTTTTCGCGCTCTAGTACTTGTAACCCCATAAAAGCACCCCCTAAATCTCCACTAACAACTAGCAAGTCATTTTCAGAAGCACCAGATCTGTATGCTATTTCATCTTTTTTTACTTCACCTAAAGCTGTAATTGAAATAATTAAACCAGAAGTTGAAGAAGTAGTGTCTCCTCCAATTAAGTCCACTTTATACAATTCGCATGCTGTTTTTATTCCAGAATATAGCTCTTCAACTGCTTCAACCGAAAATCGATTAGAAATGGCAATTGACACTGTTATTTGTGTTGCGTCACCATTCATGGCATATATATCTGATAAATTTACCATCACTGCTTTGTAGCCTAAATGCTTTAAAGGTGTATACATTAAGTTAAAATGAACACCTTCAACTAACATATCAGTTGAAATTAATGAGTATTTATCGCCTGAATCAATTACTGCTGCATCATCACCAATTCCTTTCACAGTTGTTGGTTGGTCATTCACAAAATTTTTAGTAATGTGGTCAATTAATCCAAACTCTCCTAGTTTATCTAATTCAGTGCGGTTACTCATGATTTTATTTTTTTGCAAAGTTAGTATATATTCATGTAGTTTTATTCTGGAAAAAAGTATTTCAATAGATCCATTCAGAGTTTTTAGAATAAAAGTATAAGCTTAGAGTTTTTGCAAAAAATGCAAATGGAAATCTGAGCTGCTAAATTCAATTATTTAAAAACACACATCTCCTGTAATTTTATATCATTAAACAGTGTAAAAACGTGTATTATGAAAAAGCAATTAAAAAATATCACAATGTGGATCATTCCAATTTTTACTACATTTTGTTCAGTTGTTTATATGGATTTAGCCATTCAGAATAGCGAAAACAATCTTTCTAGCGTCGATATAATTGCTGAAGGGAGTGAATTAAGTGTAAAAGATAAAACAAGCGCTACTCATTTTGAGTAGCGCTTGTTAAAATTTAGTCTAAAGACCCAATCATCTTTTTCGGATCGACCCAATTGTCATATTCCCCTGCGGGAACATAGCCTAACCTAATGGCTTCCTCCCTTAAAGTAGTTCCGTTTTCATGAGCGGTATTTGCTATTTCTGCTGCTTTATAATAACCTATTTTTGTATTTAGAGCAGTCACAAGCATTAGTGAATTATTTAATAATTCTTCAATTCTTTTATGGTTTGGTTCAATCCCTTGCGCACAATGCTCGTCAAAACTAGCACATGCGTCACCAATTAATTCGGCCGATTGTAAAACATTATAAGCCATCATTGGTTTAAAAACATTCAGTTCGTAATGACCTTGAGCACCTCCAATAGTAACAGCAACATCATTTCCCATCACTTGGGCACAAACCATAGTTAAGGCTTCGGCTTGCGTTGGATTAACCTTTCCTGGCATAATTGAAGAGCCTGGCTCATTGGCTGGGATAATAATTTCTCCAATTCCTGATCTTGGTCCCGAAGCCATTAATCGAATATCGTTACCAATTTTATTTAATGAGACTGCTAATTGCTTTAATGCTCCATGTGTTTCAACCATAGCGTCATGTGCAGCTAAAGCTTCAAATTTATTTTCGGCAGTGATAAATGGTAATTCTGTAAATTCTGCAATATACTTAGCTACTAAAACATCATAACCTTTTGGTGTATTGAGTCCAGTTCCAACCGCAGTTCCGCCCAAAGCCAGTTCAGATAAATGAGCTAATGTGTTTTTTCGTGTTTTCTGCCCGTGGCTAAGCTGCGCTTCGTAACCAGAAAATTCTTGACCTAAGGTCAAAGGCGTAGCATCCATTAAGTGCGTTCTACCAATTTTTACAACATCTTTAAATGCTTCAGACTTGTTTTTTAAGGTATTTCTTAATGCTTCAACGCCAGGTATTGTCTTTTCAATAATCATTTTATAGCAGGCAATATGCATACCTGTTGGAAATGTATCATTAGATGATTGTGATTTGTTGACGTCATCATTCGCCGAAAGTGTTTTTTCTCCTTCACCAATGACTTTTCCAGCTAATTCATGTGCTCTATGCGAAATAACTTCGTTCACATTCATATTGCTTTGAGTACCTGAACCCGTTTGCCAAATCACGAGTGGAAATTGATCATTTAATTTTCCCTCTAATATTTCCTCACATACTGCAGCAATGGCATCTCTTTTTTCTGCGGGTAAAACACCTAATTCGCAATTGGCAAAGGCAGCCGCTTTTTTAAGATAAGCAAAGCCATGCACAACTTCTAAAGGCATACTTGCCGACGGTCCTATTTTAAAATTATTTCTTGAACGCTCAGTTTGAGCACCCCAATATTTATCTGCAGGCACTTTTACTTCACCTATCGTATCTTTTTCGATTCTAAAAGCCATTTAATTTGTATTTAAGTATGATTAATCATTGCAAAAGTACACATTGTTTTACTTTTTTAGTAAATATAAAATTCCCTTTTAAGGTTCAATAATTGGATAAAAAAACGGACCAAGATGAGGTGAAAAATAAAAAATGCTATTATATTTACAGCAAAATTAAGAGAACATGGTTTTTGGAGCAACTTTAGGTACAGCATTATTTTTAATTATTGGTTTAATGGCATTTTGGTTGCTAACTTTTTTAATGGGCTTTGCTATTCCATTTTGGGTAACTTTAGGAGCTATGCAAATGTTACGTCCAAAACGTTTAACTGATCAGGAAGCAGAAGATTAAATCTGTCATCATAATATTATTCAAAAGGGAAACATAGTTTCCCTTTTTTTATGTCCATTTTTTTAGCTTAATATTTAAGACTCTTTTTAATTGTTATTTCTTTGGTTACCTTTAAGCAAATCTTAAGCTAAAAACATGCAGAAGTTAGACATTCAAGATGCATTATTACAAAAAATTGAAGCCAAATTAGAAGGGAACAAAAAAATGGTGGATGTGATTATGGATACTTTAAATGTGAGCATGGATGCCGCTTATCGCAGAATGAATGGGAAAGTGGCTCTAACTATTTTTGAAACTCAGATTTTATTAGACACATTTGATCTAAATATTGGGAATTTGGGAACCTATAAAAAGGATAAAATTATTTTTGATTATAAGCCCTTATCGCGAATCGATTTTAATTTTGAAAGTTATCTTACTGGACTTCGTGATACTTTAAAAGATTTGAAACACCTTAAGAATCCTAAGTTTACAGTAAGTGTTAATGAGACGCCAGTTTTTCAGCTATTTAACTTTCCACACTTAACAAGATTTAAATTCTTTTTTTGGGCAAAATCTTACCTTCAAATTCCTGAATATGTAAATGCAAAATTTAAAAGAGAAAAAATTGATAAAAGAGTTTTGAGTATTGGAATAGAGGCTCATAACTTATACATGTCAGTGCCATCTACAGAAATGTACTGTTCTGAAACTTTACGAGGGATATTAAGGCAGATTGAGTATTATTTTGATTCGGGAATATTTGAAGACAGTGATTATGCCCTTGAACTGCTTGATAATGTGTCGGGATTAGCAAAACATATTAATCATCAAGCTGAAGTCGGTCATAAATTTGTGGTAGGAAATGAACCGAATACTGCTGAACAAACTGCTTTTAGTATGTATTTAAACGATACATATTTACCAGACAACACTTATTATTTGCAACATGAAAATGGTGCTCTAACATATTTTTCACATAATATCATGAATTTTATCATGACTCAAAATCCGGATTACAATTCTGATACTAAAATGATTTTAGATCGTTTACTTGATAATTCAAGGCTTATCAGTAAAACCGGACATAAGGAGAGAGTAATGTTTTTTAATTCACTGGAGAAAGCCATTGATCAACTTAGGAAAAAAATATTATTTTCAATTGAAATGGAAAAAGATGGATAAAAAAAGGTGAACTAATAAGCTCACCTTTATTAATTTATGCTGCTGCATCAGACTCAGATTCATCATCTTTTTTTCTTCCTGGTAAATAACCATATAAAATGATAAATAGAATGATAGCGATAATAACTTTACCTCCTAATTTATCCCACAAACCAAGTGGGCTACCTTCAAAGGATGCGTCATAAGTTTCAGTTAAATATGTTTTTTGCTCTTCAGATAATTCGTAGTAAGTATCTTCTGCTTCATTTACCAAGCAATATTCACCATCCTTATTCCAAATAGGTACCCATAGAATATTAATTTGATTGTATTTATAACCAATGTTTAAAGCTTCTCCTAGGTCTTCTGCAGCTTCTGCAGGAAGTTCCATTGTGGTTTCAATATATTCGCAAGGAAAACATACTGGAATTTTAGCACGAGCATGACTCGAAAAACTAGTTAGTACTAATACGGCAGTTAGAATTGACAATTTTTTCATAGATATAGATTTTAGTTTCAGGAACAATATTGTCATTATTTAATTTTTATCCAAATTAATCACCGCAAAATTTAACAGATAGCCCTTCTTTTTCTATTTGCGTTTTTTGCAAAAATAAATAACTACTTGCAATATTCAATTATTCCGAACGGTGCAATGTCGGTAGTTTTGTTCTAACAAATAAAAACAGACATTATGAAAAAGTTATTATTAATTATTACAGTTACAATCAATATGTGGTCTTTCAGTCAAACTGAAAACAAACCAACAATTGCAGTTGCTAATCCAAATGTTGAGGGGCTTTCCTTAACTCCAACTTTGGCAGCAAAATTAATTCAGTTAGAATTAATCAAACTCGATAAATTTTCAGTGTATGATGAGTTTGATATGGCAGAAGTTATTAATAATGAAGAAGAATTTGCTAATAACTGCTATGGTATTTCTTGTCTTTCGAGTATGGGTAAAAAATTAAATGTTGACTATATTATTTCAGGAAGTTTTAATGGTTTAGGAAACAAAATTGCTATTTCTTTAAAATGGATTGATATTAAAACTGGCACTTTACACAAGTCAATGGTTCGAGAATTTGACAATCAAGAAAACGAAATTCAAAGAATGGTTGAAATTTTATTGAAGGAAATGAACACTGTTGAAGTGGACAAAGTTTTGAGCGATAGATTAAAATTCAAAAATGAATTAATTACGTCTAACAATGTTGGAAGGGTTAATAATTCGGGGCCTAGAGTTGGATTAGGTGTAATGGTAGGTGATTTTAGCGAATATGCAACCCGTTCTGAACGACAAGGAGGTTTGGATATTTTTCCCGCAGTGAGCATGATTGGTTATCAAGTAGAAAAGCAATATGTGGGCACTGAGAATTTTTCAGCTTTAGTAGAAGGAATATTTAATGTATCTGGATTAGAGCAGGGTCAATTTATACCCTCTATTACATTGCTAAACGGATTTAGATTTGGAAAAGCTGGTTGGGAATTTGCTTTTGGTCCTGGTTTTGGTTTAAAAAAGGTTTCGGATGGATTTTTTGATAAGGGAAACATTTTTGGGAACGGCAATAACGCCTACTTCTCTGAAAGTGATTGGAGAACTTATGCAGATAATAATTACAAATTTGATGTTGATTCCTCTTATTATGATGAAAATGACATTTATCAAAGGCCATCAGCAGAAAGTATAGCAAAAAGCAAAGGGGCTGATGATCCATCTTCATATGCGAATAGCTCGCAGTTAGACAGTAGAGGTGATTTTAGAATTAATACAACCTTTTTATTCGCTTTTGGACGAACTTTTCAGGCAGGTGCCTTAAATATTCCAGTTAATGTTTTTTATTCTTCTTCAAAGGGAGGAGGAATCACTGGAGTTTCAGTTGGCTTTAATGTCATAACAGATAAAAGTCAAATAAACTCTGATATTAAGCCTTTGTAATAGTTGGTTAGTCGTTTGTTATTTCCAACTTGCAAGCCTCTTCGTTTTTACGAAGGGGCTTTTGCATTTAATAGTTTTTTTAAATAGCAAATAAATTTGGATAACCTGAATTAAATCAGTAAATTGAAACTTTACTTGATCTCTGAAATATAAATACCATGAAAATATTTATATTAATAATATTGCCCTTAATAGGCCTTGTCTTAATGAGTGCTTCTTGCGAAAAACCAGTTGAAGAACCTGTTTTCACACAAGGGTTTTCCTGTAAAATTGATGGTGTTGAATGGGTTGCTAAAACACCTGCTTCTATTAGTGGGCCTGTTGCATTAGATCCTTTTTTTAACGAATCAACAGGTTCCATGCATTTAAAAGCTACAAAAAAAAACAACGATTTAAATATTCATGAGTTTATTAATATCTATGGACTTATAAGTACAAGTGAGGCAAGCAATTCAAAAATGATTGTTTTTGATGCAGATGGAGAGGAGCATAATGGTTATCTATCGTTAATTGGGAATACACAATGTAATAGTTATTTTCATGACTCCTTGAACCCTGGTAATTTAGAGGTTTGTTTATTTGATAAAGACAAACGTGAAATATCAGGAACTTTCAATATGACATTAATTAATAGAGACTGCTCAGATAGTTTAATGCATATTACAGATGGGGAGTTTGCTTTTAGATATTAATAATTAGACCGCTTACTTCGACTTACCCGCTTCGCAGTAGTTGCACTGCTGCGCAATGTAACATGTATACTCCACTCAGCATAAGTTCCACTGCTGCGGTATCTATTATTAGAAAATTACAAAATCAAAAAACCCAGACGATAAATGTCTGGGTTCTTTGAATTATAAAGAATTGAATCTTTACTATTTCTCTTCTACTTCTTCGAAGTCAACATCTTCCGCTTCTGCGTCAGCAGATGTTCCTTCTGCACTTTCAGCACCTCCTTCCGGAGCACCTTCCGCACCTGCATCAGCATACATTTCTTGCGAAGCTGCTTGGAATACAGTGTTTAGTTTTTCCATTGCTGTATCAATTGTCGCAAAATCTTTTGCTTCGTAAGCTGTTTTTAACTCTGCTAGTGCAGTTTCAATTGGCTCTTTTTTGTCAGCTGGAATTTTATCTCCGTATTCTTTTAATTGCTTCTCCGTTTGGAAAATTAAAGCGTCAGCACCATTAATTTTGTCTGCTTCTTCTTTTTTCTTATTGTCAGCATCAGCATTTGCTTCCGCCTCAGCTTTCATTTTTGCTATTTCTTCGTCAGATAAGCCAGAAGATGCTTCAATTTTAATTGATTGCTCTTTTCCTGTTGCTTTATCTTTTGCAGAAATACTCATAATTCCATTCGCATCAATATCAAATGTTACTTCAATTTGAGGAGTACCTCTTGGTGCTGGTGGAATGTCAGCTAATTGAAATCTTCCTAATGATTTATTATCTGGTGCCATTGGTCGTTCACCTTGTAATACGTGAATGTCCACAGCTGGTTGATTATCTGCTGCCGTTGAAAATGTTTCAGATTTTTTTGTTGGAATGGTTGTATTCGCTTCAATCAATCTAGTCATTACACCACCCATAGTTTCAATTCCTAAAGACAACGGAGTAACATCTAACAATAGAACATCTTTTACTTCACCAGTTAAAACTCCACCTTGAATGGCAGCACCTACAGCAACCACCTCATCAGGATTTACTCCTTTTGAAGCTTCTTTACCAAAGAATGATTTCACTGCTTCTTGAATAGCAGGAATTCTTGTCGAACCACCTACCAAAATAATTTCATCAATATCGCTAGTTGATAATCCTGCATTTTTTAATGCCGACTTACATGGCTCAATTGTTCTTTTAACTAAATCGTCAATTAATTGTTCAAATTTTGCTCTACTTAATGTTCTAACCAAGTGCTTTGGAATTCCATCAACTGGCATAATGTATGGCAAGTTAATTTCAGTCGACGTTCCAGCTGATAATTCAATCTTCGCTTTTTCAGCCGCTTCTTTTAAACGTTGTAAAGCCATTGGATCTTTTCTTAAGTCAATGCCTTCATCCTTTTTAAACTCGTCTGCTAACCAATTAATAATTTTATCATCAACATCATCACCACCTAAGTGAGTGTCGCCATCAGTTGCTAATACTTCAAATACACCATCACCTAATTCTAGAATTGATACATCATGTGTTCCACCTCCAAAATCAAATACAGCTATTTTTTGATCAACATTCTTTTTATCTAAACCATAAGCTAAAGCTGCTGCCGTTGGCTCGTTAATAATTCTTTTCACAGTTAAACCTGCAATTTCGCCTGCTTCTTTTGTGGCTTGACGTTGTGCATCATTAAAGTAAGCTGGAACAGTTATAACTGCTTCAGTAACTTCTTGGCCTAAATAGTCTTCAGCTGTTTTTTTCATTTTTTGAAGTACCATTGCCGAAATTTCTTGTGGCGTGTACATTCTGTCGTCAATTTTTACACGCGGTGTATTATTGTCGCCTTTTACAACATCATATGGTACTCTACCTACTTCTTTCGCTACTTTATCGAACGAAGTTCCCATAAATCTTTTGATCGAAAATATGGTTTTTGTTGGGTTAGTGATAGCTTGTCTTTTTGCCGGATCACCAACTTTTCTTTCTCCTCCTTCAACAAATGCTACAATTGAAGGGGTTGTTCTTTTTCCTTCTGCATTAGAAATTACCACTGGCTCGTTACCTTCCATTACTGAAACGCATGAGTTGGTTGTTCCTAAATCGATTCCAATTATTTTACCCATTTTTATTAGTATTAATTCTTTTTATAATTCTCTACTCCTTTCTCAATCTTTATGCCATTCACTTTTTATCTTTTTTTTCCGCCAAAATGTCATAATCACCATCCGAAACACAGTATAACTGTCAGTTTTAGTCTTTTTTTAACAGTAAATACTGACAAGATTTATGAACAATTACCAAACTTACTGTTAATAAAAATAGATTCCATATCAGCTTCTTCAAGTTATAATAGAATTATATTTGTTGAATTAATCAAATAGTAACTCAGTTAAAGAACCTTCATTTTATGAATTTCATTATTTCTAGTTCAGCATTGCTAAAGAATTTACAAAGTATTAGTGGTGTTTTAAATTCAAGTAATTCACTTCCAATTCTCGATAATTTTTTATTCGAACTAAGTGACGGAAAGTTGACAATATCTGCTTCAGATTTAGAAAACACAATGAAAACAGTGGTCACTCCTGATGAGGGAAAAAAAGACGGTCGAGTTGCTATTCCTGCCAAGTTATTGTTGGATACTTTAAAAAACTTTGCTGATCAACCATTGTCATTTCAAATTAACGACAATTTTGGAATTGAAATAGCATCTGATTATGGTAAGTATAAATTAGTCGGTCAAAATGCAGACGATTTTCCTCGATCATTAGATATGGGAGATGTTGAGGTGTTAAAGATTAAAGGAGATATTATTGCCAATGCAATTGAAAATACTCTGTTTGCTTCAGGAAATGACGAATTAAGACCAGTAATGAGCGGTGTGTTTTGTCAGTTTTCGTCTGAAAAATTAATTTTTGTCGCTACTGATGCACACAAATTGGTAAAATATGGAAGGTTAGACTCTACTGCGACAAAATCAGCTGATTTCATCTTACCTAAAAAACCATTAAATCTTTTACGTCAAAATATCACTGGTGATGAAGATGTGGAAGTGTCGTATAACGAAACGACGGCTAAGTTTGTTTTTGAGGACATAGAGTTAACTTGTCGATTAATTGATGGGAAATATCCAAATTATGAAGCAGTAATTCCAAAACTAAACCCAAATGTTTTAACCGTCGATCGTCTCTCTTTTTTAAGTTCAATTAAAAGAGTATCTATTTTTTCTAATAAAACAACACATCAAGTAAAGTTAAAAATTGCGGGAAGTGAGTTAGCTATATCTGCAGAAGATTTAGATTTTTCTAACGAAGCCAAAGAACGTTTAACATGCAGTTATACTGGTGATGACATGGAAATAGGATTTAACTCTAAGTTTTTAATGGAAATGTTAAACCATATCAAAACACAAGAAGTTATTCTTGAAATGAGTGAATCAAATAAAGCCGGTATATTATTACCTAGTGGAGCAACCAATGAAAATGAAGAAATTCTAATGTTGGTTATGCCAGTAATGATAAGATAAATGGGTTCTTTCTACACTTTTTGAGTAGCGGTATAAAATTTGATACAAAGCAGGTATGAAATCATTCTCTTTATTTTTATGGCTTGCTTTGATCAGTTTGCCATCTTGCTTTGTGGCTGATAGCTTGTTTATAGAAGAAGAGCCTCAACTCGCCCTTCCGTTTGATGTTATTGTGAAAGACTCGGTGTATCTTTTCATTCAAAAGAATAAAAAGCCAGACGAAAAATATTTGTCATATGGCTATGAACCACTCAAAATAATTGTACCGCAAATTATAAAAGAGAAAGAGAAGTGGGAAGGCAGAAGAGGTGTCGCTGGGTTCGATCCGGCAGTTGTAGAGCAAAAAATTGCTGAAAAAGATTCAATTATAAAACAAAATAACTTAAAGAAAAAAATATCAATTGATCACACTTTTTCTCTGCGCGATATAAATGATTCAGTGGCAAGTGTTCAGGAAGTTAATTTTATACTTTCCAATGAATTAAATGTAATCGATTATAATCCAATTTATCAGGCCAGTGTAACAGAGGAAGAAGAAAGAATATTTGCTAAGTTTTTATATGAAACTCCAATCTTAAAAGCGTATTCTTACTCAGAAAGTCAAGAGCTGTCAGAATCATTTTACAATTTTTTTAAAGAGGAGTGGGGTCGAAAGAATAATAGTTTAGACAAAAGTCGATTTCTTAAACATACATTATTCGTTGTTAAAGAGGTGGATGAGATAAACCTGTTTGATGTTCAACAGGTCTCTCAAGCAAGCTTAAAAAACTATATCAAAGCAAATAGAACTGATATTGAAAATTATTCTCCGCTTGACTTTTCTCCTCTGTATGAGATTAATGAAGATGATACTTTAACAGGGTATTATTTTTTTCATACCTTTATGTTTCTAAATGAAGAAGAGGCACAAAAAATGTCTGTTTATGTTAAATTTAATCCGTTTTATGAAGTAGAACGAATTGTTGAAACAAACCAGGTTTATGATGTTTATGAAAAATAGACAAGTCAAAGAAGTATTATTCTTGTTTATCTGTATGATGTTTTCTTCCGCCTATGCCGCAGTGGGATATGCAGAGGCAGAGCAGTTAAAAAAAGATGAACGTATCACCAAAAATAGAGTTGTTAGGTGGGCTGACTCGGTATTCTACTTTCATGAAGATTATCGCTTTGAAAACTTTCATGTGCATTACACAGATGAGTTTTATGTAGTGATGTTGAGAAGTGACCAATACAGAAAAAAGATTTCTAACTTAGAAAAGTCTAAAAAAAATAAAACATATAAAGGTACTGATGCTGAGTATGAAGAATCGCTTAGTACTTTAAAACGAAAATATAAACGTTTTCAAGTCATTGTTGAAAGCTTCACTTCTAGAGTGAGGTATATTGAGGTGTTGTTTTGGTCGAATATTAAAACCAAGCATGGATATCCTGTGTACTATTCGCATAGATTCAAACTAAGTAACGATTATTTTATTATGGCTGCCCTAATCAAAAGCAGCATAGGTAATCGTAGTCCCGACAACAGCATTATTTATAATTAAGCTGAAAAGCCCCTTTTGTCTTCATATCATAAATCAAGTCGGAATGATAGTTGTGTTCAACAAAATTGCAGACTCGCTTTGAAAGGTCCGGATGTATGATTAATACTGTATTATTTTGTTTCCAGGCGGCTAATACATTTTCAGAAATAAAACTGATTTGATAAAGAATAATAAAGTTTGATACTGGCAGTTTCACATTATTACTGTTAATTATTGAAAGCTTTGTATCGTTGCTTAAATTAAAAACTGGATTAACTAGATTGTCAATGTGCAAAATCTGATCTGGCAATTGGTTTCCTTTGTTTTTAAACCAATGATGTTTAATATGAAAAAGTAATTTCGATCTATTATTTAGTAATTTGTTTGTGCATAAAAAAGAGTTATTTGAACCCTCAAAAAAGTCTGCGGCAAAATCATTTTTAATGTTGTAGCAAGTCATTTTTTTTTGATTGTTAGTAGACAACTTTTCATCCCATTGAATAAATAAAAATGCGATTGAAATCATTAGAAAAGCGTAAATTAAAACTTTCGATTTTTTGATAAAGCCAATGGTCAAAGATAGTATTAGAGCATATATTATAAATACTTCAATCCAGTTTATTGATATTCCTAGAATTAATGAATGAGGAATAGCCTCTATAGCAGCCATACTTTTGTTTAAAACGGTAAATAAAATATCCAGAGTGTATTCTAGAACGATTTTTACAGGAGATAAAAAGTAAAGTGCAAAATACAGAAATCCCATGCTGAGCAAAAATCCAGCTAAAGGAATCACTATAATATTAGAAATTAAAAAGAGATTTGGAAATTGATGAAAATAATAGAGTCCTAGAGGAAAAGTGGCTAATTGAGCGGCGATTGAAACTGATGAGATCTTCCAGACATAATCCAATACTTTGTTCTTGAGATAAAAAGCATTATAGATTTTTGGTTGAAAAAAAACAATTCCTAAAACGGCTAGGTAGCTCAATTGAAATCCTACTTTAAATAGACTATATGGATCGAAAAGTAAAATAATTAAAGCTGAAACTAAAATAGATTGATAGATTGAATTTTGTCTTTGAAGTCCTTGTCCAAATATGATAAAGCTAAACATCAAGGCCGCTCTCATAACCGACGGGGAAAAGCCAGTTATGATGGCATAGAACCAAACGCCTGAAATGATAGCAAATGTATATGCAAAATGACCGTATTTAATTTTCTTTACTGGTTTCAACAAAAATTGTAAAATGAGCATGATAATGCCAACATGCAAACCAGAAACTGCTAAAACATGCATTGCTCCCGCGCTCGAGAATGATTTTAGCGTGTCAGGATCCAATAATTCTTTTTCGCCAAGCAATAATGCTTTCGCCACTTTTTGGTTTTGAATAGATAATGATGATGTTGAGATCCATCCATCCAAAGTCTTTCGGACAGATAGAATTGCACTGTACCAGTTTTCTTTGTGATTAGATACCACAGTCCACTGCAAACTGGTCAAATACCCCTGATGGTAAATGTTATGAATTTTTAGATATCGTCTATAGTCAAATTCAAATGGGTTTTTATTAGCTGTAATGGGCTTAAATGTATTCCTTATTGATAGTATATCACCATAATTTAGCTTTGTACTTTTTTTATCTTTCTCTAAGTACAAGAGTGCTTTACCAACAGTTCTTTTGACATTATTTTGTTCTACATTTACTTTCAGTTGAATTGAATTGTTTTTTTCAATAGGCTGTTCAATGATTTTAACAAGATAGTTATTTTGCTTCTGGTTAAAAAAATAGTTCAATTTGTTTACATCTGTTTTTACGGAGCCGATAAGTATTGCAATGCAAAAAAATGAAATGCAAAAGCATGTGGTTGAAATCCAAGAGTTATGATGGTTTATGTAAGTCTGTATTAAAAGGATAATCGAAGCCAAAATAGCACTTGTATAAAGTAGAGGTTGACCAAATAAAGAAGGGTAGTAGAAACTGACAATTATTCCACAAACTAATGAAATAAACAAAACGGATATGACTGGTGCCTTCTTAATAAGGATTAAAAGTAAAAATAAAATAAAATTAAAGGTCTGATTTGAAAATCATTTTATATTTTAGCGGTACTAATTTAATAGAAAACAAATGATGATGAAACACATGTTTAAAGGAGTTGTCGGACTTTTACTCGGCTTTGCGCTAGTTGCCTGTGGCGACGGCTCAGCTCCAGTTGAAGATATTGATGTTGAAGCTGTAGATTCTACCGCTTTACAGAGTGAGCTAGACGCTTTTGAATCTCCTGAAGTAGATTATCATTTGCCGTCTGCATTACAAGTGGCTAGTATTTTCAAAAAAGCCGGCATGACATATAATAGCTCAGCTACAAATGGAACTGATAAAACAGCTCAATATACAAGTGAAGCAGAAGCAAAATTAAATTTTGGAGTATACTCTGCTGATTTAGCATATTGTATTACAAATAACCAATCAAATGATGCTAGGAAATTTATTAGCGCTATTCAAACCTTAGCAGGATTGCAAGGTATGGAGTCCGTTTTTGAAAATAAAGACTTAATGACTCGATTCGATAATAACCTGGAGAATAAAGATTCAATACAGACTATTATTGTCGAAATTCATGAGCGTTCCCAAGAATACATGGAGGAAAACCAAATGGAACATGTTGCCGCGGTTCACTATGCTGGAGCGTGGGTTGAAGGTATGCATTTAGGTTATACTGATTTTAAAGCAAATCCTTCAAACGAAAACGCAGGATTTATGTTGGCAGAACAGATGGAAATTTTAGATAACATTATTAAAGGGTTGAAAGACCCAAGAAATAGTGAGGTTGGTATAGAGTTTGTAACTACTGCCCTTGAAAGTATTAGAACTAATTTTGAAAATTTTGATTCTGTTAAAGCTTATAGAGTTAGTGATCAAAGTGCTGATTTAACTCTTTCGAATGAGGAAATAACGAATTTGGGTGAGATGGTAAGTGAGTTAAGAGTAAATATTGTTAAATAAAAAATTGAAATGAAGAAAGGATTAGCCTTATTGGGATTGTTTGTTTTTGCAGCTGTAATTGCGCAAAAAGTAACTAATTTATCAGAGTTTAAAGATAGTATCAAGCAGAATAAAACTGAAGCAAAAAATGCCATCAAACCATACTTGTATGATGGATACAAAACAACATTTTTCAACTACAAAACTTACAAGCAAACGAAGGAAGTAGAAATATACCTATTTAATAACACAGAGTATCGTTTGGCCTTTAACGGAAAATCATGCCCGTCTGATATTACTGTAAAAATTTATAACGAAAGTAAATCTTCTGCTAATAGAACTCTATTAAAAGAAATGTCAGACCTTTCGGGTCAAAGCATGGTCGTGCAGACTTCTGAATTGAATGATGCGTATAAAGCCAGTTCATCATCAAAGTCGAAGCTGAAGCGTGTTTTTGTAGAGTACGAAATACCTGCAACACCAGAAGCTAATAATGCTAACCCTTCTATTGAACACAGAGGAGCAGTAGTGCTAGTTATGGGTTACCAGAACTAATAAAGACTGAAATATAATTGAGCTCCGACCAACCGTCGGAGCTTTTTTTTTATGTAATTTTGCAGAATATTAAAATAAATCATAGTTATGATTAACATTACTTTGCCGGATGGCGCAGTAAAACAAGTTGAAAAAGGGACGAGTGCCCTGGATATTGCTTTGAGCATCAGTGAAGGGCTTGCAAGAAATGTAATGGCTGCCGAAATTAATGGTGAAGTTGTGGATGCATTTGGACCAATTAATGAGGATTCATCATTAAAACTTTTAACGTGGAACAATGATGAGGCAAAAACCGTGATGTGGCATTCTTCGGCTCACTTAATGGCCGAAGCAATAGAAAACTTGTATCCTGGGACTAAATTAGCTATAGGTCCTCCAATATCTAATGGATTTTATTACGATATTGATTTGGGAGAACATCAACTATCAGATGAAGATTTGCCCGCTATTGAAAAGAAAATGTCGGAATTGGCAAAGCAAAAAAATCGCTTTTTGAAAAAAGAAGTGTCGAAAGCTGATGCAATTAAATATTTTACTGAAAAAGATGATGAGTATAAATTGGAATTAATTGATGGACTCGAGGACGGATCAATTACTTTCTATACGCAAGGAAACTTTACAGATTTATGTCGAGGACCCCATTTGCCACATACTGGTTTTATAAAAGCAATAAAACTAACATCAATTGCAGGAGCATACTGGAGAGGGGATGAAACTAGAAAACAATTAACGAGGATATATGGTATCACATTTACAAAAAAAAGTGAACTAACTGAATATCTTCAATTGCTTGAGGAAGCAAAAAAACGTGATCATAGAAAGTTAGGAAAGGAAATGGAGCTGTTCACATTTTCTCAAAATGTAGGGCAGGGATTGCCATTGTGGTTGCCAAAAGGCGCTGCGCTTCGTCAACGATTAGAAGATTTTCTAAAAATAGCTCAAAAAAAAGACGGTTATCAGCAGGTAATGACACCTCATATTGGGCATAAAAGCCTTTATATTACTTCAGGTCATTACGAAAAATATGGCGAAGATTCGTTTCAACCAATTACAACTCCACACGAGGGGGAAGAGTTTTTGTTAAAACCTATGAACTGTCCGCATCACTGCGAGGTCTATAAAACCTCACCAAAGTCCTATAAAGATTTACCTGTGAGATATGCAGAATTTGGCACAGTGTACCGATACGAACAAAGTGGTGAATTACATGGGTTAACTCGAGTAAGATCTTTTACACAAGATGATGCGCATTTATTTTGTACAGCAGATCAAGTAAAAGAAGAATTTAAAAAGGTAATAGATTTAGTACTATACATTTTCAAAACGCTTTCCTTTGATGACTTTAAAGCTCAAATTTCATTAAGGGATCCAGGTAATAAATCCAAATATATTGGATCTGATGAAAATTGGACAAAGGCAGAAGCTGCTATCATGGAAGCGTCTGAAGAAAAAGGATTGCCTACAGTTGTTGAGTATGGTGAAGCTGCCTTTTATGGGCCAAAGCTTGACTTTATGGTTAAAGATGCGTTAGGAAGAGAGTGGCAATTGGGAACAATTCAAGTAGATTATAATTTGCCAGAACGTTTCGAGCTGGAGTACGTAGGCGCTGATAATGAGCGTCACAGACCGGTGATGATTCACAGGGCTCCGTTTGGATCAATGGAGAGATTTGTTGCTGTACTTCTAGAGCATTGTGCTGGAAATTTCCCGCTTTGGCTAGTCGAAAATCAGTTTGCTATATTGCCAATCAGTGAAAAATTTAATGATTATGCGAAAAAAGTTCAGAGTTTTCTAAATAATTCCGATATTCGCGGATTCGTTGATGACAGAAACGAAAAGGCCGGGAAAAAGATTAGAGATAATGAGGTGAAGAAAGTACCTTATATGTTAATAGTCGGCGGCAACGAAGAAGAAGCTGGAACTGTGTCGGTAAGAAAGCATGGAGAAGGTGATTTGGGGTCAATGTCCATGGATGATTTTATAGAAAAAGTAAAGTCTGAAGTGAACGAGGTGTTAGAAGTAAAATAATTAAGAAAGGAGTAACGAAGCTATAGCAATAAGAAGAAGAAATACAGGAAGAAGACCTTTTAAAAAGGAAGAACCGTACAAGGTTAATGAGCTGATTCGTGCACGTGAAGTGCGTGTGGTTAGTGATGATGGTGCTGAGGTGCTGCCTCTGAGTGCTGCTTTAGAAAAAGCAAATCAGGCTGAATTAGATTTAGTGGAAATTTCTCCGAATGCTAAACCGCCTGTTTGTAAAATCATTGACTATAAAAAGTTCTTATTTGAACAAAAGAAAAAACAAAAGGAATTAAAGTCTAGACAATCGAAAGTAACCATAAAAGAAATTCGCTTTGGACCAAACACTGAAGATCATGATTTTCAATTTAAGTTGAAGCATGCTAAAGGTTTTTTATCAGACGGTGCAAAAGTGAAAGCGTTTGTATTCTTTAAGGGTCGTTCAATTGTTTTTAAAGATAGAGGTTCAATTTTATTATTGAAATTCGCACAAGAATTGGAAGATTACGGAGTGATCGAGCAAATGCCTAAATTAGAAGGTAAAAAAATGATTATGATGATCAATCCAAAGAAAAAGAATTAAGAAGAAAAATAGGGGGTAAAATTAAATTTAGAAAGAGATGCCTAAAATGAAAACAAAGTCTAGTGCCAAAAAACGTTTTAAAGTAACGGGTACTGGAAAATTAAAAAGAAAACATGCTTTTAAAAGTCATATTTTGACTAAAAAAGCGAAAAAGAGAAAAGCACGGTTAACAAAAGCTGGATTGGTTCATAAATCAGATGAAGCAAACATTAAGCAGCAATTGTGCATGTAAATTAATTCTGTAAAGAACAGAAGGTTATTATTAATAAACCCAGTAGTGTAGTTTCAAGAATTTGTAAAAATCACTCACTACTAAAAACTTAAAAATTATGCCAAGATCGGTAAACGTAGTAGCAGCAAGAACACGAAGAAAAAAAGTGATGAAGCTGGCCAAAGGTTACTTTGGAAGAAGAAAAAATGTATGGACAGTTGCAAAAAATGCTGTTGAAAAAGGTTTAGGATATGCTTATGTAGGTCGTAAACAAAAAAAGAGAAACTTTAGGTCTCTTTGGATTCAGAGAATTAATGCTGGGGTTCGACCTCATGGTTTGAGCTATTCTCAGTTTATGGGAGCAGTAAATGCTAAAGGCATTAAATTAAACAGAAAAGTATTAGCTGATTTAGCAATGAATCACCCTGACGCTTTTAAAGCTGTTGTTGATTCTGTAAAATAAAAATAAATCTTTTACCCCCCTTTTAAAGCCATTAGTCTCTGACTAGTGGCTTTTCTTTTTTTATATTTATGCTACTTAAGTTTCCTGTTTAATTGAATCATAAAAAACAAGCATATTTTAAAGTTTTAGGAATTCCACCAACAAACGATAAGTCCGTTATAAAAAGAGCTTACCGTAAGAAAGCCCTACGATATCACCCTGATCGCAATCAGCTGCAAAGTGCTCACGAAAAGTTCATTCAACTGACTGAAGCTTATGAGTACTTAATTGAGTTGCCACATTCGAAAGTGAAAACTTCTGCCCATTCAGAACAAAAAACGTCTGAGGATGTTTTTGCTAAAAGGATGAGGGATGCACGAGAGCGGTACAGAGATGCTCAGCAAAAAGAGAAAGAAGCTAATCTTAAATATTATCAAAAAATAACGACGGGAATAAGAGGGCGTGCTTTTTTCGTATATAGCACAGTGGTTCTATTAATCGCTATTGTATGGTTTTTTGACTGCTGCGTTCTCAATCCTAAAGTTTTTCATTTTATCACTGACAAGTACACTGTAAAGTACAATCAAATATGTTTTTCTATAAAGAATACTGAGTATTGTTTTGATAGCGCAGAAATTAGTGTGGCAAATTCAACGATTAGTGGGGATGCTTTTTTTACCACTGTGTTTAACGATTTAAAATATGTTGATTTTAGTAACATGGTTAAAAATCAATCAATGACGTTGCCTTCTATTGGTTTTGTATATTTATTTTTGTTTTTTGTCATTCTATTTATGATACCAATTTTGACTTATGTTTTGAAAAAGCCAACTGTGCTATTCACATTTTTTCACTTGTTTTCTATTACAATTGTCGCTGCAGCATTATTGATTAGGCTTGCCAGTTTGTTGTTTTAGCGAGTAAGTTCGAAGTATTCAGGCCGCCTGTATCAGGCGGCTTTTTTTATGTGTAAAATCCTACAATAATTTTACAGTTATTCACAATTGCCCACTTTTTACCACTTTGTGTTTTTGACAATAATATCAATATTATCAATTGTTATGTAACAAAATTTACTTGCTTTATTATGTTAACAACATCAAAAGTTATTAACAGATGATGTTTAGTGGTAAAAAGTGGGGATAATTCAATATCTTTACACACTTATACGTAAAACAGAAAAGTAAATGGCCGGATTAGTCGGGGAATATGAATGTAAATTGGATGCAAAGGGACGCTTTCTGTTCCCTTCTGGTCTAAGAAAGCAATTGTCTCCTGAGGCTAAAGAGGTTTTTATGATGAATAAAGGTTTTGAGAACTGTTTAACGCTTTACCCTCAAAATGAATGGGAAAGAGTGAGTGGCCGATTGTCAGCGCTCAATTTGTTTAAGCCAAAAAACCGAATGTTTTATCGTTTGTTTCATCAGGGTGCTAAACAATTAGGTCTTGATAATGCTGGTAGAATATTAATTCCTTCAGATTTAATGAAACGAATAGGATTGTCGCGCGAAGTGATGTTGACAGCTTATAATGATAGAATTGAGGTTTGGAGTAAAGAAGAGTATTTGTCTATAATGGGAGACAATATGGCTGATTTTGCTGATTTGGCTGATGAAGTAATGGGCGAAATTGATAAAGAAAATGAGTAGCAACTATCATATCCCAGTTTTGTTCAATGAATGCATTGAGGCAATGGACTTGACAAATGGTGAAGTGTTTGTAGATGTGACATATGGAGGTGGAGGTCATTCCAAAGAGATTTTGAAAAATATTTCGAGTAATTCTGTGTTAGTTGCTTTCGATCAGGACGAGGATGCACTTGCAAATGTGATAGAGAATGAAAAATTAATTTTTATCAATGCAAATTTTCGTTTTATAAAGAATTTTTTAAAGTTCAATGGATTGAATAAAGTGGATGCCATCTTGGCTGATTTAGGTGTGTCTTCGCATCAGTTTGATTCAGGGAAGCGCGGGTTTTCAATTAGAACTGATGCTAGGTTAGATATGAGAATGAATCAAAAAGCAGATGTATCAGCTTTTGAAGTTGTTAATAAATACGAACCAGTTGATTTGTATCGGATTTTTAATAGTTACGCCGATTTAAAGAATGTAAAAAAATTAGTGCATGCTATTATTGGAGCAAGAAAAGAAGCGTCAATAGTAACAACAGGTGATTTGGTAAAATTAATAAGTCCGCTTGTTATCGGTAAAAAAGTAAATCAATTTTTAGCGCAAGTTTTTCAGGCGATTAGAATTGAAGTGAATGACGAGATGGGTGCATTGGAAGATTTGTTGGAGGCGTCAGCAGATGTGTTAGCACCAGGTGGCAGATTAGTAGTAATGTCGTACCATTCTATTGAAGATAGATTGGTCAAAAACTTTATTAGAACAGGCCGTTTTGACGGCGTGTTGGATAAAGATATGTATGGAAATGTATTAAAGCCACTTCAGGCTGTGAACAAAAAACCAATTGTTCCTTCTGAAGCGGAAAATGGGATAAACTCAAGAGCACGTAGTGCTAAATTAAGGATTGCAACAAAACCAATAATTGAACGAACTAAAAGCGAAAGCAAACATAAGTAAACCCAAAAAAGAAAAAAAGAGAACATTGGCTAAAGTGATCACAGGAGAGTTTTTATCTCGTGCTGAAATCATTAACAATATTCCATTTATTTCTTTCCTAGGCCTATTACTGGTTGTTCTGATCGGATGGGGTTACTATACCGAAACGGTTGGTAAAAAAGAAGTTCGGTTAGAACAGGAGTTGGGTGAGCTTAACTCTGAATTTTTCTCATTAGGTGTGGAGTATAATAAGTTAAGTCGAGAGACTCAAGTGTCAGAAAGGCTTCAAGATTCTGAACTGAAAGAAAGTACAATTCCGCCTAAAAAAATAAAAGTAAAAAAGTATAACTTTTAATGTCAAAAACGAATAACATATCAACTAAAGCATACGCATTGTACTTTATAGTGGTATTGCTTATGGTGGCTGTGGTTGTAAGAGTAGTTGCTATTCAGTTTGGAAACGTTGTTCCTCAAAGAATAGGAAGTAGTGTTCAGGTTTTAGATACGAAGTTAGATAGTATCGCACCGCTAAGGGGCAGAATTTTAACAGAAGATGGCAGTGTTTTAGTGACGTCAATTCCTTTATACGATTTACATGTTGATTTAAAGGTGATTGATTCAGCTCTATTCTTTTCTGAAGTTGACTCTTTGTCATTTTATTTAAGTAAAGAATTTCCAGATTTTTCAGCAAAAAAATGGGAAGAAAGATTAAGAAAAGGACGTGCTGATAAGGTTCAGTATTTTAAAATCAAAAATAAAGTTAAGTACTCAGTTTACCAAAACGTCAAAAGTTTTCCAATGCTCAAGGAGGGCAAGTATAAGGGTGGTTTTATAGTTGAACGTTATAGTAAATCACATAAACCACATGGTATTTTAGCAGCTCGAACATTGGGGTATGTGCGGGATGGAATTCAACCAGTTGGTATTGAAGGCGCCTATAATCAGTATTTAGCCGGAGAGTACGGTACAATCTTCAAAAAGTTCGTAAATGGATCGTGGAAGCCTGTTTCCGAAAATGTTAAAGACCCAGTGAATGGTGCTGATGTTATTACGGCCATTGATGTAGATATTCAGGATTTGGCGGAAACTGAGTTAATGAAACAGATGCAGTATCAAGATGCTGAGCATGGAGTGGTGGTGCTTATGGAAGTGCAAACGGGATATATTAAAGCCATTGCTAATTTGTCAAAAACTAAAAATGGTACTTTTCAGGAGTCTTACAATCATGCAATTGGTACAAAGTCGGTGCCTGGTTCAACTTTTAAACTGGCTTCTTTAATGGCATTACTCGAAGATAAAAAAGCAGATTTAAATCAATTAGTAAATGCTTACGGAAAGTACTTTTTTTATGAAAGTGTCCTTCGAGATTCCGATACGGAAGGGTATGGGCAGATATCATTAAAACATGCCTTTGAAGTGTCTTCTAATGTAATTTCTAAGGTGGTCCAAGAAGCCTATCAAAATGATGAGCAAAAATTTATTGATCGTTTAAAATCATTCGGTCTAGGCGAACCTTTGGGGATTGATTTAAAGGGCGAACCTACGCCTACATTAAATAATAGAGGAGAAGGAAATTGGTCGGGAATATCAGTGCCGTGGATGAGTATTGGTTACGAAGTAGAGCAAACGCCATTGCAAACATTAGCTTTTTATAATGCTGTGGCAAATAATGGACAATATATACGACCTCTCTTTGTCAAAGAAATTAGGAAAAATGGTGAGATCTTACAACGTTTTGAAAAAACCATCTTAAATGACCGTATCTGTTCAGAAAGTACTTTAATTAAACTCCGTTCTTGTTTAGAAGGTGTTGTGAAAAACGGAACAGGCCGAAAATTACAGTCGGCTCATTTTAAAATAGCAGGAAAAACAGGAACTGTAAAATTGTCGGATGACGACAAAGGGTATGGGAGTAGTCGATATCAAGCGTCCTTTTGCGGGTATTTTCCGGCTGATAAGCCAAAATATTCTTGTATTGTAGTAATTGCTGGTCCAACTCAACAGATTTACGGTGCGCAAGTTTCTGGTGTCGTTTTTAAAGCAATAGCAGACAAGGTTTATGCAAATTCTTTGCAATATCATAAATCATTTAATACACGAAATGATGATTTGGCCATGCCGGCGGTTAAATATGGCAGTCGCAAAGATATTGAAACTGTACTGAACGCTTTGGGGGTTAGATATGTCAATAAAGCCGTAGAAGATCAGTGGGCTGTTGCCATCAATAAAACTAATAGTGTTCAACTTGAAACCAGATATGTTGGTAAAACAAGTGTTCCAAATGTGGTGGGTATGACGGTAAATGACGCCGTTCATATTTTAGAAACAAAAGGACTGAGGGTAGTCTTAGTTGGGAGTGGAAATGTAAAAGGCCAGTCTATTAAGCCAGGAAGTAGAATTGTAAAAGGAAAGCAAATAAAATTGAATTTAGGATGAATTTGTTAAAAGACATATTATATAATGCTGGCATTACCAAGATCCAAGGTGATATCAATATTTCTGCCAATTTCATTGAATTCGACTCTCGTAAAATAGAAGCGGGAAAAGTTTTTGTAGCTATTAAGGGCGCTCAAGCTGATGGACATCTTTTTATTGATAAGGCTATTGCGGACGGAGCATGTGCTATTATTTGCGAAGATTGGCCAATAGATATTAATCCTGATGTGGTATGTGTTCAAGTAAAGTCAACCACATATGCGCTAGGCATGATGGCGGCAAATTTTTACGATCATCCTTCCAAAGAAATTCAATTAATAGGAGTCACTGGAACAAACGGAAAAACGACTTCAGTTACCTTGCTGCATTCTCTTTTTGCAGATTTAGGCCAAAAAGTAGGTTTGCTGTCAACAGTAGTAAATAAAATAGGTGATACAAATATTCCCGCAACTCATACCACTCCGAATCCAATGGCTTTAAACGGCTTATTGCGACAAATGGTTGATGAAAAATGCAAATACTGCTTTATGGAAGTGAGTTCACATGCTGTTCATCAAAATAGAATAGCCGGGCTCGATTTTGATATTGCTGGATTTACAAATATTTCTCACGATCACCTTGATTATCACAATACTTTCAAAGAGTACATTAAGGCTAAAAAACAGTTTTTTGATGATTTAGGCGCTCACGCTACATCAATAGTAAACACTGATGATGTCAATGGTTTGGTAATGACTCAGAATTCTAATTCGAAAGTAAAATCTTTTGGATTGAAGAAAATGGCAGACTACAAGGTGAAAATATTGGAAAATGCTTTTTCTGGTTTGGTATTAAATATCAATAATCAAGACGTTTGGACTCGATTAATAGGAGGTTTTAATGCCTATAATTTAATTCTTGTGTATGCTGTGGCAATAGAATTAGGGTTCGACCCATTGGAAGTGCTCACTTCAATGTCAAAATTAAAGTCTGTTGAAGGTCGTTTTCAATATGTAAAATCCAATAAAGACATTATTGCCATAGTTGATTATGCCCATACTCCAGATGCTCTGCAAAATGTATTGAGCACCATTTCTTCTGTTCGAACAAAAAATGAAAAAGTGATAACCGTAGTCGGTTGCGGTGGGGACAGGGATAAAACGAAGCGACCAAAAATGGCAGAAATAGCAGCAAGTGAAAGTGACCAAACTATTTTAACATCTGACAATCCGCGAACTGAAAACCCTGATGCCATTATAAGTGAGATGAAAGTCGGTGTTCCTGCTGCGCGATCTGCTAAAGTAATGGCTATTGCAGATCGAAAAGAAGCAATTAAAGTGGCGTGTGCCCTAGCTAATACAGGAGATATTGTTTTGGTTGCGGGAAAAGGTCATGAAAAATACCAAGAAATTAATGGAGAGCGTTTTCCGTTCGACGATTTAGCAATTGTGCAAGAAACCCTAAAAAACCTTGACAAGTAATGTTGTATTATCTATTTAATTATTTGAATGATTTAGGTGTTCCCGGAGCAGGTGTATTTGATTACATTTCTTTCAGATCAGCTATGGCTGTGGTGGTCTCTTTAGTAATCTCTATGTTATTTGGTAATAAGATTATTAGACTTTTAAGGAATCAACAAATTGGAGAATCAATTAGAGATTTAGGCTTAGAAGGACAAAAAGAAAAGGAAGGCACACCAACAATGGGTGGCCTAATTATACTTGCTTCTATTATCATTCCAACTGTACTATTCGCCCGTCTAGACAACATTTACATCATAATTATGCTGGTGTCAACAGTAATGTTAGGAACAATTGGTTTTGTTGATGATTACATTAAAGTGTTTAAAAAGAATAAGGCAGGTTTAGCAGGTAAATTTAAAGTTTTTGGGCAAGTTATAGTGGGTGTTTTTGTAGGAGCAGTTTTATATTTTCATCCAGAGGTTAAAGTTCATAAAAGTATTGATGCAACTGTAATTGTTGAAAATGCAGTTGATGTGTCCGATAAGCACGAAACTGTAGATGGAAAAAAGTGGATTGAAACAAAAACGCTAACCACTACTATCCCTTTTGTAAAAGGAAATGAATTCAGCTATTCTCGATTCTTCGGCGAATCTTGGGGTTGGATAGTGTTTATCGTATTCGTTATCTTTTGGGTTGTGTTTGTTTCTAATGGAGCAAATATGACAGATGGATTAGATGGTTTAGCAGGTGGTACATCAGCCATAATTGGAATGTCTTTAGCCATTTTTGCCTATATATCTGGCCACCTTGAATTTGCAGACTATTTGAATGTCATGTATATTCCTTATTCGTCCGAACTCGTCATCTTTATTGGTGCTTTCGTAGGTGCATGCATTGGCTTTCTGTGGCATAATGCTTATCCAGCAAAAGTATTTATGGGTGACACAGGTAGCTTGGCGATTGGTGGAATAATTGCGGTTTTCGCAATCATTGTTAGAAAAGAATTATTAATCCCAGTTCTATGTGGTGTTTTTCTAATCGAAAATCTATCTGTTGTAATGCAAGTGAGTTATTTCAAATACACTAGGAAGCGATTTGGAGAAGGGAAAAGAATCTTTAAAATGGCGCCATTACACCATCACTTTCAGAAGACAGGAATGCATGAGGCAAAAATAGTTGCTCGATTCTGGATTGTAGGAATCATTTTCGCTGTTTTGGCGATTGTAACATTGAAATTAAGATAAAGTGAATTTAGAATCTGTTAAAAATATTGTCATTCTTGGTGCAGGCGAAAGCGGTGTAGGGGCAGCTTTATTGGCAAAACAGAAAGGATTTGATGTGCTTGTTTCAGATTTTGGTGAAGTAAAAGAGGCTTACAAGTCTGAGTTGCGGAAAAATTCGATTGAATTCGAAGAGAAACAACATTCTGAAGAACGGATTTTGCAGGCAGACTTAATTATAAAGAGTCCTGGTATTCCAGATACCGTTCCACTCATTAAAAAAGCGGTGTCTTTAAGGATGCCAATTATTGGAGAAATTGAATTTGCAGGTCATTTTACAAATGCTAAAATGATTGGTATTACCGGTAGTAATGGGAAAACAACTACCACTTTATGGTTGCACCATATACTAACAGAAGCTAAATTGAATGTAGGTTTAGCTGGAAATATTGGTAAAAGCTTGGCCCGTCAAGCAATAACTGATGAGTACGATTATTATGTTCTTGAATTGAGTTCATTTCAGTTAGATGGCATGTTTGATTTTAAAATCGATATTGCTATTCTACTTAATATCACTCCTGACCATCTGGACAGGTATGATTACAAGATGCAAAACTATGTGAACTCTAAATTTAGAATCGGTCAAAATTTAACCAAAAACGACTGGTTCATATACAATGCTGATGACCCTATTATTATGGGAGAAATTAGCAAATTAAAATCCCCGGCAAAAACGGCGCCGTTTTCAATTAAAACCACTGAAAATGTCACCGCATATATAAGCAACAACAACCAAATTAATATTAATTTAAAACCTGAGTTAATTATGTCGATTCATGATTTAGCCTTAAAAGGCAAGCACAACACCCAAAATGCACTAGCCGCTGGAATAGCCGCTAAAGTTTTGGAAATTAGAAACGAGTCTGTAAGAGAGAGCTTACAAGATTTCAAAAATGTAGAACACCGATTAGAATTTGTAGCCAAAGTCAACGGTATTGAGTTTATTAATGATTCAAAAGCAACCAATGTCAATTCAACATGGTATGCACTTGAAAGCATGGATAAGCCAGTAGTGTGGATAGTAGGTGGTGTTGATAAAGGCAATGACTACGATTCATTATTACCATTGGTTCAAGACAAAGTTGAGGCAATTATCTGTTTAGGTGAAGATAATACAAAAATAATGGAAGCATTTGCTGGTGTAGTTGATAAAATTGTAGAAGCTAAAACGGCTTTTCAAGCAGTAAAATTTGGCTATGAATTAGGTAAACAAGACCAAACTGTTTTGTTGTCTCCTGCATGTGCAAGTTTTGATTTGTTTGATAGTTACGAAGATAGAGGAAAGCAATTTAAGTCAGCTGTAAGAGCACTTTAATTAAAGTTTGCTGTTTAAAAAATAAGTTGTGAATACTGTATTCAAATATCTCAAGGGAGATAAGAATATTTGGGTGATTGCCTTTTTACTAGGTATATTGTCTATTGTTTCTGTCTTCAGTTTTATCCCCATTTTGGTGAAGGTGAAAGGTTTGAGTTATTCCTTTTTATTTTTTAAACATTTTACGTTACTTGCGCTTGGTTTCGGCTTGATGTATGCCATTCATAGGCTTCCATTTAAGGTATTTTCCAAACTTTCAAAGCTGGGATTTTACGTCGCTATTACTTTACTGGTATTAACCATATTTATTGGCGAAAGTGTAAACGGTGCCGACCGCTGGCTTAAAATTCCTTTAGTTCCCTTTTCTTTTCAGACGTCAGATTTTGCAAAGTTAGCTTTGGTGCTTTACTTGTCAAAACAGCTGATAAAACGAAGGGCAGATTTTGCCGATTTAGGAATTGTAGCCAAATATATTTTAGCGCCAGTTGCTATCGTGGTTTTTTTAATTCTACCTTCAAATTTGTCAACTTCTCTAATTATTGGATTAATTGCACTAGTCGTAATGATTTTTGCAAAGTTTCCATTGAAGTGGATTGGATTGTCCATAGGTGGTGCAGGTGCCATGTTTTTATTGCTCTTGCAAATTGCAAATTTTTATCCTCAAGCATTACCAAGGGTTACCACCTGGAATAATCGGATTGAAAGGATGTTTTCTGATGAAGTCAATCCGCAGGAGCAAATGCAAATCAATAATTCGTTGCTAGCCATAAAGAATGGGAGTTTTGTAGGAAAAGGACCAGGTAACGGAGAATTGAAACGATACATACCTGAAGCCTATGCCGATTTTTATTTTGCGGCTATTGTGGAAGAAGGGGGTATATTAATGGCCCTTGTTGTAGTCAGTTTATATCTGCTGTTATTTTTCCGGATGATAAGGGTAGCCATTAGAATTCAGGAAAAAAATGAATATGCTGCTTTGGTTGTTGTTGGAATAGGACTCATTATCATTGTTTCGGCAATTGTAAATATGATGGTCTGCACGAAATTATTACCTGTCACGGGCCAAAATATGCCGCTTTTAAGTATGGGAGGAACAAGTGCTTGGTTTACATCTATAGCACTTGGAATTGTATTAAGCGCAAGTAAACAGGTAGAAAAAGACACCGAAAAAGTGAGTGGAGAGGAAATGTTTAATCAAGCAACTGCATAATATGGCTATTAATAGAGTAATTATAAGTGGTGGTGGAACAGGAGGGCATATTTTTCCCGCCATTGCAATTGCTAATGCTGTTAAAGCTAAGTATCCCAATTGTGATATTCTGTTTGTAGGTGCTGAAGGAAAAATGGAAATGGAAAAAGTTCCCCAAGCGGGGTACGAAATAGTTGGACTTCCAATTCGCGGATTGCAAAGAAAATTAACATTATCAAACCTTTCGTTTCCTTTTAAGTTAATTGCTAGTTTATGGAAAGCTAAGAGAATTGTCCGCAAATTTAAGCCAGATATTGCCATTGGTGTTGGTGGTTATGCAAGCGCGGCAATAGTGAGAATGGCAGCCAGCACGGGTGTGCCAACTTTGGTGCAAGAGCAAAATTCTTATCCTGGAATTACCAATAAATGGCTCGCTAAAAAAGCGAAAACTATTTGTGTGGCTTATGATGGATTAGAACGTTTTTTTCCGAAAGAAAAAATTATAAAAACTGGAAATCCTGTCAGAAATGAGGTCGTTCAAATTGCGAATAAAAAAGATGAGGCACTCACACATTTTGGTTTAAAACCAAATAAAAAAACATTACTTGTTGTAGGGGGCAGTTTAGGCGCAAGAACAATAAATAACAGTTTAAAAGCAAATATTCAAAGCTTAATTGATGCAGATATACAAGTAATTTGGCAGTGTGGTAAATTCTATTTTGAAGATTTAAAACCACTGCAAGCTCAACTTCCATCAGAAACCGTTTTTATTAATGATTTTATATTTAAAATGGATTTGGCTTATGCTGCAGCAGACTACATAGTGTCGCGTGCGGGCGCCATGTCAGTATCTGAACTGTGTTTAATAGGTAAACCAACTATTTTAGTGCCATCACCTAATGTGTCAGAAGATCATCAAACAAAAAACGCTATGGCATTAGTTGATGCAGAAGCAGCCATTTTGGTGAAGGATGCAGATGCTCAAGTAGAATTGATACCTGAAATTATCGATTTGCATAAAAACGTAGATCAACAGATGTCGTTCAGCAGGCAAATTAAAACATTAGGAATCGACAATGCGCCTGAGAGAATAGTTGAAGAAATAGAGAAAATAATTAATTAAGAAAGGTTGGATTTAAAATCACTAAATACGGTTTATTTAATAGGAATTGGAGGCATTGGTATGAGTGCACTCGCGCGATTCTTTAAAATGAATGGTAATGCAGTGTTAGGATACGACAAAACAAGTACAAAATTAACATCAGATCTTATTTCGGAGGACATTCAGGTCCATTTTGAAGATAAAGGAGAATCTATTCTTAATGGCCTTGATTCGGAAAAAACCATTGTAATATACACACCTGCCATCCCTGACACTTTACAGGAATTAATGGCTTTTAAAAATGCAGGGTTTAATGTGATTAAAAGGTCTAAAGCATTAGGCTTAATTTCTGAAGCGCAAACTGCTTTTGCTGTAGCAGGTACCCACGGGAAAACAACTACCAGTTCAATTCTAGCTCATGTTTTGTATACCAGCAAAGAGTCATGCAATGCCTTTATTGGTGGAATTACAAGTAATTATAATTCAAATTGTTTAATTTCTGAAAATGCCAATCGTGTAGTAGTTGAAGCAGATGAATTTGATCGGTCGTTTTTAACTTTGAAGCCGAATTATTCAATTATTACTTCAACTGATGCCGACCATTTAGATATTTATGGAAGTGCGGAAGTTCTAAAAGACTCTTTTGTTGAGTTTGCTGAACTCACAGTGCCTGATGGGTTAATACTGCTTCAAGCCGACAATGAGTTAAATAACTACAAAGGAAAAGCCAAAATATTGACTTACGGATTGGATGCTTATGAAGCCAATTGGTTTGCAAGAAATATAAGGTACGAAAGAGGTCGCATTTATTTTGATATTCATTCAAAAGTAAAACGTTTTATTGGTGTAGAGTTTGGGTTACCGGGCAATCATAATGTTGAAAATGCATTGGCTGTTTTTGCGCTTCTATACGAGTACGGCATTTCAGAATCGCATTTGCGGGAAGCTTTTAAATCTTATTTGGGAGTCAAACGCCGATTCGAAATTCATTTGCAAACCGTTGACCAAGTAATTATAGACGATTACGCGCATCATCCCAACGAATTAAAAGCATTACTGAATTCTGTAAAAACAATATACCCTAAGAAAAAGATAACCTGCGTTTTTCAACCTCATTTGTTCACTAGAACTAAGGATTTTATGGAAGAATTTGCTGAAGTATTGGCTATCGCAGACAAATTGTATCTACTTGATATATACCCTGCAAGAGAAATGCCAATTGAAGGAATAACAAGTGCTGTATTATTAGATAAAATCCAAATGAATGACAAGCAGTTATCTTCAAAAAAAAATATTGTTAGTGATTTAAAAGCGACTGAAAACAAATTAATCGTCATTGCGGGTGCGGGCGATATCGACACATGCATAGTTCCAATTGTTGAAGCATACGAAAAGAATGAAGCCTTATGAATAGCTGGTTAAAAAACTTCTTGTGGTTAGCATTCCTAATTATAGTAATTGTACTAATGGGATTTGCTAGGTCTTCGCGAGAAGACATGGTTTTAGGTTATCCTGAAATTGTATTGCAATTACACGAAGATCAGTTGTTTTTAAATGAAGGGTTGATTTTAGAGAAGCTGGAATCAAAGAAAATGATAGGAAAAGAATTTAAGTTTAAGCAGATTGATTTTGAGGCTATTGAAAAGTACTTGAAAAGCTTGAGTGAAGTAAAGTCGGTAAAAGTATTTGCCGAAATTGGAGAGAATTGGCAAATTCATATTGCCTTAAGGCAACCCATTGCTAGATTGTTTAACCTTGACGGTTCGAGTTGTTATATAGATAAATCAGGAAAATTAATGCCATTGTCGGACAATTATACAGCTCATGTTTTAACGGTTAATGGTTTTGTAAATGAAATTGATATGCAAAAGAATGTTGCGGATGTAATCAACAATGACAGTTTGAAAACTATTGAAATTCTGGATGACCTGTATGAAATTTCAAAGTATGTTTGTTCCGATAAGTTTTTTTCTTCTCAAATCACACATTTATATGTCAATTCTGAAAATGAGTTTGAATTCATTCCAAGAGTTGGAAACCAACGTATATTATTTGGTGACAGTCGCCATTGTGAAGGAAAGTTTAAAAAACTGAAAGTGTTTTATACCGAAGGGTTAGCAAAGGCAGGTTGGGGCAAATACGACACAATTAACGTGAAGTTTAAAAACCAAATTGTTTGCTCAAAAAGATAAAAAGTATGTCTGAAATAGTTGTAGGATTAGATATTGGAACCACAAAAATTGCATGTTTTGTTGGTAGAAAAACCGAACATGGAAAAATAGAGATATTGTCAATGGGAAAATCAGAATCTGTTGGTGTTTCTCGTGGAATGGTTTCAAATATTGAAAAAACTGTTCAATCCATTAAATTGGCTATTGAAGAGGCGCAAAATAGAATTGAAGGTAGTTTGACAATCAAATTAGTGAATGTTGGAATTGCCGGACAACACATTTCTAGTTTACAGCATAGAGGTATGCTAACCAGAAATAATTTGGATACAGAAATTTCTCAGTTAGATATTGACAATTTAGTTGAGGACATGTACAAGCTGGTGATGCAGCCAGGCGAAGAAATCATTCATGTGTTGCCGCAAGAATATATAGTCGATAATGAACAAGGAATTGTGGATCCTATCGGGATGTCAGGCATTCGTTTAGAAGCAAATTTCCACATTATTACTGGTAATATTGGAGCAGCAAAAAATATTAAGAAGTGTATTGATAAAGTTGACCTAGTGGTTGATGAAATGATATTGGAGCCATTAGCATCTTCAGAAGCGGTTTTAAACGACGAAGAAAAAGAAGCAGGTGTTGTACTTGTTGATATTGGTGGCGGAACAACTGATGTTGCTATTTTCCAAGAAGGAATTATCCGACACACAGCAGTTATTCCTTTTGGCGGAAATGTAATTACTGAAGATATTAAGGAAGGCTGCACAATTATGAGTCGCCAATCTGAATTACTAAAAGTGAAATTTGGATCTGCCTTAGCTAGTGAATGTCAAGATAACGAAATAGTTTGTATTCCAGGATTAAGAGGAAGAGAGCCTAGAGAAATTTCAGTGCGAAATTTAGCGTCTATCATTCAAGCAAGAATGGAAGAAATTATTGAACATGTACATTACGAAATCAAAAATTCAGGGTTTGAAAAGAAATTGATTGGTGGTATTGTTGTAACAGGAGGTGGAGCGCAGTTAAAGCACATTACACAGCTGTTTGAATACATTACCGGAATGGACACAAGAATTGGATATCCCAATGAGCATTTAGCACCTTCAACTAAAATTGAAAATATCACAAGCCCTATGTACTCAACAGGAATTGGACTAGTAATTAAAGGATTTGAAAATGCAAATAAGGTTAGCCAGTTTGAAAATGAAACAGCTGCAAAAAACCATTCTACTAAAAGAAAAGGTAGCTTTTTTGAATCGCTTTTAACCAAAAGTAAAGCTTGGTTCGAAGAAGAAGATTAAGATGGCGTTAGATCGAGTATTTTGGCTCCTTAGCCAAGGTGTATCGAGAACAGAGTAGCTATGGATTAAGTATAAAGTATAGTAATAAGAAAGAAAATTGTAGAAACTAACCATTTCTGAATAGATAAAAAATTAAAGACAATTACCAAAAAACCAACCATTATGGAATTCGATTTACCAAAAGACAAATCATCAATCATCAAAGTTATTGGTGTTGGTGGCGGTGGCGGAAACGCAGTAAACCACATGTATAACCAAGGCATTAAAGGTGTCGATTTTATTATTTGTAATACCGATCAACAAGCATTGGACATCAGCTCTGTGCCAAATAAGGTTCAATTGGGTGCAAGCTTAACTGAAGGACGTGGTGCCGGCGCTATTCCAGAAATTGGTAAAAATGCAGCGATTGAAAATATAGATGACATCAAAACCTTGCTAGGCGCGTCAACTAAAATGGTATTTATTACTGCCGGAATGGGAGGTGGTACCGGTACAGGTGCAGCACCAGTTATTGCCAAAGTGGCAAAAGAAATGGGAATTTTAACGGTTGGTATTGTAACGGTTCCTTTTGGTTTTGAAGGTCGTAAGCGTAAATTACAAGCCGAAGAAGGTTTGGAAGAATTAAGAGGTGCTGTAGATACCTTGTTGATTATCAATAACGACAGGTTACGAGAAATGTTTGGTAACTTATCGCTAGCCAACGCATTCTCACAAGCTGATGATGTTTTAGCAACTGCCGCCAAAGGAATTGCTGAAGTGATTTCAGTCACTGGTGCAATAAACGTTGATTTTAATGATGTGAGCACAGTAATGAAAGATAGCGGTGTTGCCATTATGGGATCGGCTGTTGCTGAAGGTGAAAACAGAGCGATTGACTGTGTTCAAAGTGCTTTATCGTCACCATTACTTAACGATAACGATATTACAGGGGCTAGATATGTTCTATTAAACATCACATACGGCGACAAGGAAGTGTTAATGGACGAAATTGGTGAGATTACTGATTATATACAGGACGAAGCTGGCTCAACGGCAGATGTAATCTGGGGTCATGGACTAGATGATACTTTAGGTGATGGATTGTGTGTAACACTAATCGCAACTGGCTTTAATTCTTCTCCTGTTACTGGATTTGAAAAGGAGCCAGAGAAGAAAAAGTTGTCACTAGATGATGCATCTACTCCAACAATGATTTCTCAACCAATTGAATCGCCAGTAAAGGAAGCAAACGATTATGTTTCTCCTGAACAAATGCCAGAAGAAGAGACTGAAGAGGAACCTTTCCTTAAAGTAAAAGATGAATCAGCCGAGCAAGCAGAGATTAATTGGTCGTTTGACGGGAATTCAAATACCGAACAACCAGAGGCGAAAACTGAAGAAAAAGAGGAAGAAGTAATCAGACATTATTTGACTGATGAGGTAGAAGAAAAAATAGAATTGGAAACATCTACACCAAAGGTGGTGCTTTCTAAAGAAGAGCAGGAGAAGAGAGCGAAAGAACGTGTGGAAAGAATTCAATCTTACACTTCTAAATTAAAATCGTCAAATGGCATAGTAGATTTAGAAAAGGAACCTGCTTACAAAAGACGTGATATACGATTTGATGATGTTGCCCACTCTTCAGAAGAGCCAAAAAGTAAGTTTACGGTTTCAGAAACTGAAACAGACGAAAATGGAGACAAGAAGTATGGGTTAAGAGAGAATAATTCTTTCTTGCACGATAATGTAGATTAAATAGATAGTATATTTATCATTCACACAAAGCCATTCCGAATATTCGGAATGGCTTTGTGCTTGTATAGATTTTGGTAGTGTTGTGCGTTAAGGATAGGAACGGCATCCTTTTGCGGCGAAGCAAGCAAAAGATATAGCGGATAGCCTGACCTAGGTTGAGGAACGAACGCCTGAGGAACGCCCAAATATTTATCATAATCGCACTCCGGTTTTTCTGAATCTCAAAAAAATTAATGCTTATCTTGTGCCTTTATAGCTAAACTACTTTATATAGATGTAGTTTGGCACCGATTTGGCAATTGATTATACATGACATTAACGAGATTATTAGTAACTGTTTTAACCGTTTTTTTATTTACAGCTTGTTCTGTAGCGCAACCTGGCGGTATGCAGTGGACCACAAAAAGTAAAAAAGCAATAAAGTACGCCGAGTACTCAAGAACGGCTTTAAGAGAAGTTGATAAACAAACTGGATTGCCAAATTATGCCAATGCCATGGCATGGTGCGATAAAGCCATTGCTAAAGATCCGAATTTTATTGAGGCATATATGTTAAAGGCCGATTACGCAACATCAGCCAATAGATTGCCTGAAGCTATCGCCGCTTATAGAAAAACCCTTGAAATTAACCCTAACTTTACTAAAACTGGCTTTGTGTATGTAGAGTTAGCTAATTTAGAATGGGCCAATGCAGACTATGCAGAAGCTATTCTGCATGCTAAAGATTATAAAAAGGTTCCAGGAGCGAATCAAGATTTATTTGGGGAAGTAGATTGGTTGATTGCCAATTGTGAGTTTGCTGTAGAGGCAATCAAAAACCCTGTGCCGTTTGAACCAAAAAATTTGGGAACTGGCGTGAATACAAAAAACCCAGAGTATTTTCCTACTTTAACGGTTGACCAAGAGGAATTATTATTTACTAGATTAGTAGGCGAAGGCAGAGGGCAACAGGAAGACTTTTTTGTGTCGAAAAGTGATGCTGGCTATTGGCGATTAGGAGAATCTATGCCGCCAAATATTAACACACCGTTTAACGAAGGCGCACCTACTTTTGCGCCTGATGGAAGAACTTTAATTTTTGTGGGTTGCCAAAACCACAGAGGGCAATACGGAGAAAATAGACGAGGTTATGGAAGTTGCGATTTATTTGTGACGGTTAAATCAGGCAATTTATGGCTCGACCCAATTAATTTACCTGGAGAGGTGAATACTCGTAATTGGGAGACACAACCTTCTTTATCTGCTGATGGAAAAACGTTATATTTCATCAGAGGCTCAGTAAAATCGAGCGGAAAAAAGAATAAGCGAAATGGCGACATTTATGTGTCGACTTTAAAGGCTGACGGATCGTGGAGTGAAGCAGAAAAGTTGCCAAGTCATGTGAATACACCATTGTCGGAATCGTCAGTTTTGATTCATCCTGATGGCCAAACTTTATATTTTGGTTCGAACGGTCATATTGGTATGGGCGGCTATGATTTGTACATGACTCAAAAACAACCTGACGGAACTTGGGGCAAGGTGAAGAATTTAGGGTATCCAATTAATACCGAAAATGACGAGTCGTCGCTGTTAGTGTTTGCTGATGGCAAACTAGCCATTTTTGCATCTGACCGGCCAGGAGGGCATGGCAGTTTAGATTTATACGGATTTGAATTACCAGAAGGGGTTCGTCCAACACGAACCATTTACATGACCGGTTTAGTGTTTGATCAAAAAACGAATAAAAAGTTAAGGGCTAATTTTAGCTTGGTTGATTTAGAGACTAAAAAAGAAATGGTGTTTTCGCAATCGGACGGAAAAACAGGGCAGTTTTTAGTGACATTACCTGTTAATAGAGAGTATGCTTTGCTAGTAAACAAAGAAGGCTACCAACCGTATTCAGTAAACTTTGATTTGCAAGTAGCAGAAAATTCAACTGAACCATATCACCAAGATGTGCCAATGATTCCGCTAAACGATATGGATGCTGAAATTGTATTAAAGAATGTGTTTTTTGATTTGGATTCTTATAAAATTAGAGAAAAATCGTATGTTGAGTTGAATAAATTAGCGGAGCATTTAAAGCGTAACCCAACAATGAAAATTGAATTGCAAGGGCATACTGATGCGCAGGGTGATGACGCCAGAAATATGACTTTATCCAGCAATAGAGCAAAGGCTGTGATGGACTACCTAGTGAAGCAAGGAATTGAAAGTTTTAGATTGACTTCAAAAGGATATGGCGAAACAAAACCAGCAGCTATGTTGACAGATGATGGGAAAACTGTAATTTTGACTGAGGAATATATTAGTGCCCTGTCAGCTCCAAAACAAAAACAAGCCAACCAAGCCAATAGACGAACTGTTTACATTGTAAAATCCCTATAAACTATGCAAATCATCTATCATTTTTTTCGATTAGTGAGAGGCTTAAACTTGGTAGTGATTGCATTAACAATGACCATTATTCAGTACTTTTTGAGTAAGTATTTGGTGATGGGAACTAATATTTATGCGGAGGTTAGTGCGCAACCAACCGTGAAGTCAATAATAGCACACGCTTTTTCATTCGAATTTATTTTACTGGTCAGTTTATCGGTTTTATTTGCCGCAGCAGCCAATATTATTAATGACTATTTTGACGTACGAGCCGACAGGGTAAACAAACCCGACCGTTTAATTATAGGTGTTCACTTAAAAAGGCGTTGGGCCATGGTTTGGCATTGGGCATTTAATGTCATTGGTTTTGGCATTTCTTTGTATTTGGGGTATTTGTTAAATGCTTTATATATTCCAATAGTAGCATTTATAACGGTTAATTTACTTTGGTTTTATTCAGCTTATTTCAAACGTCAACCTTTTACTGGTAATTTATTGGTGGCGGCTTTTACGGGTTTTGTGCCAGTGGCTGTTGTCCTATTTAATTTAACTGTTACACCTAACTTTTCTAATCCTTCCGTATTTATTGTTTTGGCCGATTACCAATACTTTTTTATGGTGGTTTTGTTTACTGGTGTTCTTGCTTTTTTAATGAATTTAATAAGAGAATTAGTGAAAGATGTTATTGATGTAAGAGGAGATTTAAAACTTGGTGCCAAAACTTTTCCAATTGCTTATGGCATAAAAAAAACCAGAAAACTGATTTTCCTGCTTTATGTGCTTTTGTATATTGCTGGTGGATTTTTTGTATTTTACATTGCGCAAATTCTAATGCAAGTCATGATTTCTATTCCTCGAATAAACAATCCAATCAACTTGTATTACTTTGGTGGACTATTAGGAGGTTCGCTTCTATTTTTAACAATAGCCGCATTTTTTACCTTCCGAAAACATCAAATCAGCTCCTATAAAAAAGCGTCAAATTTTCTAAAAGCTGCCATGGTTTTCGGGTTGTTGATTCCGCTTTTCCTTTAAAATTTCGCAAAAAAGGACTGTTTGATTTACTTGAGAGCTTACTTAATTACTATCAAAGTTCTTTTTGTAGTAAGTGACCCATTTTTGAAAATTTAGCCCACCATAAACTTCCTCGAGAACTGAAAATGATTTTTCTATTTTTTCATCTGTTGTTAAAGTTGAGTCAAGCAATTCAACAATTACTTTGGCTTGCTTTTGAAACTCTTCTTTGTTAAGTCTAAAAATAAACACCACAGCTTCTTTTACAAACACTCCTGTATTTGTATTTATACTGTATATTTTGATCTCTTTTTCTTTTTCTTGGTCTTTAAAAATTTTATTCACCTCAAGTTTTAATATAGAATCCTCAAATTTTATGAGAGATTTTTTATCCTCACTGTCAATAACAAAAAACTTATTGTTGCCTAAATCCTTGATGTAATCTTTATTTAATAAAATGGATTCTGTAGTATCCATAAAAAGATATTTGTCGTTTTTGAAAAAGTCACTAATTTTTATGTAAGCGCTATCATTGTCTCCTCTAAGTTCCATCATTTGTCTTTCTGGCACAGATGCAAACATTTGATCTACTCTGCCTTTAGTGGTACTTTCGTTTGCTTTTAAAGTCAGTTTTTCAGTACCATTAAATAAGATGCAATTTACTTTTTCGCCTTTAATTTCTATTAACTCTTGTTTTGTTAGCTGGTCACCAATTTGAATATTTTTATCAGTTTTACTTTTATTCAAGTCACCTTTTATATGCACAACTTTATAGCTGCTTTGGCTAAAGCTCAAAAAAGTGAATAAAACACTACTAACTATAATTATTACCTTCATATTATTTTACTTTAAAAATAAATTCACCACCTTCATCTCCAAGTCCTGTCAATGGATTTCCTATTGGCGATTGGCTTGTTTCATTAGCCACTTTAATTTTTACGTATTGAATCATTTCTGATACTGAGAATTCACTCTTATCGTTCTTAATCAAATACTCTACCAAGTATTTATTAAAAGGACTATGTTCTCCCACTTTTCCATCAGATACGTATTCAAGTCTGCCAGATGCTAAGCCCCATCTCGACTTATAACTGCCAACATTCTCTGTATACCCTCTGTTTGAATTATTGAACAGAGAGCCAGAGAAGCAGGCGTCAGCGACTAAAAACAAATGTTTGGAATTTACTTTTTTCATTAGCTGCATCATAAAACTATTTGGCAAGTAGTCACCATCAGCACCTTTTTTTGCATCCACCGGAATCCAATAACCTTCTCCTAGTTCTGCATCAAAATAGCCATGACCCGAAAAATAAACTATAACGTTATCATTTGGTCCAACAGCACCTATTAGTTTTTTAAATCCATCAATTATCCCTTGTCTATTTGCAAGTGTATCTTGAACTCTAATGATATTTGCTTCTTCAAAGCCATATTTAGATTTCAGAACCTTTTCAAGATGGTCAGCATCTGAAACAGCATTGTTTAGTTTGGGCCAATGTGCATAGTCATCAATAGAGATAATCAAAATATGATTTTTTGATTCTAGTGAAAGCGCATCAAGGTCAAATTCTTTTCTAAAAATACTTATTTTCTTAATCGCCGTATTTCCGTTAATGTCACTCGCTTCAATGGCAATCTTATTTTCACCAATCGCTAGGTTTAGCTTCACATTAAAATCTCCTACAGCAGAGAGATTTGCTTTTTGTCCATTTACTTTTACTTCTTGTACTCCTTTATCATCAATTACCAATCCTTGTAAGTTTATTGTTTCTTGTTGTACGGTTGCTCTGTCTTTTGGCACCTTAGGGTTTGTTAGTACAATTTGAGGAGGAGTTTGGTCGTTATCATCTTTGTATTCTATGTATGGCGAAATGTTTAATGAAAGACAATTCCATAATTCAGCTCTATTAGATTCAAATCCTAATACCGTTAAATACTTTCCTGTAGGATCAAAGATGGCTTTTGAAACAATTCCTTTTTTTACAACATGTTTATCAATAAACAAATCGCTATTATTTATTTTCCAAATTTGGAAGTTGAATTTGCAAGTGGACACCAAATATTGCTCATCATATGAAAAGGCCACGTTTTTGTATTTATTATCATAGGTGCCTGTTATTTTTAGACTTTTGTAGTCTTCTTTTTTATTGAGAATGTAAACATTTCCTTTTACATCTGCACAGGCAATAAGATTGCCAGAAGGGGAGGTGTTTATTTCTACTATTTTTAGGTCAGAAACGGTTAAGGTTTTAATGATTTTACTAGTGGCGGCATCAAATACAGTAACAATTCCATTGTTATTTCCTAGATAGATTAAATTGCTTTGCTTGGTGTAGTAAATTGAAGTATAGTTTTCAGTACTTGAGAATAATTTTTTATCGCCGTCAAAAATGAGTAATTTTTCATCAGCAATAACTGCATATTTGCTTAGCGCTCCTAAGCTTATAATTTTTTGTGTTTTCTTTAAGTCTGCCTTAATTTCAATCTCTCCAATACTACTTCCAGTTTCGATATCAAAACTTTGAATAATTTTTTTCTTTTTGAAGTTAAAATTTCCACTACCAGTTACAATGATGCTTTTATTATCTGTAAATAGTACTTTATCAATAATACCAAACTTAGTTTTTATTATTTTGTTCGGTTTTTTAGATCCTGCGTAAAAAATATTTAAGAATTGAGATGACCCAGTTACTAATATAGTTCCATCTGGACTGTAACAAGCTTCAACGCCAGCCTTTTTTTTCATTAACTGACTTTTGTGTTTGCTAATTTGAGCAAAACTAAAAACAGATGAAAACAGAAATAATATTAATGTAATGTGTGTTTTCATATTTTAATAAATTTGAAAAATTAATGCAACTGAAAAAACTAACGATTGATATCCGATTTTAGAATATCTTAAATCATAAATGGTATTATCATCATAAGAAAAATATAAGTCTGTTACTTTTTGTAAGGGTGTTAATGTACTGTGATATTCTATGGTTGATCTAATTTTAAGTGCATTTAAAACCTTGCAGTCTAGTCCTAAACCTAAGGTTGTGAATATGCCTTTTTGAATATTGAAAATAGTATTTAATTCGTTTGTTACATTGCTATTAGATATAGCAAAATCATAGTTTTGTAATTGAACACCTCCCAATCCTAATTTGAAAATAGGATGAAAACGATTAAGTGGTTTTAGGTGGTATATTAAAAAACTACCCATTTTATACTGTCTATGTCTTATTGGTTCAAAAGGGATTGTTGGGTCTGATAATATTGGATTAACAAGGCGAGGTATGTCTGCATTCAAGTAAGTTTTTTTAAAACTGAGATAAAAATCAAGGCCAATTTCAAAATGGTTGTTAAGTGGTACTGAGGAAAAAAGACCAAGCCCCCAACCTTCACCATTTGTGATTCCCAAATTGAATTTTGGAGCATATTGAGCTTGGCTAAAATGACTGCCAATGAAAATTATGATAAGTAGAATCTGCTTCATAACCGTTAGATTTTAATGAGTCCGCCCCACTCAGTTGAAATAATAGTAAATGTTTCCATCATTCCAGAATCTCCTATACCCCTTACAATAGTCCTCATATTGTTGTAATCTACTTGCCCTAAATACTGCAGGCCACTACCATGGATTATTTGAAAAGCTTTTGATTGACTAGCAGCTGCTATATGGCCTATTAAAAAAAGTTCGTTACCTGTCTGAATAAAATAACCCTCATCTAAATTGTTTTCAATTAAAGCTTGGTTGTTTTGTACTAAATCCCATTTTATACTAACATCATTAAAAACAAATACTTTTGTTTGATTTTGAATTGTTTTACACAGATATGATACGCCATTGAAAAACACTAAGTCATAGTGTCCAATAGCACCACCATAGTGTGAGGTAGAACTATAATCACTAATTGGGTAGATATTTCCTTCCGAACTAGAGATGTCTACATTTTTAACAAATGATAGTGACCCGCTATTCGTATTAAATCTATATAGCTTTTCGTCTTGTTCTAGAATATATAAGTTCTCTCCCGATCTTACTGAACAATAAAAATCATCAAGGTCTGCAATAGGTTTGGTTTGGCTATTACTTTTATTAAAATAACGAACTTCGTTATCCATATTGTTATAAACTGTTCCGAATTCGTCGTCATATAATATACCTCTTATATTTAAATTGGAAAGCTGATTAGGAATAGCATCATCCTCAAGAAAATCACCCGACAAGATATTTGAATGTTTTGCCGTTCCTATATCGGCAGAATTTTGGTTATCAGTTAGATAAAACATTTCAGGGAATATTAGTATTCCGGATCCTAATCCTATCTGATTGCCAGTGTTATTTGTGATGCCTGGGTCATCATTAGTGTAGCTCCTATTTGCTAAGCTTCTTGATTTCCATGCTAATGTACTTAATAGGTAGGCGAATTTTCCATCAATTGTCTTCAGCAAAATTTGAGCTTCATGCACTATACTTTTACCACTAGTAGTGACTTTAATCTCATCCTTAAATGATACTTTTTCATTTTTGTACTTACCTAAGTCATAAATCGTTTTTTTTGATCTAATAGCATCCTCTGGTACGTCTGTTGTTGTAACCCCAGAAGTAACATTCTCTGCTCCTTCTAAATAATAAGCATTGTCAAATTCAGAAATTTCAAGTATTAATTCATAATCAATATCCTTATTAGGTAAGTCTATGTCTGTAAGGTTAATTTCAAGGTTGGCTGAAAAGGTTCTGTTATCTTTTATTGCAAAATCAACATTGTCAGAGAATTTCGAATAATCCGTGCCAAACTCTTCTACAGAAATTTTATTGCATCCGAATAAAACAGAAGAAAGTAAGATAGCTAGTAGTATTGATTTCATAATTCAAAGCTAATAATTTTGTGTAAACGCTGCAATACTCAATTATGAGTATATTAAATTGTTCCGGCTTCCCTACAATGTTTTATAAGTTCGGCAGCATTGTGAGTGCCTGTTTTTGCTAATGCTCTTCTCCTATGTGTATCAACTGTATGTTTGCTAATATTCATTTTGTCTGCAATCATTTTCGACGATAGCCCTTGTGCAACAAATTGCACAACTTCTAATTCTCTGGTTGTAAAAACACCCTTATTATTTCCGTTTATCAAAACACCAACAACACAAATGTCGTCAACCTGCTCAAGCTCTCCTTGCCAATTTTCAGTTTCCTTGGCTAATAATTTCTTTTGCTCTTCAATTTCACTTTGATAGATGCTAAGTAAAAACTTTTTAAAATTGAGCGTTTTATACTTTTTACCTTTATCTCCTCCAAACTGATCTGCAAATCCATCTGAAGAAATAAGCACTTCATCACCATCTTGCAAGAAAATTTCATTTGTAAAAAATGCCACGCTTTTGTCAAATTGTCCAACAGGCTGTTTTGTGGCTTTTATTTCATGAATATATCCATTGTTCGTATCGTCAGAAAGTGATTTGTATTCTGATTCCGTATTTAGTTTGTCGCTTTTTGACAAAATCCAAAGCGGATTGTTTGCGCCAGCATAATATAATTTTTGTGTTGTGAGGTCTAAAGCACATAAAGCTAAGTCCATTCCGTCTTTAATTTCTTCCTCACTTTTTTCAAATGATTCAATCACTAGCTTTGTTACTTTATCTAGAATTTTTCCAGGGTCCCGCAATTCAAATTCTTTTACTGCTCTGTTTAGAGCATTTGCACAAACAACGCTTACCATTGCTCCAGGCACACCATGGCCTGTGCAGTCTGCTGCTGCAAAATATACTAGAGTAGTTTTTTGTCCATCAATTTCCTGTGTGGCCGTTTCCATCCAGTAAAAATCTCCTGCAACAATGTCTTTTGGTTTATAAAAAATAAAGCTTTCTGTTAACCAACTTTTTACTAATTTTTGAGGTGGTAGAATGGCCTCCTGAAGTCTTTTTGCATACGAAATACTCTCTAAAATTTCAGAATTTTTATTTTCAACTATTCTTTTTTGTTCCTCTGCTATGGCATGCTCACTTTTCGCTAAGTCTCTTTGTTTTTCGACTTCATTCTTTTGCTTTGATATAATTTCATTTGCTTTCTTTCGTTCTAGGCCAACCTTAAAGAACTTAAAGGCTACAAAAGTGATTCCTGCGATAAATGCTAGACCAAAATAAATTAAGATGTTTCTTTTTTTTACCTGTTCTTTTCTAATTCCTTCTTTTCTTTCATTTTCTTTCTCCAATACGGCAACTTCTTTTGCTTTTTTTAACGAGTCTAGTTTCAATTGATGTTCAAATTCATTACTTAATTGAATTTGTGTAACTTTTTGATGAGTACTTTCATTTATTAACTGCTGGCTAAAAGCAGAGCTTTGCTTTTTGCTAGCCAACGCTGCTTTAAAATTTCCTAATTTTTCTTCTATTTTTGCTTGTAAATCATAAACTGATTTTAAACCGCGAATATATTGGATTTCCTTGGCAACAATTAATGAAGAATCAGAATAACGCATGGCAGTTTTCAATTCACCTATTTGAAAAAATGAAGCTGCCAGATTTCCGTATATTTTAGCACTTTGAATACTTTTAGGGGCTGTCATGGACAAGATTTTGCGATAATAACTTTGCTCCTTATCAACATTACCTAACATGGCATTTACATATCCCAAATTATTCAATGATGCTATAATTCCTGTAGTATCTTGTAGTTCTTTCGCTAAATCATAAGATTTATTGTAATAAAAAATGGCGGAATCGATTTCCATCATTTCATTCATATAAGTACCATAGTTGATATAATTTCCTTGTAGGTTTTTTTTTAAGTTCAACAAGGTGTTGATTTTCATTGCAGATGTAAGATTTATCTTTGCATCCTTATAGTTAGACAGTTGTAGGTAGATTCTTCCCAGTTGATTGTGAATAACTGCTTTCACTGAATCTTCAGAAGAGCTATTTTTTGCTACAAGTGTTTTTTCCAGAGCTAATTTGATATCTCCAGTTTGCAAGGCTACTAAACCAAGAGTCAGATTACTTCTTGTTAGCCCATAAACATAGTTTATTTTTGAGCTTTCAAGATAACACCAGTATGCTTGTTGGTATGCTTTCTTAAGGTCCTCCTCAAAGTTACTCCATGCCTGATGATTTCTGCTGTCAATTTCTCTCTTTTTTCCATTTTCATCATTAGCATTGGTGATGGCTGATATGAGAATAAAGAGTGTTAAAGTAGCTGTCTTAAATAAATTCATGTAATTATATAAATCATCTACTAAGTTATTATATTTTTTCAAAGCAAGTTTATAGTCAGTATGTCAAAACTTGTTTAACTGTTTCAAACCGTCAATTTCCACTTTTCTTTCAGTCCAATCCTTCTGTTACCCGCATCACCTGATATCCAAAAGCTAATAGCCGGCAAATAATCCCAAATCATTAACTTATGTTATTTTAACTTTATTCAATTTTAAAATTCAGCAGTACCATTCAAAAAACCCCTAACTTTAGTGATACAAATTTACCCATGAAAAACGGATTTTATTTCAAACCATACGAAAAGCCATACCA
>JBGCGA010000006.1:0-16500 GCA_045110285.1 Crocinitomicaceae bacterium | reverse complement strand
TCTTGAAATGAGCATTTGCTCTATTTCTTTACCCATTTTACCATACCCAAAAAGTGCAACGCGCATCTTGTATTATTTGTGAACCATGCGAAAATAGTTAAAAGGAATAACTTGTAGAATAATAGGTGCTACAAATTGATTTAATTACACGGTTTTTTTATAAGTTTGTGCAGAACCAATTTCTTATGAGCCGCCCTGTAATTTCGCGTTTTACACTCTTTTTTATAGCTGTTTTTATGTTAGCTTGTGAGGGAAACGCAGGTGATGAAGAGACAGGAAAATCTTATGATGAAAAGGGCATTGTAGTTGACTTTGATACTGATTTCCAGATTACAATTCCTCAGTATTTTCAAGAAATGTACGACATTAACCCCAAAGCAGATTTACAATATGGTTTTATCAATAAAGAAAAAGATAGTGCTTCTGCTGATTTTGAAGATGAAGTATATGTTACCATATTAATGCTTCCAAAGTCGGAATTAGCACCCACTTTTTCGGATTCAGGCAGAATTACTTTAAGCAGAGTTAACGACAGAACAGCAATTAATTTGGAATTAATATTGGATGATTTTACAATTGGAAACCCTAGTCCAAGCCCTACATTAATTAATGGATTACCTGCAATTAGAAATGATTTCTCTGGCAGATTAGGCCAATATAGAGTCGCGTATAAAATGGGATTATATGAAACTGAAACCGACTTTTATCAATTACTAACTTGGTGCATGGAAAAACATAAATCAAAGCATAATAGTGAAATGGATGCCATGATAAATTCAATTGAAAAAAAATAAATGATGAAAAAGACAATATCGATTTTAATGATAACAATTTTAGTGGCTGCTTGTGGAGGTCCGATTGATTTGGTGAATAAAACCGTAAATAATTACAGTTTGGGTATTCCAAATTATATGACTGAAATGGATCTGCAAAATCCAGAAGCAAGTTTTCAGGCCGGAGAAATATTAAAAGAGCACTATGTAATGGTGATTGATGAAACAAAAGAAGACTTACTGGCCGCTGGACTTGATTACACAGTAGAAGACTATGGCAACGCTTCGGTTGATTTTTTAAAGCAATCATTAAAAGATTCGAAGGTTTTGCAGAGTCCAAATGGCGTTCAAAAAATTAATGGGTTAGAGGCAATTTCTTATAAGGTTACCGGTAAGTTTCCTGAAAATGACTTGGCAATTTTTTACTATCTCACAATTTATAAAAGTGAATCTAATTACTATTCAATGTCAACATGGACACTTGGCGATAGAGAAAGTAAATTCACCAAAGTAATGGAGAAAATGATACAATCTTTTAAAGAAATATAAAACTATGTCAGTAGACGATAAGAAAATAATATTCTCAATGGAGCGGGTTTCTAAAACCACTCCACAAGGGAAACAGATCATTAAAAATATTTACCTGTCATTTTTCTATGGCGCCAAAATTGGTGTTATTGGTATGAATGGATCCGGTAAGTCAACAGTTTTAAAAATAATTGCTGGTCTCGATAAAGACTTCCAAGGAGATGTTGTTTTTTCAAAAGAACATTCAATTGGTTACTTAGCACAAGAACCAATTTTGGACGAAAACAAAACAGTTATTGAAATTGTAAAAGAAGGTGTTCAAGAAACGGTTGATTTATTAGCTGAATTCGAAGAAATCAATTTGGGATTTATGGATGAAGAAATCATGAACGATCCTGAAAAAATGGATAAATTGATTCAACGCCAAGGTGAAGTTCAAGATAAAATAGACCATTTAAATGCATGGGAATTGGACAGTCAATTAGAGCGTGCAATGGATGCTTTACGGTGCCCACCAGAAGACCAAACCATTGGCACTTTGTCGGGTGGTGAAAAAAGAAGAGTAGCCTTGTGTAGACTATTGCTACAAAATCCAGACGTATTATTGTTAGATGAGCCAACAAACCATTTAGATGCAGAATCTGTGGATTGGTTAGAGCAGCATTTAAAGCAATATGCTGGAACAGTAATAGCCATTACGCATGATAGGTATTTCTTAGATAATGTTGCTGGTTGGATTCTTGAATTAGATAAAGGGGAAGGAATTCCATGGAAGGGAAATTACTCATCTTGGCTAGATCAAAAGTCTAAAAAGATGGCTGCTGAAGAAAAAACCGCTTCGAAAAGACGTAAAATACTTGAGCGTGAATTGGAATGGGTGAGAATGAATCCGAAAGGAAGACATGCAAAGAGTAAAGCCCGTTTGAATAATTATGATAAATTACTGAGTGAAAATAACGATACTAAAGAAACTAATTTAGAACTTCCAATTCCTAATGGACCTCGTTTGGGTTCTAAGGTTATTGAAGCCATTCACGTTGGAAAAGCGTTTGGAGAAAAGGTGCTATACTCTGATTTGAACTTTGCTTTACCTCCAAATGGTATTGTTGGAATTATTGGACCAAATGGTGCAGGTAAAACTACTATTTTCAAAATGATAATGGACGAATTGCAACCTGATAGTGGTGAGTTTGAAGTTGGTGAAACAGTTAAAATTGGTTATGTTGACCAAACTCATAAAGATTTGAAACCAGAAAGCACTATTTTTGAAGTGGTTGCTGGAGGAATGGATTTTCTTGAAATTGGCGATAGAAAAGTAAATGCAAGAGCTTATTTAAGTAAGTTTAATTTTGCGGGGTCTGATCAAAATAAAAAAGTAGGTGTTTTGTCTGGTGGTGAAAGGAACCGCCTTCACTTAGCAATGGCCTTAAAATTGGAAGCTAATGTGTTATTATTGGATGAACCGACAAACGATTTGGATGTTAATACAATTAGAGCACTTGAAGAAGGAATTGAAAACTTTGCTGGATGTGGAGTAATTATTTCTCACGACCGTTGGTTTTTAGATAGACTTTGTACTCATATATTAGCTTTCGAAAACGATTCCGAAGTGTATTGGTTCGAAGGGTCTTATTCCGAATACGAGGAGAACAAGAAAAAACGATTAGGAGATGTGGAGCCTAAAAGAGTCCGATATAAGAAATTGATGAATTAATTGATTTTCCGAAATATTGAATTAAAAAAAGAGAAGGTTACAGCCTTCTCTTTCTTTTAAAATCATTTATTGTTTAGGTAATTTATTGAAATTTATGCAGACAATAGGCCAAACTAATTGTTTGTACTTTTGTTAACCTAATTTCATAGAGATATCCGACAATTTTCTAAGCAAATCATCAGCATCTTGTTCCTCTGGAAATGAAATAGAAATTATGCCTTCAGTATGATTTGCGTATCTCCACTGAAGCATATATGAATAAATAACTCCCTTTCTTCCATATGTATATATTGATTGGTCTCCAGGTGTACTTTTAGCTTCAATTCTTGTTAATTTATCCTCGATCTCTAAACTCTTTTGATAAGAACTTTCGAGTCCTTTTGTTTCAATTGTTCTGTTGCTATGTCGTTTTATCGACACGGAAAGATTTTTGTTGTCAACTAGAAAATCACATATTCTCCATGTTTCACTACTCGCCAAATTAGGAGTTCCTTCAGATGATTTTTGAAATCCTTCTATTGAAGTTATACTTGAACTCGACAATGCTTCACAGGGGTCTTTAATAGGCTTTAAATTTGCAGATGGAGTGACTTCTTGGATAGTGGTATTTGATGATTTTTCAGTGATTTTTGATTGTTTTTCACCACCACAAGAAATGAATAATATAACTAATGATGATGTAAAGATTTTGACGTATGATTTCATAACTGAATATTTAAAAATTCTTTTCTGTAAATTTAATAAATTTTAAGGTGTTAATAACTAGTCTACTTGGTAGTTAAAAAAATTTTATTCCGTTATTGTCTATTAGTAAAGCTTTTACAAATTGTTAAATAGAATAAGTATTTGTAATGCTCTTTTAGTGAGGTGTGTTAAAACGCCTCCCCAATAAACAAGTAAATTCCGTATCCATCAGGGTTTAGACCAACATCTAGTCTGGTGTAAATATCTCTTTTTGGAAAAAGTAGGACCCTTAGTCCGCCGCCTGCTGTCCAAAGCATTTTGTCAAATTTTAGATCAGGAGAAACGGATCCAATTCCTGCAAAAACTGCTCCTCCAAATCGTTTGCTAAATTTAAATGGCAACCACCTGTGCTCGGCTTGCAAGCCAATCATACTTTTGTCGCGGTACTTGCCAAGGTAATAACCTCTCATCATCATTTCGCCACCAATCATACTCAATTGATTGAACGGAACGTCACCTTGCGAAAATTGTCCGATTAACTGTGTTGCAATAACATTTCTTTTGTTGTAGCTAAAAAAAACTCTGTTGTCTATAAATAATGTGCTTAATTTATTAGTAGAGCCCCAAGTTGGCTCATAGAAGAGATACCCAACTTCAGATAAAAATCCATGTCTCACATTTAAAACATTGTGTCTGTTATCATATATAAGACCTAGACCTATGCCAAAATTACTATAGCCATCTTCTCCTAAAATTTGGTTTGACGGTGGTGTGTTTCCTAACCAGTCAAAGTTAACGTTGCTTAACCGCTCAAAATCTAATTCAATGCCAAAGTACCAATTGCTTTTTATCTTTCTTAAAAGTCGTTCTCTTATCAATATAAAATTGGCGTTTGCAATTGCAAGTTCTTCTCCCAGAATGTCTGATCCTATTCCATAATAGAGAAGGGGATAGCTTTGCAGCTTCAATTTGCCCAGTCCGAACCATTTGTTTTTATCCGAATACAAGGCATGATCAAAATGGGCTCCATATTGGCGTTCTAATGTGAAAAATGAGAACCCACTCACCTCACTTAAGCGATTTAATGTATCTTGTTTTGCATAATATAGGAGTACAGCTGCCGCACCAATTTCCCAGCTGGTTTCAGGTGAATATGCTACAGTGGGATAAGCAATCCATTTTGGTTTGGAACTGGAAACCGTATCGTTAAACATTTTATTGAATACCTGCAAAGGCTTTGACTGTGATTGCCCTGAAAAATTCAAACTTAGTATGAAGAACGTAAAAAGTAAAAATCGTCTAGTAAAATGAAAAAAATGCTGTGACACAGGTGCAATATAAGTGGAATCATTTACATAAAAAAACAGGACTTCAAAAATTGAAATCCTGTTTTTATTTTTTGATAAAAGACTTACAGTTCCGTCCAACCAAATTCTTCTGCTAGTAATAGATTAACATATGCTAGAACTTTTTTGTTGCCAATTGATTCTAACACGTTTCCAACAAATGCAGAAACTAATATCTTTTTTGCTTTGTCCTTGGAAATTCCTCTTGTCTGCAAATAAAATAATGCATCTTCATCCAATTGACCAGTTGTAGATCCATGTGAACATTTTACATCATCTGCATAAATCTCTAATTCTGGTTTCGAATTTATTTTTGCAAAGTCAGAAAGTAATACATTTCCATTTTGTTGATAAGCATTAATTTTCTGCGCATCTTGCTGAACAACAACGCGTCCATTAAAAACCCCTGTTGATTTATCATCTAAAATATACTTGTAATTTTCATCACTCATGCAATTCGACACTAAATGGTTGACGAATGTATGATTGTCAATTAACTGATTGCCTTTTGTAATTACTGCTCCATTTAAAAAAGTATCACAATTTTCACCTTCAACAACAATGTTTAAGTTATTTCTAACAATATCACCTTTTAAACAAATTGTGTTGATTTTGAATGTTGAATTGGCAGCTTGCTGAACGTTTTCAGTAGCTACATACCATCCATCACCGGCTTGAATTTTGTCAAGATTAATGTGCGCATTTTCTGCTACCTGCACTTCTGTTAGATGATTACTAAAGGTATTGGAATCAGCTGTGTTAATAAAGTTTGTTACTATATGTGCTTCAGCACCTACGCCAGTTTCAATTACTAAATGCGTATTAGCACAGGTATTATTTGTGCTGGTTACATATATAATTTGCACAGTTTCATCCCATTTGGTGTTTTCAGGTACTGTTACAAAAATAGTTTGCTCATGACCAGCAATATTCATCATTTGAAATAAATCATCTGATTTTGCTGAGGTTTCAGACATTTCAGAAATATTCTCGATATTTACGGCTACTTCACTCAAATCGAATGAAGATAGATCGGCTCTAAACACTCCGTTTTCAACTATTGCAAACTGGTCAGAAACTAATAATTTTTCCACTTCAACAAAATGACCTGTTACTTCACCAAGTTTTAATTTAGCATTTGCAATTTTGTTTAAACGGGTGTATTTATAATACTCATCACGTGTTGTAGGAAAGTCTAAATTTTCTAAAGCTGCTAGTGCTTCTTTTTGAGCGCTAGTTACTGGCTCAATATTTAAATGAGATAAAAATCCCTGCAATTTTGTTTCTGCTAATACGTCCATGTTACTTGCTTATTTAGTTAACCAATCGTATCCCTTTTCCTCAAGCTCCAATGCCAATTCTTTTCCACCAGTTTTAACAATTTTACCATCTGCTAAAACATGTACAAAATCAGGAACAATATAATCCAGTAATCTCTGGTAATGCGTAATTAAAACTACACCGTTTTTAGGTGATTTTAATTTGTTTACACCATCTGCTACAATTCTTAAAGCATCAATATCAAGACCCGAATCTGTTTCATCAAGAATTGATAATTTTGGCTCTAACATGGCCATTTGAAAAATTTCATTTCTCTTTTTTTCTCCTCCAGAAAACCCAACATTCACAGATCTAGAAGCTAGTTTTGAGTCTAATTCCACTATTTGCGAACGCTCACGTACCATGCCCATAAAGTCTTTGGCCGATACAGGTTCTTCTTTTCTATATTCTCTAATTTCGTTTAGTGCAGTTCGCAGAAAGTTGATATTTGAAACTCCTGGGATTTCTACAGGATATTGAAAGGCTAAAAATAAACCTTCTTTTGCACGGTCATCAGGATCTAATTCTAGTAAATCTGTACCATCAAAATTAACTGTCCCATCAGTTACTTCGTAACCATCTCTTCCTGAAAGTACAGATGCTAAGGTTGATTTACCAGCTCCATTTGGTCCCATAATAGCGTGAACTTCGCCTGGATTTACTGTTAGGTTTAGTCCTTTTAATATAGCTTTCTCTTCAATTTCTGCATGAAGATTTTCGATATTTAATAATGCTTTACTCATTTTATTATTTGTTGAAATACGATAATTTATAGTTCTGTTTTAACTAATTGTATAGTTTATAGTGGTGCGGGTGATTGAGGCTCGAAGCGATACTCGAAATCAACCAACACTGTTTTCAAGTGAAATGGCTAATAGTTTTTGCGCTTCAACGGCAAATTCCATTGGTAATTGATTTAGGACTTCCTTTGCGTAGCCATTTACAATTAAGCTAATGGCTTTTTCTTCAGAAATTCCACGCTGTTGGCAGTAAAATATTTGATCTTCTCCAATTTTTGAAGTAGTTGCTTCGTGTTCTAACTTGGCAGAATTATTTTGGCATTCAATGTAAGGAAACGTGTGTGCGCCACATCTATCTCCCATCAACAAGCTATCGCACTGAGTGAAATTTCTCGAATTGTGTGCATTTTTGTTGATTTGAATTAACCCTCGATATGAATTCTGAGATTTTCCGGCAGAAATTCCTTTAGAAATGACTGTGCTCTTAGTATTTTTTCCAAGATGAATCATCTTTGTTCCTGTATCTGCTTGCTGGTAGTTGTTAGTTACTGCTACTGAATAAAATTCTCCAATCGAATTATCACCTTTTAAAATGCACGAAGGGTATTTCCAAGTCACCGCGGATCCTGTTTCAACTTGCGTCCAAGATACTTTTGCATTCCTTTCGCACAAACCTCTCTTTGTAACAAAATTAAAAATTCCACCTTTGCCATCTTTGTCGCCTGGAAACCAGTTTTGAACTGTAGAATATTTGATTTCAGCATCATCTAAAGCAATCAATTCTACCACTGCAGCGTGCAATTGGTTCTCATCTCTTTGTGGTGCTGTGCAACCTTCAAGATACGACACATAACTTCCTTCATCAGCTACTAATAATGTTCTTTCAAATTGACCCGTACCCGAAGAGTTAATTCTAAAGTATGTCGATAATTCCATTGGGCATCTTACTCCTTTTGGAATATAGCAAAACGAACCATCTGAAAATACTGCTGAGTTTAGAGCAGCATAAAAATTGTCAGTTGATGGGACAACTGTCCCTAAATGTTTTTTAACTAATTCTGGATGGTTTTCCACTGCTTCAGAAAAAGAGCAAAAAATAATTCCAAGTTCACCTAATTTTTCCTTAAATGATGTTGCCACTGACACTGAGTCCATCACGAAATCGACAGCAACTCCTGTTAATTTTTTTTGTTCATCTAATGAAATTCCCAACTTGTCCATAGTAGCTTTCATTTCCGGATCTACGTCATCCCAAGATTCATACTGCTTTTTTGGTGCTGAAAAATAAGAAATGGCTTGGAAGTCAGGTTTGCTGTATTTAACATGTGCCCATTCTGGTTCTTCCATTTCTTGCCAGATTTTAAAGGCAGTCAGTCTGTATTCCAACAGCCAGTCTGGCTCATTCTTTTTTGCTGAAATAACTCTAATTACCTCTTCGTTTAATCCAACTGGAATGGTTTCAGATTCAATATCTGACGTGAAACCAAATTCGTATTCTTGTGTTTCAAGATCTTTTGCTAATTCTTCTTCTGTGTAGTTTGCCATTGTTCTATAAGTCTAGTTGAAAATTATAGTGAAAAGCTTTCGCCGCATCCACAAGTTCTGCCTGCATTTGGATTATTAAATACAAATCCTTTTCCATTTAAGCCGCCTGAAAAGTCTAAAATGGTTCCAGCTAAATACAAAACACTTTTTTTATCCATAACAATTTTAACTCCGTTGTCTTCAAATTCTTTGTCATTATCTAACATGGTATTATCAAACTCAAGTTTGTACATTAAGCCTGAACAACCACCTCCCTCAACACCTACTCGAATAAAGGAATTTGCTTTACCTTCTTCGGCCATTAATGTGATGGCTTTTTGCTTTGCTGTGTCTGTAACTTTTATCATTTAAAATCTGATTTTTGTTAGTTTTTGTGCAAAATTAGGGATTAGGATACGCCATTTGTACTAAAAGTGAAGTTTTTTAAACGTTAAAATATCATAATAGTCAATATCTTACATGTAAACAGGGTGTTAAGGCGGCTGTCTTACTTAGAATGAGTCTAAATAATAACTAGGAAAAGGAGTAGGCGTTGAATTGATAAAACAATTATGAAAATGAGTTAACTTTGTACATCAATTACGAAAACAACAAATTTTTATGAAATCATCTATTGGAAGAAAAATCTTGATGGCCTTATCTGGGTTCTTCTTAATGTTCTTTTTGGCGCAGCATTTTACAATCAATCTACTATCAGTAATAAGCGAAGATACCTTTAATACTGTTTCACATTTTATGGGTACTAACCCTGTAATTCAATTTGCATTGCAGCCAGTACTAATTTTTGCTGTTGTCTTTCACCTGGCAATGGGTATCTATCTCGATTTAAAAAATAGAGCTGCCATTGGTCCAGTAAAGTACGCTATGAATAAGCCGTCAGCAAACGCACCTTGGGTGTCGCGAAATATGATTATCACAGGAATAACAGTGATGCTATTTTTAGGATTACATTTTTACGACTTTTGGATTCCTGAAATTACGGTCAAGTATATTGATGGAGATATGACAGGGCTTCTTGAAGATGGAGGTTTTAGATACCACGAAGAATTAGTTCATAAATTTCAGGACCCAATTAGGGTGGCGATATATAGTCTATCTTTTGTATTTTTAGCATTGCATTTACTGCATGGCTTTCAATCAGCATTTCAATCAGTTGGTTATAGAAACACAAAGTACACACCAGGCATTAAGAAGTTTGGTAATGCCTTTGCGATTGTGATTCCATTAGGGTTCATATTTATTGCTGTTTACCATTATGTTACACATTTAAATTAATTCACCATGTCAGTTTTAGATTCAAAAATACCGTCGGGTCCAATTAAAGACCAATGGACTAACCATAAAAACGCTATTAATTTAGTAAACCCTGCCAATAAAAGACTCATTGATATAATTGTTGTGGGAACCGGATTAGCAGGTGGTTCAGCTGCAGCTTCTCTAGCAGAGATGGGCTATAAGGTGAAAGCATTTGCTTTCCAAGACTCACCACGTAGAGCACATTCAATTGCTGCACAAGGTGGAATTAATGCCGCAAAAAATTATCAAAATGATGGTGATTCAGTTTACCGTTTATTTTATGATACAGTGAAGGGGGGAGATTACAGATCACGGGAATCAAATGTTTATCGTTTGGCAGAAGTGTCAACTAATATTATTGATCAATGTGTAGCGCAAGGTGTGCCTTTTGCGCGTGAATATGGTGGCTTATTAGATAACCGTTCGTTCGGTGGTGTGTTAGTTTCTCGTACTTTCTATGCGAAAGGACAAACCGGGCAACAGTTATTGTTAGGCGCTTATTCTGCAATGAACCGCCAAATAGGAAAAGGAAAAATTAAGATGTACAACCGTCATGAAATGATGGACTTGGTTGTTGTAAATGGAAAAGCAAGAGGAATTATTGCTAGAAATCTGGTTACTGGTAAATTAGAACGTCACTCTGCACATGCTGTTGTGATTGCTTCAGGTGGTTACGGAAATGTATTTTTCTTGTCAACTAATGCAATGGGTTCAAATACTTCAGCTGCCTGGAAAGTACATAAAAAGGGTGCTTATTTTGCGAATCCATGTTTTACACAAATTCACCCAACCTGTATTCCAAGGTCAGGCGATTATCAGTCTAAATTAACGTTAATGTCGGAGTCGTTGAGAAATGACGGCCGAATTTGGGTACCAAAAAACCTTAAGGATGTTGAAGGGATTAGAAATGGAACAATTAAGCCAAAGGACTTAGCTGAAGACCAAAGGGATTATTATTTAGAAAGACGATATCCTGCATTTGGTAATTTAGTTCCACGTGATGTGGCTTCAAGAGCTGCAAAAGAAAGATGTGATGAAGGATTTGGTGTCAATGGAACTGGTGAAGCAGTGTTTTTAGATTTTGCTTCCGCTATTATGCGTTATGGTGCTGAAAAAGCTCATGTTAACGGTCTTCATAATCCAACTGACGCGCAAATAAAGGAATTGGGCAAAAAAGTGATTGAAGATAAGTATGGCAACTTATTCCAGATGTATCAAAAAATAAAAGATCAGAATCCTTACGAAACGCCAATGATGATTTACCCTGCGGTTCACTATACAATGGGAGGTATTTGGGTTGATTATAATTTAATGACAACTATTCCGGGTTGCTATGCGGCTGGTGAAGCTAATTTTTCTGATCATGGTGCGAATCGCCTGGGAGCTTCTGCTTTAATGCAAGGTTTGGCAGATGGATATTTTGTTCTACCATATACAATTGGTGATTATTTAGCGGATGAAATTAGAACAGGAGAAATATCGACTGACTTACCAGAGTTTGCTGCCGCAGAAAAAGAGGTGCAAGACATGTTGAATAAATTAATAAATATTCAAGGTAATCAATCTGTCGATCATTTCCATAAGGAATTAGGAAAAGTGATGTGGAACAATGTTGGCATGTCAAGAAATGAGAAAGGTTTAAAAGAAGCCATTGCAAAAATTAGAGCCATTCGTGAAGAATTTTGGAAAGATGTAAGAATTCCAGGCACTATGACAGGCTTTAACCCCGAATTAGCAAAAGCAGGTAGAGTAGCTGACTTTTTAGAATTAGGTGAGTTGTTCGCTAAGGATGCTTTGGCGAGAGAAGAATCTTGTGGTGGTCATTTCCGTGAAGAATCCGTTGAAAAAGATGGTGAACAAAAAGGGGAAGCCCTTAGAGATGATATCAATTATAAATATGTTTCTGCCTGGGAATATAAAGGAGATCCGGGAGATGCTCAATTACATAAGGAAGAATTAGAATTCAATAACATTGAACTGAAACAACGTTCATACAAATAACAACATTATGACACACGGCGAAATGAAATTAACACTAAAGATATGGCGTCAAAAAGATGCTAAGTCTAAAGGGAAAATGGAAACTTACCAATTAGGTGGTGTTTCAGAACATATGTCATTTTTAGAAATGTTAGATGTTTTAAACGAGCAATTAATTACAACTGGAGACGAACCTGTTTCTTTTGATCATGATTGTCGAGAGGGTATTTGTGGGATGTGCTCACTGTATATTAACGGCGAAGCACATGGCCCAGACAGAAAAGTAACTACTTGCCAGTTACACATGAGAATGTTTAATGACGGTGATACGATTACCATTGAACCTTTCAGATCTAAAGCCTTTCCAGTTGTGAAAGATTTAGTAGTTGACAGAAGTTCATTTGACCGCATACAACATGCAGGTGGATTTATATCCGTTAACACATCTGGTAATACACAAGATGCAAATGCAACGCCAATTCCAAAAGATGATGCGGATATGGCATTTGATGCCGCTACTTGTATTGGTTGCGGAGCATGTGTTGCAACATGCAAGAACTCATCTGCTATGTTATTTGTATCGGCTAAAGTATCTCAATTTGCATTGTTACCTCAAGGCAAGGTTGAAGCAAAAGACAGGGTATTGAATATGGTAAATCAAATGGATTTAGAAGGATTTGGTAATTGCACCAACACTGGCGCTTGCGAAGTTGAATGTCCGAAGGGAATTTCACTGGATAACATTGCTAGAATGAATAGCGAATACTTAAAGGCTTCAGTTAAGAGTTAAAATAATAAATTAATACTTCACAAAAAAAGAGGGTCATTTAACCCTCTTTTTTTATTTGCATTCGTTTCAGAACCAATCAAAATACAACTCCAATCTTAAACCCAATGTGGACTCTTGGAGCCAAGCGCGACTCATTTCTTGTCACATAGTCAATATATGAGGTATTGCCTTCAAAAACTAATTCCTCCGCAACAGAAGTTTGAGAAATACTTCCAATTCCAAAACCACCAAAAAAATCTAAAATTATTTTTCTATCTATAAAATAATTGTACCCAAAAGAAAGGCGAACGGCGTTCACACTTCTTTTTTCTTGATATGTAACTGCGCTACTATTAAATTTTCTATCGTTATTGTAGGTTTTATGTTTAAAATCAAGACCAAAATAAAAATCCTCGATACTACTATCCGGAAAGTATTTACCTCCAATGGAAAATGCATTTCCTAGCCTTGGGATATAATTGTCATTAAAAACATCAATATTGTCATTTAAAAGAGACGACACATAATCAGAAAGAGTGACACCAAGACCCAACTCCAGCCCAAATTTTTGATCAATTATTCTTTCATAGTAAAAAGAAAAATCGCCAGATACAGCAGCCAATGCCCCAAATTTAATAACATTACTTTCGGTGATGGCTTGAGGAGCAGTTTGAGGAGAGTTAAATACAACAACCTTCGGGGTATCTTGACCAAATACAATTAGCTGAGAGAATAGCAGGGCAACTGCTAAAAAAGTAATGTTCTTCATCTGTTTTTTTTGTAAAAGTATTGATTTTCTTCTGAATCCGTCTTATGTTTTTAAATAAATCTTAGCTTTGCCCAAATTCAAAAAACATGAAAAAAGTAAATTATTTGTTCCTTTGTCTAATGATAAGTTTTGTTTCTGAAGTGCAGGGGCAAAACATTAAGATAAGCAACGGTAGCCAGTTTAAAGTAACTAGTTTAGAAAGTATTGAAAACACGCTACACATAGGTAGGTCACATTCGTCTTTCTTGACGAAAGCAGGATTGTTAGGTAGAAAATTTAGAGTACTAAACTTAGATGAAAATTTAGATATAAAATCTAAATTTGAAATCGAAATCCCGAAAATTGAAAAAAAGAAGGTTAGATATGAATGGTCAAATACTGTAGATGATAAGGTGTATTTCTTATCGAATTATTTTGATAGAAAAGCAAATAGTTACACACTGTTTGCCTCCGAACTAGAGGTTAGCACCGGTAAGTTCAACAAGCACTTTGAAGTATTGAAGGTGGTTGATGATAAATTTAAATCTGGTCTTTCTCCGTTCAAAATGGTAAGAAGTGTTGATTCAACAAAAATTCTAATCATTACTGAATACCCAACAAAAAACAGAGAAAATGCAAGATATGGCTTAACCGTTGTTAAAAAGAATCTCGGTAAAATTTGGGAAAAGGATATTGAATTTCCAGAGAGAGACAAAGATTTTAGCTTAATAGATTACGAAGTAGATATGGATGGAAATATTCATTTTGTGGCTTCTATTAGAATGTCAAGAGATGAGAAAAAAGAAAAGGATGCTAAATCAAGATATTACTCCAAGGTTTATTCTTATTATCACGCAGAAAGTGAGTTGAAAGAGCATGAAATTAGTTTCCAAGATTTGATTATCGATAATCTAGATCTTGATGTCAATGATAAAAATGAACTATTAGGAACTGGATTTTATTCTGAAAAGTTTATGTCAACTGGTTATAAAGGATTTTTCTTTTTGAAAATTGATCCTACAACTAAAACAATCGCTGCAAAAAATGTTTCGGAGTTTAGTCCTGATTTAATCAAACAGTTGTACAACAATAAAAGACAAGGAGAAAGAAAAGCTAAAAAAGGTAAATTTCCTCCATACATTATTAGAGCGTCAATAGCATTAAAGAATGGAGGATATGCAGTTGTTGCTGAGCATTATGTTTACACAATAAGTCAAACTACAAGTGCTAACGGAAATACACAAACGCGAGAGTCTTGGTTGTTTGGGAATGTTGTTGTCATGTTCTTGAATGGAGACGGTAAAATGGAAACTGCTTCTGTTTTAAAAAAGAGACAGTATTGTACTGCCGTAAACGGAGCTTCATCATTACTACAACAATTGGGAATTAGTCCAGTGCCAGGTATAAATGAACTAGCATACTATGGAATATCTGTTTTACAAAATAATAGTAACATCTATGTTTTGTATAACGAAAATCCTAAAAATGAGGCAAGAGTTCAAGAAGGTAAAACTCCTAAATCAGTTAGACAAAGAACCTCTGTTACTATGTTAAACACTTTTAAGCCAGATGGAAAAATAAACGGAGATGTATTGTTTAAGTCTAAAGATAGGAGTGCTGGAATAAAAATGCCTCTAATGCCACGATCTTACATTCAATATGCCAACAATGAAGCTATTGTTTTTGGTAGACTAGGGAAAAAGATGAGAGCAACAAGGATTTCAATAGATTAGTAGCCAATAGTTTAATCTGTAATTTATTAGCCCAGTAATAGAGAAATCTTTACTGGGCTTTTTTATAGAATTTATTTATCTTTGATGAAAAGATACCGCATGACCCAAAAAATCCTCATCATTGATGATGAATCTGACATTCGGACTTTAATAAAATATAATTTATTAAAGGAGGGCTTTGAGGTACAAGAAGCTGAAAATGGGAAAATAGGAATTGAAACTGCTCTAAGATGGAAGCCGGATCTTATCATACTTGATGTGATGATGCCAGTGATGGACGGAATGGAAGCCTGCGAAATTTTAAGATCCGAAAACAAACTCAGCAACACCATTATTGCTTTTTTAACCGCTAGAACTGAAGATTACTCGCAAATTGCAGGTCTTGATAGTGGAGCTGATGACTATATCAATAAGCCTATAAAGCCTAAGTTATTGGTTAGTAAAATAAATGCGCTATTGCGCAGAAAAAAGAGTGTGATTAAGGAAGAAAATTTTAGTTCTGAAAACAATTTAATCATTGATAGAAAAAAGTACTTAGTTTATTTCAAGGGTGAGGAAATTATGCTTCCTCGAAAAGAGTTTGAGTTGCTATCCTTATTAGATAAAAATAAAGGAGATGTTTGCACACGTGAAATAATACTAGAAAGAATTTGGGGAGCTGATGTAGTTGTAGGAGATCGGACAATTGACGTGCACATTCGAAAGCTAAGAGAGAAAATTGGTGATGAAAAAATCAAAACAGTGAAAGGAATTGGTTATAAATTGATGGATTAGACATTTTTTGATAAAATTTTATTTCTCTAAAAACGCTTTAAACTATCGCAAATCATTGCTTTAAAATAAAAAGAGGACGACTAGTTAAAGTCATCCTCTTTCGAGTACATTATTTAAGATATTATTAAAGTTCAATTGTCCAATCAGCAGTCCAGTCTGATCCAGCTTCAACCGCTCCAATATAATTGACAGCCGTAAACCAAGAACCAAGTTCGCTAGTGCTAAAACCACCAGTTGATGAGGTACCAATGTATCCATTCAGAAAAGTAACCAAAGAACCATCAGTTGCAGTTTGATTATTGTAAGCAGGCATTGTAAACATGTTTGTTACTGTTGTATCGTTACCAGCTGAACTTGTAAATTTAAATGGACTAACATTATCTATGATTGAGTTTTTAAAGTTTAACTCAGAATTTGCCATGTTAGAAATAGTAATGTTGTGTTCAACCTGGCAACCTCTTTTTGGGAATCCCGTAACAATAAAGTTGTAGAAGTTACCTTTCATTCCTTCTCTAAGTTTTAAGCCTTGGTTTGAAGCGTCTCCATCATC
>JBGCGA010000005.1:0-7089 GCA_045110285.1 Crocinitomicaceae bacterium | reverse complement strand
TTCAACTTTAAATCGATCAAGTATTACCAAAATTAATATGCCAATCAATCCAAAAATGATGGCTTGAGTTAAAAAGGGGTTTAGGTCATTTATGATTTCATATGCAGCAGGTCCAATATTTTTTTGAGTCAGAGGTACTATTTCCTCATTTTCCTCACCAGCATGCTTTATAAATGAAGTTAAAGTCTGTTTCCACGGCCATATTTTATTGAGTGAACCAATTAAGAAGCCAGTTAAAATAGCGATCACAATATTTTTAGCTTTTTTAAACAAATAATTTAGCAGTCGTGAAAAACTCAAAAGACCAACTAAACATCCAAAAGCAAAAACACCCAATATGGTTCCGTTTGCAAAAATAGCCGCCATATCTAGTGCTTTTACAGAAGAAAGTAAGTCGGAAGCAGCTGCCAATACTGTGGCGTAAGCCCCTAGTAATAATAGAATGAAGCTACCAGAAACTCCAGGTAAAATCATGGCGCAAATGGCTATGGTTCCGCAAAAAAAGATGTACAGTAAATTACCACTGTCGCCTAAAGGAGGTAAAATGGTAATTAAATAGGCAACAATGGCTCCTAAAACTAATGCTATAATTGTTTTTGCATTCCATTTATCTACTGTTTTACCCACCAACCAAATTGAAGCCAAAACTAGACCAAAAAAGAACGACCATACTTGAATGGGGTGGTTTTTTAAAAGAAAAGTGACCAGTTTTGATAATGATAATAAACTGGTTCCAATTCCTAATATGAGTGTCAATAAAAATGGACCATTCACATGTTTCCAAACCGATTTAAAACCTTCATTTTTCCATCTTGAAAAAATGGATTTGTCTATTTTACTGATACTTTCTAAAAGCGTTTCGTAGATGCCTGTAATAAAGGCAATAGTGCCACCAGAAACACCAGGAACAACGTCCGCAGCTCCCATGGCGCACCCTTTTAAAAAGAGGACAACTCTATTTTTTAGCATCTTTTTTAGCTGGTGTTTTAGCCACTTGTTTTAAAGAATCCGAAACATCTTTCGGTAAACTTTCAAAGAACGTGTCTCCGCGCAGTCCTAGTCTTAAACATTCCAATGGAATAACCTCATGCGGGGCAATATTTCCTAAGTTTACATTGTGACCAAATAATTTAATAAACCAAACCTGCTGAGTTTTTTGAGGTGCTTCCCACAAAATATCTTCAGGTTTAATTTTAGCAATAATTTTATTGATTAAATACGTATGAGCCGTTCCGTTTGGTCTGAATACTCCAACATTTCCACTTTCACGGCCCTCAGCAATTACTTTCCACGATCCAGCTTCTAATTCTGTACTCATCATTTTAATCCATTTTGTAGGACTAATAATAATGCCTTCGTCTTTAGAGCCTACTTCAGATAATACTGTTCGAGATTTTGCTAATTCCGAAATATACTCTAATTTTTTTGAGTGCTTAATTTCTATAGAACCATCTGAAACTTCACATAAATCCATGTCAAATTTGTCGCACAGCCTCTGATAATCATCAAATTTATTTCTAGCAATAAATGCCTCGAATAAAGTTCCTCCAAAATATGGTCGAATTCCAGCACTTTTGTACAATTTAATTTTTTCTTCTAGCTGATTGGTGACAAACGCTGTTCCAAAACCAAATTTAGCGACATCAGTTAAATGGCCAGATGATGCAATAAAATCTTCAGCCTGTCTCAAGCTTAAGCCTTTGTCCATCATCATAGTTAAGCCCGAGTTTCTAGGTTTAGCTGGACGTTCTGGGATATGTGATAATTCGAAATTAATTGCCATATTGATTTAATATTGAGATGAAAGATTCTAGTTTAATGTATTCAGGGAACTCCTTTTCAGTTGCATTGATGGTTTCCTCGTAATTTTTATCAAGGTTGTTTTTAAAAGTAATCAAAGCGTCAGATTGATTGCCAATTTCCCACAGTAATTTTACTTGATAAATTGCGGTGGAAATTGATAACTCTTCAGATAATTCATATTGCGCCAAAAAGTCAAGTGCTTCGTGAACATTATACTCGTATTTAATTTTAGCTAAAAATTCCACAGAATCTGGCGATTTACTATTGAGTTGTAAAGCTTTTTCTAACTCTAATTCTGCTTCAGCAAAACGCTTTAATTTATATAATGCTTCACCTAAAACATGGTGAAAATTATCGTTTGTTGGCTGCAACGAAATTGCTTTTTGAAAATAACTGATCGCTTGACTTGTTTTTTCTTGCAAATCGAGAACAATGCCAATGCCAATATATGCATCTGCCAATTCAGGATTAGATTGAATGGACTTTTTATAAGCGACCATGGCCTCTTCTAAATTGCCTTTTCTTTCTAATGCTTCTCCTAAATAACAAAGTGCCAAATCGTCTTCATGATCAATTTCTAAGCATTTATTATAAGCTTCAATCGCCCTATCAAATTGGTCAATTTGCATTAAGGTATTGCCCATATTAAAGTAGGCAGACGAAAAGTTTTCATTAATGATGATGGCATAGTCATACGCCCATAATGCCTTATCTATATTCTTTTTTAAGAAGTAAATATTTCCTAAGTTATACCAAGCTGTAAACGAGTAGGGGTGATTATTTATATATTGTTCGTAAAACTCAATACACTTATCGAATTCACCAATGCGTTCGTAACAAAAAGCAATTTCATAAATGGCAGATTCATTGTCAGGTGACACTGCTAAAATTTGCTCCAATACTTTAATAGCCCCTAAATAATCGTTATTATTTTCATATTCCAAGGCTAAATCCAGCATGATGTCGTGTGATTCTCCATCAAATTCGCCATTAATTCTTTCAATTTCCAACGCTTTTTCAAAATATTTAATGGCTTTGGAATGGTCACGTAACTGGCTGAATATTGAGCCAATGCTTAGAAAGATTTCGGCATTTTCCGGTTCTATTTTTTCTAAATTTTGAAGAATTAATAGGCTTTCTTTTAATTTTCCGCTACTTGAAAATAGTTGTGCTTTTCTTAATTCAAAGAATACTGCACCAGGATATAAGTTTAGGGCAAAGTTAACTGCGTAAGTCGCTTTTTTTATTTTGTTTTTAACTATGTAGTGATCGATAATATCTTCTAAACTGTCTGGTTCAAAATACGAAGAACTTCCTTCCTCAATCATTCTTTCAAACCTTTTTAGTTCAACTTCAAATTTTTCGTCGTCTTCTAACATAAGCAAGCAATATCTTGTACTCAAATATACTTAAAAAAGACGCCCTGATTGGAGCGTCTTTTTATTTTTTCAACAAGGTTTTTAACAATCTTGTAATTATTTCCCTGAACGCTTTCGTTCGTGCTCTTTCAGGTATATTTTTCTTAAACGAATACTTTCGGGTGTTAACTCCACATATTCATCTTCTTGAATATATTCTAAAGCTTCTTCCAGAGAGAACAATTTTGGTGGTACAATTCTAACTTTTGCATCAGTACCCGATTTACGCATATTTGTTAACTGCTTTGTTTTAGTAACATTTACAACTAAATCGTTTGCTTTACTATTCTCACCAATGACTTGTCCTTCATAAATCGGAACATTTGGCTCGATAAAGAATTTACCTCTGTCTTGTAAATTATTTAATGAAAAAGGAATACTATTACCGTTTTCCATTGAAATTAAAGATCCGTTAATACGACCAGGAATATCTCCTTTATACGACTCATATCCAACATAACGGTGTGTTACAACTGCTTCGCCACCTGTAGATGTTAACATGAAACTTCTCAATCCTATAATTCCTCTAGAAGGAATCTTGAATTTACAAATCATACGTTCACCTTTAGGCTCCATACTGATCATTTCACCTTTTCTTTTTGTAACAACATCAATTGCCGTTCCTGAAAACGATTCAGGTAAATCAATGGTTAAATCTTCAATTGGCTCGCATTTTTGTCCGTCAATCTCTTTGTAAATCACTTGTGGTTGACCAACTTGAACTTCGTATCCTTCTCGTCTCATGGTTTCTAACAATACAGACAAGTGCATGACACCACGTCCAAAAACCATCCATTTATCAGCCGAAGCTGTTTGTCCTACCTTAAGAGCTAGGTTTTTCTCTAATTCTTTTTGTAATCTATCGTGAATATGACGAGACGTAACGAATTTACCTTCTTTTCCAAAAAATGGTGAATCGTTAATCGTAAACAACATGCTCATTGTAGGTTCATCAATGGCAATTGATTTTAACGGTTCTGGATTTTCGAAATCACAAATTGAATCTCCAATTTCAAATCCTTCAATACCAGTCACTGCACAAATATCACCTCCTTGAACACTGTCAACCTTACGTTTTTCAATGCCATCAAATACAAATACTTCTTTTACTCTATGTTTTTGTAAAGTTCCATCACGCTTTGAAAGCATAATGTTTTGGTTAGGTACCAAAGTTCCTCTTGTTAATCTACCAATAGCAATTCTTCCAATAAAAGAAGAATAATCTAAAGAAGTAATTAACATTTGTGTATTTCCTTCAGGAATAACTGCAGGAGGGAAGTAGTCTAAAATAACATCAAGTATTGTGTCAATACTATCAGTAGGTTTTTTCCAATCTTTACTCATCCAACCATTTTTAGCTGAACCGTAAACCGTTTCAAATTCTAATTGTTCTTCAGTTGCATCTAATTCAAACATTAAATCAAATACCTTTTCGTGTACTTCGTCAGGCGTACAATTATCTTTATCAACCTTATTAATTACCAATAGAGGCTTTAATCCTAATTCTAATGCTTTTTGCAATACAAAACGAGTCTGAGGCATAGGCCCTTCAAAGGCATCTACTAATAAACATACACCATCAGCCATGTTTAATACACGTTCAACCTCTCCTCCAAAATCACTGTGACCAGGTGTGTCAATGACATTAATTTTTGTGTCTTTATAAAAAACAGAAACGTTTTTAGATGTAATGGTAATACCACGTTCACGTTCTAAATCGTTACTATCCATAATTAAATCTCCACCAGCTGTCCCTTTTATTGGGTTCTTTCCAGCTTCAATCATTTTGTCAACTAAGGTTGTTTTTCCGTGATCGACGTGTGCTATAATGGCAACATTTCTAATTTCCATACCTATTATCTATAATTTTTTTATTCTTAATATTTAATCTCTATACGATCTTCTTTTCGAAAATCCTCCGCCACCGTTTCCTCTTCTGCTGCTTCCGCCGCCATCTCTTCGTCCTCCAAATTCTTTCTTTCTTCCTCCGTAGCTTCGACTTGCTGTTTTTTTACTGGCAGAATTTGTTTCTTCAACGTTCATTTCTTTCCCTTCAAAATCAACACCTTTTAATGAGCTTACAATGCTCCCTGCACTTGATTTTTCAACCTCAAAAAATGAGAAGTTGTTTAAGATGTCAATTTTCCCCACGTTGTTTTTCGATAAACCAGTGTTGTCACATACTAATCGTAATAAAGCGCCGTGATTAAACCCATCTTTTCGTCCTAAATTGACGAAAAAACGTTGTTGGTTTGCATCATTAAACCCTCTGTCATTTCTATCGCCTCTGTCTTTGTCTCGTCTTGAGTTTCGGCTGCCATCTCTGTCTCTTTCACCTCTATCTCTAGAATCTGCTTTCGCATTAATATTAGAAGCTTTTGAATAATAATCTAAGAATCTGTTAAATTCAGCAGAGACAAACTTGGTGATGATTTCTTCTTTTGAAAATTCACCAAGTTTTTCCATAACGGATGGTAAGTATTTTTCAATTCCTTCGGAATTAACTTCAGTTTCCGTAATTTTATCAACTAAGTGCATCAATTGTTTTTCACAAATGGCATCAGGTGCAGGAATTTCTTGAATCGCAAATTTAGATTTAATGATTCTTTCAATGCTTCTTATTCTGTTTCCTTCTCTGGTATTGATTAAGGCTAATGATACTCCTTTTTTACCAGCTCTTGCCGTTCTGCCTGATCGGTGCGTATAATTCTCAACATCTTCTGGCAATTGGTAATGAACCACATGTGTAATATCATCTACATCAATCCCTCTAGCAGCCACATCAGTTGCAACTAGTATTTGAAGCGTTTTATCTCTAAACTTCTCCATTACTCTGTCACGTTGCGCTTGCGATAAATCTCCATGTAAAGGCTCTGCATTATAACCTTCTTTCATTAATTTATCAGCCACAGCCGCCGTATCACGTCTAGTTCTACAGAAAATTAGGCCATAAATCTCAGGATTGAAATCTATGATTCTTTTTAATGCATTAAAACGGTCACGCTCTTTAACAGTGTAGTAGTGGTGTTCAATATTTTTATTGGTTTCGTTTTTACCTCCAACCGTAATCTCAAATGGATTACTCATGTAGTTTTTCGAAATTCTAGCAACTTCTTTTGGCATTGTTGCAGAAAATAACCAAACTGATTTTTCGTCTGGTGTCACTTGTAAAATACTATCAATATCTTCCTTAAAGCCCATGTTCAACATTTCATCAGCTTCATCTAAAACAACAGACTTAATTTTTGAAATGTTTACTTTTTTACGTTTAATCAAATCTACTAACCTACCTGGTGTAGCGACTATGATATGAACACCTCTTTCGATTGTTCTAATTTGTTTGATAATATCAGTTCCACCATAGACGGCAGTTACCTTTAAACCTCTCGTGTCACTTGAAAATTTTTCCAAATCGCGGCTAATCTGCAAACATAATTCACGTGTTGGACAAATTACTAAGCCTTGAACGTTTTTTTGTGATACATCAATATGGTGTATCATTGGCAGTCCGAAAGATGCTGTTTTTCCAGTTCCAGTAGAAGCTAAACCAACCAAATCTCCCTGGTTTTCTAATAAATACGGAATGGCCTGTTCTTGGATTGGAGTTGGGGTTTCAAAGCCCATAGTTGTTAATGACGATAAAATATCGTCTTTTAATCCTAATTCTTTAAATGTCATAAACTCTTTATTTTATCCGCTTAATCTTTCATTTTTTAAGATTAAGTTTCGTAGCTATTCGTTAATGAACAATAAAATAAAGGAAATTCAGGACCGCAGAACTTCGTCAATTAACCAACAACTAAAATTACATTAAGGACGTTTTCCTCAATTCGGGCGCAAAGGTATGCTAAATAGTTGAGATAACAAT
>JBGCGA010000004.1:0-3372 GCA_045110285.1 Crocinitomicaceae bacterium | reverse complement strand
TACTTCAGGTGCTCCAGTTGATGTGGGAGATGTTGATATGCGTTTTGATTTGACAGGTCTAGGAACGGTTACTGCATCAGATTTAAGATTATTGATAGACACTGATAATGATGGTGTTTTTAGTGATGAAACCGTTGTCGGAGGTGGAATTATTTCAGGAGCAACCTCTTTAGCTGGAAATGTTTATGAATTTTCAGGTGTCTCGGATATTGCCGATAATTTAAGGTTTACTTTAGGTTCAATAAATGTTTCACAAACACCTTTGCCTATTGAGCTAACAAATTTTTCTGTCAAACAAGTAGATAGTAGATACGTACAATTAGATTGGCAAACAGATTCAGAAACAAATAATGACTATTTCACAATCGAAAAATCTGAAAAAGGTCAAAAATGGATAAAGTTAAAAGAAGTTCAAGGTGCAGGAAATTCTTCTACTTCCATAAAGTATTCAGAAATTGATAAATTTCCATATTTTGGAATATCATACTATCGCTTAAAACAAACTGACTTTAGTGGCCAATTTGAATATTCGGAAATAAGAAGTGTGGAAATAGAAAATGATAGGTTAGAGGTATACCCAAATCCAACTCATAATCAAATAGTAATAATAGGAGAAGAGGGTGATTTCGATCTACTAAAAATTTATAATTTAATAGGTCAGGATGTAACACGTTTAGTTAAATATACCAAAGAGGGAGAGTCAAAGTTGTTAATTGATATGGCTAACCTTGGTGAAGGAGTCTATTACATAAAAACCAAAACTTCAACCAATAAAGTAATTAAGCTCTAGTTCGTAAAATTCATTCCAATTTAATACTTTCAGCCTAGTAATTGAATTTTCGATACGGATGCTATTAATGCGTAATGGGTTTTTGAAAAACCATTAAGAGCATGTTTATTTAGAGCCGATTACTTTCCGGCAACCTCTTTTAATCTTTCTTGCAAAGCATACATGTCATCACGCATGCTAGCCGCCTCAATAAAGTCTAATTTTCTAGCAGCAGCCTCCATGTCTTTTTTCACTTTGGCAATGGCATTTTCTAATTGACTTTTGCTCATATAAGTCACAATTGGGTCCGCAGCTACCGAACTTTGAGTAGGTAAAGAATAGTCTGACACTTCGCGATCGCCATCTGCTACTTTGGTCTGTTTCATTATTTGCTCAATAGACTTTTTGATTTGGTAAGGTGTGATACCATGCTTTTCATTGTATTCAGATTGAATCACCCATTGTTGCAATTGAAACAACTGCAATGCCTGCGGGTATTTACGTTTGTAAGCTAAAAGTGAATAATCAGGTTTTAACTAAAAAACTTGTAAAAACAAACTAGACCTAATCCTCTTTAGTGAATTTCAACCGAAGTTTAGCATTCTTTTCTTCAACTGGTCTCACAACTAAAGTATCCGCCTTAAACGAAAAACGTCTTCTTGCAGTGGTGTGCCATTCGCCAGGGTTAGAATGCGAAATTTTATAATGACTGACAATACTGCTATCATAATCGATTGAATAGGTTCCAAAATAATTGTAGTTATTGGTAATGTATTTCAAGGCCTCCACAGAAATGGTGTCTGTAAAATTAGGGAACGTTAATTCTGTTATTTCGTAGTTTTTTTGGAATTAAATGAAGCGCCATATGTCCGTTTCCGTCATACAGTATATTCCCTTTCATGCCATCTCACCATTCGCTCCAGGTACCCACACTATCTTTTAGTTCCATTTTTTGAAGCTTCCAAAGCACTTCAATTGGCTCTAGAGTTTTTGAGTACAGTTCTTGCGAAGAGTGCTCACTTCTGCACGAAATTATTAGCATAAAAAACGGTAAGGCAAATACCAATTTATCCATAATCCAATTATAACCTTTCTGCTGTAATTACGAATGTTTAAATTAACTAAGTTTATCTGTGGTTTTACACCTGTAAAATCACAGATATAGCTGTGAGGTTCAAACTGCTTTACTATTTATAATTAAACCCTACAACGCCTCTATTATCAGTAAGATACAGTTATGAAAGAATATGTCACATTTTCGTGTAGAATTGGACTGTATGTTCAACCAATTCCTTATATTTGATTTAAAATCAGTAAAATCAGTAAAATCAGTAAAATAAGTGATTTAGTAAAGTGATTCGAGTGTTCAAATACCAAATTTTGGTAGATAAGATAAAACAAATGAAAAATACAGTGATTTTTACGTTTACATTGCTTTTTTTTAGTCAATTGTATTCGCAAACAGGCCCAGGAGGAGTTGGTAGAAATGATGGTACTTCGAGTTTAGTTTTATGGTTAGATGTAAATACTGAAACTACTGGAGTGAATGGAATGGCTTTGTCTACTTGGCACGATAGGTCTGGAAACGGATTAGATTTTCCAGCAGGTACAGCTAGCTCTGGAAATGGAGCTACTTATAATAGCTCTGGTGTGAATGGATACCCAACTTTAACCTTTAATGGTTCAAACGACTACTATCAGCACCCTTACAGTGCAACACTTAATCCCAGTAATATTTCTATTTTTTCATCCTCTAATGTTACTTCAACTACAGGCTATAAATCACTGATTACAAGTAGAAGCGAGATAAGTGGAGTTAGACGTGGCTACATTATATATTCAATACCAAGTTCAAATAGATGGGATTTTTGGACTGCCCAAGGAAGCAATTGGGGAAATGATGGAAATAACACCTCCACTGCTGGTTCATGGGCAAGCCTTGTTTGTGAGTATGCTCCAGGGGCATCAAATAAAAAGATGTTTATTAACCAAAGTTTAGATTTTACAACAACCCGATCTATGCAATTGAATACAACAACACAAACAAGAATTGGAGGAGGGCATACAACAACAGTTCCACAATACATGTTTCAAGGCGATATGGCTGAAATAATGATTTATAGCGCCATTCTTAACACTGCCCAAAAAATAATTATAGACAACTACATGGCGGCAAAGTACAATTACACCTTAACAGTAAATGATTTATTCAATGAGGATCTTGCAATTAATGGTAATTACGACCATGATGTTGCCGGAATTGGAAGAATAGATGCTTCAAATATCCATGATGACTCCCAAGGGACAGGAATTGTGAGAATATTAAACCCAACTGGACTTGGAGATACTGAATTTTTATTTTGGGGTCACGATAATAACCCTTTACAAGCAGGAGAAACAACTGATGTGCCTTCGCCAATTGTAGCCCGTTTTGAACGAATTTGGCGTGTGAGTGAAGTAAATACTTCAGGTGCTCCAGTTGATGTGGGAGATGTTGATATGCGTTTTGATTTGACAGGTCTAGGAACGGTTACTGCATCAGATTTAAGATTATTGATAGACACTGATAATGATGGTGTTTTTAGTGATGAAACCGTTGTCGG
>JBGCGA010000003.1:0-135821 GCA_045110285.1 Crocinitomicaceae bacterium | reverse complement strand
TTAGCAGTTGCTTAAAAAACGACTTGGTTGCAATCAATCCTGAAACCAACTGGATCACTCCTGAAGGCGGCACTTTTAATCTTGGAATATCAGAATCATTATTTTTTCAAAAAAATACTGTAGATACCAGTTTCTATTTAGAAGCATATAATTTTTATGTAGAGTATAGTGCTACAAATCAATATAAAGATGCAGTTGCCGATACAGTTTTTATAAATAATATAGGTTATTCAATGGATGGATTATGGCTGTTTTCACCAAGCAATGTAGACTTGAAAATCAGTGCATTATTTGATCCAGGCTTTAGTAAGTTTAACATGATCATGTATTACGATAACTTTAGCCCAGATTCTTTGTTTTATGTTTTAGACAATCCAGCTGCCTGGGAAGTGTTGGATACAAACTTATATTCTTCAGATTATGATGCAACTGTTGAAATTGAGAAATTTGGGAGGTTATATATATTTTTGGAACAAATTTGACAGCTTTGGAATAAGTTTAAAACTTCTAGTAAAACATAGTTGATAGTTACTCTTGACTTTGCTGAAACATTAAAAACTATTTTAGGTTAATTCTCCATATAATCTTTCAATAAAAAAACCAGATAAGTTTGTCTGGTTTTTTTGACTTGTTTTGTTCCAATAATTATGCAAAAATTAAAATATTTTAATTCGTAATTGATTTTCTAATTGTAACGTTAAGATTTCACCCATGTTGTTGCATGTCAAAAACCCCTCATCACTATGGTGTTTGTACAGGTCATTTTTTAACTTTGATACGTTCTCAGGTGTTGAAATTCTATCAGACCTAAGCTTACGCAGTAAACTTTTAGTTTTCTGTTTGGAAGATAAGAAACGCTTTTTCATGGCCACTTTTTCAGCGCTTTGATATTGTACAACTGTTTCTGAACTCATTACTTCAGAAGCCAAATTCACCAAATCAATATTGTCCTTATAGTACTGTGGTAAATAAATACTTTTTCGGCCTTCGTATGATTGCTGATCAAAATCCATGGCTCTTAGCCTGTATTGAACATTGTCAAAATCCTGAATAATTTCAACTACAAAATTGTATGCTCTCATATCACCCAATAGTCTCGAAAAACAGCGTTCGTTGAATTTCACAAACTCTTTCGCCAACCGCATTCTATTTTCTATTTTTTGAGATTTATTCCGTTTTATAAATTCATCAACAGGAATGCCCACAATATGGTCTTCAACCAATGTTTCTTTATGTACCAAATAATTCAGTTTATCTGGCGAAAAAATATCTTCTAATTCAAGACCGTAGATCCGCGAAGCATCTGCACGTTTAATGTAGAAATAATCATGATTATCGTTCAATTCGTTTACAATCTTTATTCTAAAAGGTTGTGAATTTCCGAAGGTGCAAAAATCTATACTTCCAACATTTAAGTAGCGTATTTCAGCCCCATCATAATTTAAAGTTTCGTAAATATCAATTAGTCCTTCATACAATCTTTTCATTTCATGCTGAGGATACAAAACAGACCTCCACAAAGTGTCACTCCCGTTACTATCTAAAATAGGAATTGATTGCTGAAATGCTAGCAAATCAGTATAAGTTAAAGGAAGCTCAGTCATCCTAGAGTAATTGATTAAAAAATCTCTTAAAGGTTGTTTTATCTTGTAAAACTTTTTTTTATCCTGAATATGATTGAATTCGTCCATAAATTGAATTAGTACAATAAATCTTACTTTCAAATATACAACTTGGAAATGGTTAATGAACCTTTCGACTTATCATTATATCTCAATTTTCTCTCCTAAAAATTTCGGCTTTTTTCCGAATAATAAATCTAGCATCATTTTTACTCTTGCCAGTTTTTCTCTCAATTGAGTTTTAAATCCATAACGTTTATTCACATCTTTAGCACTAAATGCAACAGCTGTTAACCCGCTATTATTTGCCAAAAAAATAGCCCTCTCGTTGTGAAATGGCTGCGATATGATTGTGATCGAATCAAGCCCAAAGACTAATTTACTTCTAACCACCGAATCTAAGGTCCTAAATCCAGCATAATCTAAAACAATTTTATTTTCGGGGATACCACCAGCCATTAAATCTTTTTTAATGGTTGTTGGTTCGTCATACCCCAATCTTGAATTATCTCCACTCACTAAAACATAGTCTATTTTCCCAGCTCTATATAAGGCTAAAGTTGCATCAATTCTGTACTGATAGTATAAATTAATATACCCACTTTTTAAGAACTTTCCTGACCCTAATATAAGCCCTACTCTATTATGGGGTATGCTTTTAACATCAGCATAAATTTGACCCTCTGTAGCTGATGAAACATACTTGTTAACCACAACGACAGAAATTAAAAGTAAAATGATACTAATAATTGATAAGACAAAGATGCGTTTAATCCATTTCATCATATAAAAATACCAGATTTAAACAGACTATCTTTAGCGATAACACTGCACACTCACACTGCTTTATTATTTGCTTAAAAAACTGTTATTTCCGCGAAGGAAAAATTACTTCTCTCTGTCAAACTAATAAATAATCATCATATGAAAATTTCTAGAGAAACTGCATTACTTTCACTTTGGTTAATTGTTTCAGCTTGTAATAACCAAAAAACTTTGACAGAAGACAGGATGAGTAGAACTGAAGATTCTACTGCCCAAAAAAGGCAGCACCAACCGCCAAGTATAGCGGACATATTTAAAATGGATGTTAATAAAGACGGAAAACTGACCAAGCTGGAAGTGACTGGCCCAATTTTAGAAGATTTTGATAAAATTGACACCAATAAAGATGGATTTATTACCAAAGAAGAACTTGGTGTTGCTCCAAAACCTGAAGGACCGAGAGCTAGAGGGCATGGCGGCCAAGGCAGGCCTCCTCAACGGTAATTAGCTATAAGCTGGCTTCTTACAACTTTTTGATATGTATCCTCCAATTAAAAAAGAGACTATAAGCGCCAGAATGCGTGTACAATAAATTACAACGGAATATTCCCATGCTTCTTCTTTGGTAAATGCTGTACTTTATTCTTTAGCATTTCAAAAGATCGGATCAATTTTTTACGTGTATCAGCCGGCACAATTACCTCATCAACATAACCATGACGAGCGGCATTGTATGGATTAGCGAACAATTCAGCATATTCTGCCTCTTTTTCTTTTAATTTCTCTTCAGGATTGTCTGCCGATTTAATGTCATTTCTGAAAATAATTTCAGCTGCTCCTTTGGCACCCATGACAGCAATTTCGGCACTTGGCCAAGCATAGTTCATATCTGCACCAATGTGTTTCGAATTCATTACATCATAAGCACCTCCATAGGCTTTACGAGTAATTACAGTTACAGAAGGTACCGTTGCCTCACAAAAAGCATACAGTAACTTAGCTCCATTCGATATAATGCCATTCCATTCTTGCTCTGTTCCTGGTAAAAAACCAGGTACATCTTCGCACACCAATAAAGGGATATTAAAAGAATCGCAAAAACGAATAAAACGTGCTGCCTTATTTGACGATTCAATATCTAACACACCCGCTAAAAATGCAGGTTGATTTGCAATAACACCGATTGATCGTCCAGCCATTCGGGCAAATCCAACCACAATGTTTTTAGCATAATTTTCTTGTACTTCGTAAAATGAGTCAGTATCAACCAATTCAAAAATCACCTCCCGCATGTCGTACGGCTGATTAGGATTTTCAGGTACAATCTCATTTAATTTCGGACGGCTTTCATCTCCAGGGACGTATTCAATAGCTGGCGCTTGTTCTTCACAATTTTGGGGAATATAGGTCAGTAATTTTTGCAAATCTTTGATGCATTTCACATCATTTTCAACCGAAAAATGTGCTACACCCGACTTCTCAGAATGTGTACTTGCTCCTCCTAATTCTTCGGAAGTAACCTCTTCATGCGTTACCGTTTTTACAACATTTGGCCCTGTTACAAACATAAAAGAGGTGTCTTGCACCATGTAAATAAAATCTGTTAATGCCGGAGAATAAACTGCTCCGCCGGCACATGGACCCATTATTGCCGACAATTGTGGAATTACACCAGAGGCCAATGTATTTCTGTAAAAGATATCGGCATACCCACCCAAAGACACCACACCTTCTTGAATTCTTGCTCCGCCTGAATCATTTAATCCGATAAACGGCACTCCATTTTGCATGGCTAAATCCATTATTCTGCAAATCTTTTTAGCGTGAACTTCGGCCAACGAACCTCCAAACACAGTAAAATCTTGCGCAAAAACATAAATTGGCCGTCCATTTACATGACCATAACCTGTTACAACCCCATCTCCTAAAAATTTCTTTTCTCCTAAACCAAAGTTAGTTGAGCGGTGTTCAGTCAGCATTCCAATTTCTTCAAAACTATCCTCGTCTACTAACAACTCAATTCGCTCACGAGCTGTTAACTTACCTTTACTGTGCTGCGATTCAATTCTTTTTTCTCCTCCGCCTTGTTTTGCTAAGTTTATTTTAGATTGTAATATATCGAGTTTTGAAGTCATAGTTATGGATGATAATGAAGGCTAAAAATAATCATTATTTGGTTTTAATTGGATACTGCTTTTCAATTAATCTCAATTTATAAATTGCCATGTAATTTTTGGAACTACTTTTGTTATGATAATAGTAGAATCCATTCCTATGCGAATAATACTAAGTTTTATATTGATTTTAGCAACAGTGCATAGCTATGGCCAAATGCAAGTTGAAAAAAAGAGTCATGACTTTGGTAATTTATACGCCAATGCCCCTACTTATGTCGATTTTACATTTAAAAATATTGGTCCTTCTAAGGTATATCTTCTAGGCCTTAATCAGCCCAGAGAAGTTTACCCTAGGGTTTCGACTAAAACAATTTTACCCGACAGTACAGTAATTGTACGATTAAAAATTAACGATAATATTAAAGGTCGTTTTAATTATAAAACCGAAGTGTCTTTTAGCAATAGTCCGGACCCATTTGTGATTACGTTAACTGGCAACGTGAAGGAACGGAATAATAATCCATTAATGTCCTGTCCCGATTTTAATGCGCCACCACCTCCAAACGGTTTAGCTCAATTTGATGTAACCGTGAAGGTGATTGACAGCATAACTGGCGAGCCAATTAGAAGAAGCAAGGTTTATTTTGTTAGTAATGGTGAGATGATAGCTGATTACTATACAAATAAAGACGGTATTATTCATGAATCAATTCCTTTAGGCTTGTATTATATTACTGCACAAAAAGACGATTATATTCCGAATTACTATGATGGCTATTTGAATTTTAAAACAAACTATGTTGAGATTAAATTGCAGCAACCTGAGAAAGTTGAAGAGCCTGAAGAGATTGTACTTGTTGAACCAGAACTTGAGGTGATAATTGAGGGAGTAGAAGAGACTGAAATAATTATTGAGGAAGAAGTTCAGCAGCCAAATGAAATAATTATTGACGAAAATGAAGTTATTGAAGAACCTATTATTGAAATTCCTCTGGACACAATTCCTTTAATTCCAAATCCTGCAGATACTGGCTTTAATTCTTCAAAATATTTACCAAATAATATTGTGTTTATAGTTGATGTATCATCATCTATGAATCAAATGGGAAAAATTGATTTACTTAAATTATCAATGATTGAATTAACACAAATTCTTCGTCCTCAAGACCAAGTATCAGTTTTAGCCTATGCAGGAAGTGTGAATGTTTTATTTGAACTAAAAAATGGAACAGATAAGGATGAAATAATAGAAAAAATAAAAACGTTAAAAACTGGAGGTTATACTGATGGTGATGAAGCCGTTAAAGAAGGAATAAGAATTGCAAAAAAGGGCTACATTGAAGGTGGAAACAACCTTGTATTTATGGTTACTGACGGTTCCTTTAACAAAGGCAGTAAATCTTACATGCGAAACATAGCCATTGCTCACCAAACCAAGGGAATTAAATTTTCGGTAGTTGGCATTAAAACGGGCACATATTTGGGCACACACTTAACTGAAGTCGCTAAAAAAGGTGGCGGTACTTACGTTCGGATTGTCACAGAAGATGATGCTCACAACAAATTGTTTGAAGAAGTAAAACGGACTTCTTTAGCTGAGGATTAAAACGTTCTGAATTCTCTATATATTGATTCTACGAGTGCTCTCCCTTTTTTTAGACTGACATCTGTTGAATCTTTAGAACCATAGGTCTTATATACAATTCCATTATTAATGGTGTGATAAGCAGCATAACCTGTTGTATCAATAATTCCAAACGACATGGTTGTACTCAACAGTGCCCAACCAGGCACATTCGGATCTAAAATGTTTTTTGACCACTTAAATTCGTTTGTTGGCAATTTCATTTGGTTCAAAAGGGTTTTGGGAATATCAGATTGTGATCCAATCTTATCAATTCTAAGTCCCGAAAAATCATCTTTTAGTGCACCACCCCAAATCAATAATGGGATATGGTAAAAATCATCACTATAAACATTACTGTTAACATAATTAGTTTTCCCATGATCGGCCACAAATATTACAATGGTATTGTCAAAGTCAGGTAATTCTCTGATAGCATCTGTAAATTCTTTAATCTCTCTGTCAGCATAAACCAAACTGTTTACAAAACCTTCTCTATTTTTTGGATGATTATTTAAACCATCCATTGGCATATCGTATGGTGAATGCGTACTTTGCGTGAACAAACCGTATATATATGGTCTTTTGGCATTTTTAACTTCTTCAAAGAAGTAAGGAAACATAGCTTCATCATGCACGCCTAGGTTGCCAGTAGGTTCCAAGCTCAAATCGTTTTCATCAGTCAATCTATCCACTCCCATTTCGGTTAAGTACCCCCCAATATTTCCATATGCTAAAGCACCTCCAAAATAATAAGACGACTCATATCCAATCGGTTTCAAAATCTTAAAAATAGAAGGCAATTTCCGGCATTTCGCTGATTCAGCAGAAATAGAAATTCCTGGCACTGTGGGATAGCCGCTAAAAATAGAAGTATGCCCTGTTTCGGAAGTTGTTGAAGTAGCATATAAGTTAGTAAACAGTAACCCTTCATCACATAAAGCATCAAAATTAGGTGTGATGCCATCCGGATTTCCCAATGCCCCGACTATTTGTCCTGACCAACTTTCTAAGGTGATAAAAATGATATTTGGGCGTGTTTGCTCCAAAATTCTGAGAGTATCGGCAGGTTGATAACTATATAATTCTTTTGTCAATTTTTCTCCTTCAACTATATCAAGCCGACTATACATGCCTTCAATGTCTTTTTTATAATGCTGATACGTCATGTGAATAAAATTCCAAATTGAATTAACCGCCAAATCATTTACAATTTGTTTTTTAGAATAATATGCGGTGGTTGCACTGATAGGAATTGGCTGCAATCCCCCTCTAAGTGCCATTCCCAACAGAAATCCACCAACGCCAAAAAAAGTCCCAAACTGAATGAAGCGAGTCCATATATTGACTTTTGTTAATTCTGGCTTATACCTAAGAATTAACCATCTGTAAAGCAAATAAAAAATAATGACTTGCAAAATTAAATACAAAATAAACCAACCAGTATAAGCACCTGAACTGGTTCTAAAAACCTCTGATGGCGTTTCAAAATGCACGAATATTTTGGAGGACAGCTTGGTTCTCCATTCGTAATATGACACTAACTCACTACTAAATAAAATGCTAAATATTAAAGCGAATAACCAAACAAGCCCATGAATAATCTTAATAAAAATCTTTTTAGTAGAAACATTTAATAGAATTAAAATTGCTACAAAAATAAATGGAATAATCATTCCATAGCTGAAGCTAGATAAATCCATTCGAAAAGCATGAAATGGCAAAAAAACTAACTCTGAGAAATTTTCTGAGAAATCATTAAAATAATGAATGACAAATAGTAGCCTTTGCGCCAGAAAAAATAGGAGCCATACAACCAATAAACGTATAAAAAACTGTATGGAGTACCTCACTTATCTAGTAAACTCAACTAATTCTGTACTTCCGTCAAGTTTTCCTTTTTTATCGTATGACTCAGACTTTACCATGCCAACATCTTTACTTACCCAATCAATAGAACTGGTTGTTTTATTAATAAAGCCCATTTTCATATTGGTCTTACTTGTAATTTTCGCACAATTAAACTGACCAGCAGAAGTTGTTACATCTTCAAATTTTTCAACCGTACGATCAGTAACTGTGACGGTTAAATCAACTACTTTTATACCCTCCATCTTACCAATAACTGAAACACTGGCATCTTTTAATTTTTGCCCTGCTGTTAAACTATTAGGAATTTCCATCCCGTCAGTGTCAATGTCAAATGTTAATGACTCATTTTCCATCATTTCAGCAGGGAAAAATTGATCCATATTCATCTTTAAAACATTATCGACGCAACTGTACTCGAACTCAGTTTTCTGTTTTTCGTCCTCTTTTTCTACAGAGTATTCGCTTTCCATAATAAAAACTATTCCTGCTTCAGCTGGCTTACTATCAATCACTTTCATTGTCACTTTCCCAATTTCTTTCCCTTTTTTATCCATGTTTTTCATGGTCCATTTCATACCCACAGATATTGGAAAATAAGTACTACAGCCTGAAGAGTCTGACTGTATATTTGAACTAAAACTAAAGGTTAACAACGATATAAGTACTAGAGTAATTCCTGATAATTTCATAGGTGCTATTATTTAACTTAACAAAAGTAAAGATTACTGTTTTAAATGTAACGAATTCAAGCGATATATTCCTATTTTTGTATTCAAATTAAGTAAAATAGATTATAAAATGGTCGAAACAAAATCAGAAATTTCGGAAGTATTAAAAGCTTTAGGAGTAGATTCAATTAATAATGGCGCGTCAAGTGGCAGCCAATGGATGGAAACCAGTGGAGAAAAAATAGATTCATTTTCGCCCGTTGATGGTGAACTAATAGCATCTGTAAATGCAGCAACAGCTGATGATTACGAAATATTAATGCAAAAAGGTCAGGAAGCTTTTAAAACTTGGCGTTTAGTTCCTTCACCAAAAAGAGGAGAAATAGTTAGACAATTAGGTTTAAAATTGCGTGAGTATAAAGCTCCCTTAGGAAAGTTGGTGTCTTACGAAATGGGTAAGTCTTACCAAGAAGGTTTAGGTGAGGTACAGGAAATGATTGACATCTGCGATTTTGCTGTTGGACTATCTCGTCAATTGAACGGCTCAACTTTGCATTCTGAACGACCGTCACATAGAATGTACGACCAATACCACCCTATTGGATCGGTAGGGATTATCTCTGCCTTTAACTTTCCAGTTGCTGTTTGGTGTTGGAATACAGCATTGGCTTGGATTGCAGGTGATGTTTGCATTTGGAAACCATCTGAAAAAACACCTTTAACTGCTATTGCATGTCAAAAAATTACGGCAGAAGTTTTTGCTGAAAATGATGTTCCTGAAGGGGTGTCTGCAGTGGTAATTGGTGACTATAAAATTGGTCAATTAATGACAGCTGATAGACGTGTACCTTTAGTATCTGCAACAGGTTCTACCCGAATGGGAAAATTAGTAGGCGAAGCAGTTGCCAAAAGATTAGGAAAATCTCTCCTAGAATTAGGTGGAAATAACGCGATTATTTTAGCACCATCTGCCGACCTTAAATTAGTTTTACCGGGTGTTGTATTTGGCGCAATAGGTACAGGTGGACAGCGTTGCACATCTACAAGAAGACTAATTATTCACGAATCAATTTACGATAATGTAAAATCAATTTTGGTGAATGCTTACAAACAAATTAGAATTGGTAATCCATTAGATGAGAACAATCACATGGGACCATTAATTGATAAAGATGCAGTAAATACATACTTAGCAGCCATTCAAAAAGTGAAAGATGAAGGTGGTACTGTTTTAGTTGAAGGTGAATCATTAACTGGAGAGGGTTATGAGTCTGGATGCTACGTTAGCCCATCAATTGCCGAAGTTGAAAACAGCTTCGAAATTGTTCAAGAAGAAACATTTGCGCCCTTGTTACATATTATGAAATATTCTGGTAATTTAGAGAATGCCATTGCCATTCAAAATGATGTCAAGCAAGGTCTTTCTTCATCTATCTTTACAAATAGTTTAAGAGAAAGTGAGTTGTTCTTATCACAAGCTGGTTCTGACTGCGGAATTGCCAACGTCAACATAGGAACATCTGGTGCAGAAATTGGTGGTGCATTCGGTGGTGAAAAAGAAACAGGAGGTGGTCGTGAGTCAGGATCTGACGCATGGAAAGTATACATGAGAAGACAAACAAATACAATCAATTATTCTGCTGATTTACCTTTGGCACAAGGAATTAAATTTGATTTTTAAGGCAGTGTAATTTCAATTATTTAAGGCTATTGCGTTTGCAATAGCCTTATTTTTTTATGTTAACTTTGGCTATAATCACTCTTATGAAAGTACTTGCAATTATTCCTGCCCGTTATGCTTCAAGTCGTTTTCCAGGAAAACCTCTTGTTGATATTCAAGGTAAATCTATGATTCAAAGGGTATATGAGCAAGTTGAAAAGGCCAAGCTGGTATCGAAAACTATCGTAGCAACTGACGATCAAAGAATTTTTGATGAAGTAACAGAATTTGGTGGCGCAGTGATGATGACTGGAACGCATCATCAATCTGGCACATCTAGATGCGGAGAAGTAGTGGCTGAATATACAGGTTTTGATGTTATTATTAATGTTCAAGGCGACGAACCGTTGGTTCAGCCTAGTCAAATAGATGCTGTACTCAGATTGTTTTCAAAAAGTAATGTGAAAATTGGTACTTTGGTTAAATCTATACAATCTACCAATGAATTATTTAATCCTAATCGCATCAAAGTTGTATTGAATCATAGCAACGAAGCATTGTATTTTAGTCGGCAACCCATTCCGCATCAGGCTAACCAAGAAGAGGAAAATTGGCTCAATACGGCAAAATTTTGGAAGCATATTGGAATTTATGCGTGGACTAGTGAAATATTGACTGAACTACATTCTTTGGCTCCTACTGATATAGAAAAACAAGAATCATTAGAACAGCTCCGTTGGCTATACCATGGATACACCATACAAACAGTTCAAACAGATATTGAAACGCCAAATGTAGATACACCCGAAGACCTGCAAAAAGTTATTGATGCATTAAGTAGATAAAAAAATTGTTATTAAAGTTTTGTTTAATACCTTTGCGTAAAACTTAAACAAAATGAAGGGGTTATTTTTATGCTTTTTCTTATCCGCAGCCGCTATTGCTTTTGGGCAAAATAATGGTACCATAAAGGGACGTGTGTATAACGAACTGACAAATGAGGCAATTCCCTTTGCTAAATGTATACTGCTTGATACCGATAAGGGAGCGATTACGAATATAGATGGCGAGTTCACTATTTCTGGAATTGCACCTGGTTTTTACAATTTAGAGGTGTCGTATATCGGTTTTAATAAAAGACTCATTCAAGAATTAAATATAGGTAATGTAAAACCAATAGTACTAGAAGTCAGTTTGCAAGAATTTTCGGATAGTTTAGATGTGATTGAAGTACGTGCGAATCCATACAGGGAAAACAGTGAAAGTCCAATTAGTTTAATAAATATTAGTGCTGAAGAAGTGCTCAGGAATCCCGGAGGAAACCGAGATATATCGCGTGTATTGCAATCTTTTCCTGGAGTTGGTGCTACCGTTGCTTTTCGAAACGATATTTTAGTACGGGGTGGATCTCCTAGCGAAAATCGATTTTTTTTAGATGGTATTGAAGTCCCTAATATCAATCACTTTGCCACACAAGGAGCATCTGGGGGTCCTGTAGGCCTAATAAACGTCAATTTTATTCGCGAAGTTGAGTTCTATTCAAGTGCCTTCCCGTCTGACAACGGAAATTCTTTAAGCTCAGTTATTCGATTTAACCAAAAAGAAGGAAGTTTTGATCAGTTTAGTGGTACTTTAACTCTTGGTTTTAGTGATTTGGGAGTGACATTAGAAGGCCCGTTTGGCAAAAATAAGAAGTCTTCATATTTATTTTCAGCTCGACGGTCATACCTTCAATTTTTATTCAAAGCACTAGCTCTGCCATTTTTACCAGCTTATAACGACTTTCAATATAAGCATACCTACAAGGTCAACGATAAGAACAAAATTCTAATCATTGGGCTAGGTGCTATAGATGACTTTAGCTTAAACGAGTCTGTTAATGATGGCCTAGAAGATCCTTTACAAATAGAGCGTAATAAGTTTATTTTAGGAAACTTACCAGTAAGTACTCAGTGGAATTATACCATTGGTGCAAAATGGACTCGATATGCTAAAAACGGCTTTCAAAATTTCGTGGTTAGTAGAAATATGCTTAACAACAGATCTTTTAAATACCAAGACAACATTGAAACAGAAGCCAATAAATTGCTTGATTTCGTCAGTCGAGAAATGGAAAATAAATTCCGTTACGAACATTCGCTTAAAAAGTTTGGATTTGCATTTAAGTATGGTGCAGGATTTGAAACTGGAAGATATACAATCAACACATTTAACAAAGTAGCCGTAAACGGAACCGTTCAAACCATAGCGTTTAATTCTGATATTGATATCTTAAAATATGCTGCTTTTTTTCAAACCAGTAAATCTTTTCTTAAAAATAGATTAACTATGTCGTTAGGTTTAAGAACTGATGCTAACAATTATTCTGATGACATGAACAACTTTTTAGAGCAGTTTTCTCCTCGCTTGTCTGCTTCATATGCACTGACAGAGCAATGGAAAATAAATGCAAACATAGGCAGATACTATCAATTACCAGCATATACCGTCATGGGATATAGAGATTCTGAAGGGAATCTTGTCAATAAAAACAATAACATTACCTACATTCAAGCCGATCATATTGTGGCTGGACTTGAATATAGACCCTCTACTTTTTCTAAAATTACTCTTGAAGGGTTTTATAAAAAATACAGCAATTATCCATTTCTTATAAACAAAGGTATTTCGCTAGCTAATTTAGGAGCAGATTTCGGAATCGTTGGGAATGAACCAACCAACTCTCAATCGGAAGGAAGAACTTACGGCGTTGAATTCTTTGCACAACAAAAACTTAGAAAGAACTTTTTTGGTTTAATATCATACACATTTGTTGTGTCGGAATTCACAGATGCCACTGGCGAATTTGTTTCCTCTGCTTGGGACGTCCGCAATATCGCTTCAGTATCTGCCGGAAGAAAGTTTAAAAAAGATTGGCAAATTGGTGTGAAGTTTCGTTACTCAGGTGGAACACCTTTTACTCCTGTCAATACTGAGCTTTCGTCGCAAATAGATATTTGGAATGTGACTCAGCAAGGAATACTTGACTTTACTCAACTCAATTCTCAAAGACTAGGACCTAACCATGGAATAGACATTAGAATAGACAAAAAATGGTACTTTAAAAAAACAACACTAAATGCTTATATAGATATTCAGAACTTATATGGATTTCAAGCTGAGCAACCACCCTTTTTTAACGTCATTAAAGACGAAAACGATCAACCTTTGATTAATCCAATGATGCCATCTAACTACCAATGGAAACAGGTGGCAAACACAGCAGGAACAGTATTGCCTTCGGTAGGTGTAACTTTTGAATTTTAAAAATTATGAGTTTTATACAAGAAAATTTTTCAATAAAAGACCTCGAAAATTTATCGGGAATAAAAGCACATACCATCAGGATATGGGAGCAACGTTATAATATTCTAACGCCCAACAGATCGGATAGTAATATAAGAACATATTCTACAAAGGAGTTACTAAAACTTCTAAGTGTCCGCATTCTGAGAGACAATAATGTGAAAATAAGTAAGATTGCCAAATTAACAGAAGAAGAAGTTAATGAGCAATTAATGAAACTTATAGAGCTAAAAGATAATTACTTTAGTAAACAAGTCAATGAGCTTCTACTAACCATGTTAAGCTTCAACGTTATTAAATTTAATGAAATTTTCACTCATTGTAGAACTAAGTATAGTTTTGAAGAGGTGTTCTTGAACGTATTTATTCCTTTATTCGAAAGAATTGGAATGCTTTGGCAAACCAATTCAATCAAACCTGCACACGAGTATTTTATTTCTAATTTAGTACGACAAAAAATATATGTAGAGATTGAAAATGTAAAAATTATAAAGTCAGATGATGAAGCACACTTGCACGTTGTCCTTCTACCTTTGAACGAAATACATGATCTAGGTTCTTTATTTTTACATTATCAATTATCTTCATGGGGCAAAAATGTCGTTTATTTAGGGCCAAATATCAACGAAGAGTCATTGTCCTCATTAAAAGACCTGCAACGCGGCAAAACATCATTTTTTGTGTACGCCACAATATATCCTATTACAAGTGATATTCCTGAATTTGTTAAAAATATGACAGCAATTTTAAACGAAAAAGACAGGTTAATTATGGCTGGACGGAAAGCAATTGAAGTCAAAGAACTTTCAAAGCTTGATCCTAGAATTACAATTTTAGAAAGTTTGCTAGACTTAAAGAAAGTACTTTAATAACTTCAAAAAAAATTCTTAAATTGTTGCGATATTTCAGAAGCTATGGCCAAAATACAGTTAAGCACCATTCCTACTAAAACTTTAGATGAAAATTTAAAGAAAGCATTTAAGAATGAGAACAGGGATTTGGTTGAGCAAATTGTAAATTATCAGCGTAAAATGTATGCTGATGGGCGCCATAATCTCCTCATTATTTTTCAAGGGATGGATGCTTCAGGAAAAGATAGTGCAACACGTAAAGTTCTTAGTGGAGTTAGCCCTTCGGGAATAAAAGTAAAGTCATTCAAAAAGCCGACAGAGGATGAAATGGCTCACGATTTTTTATGGCGAGTACACAATCATGTTCCGGTAAAGGGAATGATTCAAGTATTTAATCGATCACATTACGAGGATATTTTGGTTCCATCAGTTTTAGGGTATTTAACTGAAGATTTGATTAATAAGCGATTTGATCATATTAACCATTTTGAGCAATTGTTGATAGAGGGTAACAACACCACCATTTTAAAATTCTATTTACATACCTCAAAAGACGAGCAATTAGAAAGATTAACAGAAAGAGTGGAAAATCCTGAAAAGCATTGGAAGCACAACGACGGCGACTGGGAAACTCGCAAAAAATGGGATGAGTACCGAACCGTATATGAGCGTATTTTTGAACGTTGCAATCAACCAGAATGGCATATCATTCCATCAGACAGAAACTGGGAAAAAGAGAATCACATTTGCAAAATAATTTTGGAAGCCTTTAAAAAGATGGATTTGAGGTATGCTGAATTGGATTCTGAATTGTTTGGAAAGAAATAATCTATCCTTTCGAAACAAAATCGATATTCCGCTTCAACCCATTAAATTTGGTTCGTTTTACGGCGGAATGTCGGAAAATTTCTCGGAAAATGTCTTCCGTTAACTCGGTCCAATCTGTATTCGATAATTCGGGATGTGGTGTGAAAGCAGATTCTTTGGTCGGGGTTGAAAATCGGTTCCACGGGCAAACATCTTGACAAATATCGCAACCAAAGAACCAACCTTCCATTTTATCTTTAAATTCAGTTGGAATCACTTCATCTTTTAGCTCAATAGTGAGGTAGGAGATGCACTTTGAACCATCAATTACGTTTGAACTTCTAATGGCATCTGTAGGGCAAGCATCAATGCATTTAGTGCAAGTACCGCAATGATTAACTGATTCTACTTGATCATATTCTAATTCGTAATCTAAAATAATTTCCCCAACAAAAAAGAAACTTCCATTCTCCTTTGAAATTAGCATGCCGTTTTTACCTTGCCAGCCCAACCCACTGCGTTCTGCCCAAGCTTTATCAAGCACTGGTGCAGAATCTGTAAATACTCTTGCGTTTAAATTTTCACCTGTTGCTTCCAGAATAAAGACCAATAACTCTTTCAGCTTTTCTTTGATCACCGAATGGTAATCTTGCCCGTAAGCATACTTAGAAATTTTTAAGGGCGCCTCTACAAATAAATCTTTTTCCGGATAGTAATTTAACATGACAGAAATAACAGAATTGGCACCATCCACCAATAAACGGGGATCTAATCGCTTGTCGAAATGATTGGCCATATAGGCCATTTTACCATTATAGTTCTGGTTTAACCAATTCTCCAAAATAGGCGCTTCCTTCTCTAAAAACTCAGCCTTGGAAATACCACATGACATAAAACCGAGATTCTTGGCTTTATATTTAATTTGTTGTGATAACTCTAATTTGTTCATTGAACTTTAATCAAGATGATACTCAAAAATTTCTTTTAAGTCCTTTATCCCTTTTTCAGGACCGTAGTATTTGACAGTCACAATCATTATACCTTTTTTTGTTTTAGCAATGTAGTCTTTTACTTCCTGCGAAATTTCCCCTCGACTTCCTCTAAACAACTTGCCGTTTACTTCAATGGCCCAATTTATTGATAAAAAAACTGCCTGTAAAGGGACATCTTCCCTATGCCGCAAATAGAGACTTTCGGGAAGCGCTTTTACAGTGCTATTTCCAGGAATTTTATCTAAAAATAAGACTGGTAATGGCGGACTGAACACTTTGTATTTTCTCTGACCAATAATCTTTCCTTTTCTATTCTTGATTAGCACCTTTACCTCCGAAACTAAGTCAGGCTTTACCATCCATCTATTTGAATGTGAATCAATTTTTCGAATTGTGTCACATCCAATGCACTCTAAACTATAGCCTTTTACTTTTTTTCTTAAAAATGAAACTTGAATCACAACGGAATAACCCGCATATAGTCGTCCCATATCTGGCATGCTCACTAACGCCTTCTCAGTTTGAGAAATACCATTTATTGAATAAAAAAAAAGAATCAGGATTATTGTTTTAAGCATATTAACCATATTAAGTTACACATAACAGCATATATTTTTCCCATAGGCACAGGTATTTCCTTCCTTTGCGTTGCACGGAGCTTGCCGCAGTGGGGAAGGTGCCCAAAGGGCGGATGGGAATTTACTCCTGTCCAAACAAACCAGCTTGAAAATTACCCAAATGTTTTCCTAAATGCCGGTAAGCTAATTCAGTTACTTTTCTTCCACGTGGCGTTCGCATAATATAACCTTGCTGAATTAAGAAAGGTTCATAAACTTCTTCAATTGTGCCGGCATTTTCTGCCACTGCTGTGGCAATTGTTGTCAAACCAACTGGACCGCCATTAAACTTATCGATAATGGTAGTTAGAATTTTATTGTCCATTTCGTCTAAGCCATTCTCATCAACATTCAGTGCTTCTAGCGAAAACTTTACAATTGGCATGTCAATTTCACCAGTACCTTTAATTTGAGCAAAGTCTCGTACACGTCTCAATAAAGCATTGGCAATTCTTGGTGTTCCTCTACTTCTACCAGCAATTTCATATGCTGCGTCTTCATCAATTCCTATGTTTAATATTTCCGAAGCTCGAGAAACAATTTTAGAAAGCGTTTTAGTGTTATAGTACTCCAATCTACTGTTTATGCCAAAACGAGCCCTTAAAGGAGCTGTTAACAGGCCTGAACGTGTTGTTGCACCCACCAAAGTAAATGGATTTAATGATATTTGCACTGTTCTAGCACTTGGTCCAGAATCAATCATAATATCAATCATAAAATCTTCCATTGCGGAATATAGATACTCCTCAATGACCGGTGTTAGTCTATGAATTTCGTCAATAAACAGTACATCACCTTCTTCTAGGTTTGTTAGTAACCCTGCTAAATCACCTGGCTTATCGAGAACTGGACCTGAAGTAATTTTGATACCGACTCCTAGTTCGTTTGAAATAATATTGGCTAAAGTTGTTTTTCCTAATCCTGGAGGGCCATGTAATAAAACATGGTCAAGCGGTTCATTTCTTTGTTTTGCTGCCTCCACAAAAACAGCTAAGTTTTCCAATACTTTAGCCTGGCCAGCAAAATCTTTAAAGGTTTTAGGACGGAGAACCTGATCCAATTCAACATCTGGATTAGTTTCTTCTTCTTCGTCTCTGTAATCAAATGATTCCAAGGGGTTCTGTTTTGCCGCTAAAAATACGGATAATTTGCATGACAAATTACAAGATATAACTGAAAACAATACAGAGTTGTAAACAATAATTTTAAAAACAAAAAAGCTCAAACAATTTCTGTCTGAGCTTTTCAGTAATTCTTAATTATATTTTCTAGTGGTCTTCTTCTCCATCTTTAAGGGGTACAATTTGAGAGATATAATCTTCATCTGCACCAGGCTTAGAATAATCATAAGGCCATCTGTGTACCGTTGGCAAATCACCAGGCCAGTTTCCGTGAATATGTTCAACTGGAGTTGTCCATTCCAATGTGTTTGATTTCCAAGGGTTTTGAACCGCTTTCTGTCCTTTTTTAATACTGTAGAAGAAGTTAAATAAAAATATGATTTGTCCAATGGCTCCTATAATGGCAAAAACCGAAATCACAACATTTAAATCTAGTATCATTTCTCCTTGAATTGTATCAAACTTTTCATAAACACTAAAGTCATAGTATCTTCTTGGTGCCCCTCCAATTCCAACAAAGTGCATTGGAATGAAAACACCATACGCGCTTATTAAAGTAACCCAAAAATGTGCAAAACCAAGCTTCGTATTCATCATTGTTCCATACATTTTTGGATACCAATGATAAATACCTGCAAACATTCCTAAAAAGGCGGACACACCCATCACTACATGAAAATGGGCTACTACAAAGTAGGTATCATGTACTTGTATATCCAAAGCTGAATCTGCCAGAATAATTCCTGTTACACCGCCTGTAATAAATGATGATACTAAACCTATAGAAAACAACATGGCTGGTGTAAACCTTAAGTTACCTTTCCACAAAGTGGTAATATAGTTGAATACTTTTACAGCTGAAGGAATTGCAATTAACAATGTTGTAAATACGAATACACTTCCCAAAAACGGATTCATACCCGTAATAAACATGTGATGTCCCCATACAATAAAAGATAAGAAAGCAATTGCTAAAATAGAACCAATCATTGCGCGATAACCAAAAATTGGTTTTCTAGCATTTGTTGAAATAATCTCAGAAGTTAATCCAAGCGCTGGTAATAATATAATGTAAACTTCAGGATGCCCTAAAAACCAGAAAAGGTGTTCGTATAAAATTGGCGAACCTCCAGATTGTTCCATCATTTCACCACCTACAATAACATCACTAATGTAGAATGATGTTCCTAAGGTACGATCCATTAACATTAATACTACAGCTGAAACTAAAACTGGGAATGATAAAACACCAATGATAGCTGTTACAAAAAACGCCCAAATTGTTAGTGGCATTCTTGTCATTTTCATCCCTACTGTTCTTAAATTTAAAACAGTTACAATGTAATTCAAAGAACCAATTAAAGACGAAGCAACGAATATTGTCATTGACATTAGCCACATTGTCATTCCTGAGCCTGACCCTGGCATAGCTTTCTCAAATACCGAAAGTGGAGGGTAAATCGTCCATCCTGCAGAAGCTGGCCCAGTTTCTAAAAACAAAGAATACAGCATCAAAACTGATGATAACAAAAACAACCAATATGAGAGCATATTTAGGAACCCTGATGCCATATCTCTTGCACCCAACTGAAGGGGTATTAGAATATTACTAAAGGTTCCTGAAAGTCCACCTGTTAAAACAAAAAAGACCATGATTGTACCGTGAATAGTCACCAAGCCTAGGTACATCCCTCGGTTTAGAATTCCATCAGGAGCCCATTTATCTCCCAAAAAAGTGTTTAATAGACTACTACTTTCTCCTGGCCAACCCAATTGAATTCTGAAAAGTACAGACAAAAATACACCTACGATAGACATGAAAATAGCAGTTACTAAAAACTGCTTTCCAATCATTTTATGATCTTGACTAAAGATGTACTTTGTAATGAAACTTTCTTTGTGATGTGCGTGCGCTTCTGCTGACATATCTATATTTCTTTTATTAAATTATAATTAGTTTGTTGCTATTGCAGCTTTTGTATTTTCTTTTGCCCAAGCATCAAATTCTGCTTGTGTTTCATGAACTACTACAATCATATTCATGTTAGAGTGAGACTCTCCACAAATTTTGTTACATAATAAAATGTAATTGAAATTTTCATCCCCTCGGTTCTCACGCATTTTTTCAGTGGTGATTGTAGGTTTAAACGAAAACGAAGTTCTTTGTCCAGGAACACAGTTCATTTGAGCTCTAAAATGCGGGAAGTATGCAGAGTGCAATACATCTTTAGATCTAAAAATAAACTGATAGTCTTGATCCTTCACCAAATGTAATTCTACCTGAGAAAGAATATCATCATCTCCAACGCTTAAATCAGAATTCTCGTATTGCTTCTTCATTTTTTCAACTTTCTCACGAAGTCTAATGAACTTATCCATTCTTGAATGCATTTCATGTAATTCTTCAACTGCAAAAACTGCTGTCCCCGCCGAATCCGCTTTTAATGAAGCATCAATTTCGTTAATTGTATTTGTCATTGAAGCAATGCTAGCATCAATTGATTCTGGTGACGCCACACCTAAAGGGTTTTCTGTAGTTATCAATTTATAATCAGCAAAACCTAATTTATTATCTTCACCAGCATAACGAATAACCCAATTAAACTGTTGACCATACACTTCAACAATTTTAGCATCATCAGAATTTTTTCCTGTCACATCATTCCACGTTCTCAAACCTAATATAATAATAACAGCCAAAACAATAGCTGGAATAATTGTCCATATTAATTCAAGTCTTGTATCATGAGGAAAGTAATAGGCTTTTCTTCTTTTCTTTCCTCTATACTTGTAAGCAAAGCCAAACAGTAAGGCATTAGTTAAAAAGAAAACTGCGAAAACAATAATCCAATTCACCATAAACAAGAAGTCAATGTCTAGTCCATGTTCAGATGCTGCATTGGGAAGCAAACCTCTGCCATACTTTGCAAGTAAGTAAACAGTAGAAACAAATAATCCAATAACAAAAAGGAGCAAAAAAGTACCATTAAAGCTATTGTCAGCATCACTAATGTCTTCTTCTTTTTTATTGTGAATCTTCTTTGCAATTCCCGAAACTCTCAATAGTTGAGCAGTTGTGATTAAGGCAAGAATTATAACTATCCAAGTGATTAACATAATCTATCTTTTAAATTTTAGCTTTTGTATTTATTAAATATCGTGATGTTTACTTTCATCTAAAAATGGGTGATTCTTTGGCATTAGCGGCGCTTTTGACATGGTATTTAGCACCCAAAACACAAAGATACTTGCAAACACCATAAATAAGCCTAATTCAATAATTCCAATTGAACCATGCTCACCCATAACACCTGGTGTAATTAGCATATATACATCTGTCCAGTGACCGATAATAATTATCAATCCAACCACCATTAAAATTCCTGCATGTCTTTTTGCCTCTCTCGACATCAAAATTAACATTGGTATTGTAAAGTTTATAATAAACATTCCCCAGAAAATGTACTTGTAATTTTCGAATCTGAATGTGTAGTATATTGCTTCCTCTGGAATGTTAGGATACCAGATTAACATAAATTGAGAAAAGAACAGGTACGACCAAAGGAAACTCAACGCGAATATCCACTTTCCAACATCATGAATGTGGCTATCGTTTACCTTTTCTAAATGTCCTTTACCTTTCAAATAAAGTATTAACAACATTGTACAAACCATTGCAGTTAACCACATTCCAGAGAATACATACCACCCATATAAAGTAGAAAACCAATGTGCATCAATCGACATGGTCCAGTGCCAAGTTAATGTTGAACTTGTATAACCGAACAAAACCAAGAAGAATGCTGCTTTAGCAAAATTCTTGTAGTGTAATTTTGTTCCTCCCTCAAGATCTTCTTGTAAACTTCTTTTTCTAAATCCTAAGTAAAACATCACATAAATAGCAAAATAAATAATTGTTGCTACCCAGAAAAAAGTTTTATTTAGGAAAGGCTCTTTACCTTGCAAAATAGTATCATGATCAACCATCTTCGTATCCATCCACTCATAGATATGACCAACATGATGGTCGTGGCTGTTAACAGTATAAGCACCATTATCAACCGTAATGTATAAGAATACGAGGCCCAAAGTAATTACGCCAACAATAACGTAAGAAGAAATACCCTCTAACACTCTCTTGATGGCAACTGACCAACCTGTTTCCGTTGCATATTGCAGCGCCATAAAAAATAGTGCTCCTAATGAAATGAACAAGAAGAACAAAGCGTCAATTAAAAAGTTTGATACAATTCTTGATTTTAAGTACTCTGACTGTGCTTCACCATTTGTAAAAACACCTAATAAAAACAAAAGCAACCCTACTATCCCAACGATAATGATTGATTTTTTTGCTTTGCCTGAAATTTGAAACTCCATGTTTTCTATATTAAATCTTGTTCTTAATAAATATTACTTTCTTAATGCTTGCCATCTGTTTTCAACACGTCTTGCACTTTACCTACCACTTTCTGGATGATAGTTTTTTCTTCAGGTGCCAGAGCATCAGAGTCTGCAGATCCATCTACATCTACATTTTCATCTGAAGTTACGGTACCTGCCTCAGCGGCTTTTTCAACTGTAACTTTGTCTTTTCCTTGTAGCATTTCAATATGGTGCACTAATTTCCATCTTTCCTCTTTTGATAATTGTGAAGCATGCGACCCCATTAATCCTTTACCATAGGTAATTGAGTAGAATATATTACCAGCTGGCAAATCTTTTAAACCAGCACCGCTATATGAAGGCGGTGGAGGATAGCCTCCGTTTGTAACTACTGTACCCTGACCGTCACCTTTTTCACCATGACAGTGAATACAAAAGTTCTGATAAAGCACTTTCGCGTCTTTTTTTACTGTTTCAGTATAAGCAATGGGATTTAAATCAAATGCTGCATCTGCGTAACCTGTGCTATCGACAGGCATTCCGTACAAACCATGAGATTTATCCCAACCTACAGGCATTCCGTGCTCATATGGTAAATCGTTAGTTGCATTTGACGACATTGGAATCGTTCCTGATGGAGGCAAACCTGGCTCATATGCATCAGATAACTCAGTTTTGTATTTACCTAAAACCTGACCATAGTCAACATAAGTTTCAACTGCAGGAGACCGATACATGTCTGGCATGTATTCACTACCTGGTGAATTAGGATCGTTTTTACATGACGTCAAAATTGAGCCAGCAGCGATAACCGATATTGCAAGGATGTTTAATGTCTTAAACTTTCTATTCATGATCAATTTATTTAATGATTTTATATTCCTTTTCTTCAATTTCAACAATTGCAGTTTGCTTTAATTTAGCATGCAATTCATCTGAAGAAAATTTTGAATTTTCAGATAAGCGAATCTCCATTACAAACCTATCATCTGTTGTCCGTGGGTGAGGATTATCTGCTGGCATTCCAGGAAGTGTTTTATTTCTTAATAAGTAAGTTATAGCCATTCCGTGACCTGCAAATAATACTGTAAATTCAAATGAAATTGGAATAAAAGATGGCAAGTTTTCTAATAATGAAAAGTTCGGCTTACCACCAATATTCATTGGCCAATCCACAATCATAAAATATCGCATACCAATTAGGGCCAAGGTTAAACCAGTTAGTCCAAACATAAATGCTACAATACCCATTCTTGTGTGCTTCACTCCAATTATTGGATCAATTCCATGAATTGGAAATGGTGAAAAAACGTCTGATATATGAATCCCATCTGCAACCAATGCTTTAGCCGCATCTTTTGTTACATCATCATCATCATACATTGCATATATTACTCTATCTGCCATGCTATCTTTATTTAGTATTGTTCATTAATTTTTTTGCCTGAGCTGCCCAATCATCTCGTTCAGCTCTACCAGGAAACGATTTTGTAATCGAATCCAACAAATCATATTCATTCTTTGTCATTTTACTGACCTGTGAAAATGAATAAATTCCTATGTCATTTAAAACACCTTCAAGCTTTGGACCAACTCCTGAAATTTTCTTTAGGTCATCAGCCGAGTTTGCATCTCCCGTACCTATTTTGCTAATTAAAGAATTGATGCTTTCAGATTTATCTTCTACTTCAGAGCTAACTTTATCAATCACTTCATCTTTTTCCTTCTCATCTTCAATAGCAGGTTTTCTTGTGTGTCCAACAGCAGGTGCTGGTGTTGTGTGAATTTCAGCAGACCCATTTTTGTATGATTCTCCTGAAGATTTCAAAATTGTTTTTACTTCAGCAATTGCTAATACAGGGAAGTATCGAACGTATAGTAAATAGAACACAAAAAACAGACCCAAAGTTCCAACATAAATACCAATATCTGTCCATGTAGGATAGAACATACTCCATGATGATGGTAAATAATCTTGGTGAATTGAAGTCACAATAATCACAAAACGCTCAAACCACATCCCAATGTTCACCACAATTGAAATAAAGAAGGTGAATAATAAACTTCTTCTTAATTTTTTGAACCACATTAATTGTGGCGAAATAACATTACATGTCATCATTGAGGCATATGCCCACCAATAAGGACCAGTTGCTCTATTTAAGAATGCGTATGCTTCGTATTCAACACCTGAATACCACGACATAAAAAGCTCTGTTAAATAAGCAACACCTACCATTGAACCAGTAACCATGATTACTATATTCATGTACTCAATATGCTTTGTGTGAATATAAGCCTCTAGCTTCATTCCTTTTCTTAGAATAAGCATTAGAGTTTGTACCATGGCAAAACCAGAGAATACTGCACCCGCCACAAAATAAGGAGGGAAAATTGTTGTATGCCAACCTGGAACCACGGACGTAGCAAAATCAAATGATACAATTGAATGTACCGAGAATACAAGTGGCGTAGCTAATCCAGCTAATACTAATGAAACAATTTCGAATCTATTCCAGTGCTTTGCTCTTCCTGACCATCCAAAAGACAGTACAGAATACACTTTTTTAGCAACAGGCGACTTGGCTCTATCACGAATAGTTGCAAAATCAGGTAATAAACCAATATACCAAAACACTAAGGACACTGATAAATATGTAGAAATGGCAAATACATCCCATAATAATGGCGAGTTAAAATTTACCCACAAAGAACCAAATTGGTTCGGTAATGGAAGTACCCAGTACCCTACCCACAGTCTTCCCATGTGAATTAACGGGAATAAACCAGCCATAAATACGGCAAAAATTGTCATTGCTTCCGCAGAACGGTTAATGGCCATTCTCCATTTTTGACGGAATAATAACAATACCGCAGATATTAAAGTACCGGCGTGACCAATACCAACCCACCAAACGAAATTGGTAATATCCCACGCCCACTCAACTGTTTTGTTAAGTCCCCATGTTCCAATTCCAGTTCCTAAAAGGTAAAGTATACAACCTACACCGTATAATCCCACTAATAAAGCAATACCAAACATGATATACCATGCCTTTGGTGCTTTGCCTTCAATAGATCGACATACATCCTCAGTCACATCATGATATGATTTGTGCCCAAGTACTAAAGGTTCTCTAATTGCTGATTCTTTATGCATTATGCTTTGTTTATATTAAACTCAATATTATTAATGTCCGTGTCCGTGATCATCTGACCCATGACTATCATGTGTTTCTATATGCTCCGCCTCATGCTCTTCAGCATGAACTTCAGGAGCATGGTGTTCTTTTTGAAGTGCAGCTAAGGCTTCATTCTCCTCATTTCTCACTTTCACCTTAAACCAAACATTTGGTTTAACACCAATTTCTTCAAGCGCTTGATATGCTCTTGGACTGTTTGAACTTTCGTGAACTGCCGAACTAGTATCATTCCAGTCACCAAAAGCAATAGCATGAGTTGGACAAGCATCTGCACATGCTGTATTTACGTCAGCATCTACCAATGCTCTTTCTTCCTTTTTAGCCACTAATTTAGCTGACTGTATTTCTTGAACACAGAATGAACATTTTTCCATTACACCTCTTGTTCTAACAACGACATCAGGATTCAATACCATACGACCTAAATCGTCTTGCGCCGGATTCACCTCTGTGAATTTTCTGTATGATGGATAATCAAACCAGTTGAATCGACGTACTTTATATGGGCAGTTATTTCCACAATATCTAGTACCGATACATCTGTTGTAAGTCATCATGTTTAAACCTTCGTTTGAATGAGTTGTAGCTGCTACAGGACAAACTGTTTCACACGGAGCATGATTACAGTGGTGACACATCATTGGCATATGCACAACAGAAGGTGCATCTGCTGGATCTTGTAACCCTGCAAATCCTTCTTCTTTATAAGCTTCACCTTTTGTACCTACTGCTGGTTCAATATCTGATGCATAATAGCGGTCAATTCTTAACCAATGCATTTCTCTTCCTCTTCTAATCTCATCTTTGCCGACAACTGGAACATTGTTTTCAGACTGACAAGCAATTAAACAAGTACCACAACCATTACATGCGTTCAAATCAATTGTCATTGCCCATCTGTGCCCAACATTTTCTACAGGATGGTCATCCCATAGGTTGTAATCAGTTACAGGTTTTTCGTCATGATTCCAACCAGAATGTAAAACATGTCTGTGGTTATATGCCGAAGAATCTTTTGTTTTATAAATGTCTAAAGTCGTTTCTTTTACAATTGAATTACGACCCATTACAGTTGCGTGTGTTTGCGTACAAGCTAAATTGTAAACGGATTCAGTTTTGCTAATTTCAGCACCTTGAACTGCAAATGTTTCGTTCAACCATCCAAATACGTTAGCGCCAATAGATTGCTTACCTCCGTTAGGACCTTTTTTAGAAGAACCTAGCTGATTGGTTTGGTAAGCAGCTTTTCCAATAGCTTCACCATTTGCTCCTCTACCATATCCTAAAGCTATACCTAAGGTACCGTGTGCTTGACCAGGCTGAGGGAAAACTGGTAGTTCAATAGATTGACCATTAACTGTTACATTAGCAACATTTGATGGACTCTCTTGACCTAGTTCAGCACTATATCCTTGATCTTCCATATCTGTTGGAGACATGGTAATATAATTGTCCCAAGTCACTTTTGAAACTGAGTCTGGCATTTCTTGCAACCACGGGTTACCTGCCATTTTACCATCACCAATTGATGATTTTTGATATAAAGTAATTTCCCAGTCAGAAGACTTAATTTTTGACATTACTTTTGCCGCTGCTGCTGTATTGCCAGAAAACGATACTGCCTCTACAGGAATAATATCTGGAGCAGAAACGCTGTTTCTTACTACGTCAGCCCAATATGCGTCAAAAGTTGCAAATTTAGAATCGGCAGTATAGCCATACTTTTGCCAAACTGATTTGATATAATCGTGATAATTTGTGCTTTCTCTTCCTATGTGTGTAGCCAATCCAGCCCAAATCATTAATGATTCACCAGCCGAACGCGTATCAAATAACGGGCGTATAGTCGGCTGTGCAATTGTATAAGTATCTATTTTAGGACTGAAATCATTCCATACTTCTAATGGATGACTGGCCGCCAATTGGTAATTGCAAAGCGAAGCTGTTTCATCTGCATATTCAGAAATTGAAACTGATAATCCTACTTTTGCTAAACCAGTTTTAAAATCTGCAGAATTTGCATGTGAATAAACTGGATTTGTGTTCCACATGATTACCGCATCAATTTTTCCTGCATTCATATCTTTAACGAGAGCAGTCATTTTATCATCTTCTGAATTAAATAGATTAACTCCGTTAGACAAGTTGATTGTTGATGTGTAGTTATTTAACTTAGCATTTATTGCATTAACAACAGTTTGAAAAGCTTCGTGACTAGCACCAGCAACTAATAAGCTTTGTCCAGCATTGGCTTTTAGCGCTTTTGCTGCTGCCTTGATTTTTTTAGTTACTGCAGCATTTAATACTGAAGTATCAATCCCCGCTAAAGGAGAGCCTACAATTTCTTTATGTAATATTGAAAGAACAGCTGGCTGGTGAGATGGCTTCACCATTCCTCTAACATCAGCATTCGATCCCGTAACTGACATATTTGCCTCGAAATGGAAGTGCTTATTCATCCACTCACCATCAGGATTTCTTCTTACTGCATATTGGGCTGCATATTCATTGGACATTAGCCAAGAATTCATAAAATCAGCTGCTACACTCACTATTACTTTCGCCTTAGAAAAATCATAATCAGGTATTACTGCTTTTCCAAATGAAGATTCGTTTGCTTTTCTAATACCAGCATATGACACTGCATCATATTGAATATGGCTTACTACGTCATTTGCTGAAGGAATATCTTCCTGATCAATTTCTGATATAGCATTTGAGTTACCGTATGTTTTTTTAAACTCTTGTATTACAGATAAAGTTGAAGGACTAATTTCTGTTCCTGAAAGAAGAACAATTTTACCCCCTTTTTCCGAAATACTTTTCAATTTCGACTTAACATTAGTGTCTACAAGCGTCCAATCTGTTTCTTGACCTTTTACTACAGGCTTTTGCAGCCTCTCTCCGTCATACAATGATAAGACAGATGCTATAACTCTAGGGTTAGCACTGCTACTATAAGTAGATAGATGCTTATTACCTTTTATAAAAATTGGACGACCTTCCCTTGTCTTTACTAAAATATTAGCAAATGTTGACCCGTCATAATATGAAGATGCATACCAAGTTGGCATTCCAGGCGTAATTTGCTCAGGTTTTACTACATAAGGCACTGCTTTAATTACTGGTGCATCACAAGCTGCTAATGTAGCTGCTGCAACACTGAATCCTAAAAATTTTAAGAAATCTCTTCTGCTTGTTGAGCTTTCATCTAAACTTTTGTCAGACAAAAATTCGTCAACACTTAATTCCTCTGGAAATTCACTTTTGGTACTTTCCAAGAATTCCGGTGTTTCATGAAACTCTTCAAGCCCTTTCCAATATTTTTTATTTGTTTCCATATTCTATTAGCCTAAAATCAGTATTAATAATGACATTTTGCACATTCCCATCCGCCAAGTTCCGCTACCGTTACCTTGCCATCCTCTTTGTACTTTTGATAGGTTACTTTGTCTGTTAATAATCGGTTATGAATCTCGTTATAGTATGTGCCTTTATCAGCTGACTGAATATCAATTTCCTTTTCACCATGACATTCAATACACCAGCCCATTGTCATAGTCGGACGTGTAAATTTAATCTTGTTTTCTTCAAGAGCATTCAATTCTTCAATAGGCATTACTCTTCCAACCGTTTCTTTTGTCATGTCACCATGACATTGTTTACAATCTAAACCGCCCACTTTTACGTGTTGTGAGTGATTGAAATATACATGGTCTGGTAGGTTATGAACCTTTACCCATCTGATTGGATCTGTTTCTCCTGTATACTCGAGTACATCACCATCAAATCCAGCTGCATCATAAATTTTTTGAATTTCAGTAGTTCCATACTCCGGTCCTTCACCAATTGCTTTATGACAATTCATACAAACATTCACAGTTGGAATACCTGCTGACTTTGATTTTTCTACAGAATTATGGCAGTATTTACACTCAATTCCTAATTTTCCTGCATGAGTCTTGTGTGAATACTTAATCGGTTGATCTGGGCTGTAGTTTTCATATACTCCAATTTGCTGAAGATCATTGAAGCCAAGAGTTAGTAAGCCAATTAACGACACAAATGCAAAAAAGAAAACAACATTAAAGTTTTGCCATAGCCATCTTCTACTAGTTGTAAAGAATGACTCATCAGGATTCATTGGTTTTCCTTCTTTATCTAATTCAGCATTTTTTAAATCTTTACTCACACCCGAAACAGCAATAATTACCACTAGGAGTAAGCCTGCAATCACCCACCATAGCCAACTTGAAGCTTCTTGAGGAGCGGCCGTTACCATTCCCGGATCAACAGCTTCACCTCCTGCAGCAACAGGTGGAGTGTAAGTATTCACATATTCAATCAAATTGGTAATGTCCTCATCCGAAACTGCCTGTGCTGGCATAATACTTCCATTGTATTCAGAAATTAAACCTTTGGCATAAGAATCGCCTGATGATTTCGCATATGCAGTAGAATTTTTAATCCACTTATACATGTTTTCAATTGATGAGTTTTCTTCCCATCTTTCAGTCATGCCTTGCAAAGCTGGACCAACCAACTTTTTATCTATTTTATGACACGCGGCACAGTTTGCTTTAAACACTTTTTCACCTGCTGCAGCATCCTGCGAAAAAGCAGAATTTCCAAAAGAAAACAGGAGCGTTATAACGATTGCAATCGTTTTTAAGTTGTTAATTTTTAGTCTATTTGATAATTTCATTGGCGAAATTTTAATGCTTTTAATGACTTAATTTTTACCTAAGTGACCACAAAATTATAACAATAGCCATGTTAAGCTAATATTTGATGCTTTTTTTGAATGGTTGAATATTAATTTAGAATGATTCTAAATTAAATTATTTTAGGAAATAATAAGTTTCAAAAATATTGAAACCTCAAGCACTTCTGTGGCACGAAAAATGATGTATTTTAAAAAACATTACATTTGTAGAAATTCCATTATGAAAACAGCAATTTGTATACTTACTATAGTGCTTTCGCACATCAGTTTTTCTCAAGACAAAACTTTATCATTTCCAGCAAATGACACCGTTAATATAAAGGATTCTATCCCTACTTTAAATTTTGATAATCAAGAGCCTGGAAAGATAACTTACAAGAAAAGTGTGGAACTGGATGAGGTGAATGAATTTGTAGGAAAACACAAGGATGATCCCAGTAAAGTTAGAATAGATGGATTTCGTGTACAAATATATTTTAATGAAAATAAAACCACTGCTTTAGGTCAGAAGGCGAATTTCATTTCGCAACACACAGAGCACAAGGCGTATTTAGATTATTTAGCTCCAAATTATAGAGTGAGAGTTGGTAACTTTAGAACTAAATTGGAGGCCGAGAAATTAAAGCAAGAATTACTCGACAAATATCCTACTTGCATAATAATTAAAGATCATATAGAATTACCAACAATAAAAAGTCCAGCAGATTAGACAACCTGTTTGGCCTTGATTGCGTCTCTATAAACCAGAGGGAATACTATGTTCAAATATTTAATGCCATTCCTACTCATGATGTCAGCAGCAGCCCATGTTGTTGCTCAGGGAAACATATGGATAAAACCTAACAAAGGACAATGGCATAATAATGTTAAATACCTAATAAAAACTCCAGGGGGCGAAATGTTTCTTGAGAATGGTGGTTTTACCTACCAGTTTCACAATGGTGGTGACTTAACGCATGCACACAATGAAGGTGAAGCCCATCATGAAGACGAAGCATTCAAAAAACACGTTGTTAAAACTCAATTTATCGGTAGTAATTTACTTCCAACCTTTACTGAATTAAAGCCATCACCACATTACGAAAACTATTTTCTTGGCAATGATTCAACTCGGTGGGTTTCAAATTTAAAACTCTATAATCAAATAAATTACGTAGAACTTTACCCTGGTATTGACCTTAATTTATACGAAGCAAATCAAACACTAAAATACGATATTATTGTTGCGCCGGGTGCAGATGTATCAAAATATCAAGTTAGTTATTCTGGACAAGAATCTATTGAAATTTTAGAAGGAGCTGTTTTAATCACAACAAGTCTTGGTACAATTACAGAAGGAAAACCCTACGCTTATCAAATTGTGAATGGTTTAAAAAAAGAAGTTGAGTGTCATTATGTCCTCAAAGAAAATATTCTCTCATTTGAATTGCCTAACGACTATGATCATGCTATTCCACTGGTAATCGATCCAGTTTTGCTATTTTCATCTTATACAAACTCATCAGCTGACAATTGGGGCATGACGGCTTGCCCGGATATTAATGATCAAGCAATTGCTGCCGGAGTTGTATTTGGAGCTGGATATCCTACTCAAGGTGGACTAGCAAACAACAGTTTTCAGGGTGGGCCAGTAGATATTGGCATCTCGAAGTTTAATGCAACAGGATCTGGCCTTCTTTTTTCAACATACATTGGGGGAAATGAAAGTGAAACTCCACATAGCGTTATCGTTAACGATTTAAATCAAATAGTACTAATGGGAGCAACTGCTTCCCAGGACTTCCCTGTCGCATCTACTGCATACCAATCAACCTTTCAAGGAGGCTCAAACATCTTAGTTGATGGTATATTTTTTAACGGTGGTACTGATATATTTGTTTTAAAAATTAATCCAAATGGAAGTACGATTTTAAATGGAACTTATTTGGGAGGCTCAGCAAATGATGGAATATCAAATCCCAATGGTACGGTTGCTGGTAGTGCCATATCTTACAATTATGGTGATCAGTTAAGAGGAGAAGTGATAGTAGGTCCGAATGGTACAATTTTCTTAAGTTCTACAACGGGATCAAATGACTTCCCTATAGTCGGTGGCTTTAGCACCATATTATCTGGCGCACAAGATGCCATTTTTGTAAAACTGAATAACACACTTTCAAACATCATATACAGCTCATACGTAGGTGGAAGTGGTTTAGAATCTGGCAATTCAATTCAATTGTCTTCAACAGGAGATTTATTTTTGGCAGGAGGTACCACCAGTACTAATTTTCCATTCACCGCAGGGCAATTAAATTCTAATTACATGGGAGGAAGCACAGACGGATATGTGATAAAACTGGAAGGACCTACCTATACCAATCCTAAAGCAACATACATAGGTACTTCTGATTATGATCAATCCTATTTTGTTCAATTAGACTTGAGTGATGATGTCTATGTATATGGTCAAACAGAAGGTGCCTATCCAGTTACGGCAGGTAAATATAATAATCCAAATAGTGGTCAGTTCATCCATAAATTAAATAATGACCTTAATGCTACTGAATGGTCGTCTGTTTTCGGCGCCAGCACAGGAAATGTAGAAATTTCTCCAACAGCATTTTTAGTAAGTGATTGTTACGAAATATATGTGGCCGGTTGGGGTGGAAATACTAATTTACCTCCGAATGGCAGTGCAGCATCAAGCACTACCAATGGATTCCCAACTACATTTGATGCTTACCAAAGTTCAACTTCGGGCAGTAATTTCTTCCTTGCTTTGTTTGACCAAGACATGGTTAATTTAAAATATGCCACATTTATGGGTGACCCCGCATCAACAAACGATCATGTTGACGGAGGAACTAGTCGTTTTTCAAAAGGAGGAAAAATATTTCATGCCGTTTGTGCTGCTTGCTCAGGAGGAACTTTTCCAACCACTCCTGGTTCATACTCAACAACAAACGGCTCATCAAATTGTAATATGGCAGTTTTTGTTTTTGATCTGTCAAAAATAGAAGCAGTTGTTGGAGCTCCCGTTGCAGTAACTTGCCTTCCTAACACAACCAATTTTACTAATTCTAGTGTTAATGGTAACACTTTTACATGGTTTTTTGGAGATGGTGATAGTGCAGTGGCATTTGCGCCATCACATTTATATCCTGGCCCTGGAATTTATGATGTCACTTTAATTGTATCCGACAGTAATGGCTGTTATACACCTGATACGGCATACACGCAGGTAGAGATTATCTTGCCTGTTTATAATGCCTATGCTGTTGAAGATACAGTATGTCCAGGCACAGAAATTGAATTGGTAGCTACAGGGGGAAACACCTACTTATGGAGCCCACCAGGATTATTTAATAATCCAGCTATGTCATCTCCTACCGGAATTCTTTACTCTGATACCTCAATTACTGTTGAAATTACAGATTTTTGTGGTTCAACAACTCTAAATGTTGATGTTTGGGTATATGATGTGATCACAGACGCCGAAGGGGATACCAATATTTGTATCGGCAATGACGTACCAATTTCCGCTAGCGGGGGTGGATCATATTTGTGGAATCCTGGGTATTCTCTAAATGACTCAACGATAGCAGCGCCCACTGCAAGTCCGCCTGTCAATACGCTTTATCAGGTATTTGTAACAACCCCTGATGGTTGTTTGGACACCAATTATGTATTTGTTCAAGTCGATTTGGGCCTTCCGATACCAAGCCTTCCGGGGGACAAAACAATATGCTTAGGAAATACAACTCAATTAATTGCGTCAGGTGCAACGGTATACAATTGGCAACCCAATTACAATATTAGTAGTTTGACTTCATTCGACCCGACTGTTTGGCCAGAAGTTACTACAACATATTCTGTGAGTTTTGGAAATGCATGTGGTGTAAATTCTGACAGTGTTACCGTAATTGTTAATGATGTTATGCCTACCATTAGACCTGATACCTCAGTATGCCCATTTGAACCAGTCGGCTTGTGGGCCGGCGGAGGTGAATTTTATTCTTGGACACCTACCGTAAGGGTAACGAATCCGCTATCGGCTAGTACTTCTGTTAGACCATCAAAAACGACTTGGTATACGGTTGAAGTGAGTGATGACATTGGATGTACTGATACAATTGGTTTTAGAGTAAATGTATTTGACCTACCTAAGCTGACAGTATCGCCTGATGTGTATGCAGTTGAAGGTGACTTAGTACCAATTTGGGCTGAAGGAAACGGCACGATTGAATGGTTTCCTAAAGATTTTATTAATTGCACAACTTGCCCTGAAACCGAAGTGTTTCCGCCAACAAACTTTAATTATACCGCAGAACTGACTAGCAATAATGGTTGTAAAACACGAGAAGAGGTATCCATTTTTTACAGTCCTTTAATTTATGTGCCGAATGCATTTACACCTGATGGAAACAATTATAATAATGTTTTTAAAGCGGTTACAAATAATATTGTTGAATTTGAAATGATTATTTATAATAGATGGGGAGAAGTTGTTTTTGTAACAGAAAACATTGATGGTGCTTGGGATGGCTATTATGGTGGTAAATTAGCACAAGATGGCGTCTATGTATGGCAAATTCATTATGTCGATTTAAACGGAGAGCGCGAAAGCCTAATCGGACATGTGAGTTTACTGCGTTAGAACTTAGCTCAATTCTCTTTTAATTGTTTCAATTAAGGTTTCGATATTAGAATCAAAGTTTTTATTATTAGTAATGATAATATTTGCAACATCTTTATATGGCTGAATATAGCTTTTGTAAGCGGGAAGAACATGTTCTTTCCATTGGTATAAAACTTCATCTCTGTCGTAATTTCTTTCTTGAACGTCTCTCTTTAATCTTCTGTCCATCTGAACTTCTTCTTCTACAGATAAATAAACAGAATAATCCAACTTATTTCTGATAAAGGAATAGTGCATCACGAACAACCCCTCAACAATTAAAATGTCTTTAGGCTTAATTATTTTGTACTCTTCAACTTTATGTGGTTGGTTAAAATGATAAACCTTCTGTTTAATGGCTTTTTGATTAAATAACTCATTCAAATCTTCTTTCAAATCCTGAGTAAACAAAGCAGAGGGCAAATCAAAATTAATGACTCCATTTTTATCCTTAATTTGCAACTCTTTTGGCTTATAATAGTTGTCTAACGAAAGTGTAGTAATTTTACCTTTAAAAGTTTTGTACAATATATCTATCAATGTAGTTTTTCCGACTCCACTACCTCCAGTTATCCCTATTACAAATTGTTTATTCTTCATTTATCACTTACTTGTACCTCTGCAAATTTATCAAAACTTATTGAACAAAATTTATCTGCACGTGGTGGGCGCAATAGAGTATATTTACGTGTTTTGTTGAGCTATAAAATTGATAATAATTACTATCTTTAACCAGTTATTCAAAAAAAATTAAAATGAGCAAAAGAGCAGAACTTATTGAAAAGTACCATAAAGAAATGGACAAATTAGGTATTAAAAATGTTGATTCGACATTATTTGAAAAAGTAGTTATTGGATGTGGACCTTCAATCTATAATGCTGATTCTTCAACGGTTTCGGGAACAGACCCTAAGGAATTAGCAACAGTGAAAAACAACTTTTTAATTGGAAAATTGGGAATGAAAGATAGCGCAGATTTAGACAAAGGAATCGCTGCTGCAATTGATACAATGGGGAGTTCTAATAAGAACAAATACAGAGCAATTTTTTATTATTTATTAGTTCAGCATTTTGGTAAAGCTGGTGCTTACAAATAGTTAAATAAAACTTAAACAAAAAAGGTGCTATTTTCATAGCACCTTTTTTGTTGTCTAGAGTATTAAGTACATGCTACTCTTTAACTAATTTAATAGTTTTAGCTTTTACACCTTCACTAACAATATTAATAAAGTATAATCCGTCAGACAAAAGCTCGGTATTAACTTCTGTTTTAAAAGCTCCTGTGCTTATGTTACCCGCATAGACTTCTGATATTTTTCTACCCATTACATCATGCAATGATATCACCACATCTTGGTTATTGTACCCGTTTAAAGCTACCGTAGATATGTTTGCTGTTGGATTTGGAAAAACCGTTATGGATTGATTTTGCTGCTCTATTCCTTCAGTAGACAAAAATCCTTCAGCACTTAGGTTGATATTATCAATATAAATATTATTGCCTTGATCGCTTTCAAATTGAATCATATATCTAAATTCTGGGACGTAGAAGCTTGAACTGATGTTTGATATTGTTACTGTCTTCCAATCATCATCAGACGGCGTATATGGCCCTCCTAAAGTTCCGTTACCCAAAATAGTACCTTGAATCACTTTTCGCAATGACCAGCTAATGCCACAATTATTGGAAACGAAAACTCTTAATTGCTCATTATTATCGCTAAATCTTTTACTATATGCATAGTCAAAAGTCATCTCCAAATCATCTGACGAAGACAGTACACTTAAATCAATAGTGCCAGATATTAGCTGATCTTCATCAATAGTATTAGCGGCATGGTTATTTATGTATAAACATTTACTACCTGTGCTACCTTCTCCATTCTTAATTTCCCAAGTTTCGTCATTTCCTGGATTTACAACAGCAAAAGACAAGTCGTCAGGAAAATTAGTAGCAGTAAGATTTTCGAAACCTTCACTATATGGAAAAGAACTTCCTGGAACTGACAGAACCTTGATATAATTTGTGATTGTAGTTGTTTCGCTTCCTGTAGCATTAGATACTTCAAGAGTGACAGAGTAGTCTCCTGCAGAACTGTAAGTAACCGTAATTACAGAGTCGCTTGAAGAAGCAGGGAAGCCTCCAGCAAATGTCCAATTCCTTCCAGTAATACCATGAACTGAAATATCTGAAAAATCGATAGACTGACCTTGGCAAATCACTTGAGTGTTTGATATAAATTTCGCTTCACACACGTCAGTTGACGGCCCTAAAACTCCTGCTGCTGCAAGATTAGAATTTGTAATTAAATTACTTCTACCTGCCGTATTAGAGTTTATAGCAGCATGCATACGGGCAACTTGTCCCTGAGTAAACATAGTTGAACAGTAGGAATATTCCATTATATTTTGAACGTTATCAAGGCTTCCACATGACGTCCCTTGTAGCACGCAACTTTGCCAACCTATTGTATTTGGCGTATCATTCACACCATCATCTACATTACAGTTTGAAGCTACATTCGGGCTATTAGTAGACCCCCATAAATGCGATAAGTTAAGCCAATGTCCAACTTCATGCGCTAGCGTGTGTCTTCGTCCACTTGAACTAGTTCCTATAATACCCATATAATCATGTCTCATAAAAATGGCACCTCGCATTTGATTTTGCGGAAATCCGTTTGACGGATTATATGTATAACCAGCTGCTCCGATAGGGTCAATACAAACAAAAATTGACATGTATCTATTTTGAGGCCAAACTCCGTGCTCAGCTGCAACTGCATTTACAATTGGATGGCTTCCACCAGACTGTCCAACGTCATAAGTTGTATTTGAAAATGTTCTTGTAATACCGCTATGGCAATTTCCGTTAGGATCTTTTGTTGCTAGTTTAAACTCAAAGTCAGCATTGCCAACAATACCAGAGAAATCCGCAATTGTATTTCCAACATCTGGATTGCTCATGTTAAAATCTTCATTTAGTCTAACTAGTGCATCATCTATCTGTTCCTTTGAAATATTTTCGCTCCCGTTTAAGTGAACAACGTGAACAACAACAGGTATCGTGTATGTAGACCTTGCATTCGGGTCATACGTAAGCAGAAAATCTTCATAATTTTGTTGAAATTCTGCTTGATCAACACTGTCTTGAATTCTTAGACTAGGGTTGGACTCATATATTTTTTCTTGTTGATGATGTTGACCACAAAATTCAGGATGTGTAGGCGCCGTTTTTGTTTGCGCTAAAACAATTGTAGACAGTGCTAATAAAGTTGATGTGAGTAAAATGCTTGACTTCATGTGTTATTGTTTGATAAATTTTTGAGTTGTTATTGCGTTTTGGCTTACAATAGAAATATAGTAGATTCCATTTGATAACCGTTCTGTATCTATTAATAATATACGATCGGAATTCATAGTCGGTTGGGTAATGTATTCAACTTCCTGGCCGCTAGCGTTTGAAATCTGATATGATTCAATCGTAGTATTATCAATCTCAACTTGTAGTAAGTTTTGCGTTGGATTTGGGTATAATTTAAAATTTGCTTTGTCATCAGAATCGTTAATTGCAAGAGAATTCTCACCGAAAATGTTGATATTATCTATGAAAATATTATTCCCTCCGTCAGATGTAAATTCAAATCGATATCTGAAATTTGACACATGATAAGTGCTCGAAATATTTGTAATATTAACTGTTTTGTAATCATCTAGATTTGCGTTGTAACTTAAAGTGGTCGTTTCGCTGCCTAATAAGTTACCCTGAAGTGTTTTTCTTAAAACCCAAGTTTCACCACAATCTTTAGAAACGAAAAGCTGTAGTTTTTCGTTATTGCTAGACTCAACTTTTTTGTAAGCGTAATCAAATGAAAATTCTAAATCTTCTCCCGGCGCCAAATTGCTTAAATCGATTGTTCCAGACTCCAATATAGCTGTTCCACCAGGGTTCCCAATTGAGAAGTTATTATAAAGCACTGACTTACTTCCTGACGAAGATGATGTAGTTGAAATCTCCCAGTCACTTATCGTGCCATTTGAACTGCTGAAAAAATCAGTATTGTCTGGAAAAGTTGCTAACGATTCAAAACCCTCAATAACAGGCAAATCAGAGCCTGTATTCGGTAAAACGATTACATAATTTGTTTTGGTCTCTGTCATATTAGTTGCTCCATCTGTTACATCTATACTTACTGGATATGTTCCAGCTGAGCTGTAGTTTACTGAGACAGTAGAGTCGTTACTGGAGGAAGGAGAACCACCGGTAAAATTCCATGTTCTGCCTGACACTCCGCTGTACGAAAAATCTGAAAAATTAACTGATTCGCCTGCACAAATCACTCTTTTATTTGAACCAAACTCAGCTTTGCATAGTGTTGCAGGTAAACTAACACCAGTTGCGAGTAAATTTGAAGCTGTACTGAGATTTCCAAGCCACGTATAAGTGTCAAAATTATATAATATCACGTTTTTCTGATCATTTGAAAACATGTTTTGACATGGACTGTAAGACATAAAATTTTCAAATTGATCGAAAGCATCAAAGCCATAATAATCAGCTGGAGGAACTTGACTACAATAGTTTTGCGTAGTTCCGCATGACCAGTGGGCTTGATCAACCGGTGGAGTATCGCAGCAATAATCTCCTTGGTTAGTGCAATCACTTGTATTTGTACCGCATCCATCTTGAAAGGTATGGAATAGTCCAAAACAATGTCCTACTTCATGGGTTAAAGTTCTATCTGCCGACACAGCCGTTCCAATTGAACCGACTCTATCGTGCCGAATAATTACACCATAGGTATTTGCATTTCCGAAATAAGGAAATTGTGCATATCCTAAAGTAATTCCTGTTGTTGAACTTGTTGCAATTGAGTTCACGACCCAAATGTTAAAGTACTGACTTCTATTCCATGCAGTCAATCCTCCTCCATTAAATGATTTTGAAGTTTGATCACTTCCATTGTAACTGCCAGCTGGTGAGTCACGTCGCTGAACACCATTGGTGCAATTACCATTAGGATCAATTTTTGCCAATTGAAAGCAAATATTAATATTAGCAGCTACTGGTAAAAAAGGAGCATCTGCAGTATTTCTTGTATCTACAGTATCTGCATGCGATCTATTGAAGTCTTCGTTCATCATGCGAACGGCATCTAATATTTGTGCATGAGATATATTCCCATTTTCGCCGTCATGTAAGATATGAAATACCACTGGGATTATTAATGAGTCAGTCCGGTCAGAAGCTACTCCACCTTCGTGCATTCGCGACATATGTTCTGCAATAGTATGTTTAAGAAAAGGGTCTGATTCGTATGCTGATTCTAGAATAGCATCAGTTCCACACCAATTTTCTTGCGAAATGGTTGTAAAACTGAAAAGCATAAAAACAATGTAAGCAACTTGTTTCATATTTGTTTTTCAATTATAAGTCATAAATTTAAGCATTTATCCAACATAAATAAAAGCTATGTTACTCATAAAATAGTAAAGCTATTTTATCAAACCCAACTATTTGTGCGAATGAAAAACAAAATACTTACAAATTAGGACACATCATGTAATGAAAACTTAACAGGAAGATCTGCATTATCCGCCTCAATTATACATTTGAGTTTTTCTGCAACAACCGAAACGGAGTTAAGTTCATTGTTGATTTTCAAATCAATAAACTTTTGATGGCTAAGGAAATTCTTTGGACTTGATGCTCTTATTTCTTTTTGCATTTCTGTGTCAACCACTCCTGGAGCAATAGAATAAATTTTCCAATTTGTGTGATTCCTAGCGGCAAGTTCTTCGGCTACAGTTTCCGAAAATAAATCTATTGCAGCTTTTGAAGCACAATATGCCGCCCATGCATCTATTGGGCGTTTTCCTGCTCCCGAACTGATATTTATTATCTGATAATTTGGTGTACTATTGCCCTTATATTGACAAATGAATTTGTTCATTAACACCTGTGGCGCAATTACATTTAAACAATTTAGACTAACAATTTCTTTAGTAATTTGCTGACCGACTGGTTTTATTGGTCCAACTTTTCCAGCATTGTTCACTAAAACAACATCATCTTTATAGTTTGCAGGAAAATTAAACGCTTTTAACTGTTTTAAATCCGACAAATCGATTGTAATGTGAATATAGTTAGGGTGATTTAGGGTTTGTCGTCTTGATAAACCGACAACTTCAAAATTATTCTCCAATAACAACTCAGCTAATGCTTTCCCTATGCCAGAGGAGGTACCTGTAATGTATATTTTCATTCTATTTTTTAAAAATATTTCTAAAGCCACCTATGCCGTATGTTATTGAGTATCTAACATACATTGCCGAGGGCATTCTACTGTAGTAGCCTGGTGTTAATCCCAGTTCTATTTGATTTGTAATGTTTGCTTTTCCTGTATTTTCAGGAATTCGAGTTGATTTTAAGCCCAATGCAAAACCATATTTTCTTTCCGTTAGGAAATCAGCTGGAAAAACATTTTCACTCACTTCAGTTTCAATTCCATCTTGATCAATTGCTGTGTATTTATATTCAGTAAAATTAGCAGAATGATTTATTAAAAAAAAGACATCAAAGTATACTGACCAAATTGCGGACAAAGAGCAACGGTATTCCTCATTATTGTCATCAACAATATGGATAAAACTATGACTAGCAAATTGATATTCAAAGCCAGCTTTTAGGCTTGTATTCCTTTGGCTATATTCTCCAATACTTCTTCTTAAATCAATATCATTTGAATATGCCCCTTCTTTTACTAGGGCAACTACATAGTCACTGGTACCTAAATTATTAAATTCAGATACCAATCCCATTCTTAAATTCGCTTTATGGTATGTAAGCACCGGAAGCCCTGAAATAATGTATGGATTATCTTTACTGTCAATTGCGGATACCTTTCTGGGTTTTACGGATGAAAATTTAAATACAGGAATTTTTAATACTAGATCTATGTCTCCAACTACTTTAGACTGATCGGCAGCAATAACTTCACTAAAAGTACGTCTTGGTTGAAAAACTGGCATAAATGCTTGAAAACTTAACTCCCCAACTTTTAAATTGTGATAGGTGCCACGCAAGTTTATGCCGTAATTGATACTTGACAGTTCATCAGGGCCATTTGTGAAAGAATTCATTTTAAGGCCAAGACCGCCTCCAATATTAACGAATTCGCCGTCAGTGTCTATTTCTTTTGTGTAGACAATTTCCTTTGTTCCTAATTCTGTTTCTGGTGTATTTTTAATTTTATTAAACAATATAGAACAACTAGGGAGAACAAGACAAGGCACAATTAATAAAAACACTTTCATATTTATAGGTCAGGTGAATTGTAAAAATATATAAATCTCCTCAACATTGATTAAATACTATCAATTCTTACTACTGTTCTTCTGTTTATTTGGAGAAGTTGCTGGAATTTAAACGGATCTGTTTGTTTGTATTGATTGATTTTAACTTCTGAATGAATGGGTTCAGATTCTCCTTTGCCTATTGCTTCGATTCTTCCTTCTGCTATGCCTCTCGAAACAAGTTCAGATTTTATCGCTTTTGCTCTTGCTTCCGACAATTTTTGATTAGCAGCTGTGCTTCCCCTAGTATCTGTATGTTCAGTAACTAGAATTGATATTCCTTCATTTTTCTTTAAAAACTGATACAGTGAATCAATTGCAATCAACCCTTCATTTTTTAATCCAAAGGTGTTGCAAATTTCTCTTCTCAATTCAATTGTTTTTTCTTCTCCTACAACAAAAATGGAATCATCATACTCAAACTTCAAACTGTCTTGGGCGGCTAGTTCAAGAGAAAAGAAATAAATTATGATGATTAATACAAGTTTCATATTTTTATTAACGTCACTACTACTTCGAAATATTATTAAGTTTTGAACTAAAAACCAGCTTATTACAAATTGTCACTTCCGCTACACTCTCATCTTTGGATATGAGTCTTTTTAATTCAATGCCTGTTTTAAGTCCGCAATCAAATCTTCAGCATCTTCAATTCCAACACTCAATCTTATTAACGAGTCCACTATGCCAGATGCTTCGCGTTCTGCTTTTGGTATGGCTCCATGTGTCATAGTTACTGGATGCCCAATGAGTGATTCAACACCACCTAACGACTCTGCTAAAGCAAACAATTTAACCTTTTTAAGCACGTTGTAGGCATCATGCTCTTTGTTTCCCACGAGTGAAAAAGAAATCATTCCACCAAAACCTCTCATTTGTTTTTTGGCAATCTGATGGTTTGGATGGCTCTCAAATCCAGGCCAATTTACCTGATCTACTTTTGGATGAGCCGCTAAAAATCTGGCAATAGCCTCGCCGTTTTCACAATGGCGTTGCATTCTTAAATGTAGGGTTTTTATGCCCCTTAATGCCAAAAAAGAATCCATAGGAGCTGTAACGGCTCCTGATGAGTTCTGAATTCGATACATTTCGTCAGCTATTTTTTCATCATTACAGATCAATGCTCCCATTAAAACATCTGAATGGCCACCTAAATACTTAGTGACTGAATGCATGACAATATCTGCTCCTAAATCCAACGGATTTTGTAAATAAGGTGTGGCAAACGTATTATCAACCGCAAACATAATTTGATGTCTTTTAGCAACTCTTGCCACCGCTTCAATATCAATTATGTTTATTGTTGGGTTAGTTGGCGTTTCCACCCATATTAATTTTGTGTTTTCGTTACAGTAGTCATCAATTTTTAAAGCATTTTCCATCCCTACAAAGTGAAATTTGATGCCATATTTTTCAAAAATGGTTCTAAATAAGCGGTAAGTACCTCCATACAAATCGTTTGTTGAAACCACTTCATCTCCAGGACTTAACATTTTCAACACACAGTCAATTGCTGCTAAACCGGAGGCAAAGCATGCACCATATTTACCATTTTCAATTGCTGCCAAGTTCTTTTCTAGGGCATGTCTTGTAGGATTTTGAGTTCTAGAATAAGCATAGCCTTTGTTAAGGCCAATGGCCTCTTGAACGAAGGTGCTAGTTTGGTAAATTGGGGTCATTATGGCCCCTGTTGCTGAGTCGGGTTTAACACCAGCATGAATGGCTTTGGTGCCAAAACGATAGCTATCCGTCTTTATTTTATTCTCTTTCATTTAATTCAATTCTTCTAACTCCTTCTGGAGCTTTTTTGTAAGACCTTTGACTACCAAATCGTATGAATGATCAATTAACTCATACACTTTTTTGTCAGGTAGTAATTCATTTAGCAAAACAGTATTCCAATGTTTTTTACTCATGTGATACCCAGGCTGAATTTCAACGTGGTCAGCTCTTAATTCTTGCGCATATTCTGGGTTGCACTTTAGATTTACAGACTTAAAATTATTAATATTAGACAATGCAAACATTTTACCCATCACTTTATAAACTGCAGTGGACTCATCAAAAGGAGTTGAAACAGTAACGCCTTTCTTCGCCATACAGTATGTGTCCAATTCCTCAATATTCATCACCGAAATTTCTATTTATGAATGCTAAGATAGGAATTAATGATAATTGACAGAAAATGCCTTAGCCACGATTAAAAAGTACTTATATTTGCAGATAAAAACATCATAAATGAGTTCATTATTAACAGTTGGAAGTGTTGCATTTGACGCTATAGAAACCCCATTTGGGAAAACAGATAAAATTGTTGGAGGGGCAGGTACGTACATCTCTATTTCAGCATCTTATTTTGCTAAAAATCAAAAAATTGTATCCGTTGTAGGAGATGACTTTCCTAAGGAAACGTTGTTAAATTTAAAACAAAGAGGAATAAATATTGAAGGATTGCAAGTAAAAGAGGGTGAAAAAACTTTCTTTTGGTCAGGTAAATACCATAATGATATGAATTCTCGCGACACTTTAGTTACTGAATTAAACGTTTTAGAGAATTTTGATCCAATTATTCCAGACTCATATCAGGGAGCAGAATACCTAATGTTGGGTAATTTAGCTCCTAATGTTCAACGTCAGGTAATAGAGAGGCTAACAGAGCGACCAAAATTAATTGCCATGGACACCATGAATTTTTGGATGGACATTATGATGGATGAAGTAAAAAACACCATTAAATTAATTGATGTTTTAATTATAAACGACGAAGAAGCTAGGCAATTATCAGGTGAGTATTCCTTAAAACGTGCGGCAAAAATTATAATGAAAATGGGGCCGTCAACATTAATTATTAAAAAGGGTGAGCATGGTGCTTTGTTATTCAATGAAGACAAGATGTTTTTTGCTCCCGCATTAATTCTGGATGAAGTTTTTGACCCTACTGGAGCAGGAGATACATTTGCCGGTGGATTTATGGGGTACATGGCTAAAACAGACGACATCTCATTCGAAAACATGAAGCGAGCCATAATAGCAGGATCTGCAATGGCCTCATTTTGTGTTGAACTATTCGGAACGGAAAGAATTGAAAGCCTAACACAAACCGAAATATATGACAGAATGCTAGAATTTGTAGAACTGGTAGATTTTAGTTTAGAGAAATAACAAAACAATTAACTACTAACAATAAATTAGTAGGGCACTCTATCAATTGGTGCAAAGCCATTGAACAAACTTGAAAAGAATGAAAACAGAAATTATTGAAAAAATAGAAAACTTAGTAAATCATGACGATATCCTGAGTGTTGGAGATGAATTTAAATCGCTAACGGACGAGTTCTATAAAATCATAAACGAAGAAGACCGCCTTTTCGAAGTAGAAAAGTTGAAACGAATTGAAGCCGGAGAAAAAGCTGAAGATATTCAAAAACCAGTTGATGAATTAATAGCACCATTTAAATCGGCAATATCTGTTTTTAAAGAAAAAAAGAAAGCTGTTATTGAAGCAAAAAAAGAGATAGAAGCTACTAACCTGAGTGTCAAAAAGGGTTTGATTTCTGAATTAAAAGAGTTAATTGCACAAGAAGAGCATATTGGTAAAGCAATAAAAGCCATTCAAGATATTCAATCGCGTTGGCGCGAAGTTGGTCCAATACCAAGAGAGAAAAGACAAGACATTCAGAAAGACTATTCAAATTTAATGGATGAATTTCAGTATAATATCAATATTTACAAAGAAATTAAAGGGCATGATTTGACGAAAAATGCCGCTTTAAAAGAAGCTGTAATTGAAAAACTGAAAACTTTAGATTCTGAAAAAAGTATGAAAGTGGTTGAACAAAAACTACACTTATTGCAAGATGAATGGAATGACATAGGTGGTACTTCTGCCGAAGCATGGGAAAAATTAAAAGAAAACTATTGGGGGACAGTAAATGGTCTGTATAGTAAAATAAGAGATTTTTATGATGGTAGACGTGCAGAACAAAAAGAAAATATTCTTAAAAAACTGGCATTAATAGACAAAGTTGATGAAGTGATAGCTCAAGAACAAGTTGATAATAAGACATGGAAAACCGCAACTGATCAAATTTTAGCCATTCAGGCGGAATGGAAAACGGTTGGTTTTGGACCTAAAAAAGAAAACGAAATTATTTGGAAGGGTTTTAGAGCAAAGTGTGATCAATTTTTTGACGCAAAAAATGAGTTTTTTAAAGACATAAATGCTGATTTTGATAAGGTTAAAGTTAAAAAGGAGGCACTAATTGAGCAATTAGCACACATAAAAGATTCCGAAGACTGGGGTGGAACCACTAAATTAATTGTAAACCTGCAACGGCAATGGAAACAACTAGGTTCTGCCGGACAAAGAAATGAAAATAAACTTTGGAAAAAATTTAGGGAACCAATTGATGGATTCTTTGCACGTAAAGATGCTCATTTTGAAGCATTAGATTCTGCTAATGCTGGTAACTTGAGCCTAAAAGAAGACCTTATTAAAAAAATTGAAGGATATAAATTAACAAAAGATACAACCGCAAATATTGCTCAAATTCAAGAATTTTCCAAAGCATTTTCTAACATTGGTAATGTTCCATTTAAAGAAAAAGATCGAATATATAAGGCTTATAAAGCAGCATTAGATGCTAAGTATGATGCTTTAGATATGGATAAGTCTGAAAAAGCTGCAATTCTATACAAATCAAAAATTGAATCAATTTACAATAGTCCAAATATGGAACGTGAGCTGGATAAAGAAGCGCAATTCCTTAGAGGAAAAATTGATAACTTAGTGAAGGAAAAAGCGCAAGTCGAAACAAATCTGAGCTTTTTTGGCAATTCCGATCCTAAAAATCCACTTTTAAAGTCTGTAAATAAGCAAATTGAAGGCCTTGAAAGTGATATCAATGGAATAAAAGCCAAATTAAAGGCATTATACAATTACGACCAAGAAAGCGAATGAATAAAGTCATCAATCTATTCAGCCTGATTCTTTTAATCATTTTTGGATTCTTTGCCATAGGATCTATTTATGATTTGGGTTTTTCTGTTTACGAAGTCAATGACATCCCTTACATCAAACAAATTGGATATGGGTTGACACTACTAATTTTGTTGCTTGGCATCATAAGAATAAAACGTCGACTTGAAGGAAGACAAGACATAAAAGGATACAATGGGTTTGTATTTAGCTCTCCCATTTCAAAACCCATCCTTAATAGCGCCACTGTTTTTTTAGGGATTGAAATTTTTTTTGGCGCTGGTGTTATCATCATTTTGTCAAAAATTATTCCCTGGGACGAAGAGTTTCTAGTACTGCCAATGTTAATTGTTGTATCGCTTTTGACTCTTGAAAACATAACTTATCTTATCTTTCTCAGAAAAAATCCTTCAAATTATAAAATCGGAATAGGACCTCAGTTTATTGCTTACTTTGATAGGGAAATGCACATATATTATTATAAAGGACTGAAAAGAGTTGAAGTATATCAGGGTATGATAAACTTCAGATATAAGAAAGATTTAAATTTATTTCTCAACTTAGACATCATTCCTATTGACGAACAAAAAGTATTTTTTAACGCTTTGCAATCAACATTATCAGATTACAATATATTTTTTGACGATAGTTATCATCAATATATTGGCGAATTGAACAAATAACTTCTCTACATGCAGCCACTATCAGTTGTTATCATCACTTTTAATGAAGAGCGTAATATTGAGCGAGCGTTAAGATCGGTTGATGCAATGGAAATTTGTGATGACATTGTAGTTGTTGATAGTTTTTCAACGGATAATACAGCGACAATCTGCAAGCAATATGGTGTCAATTTTATTCAAAGAAAATGGGAAGGATATAGTCAGCAAAAGAACTTCGCTAATTCCCAGGCAAAAAATGACTACATATTGTCTTTAGATGCTGATGAGGCGTTAGATGAAACTTTAAGGGAACAAATTCTTTTAACATCAAGCAGTGGTTTCAATAGCATTTACATACTAAATCGAATGGTAAACTATTGTGGTCAATGGATTAAGCATTCATCATGGTATCCCGACAAAAAAATGCGCATTTTCCCCAAAGATACCAGCCATTGGGAGGGGGAATTAGTGCATGAAGATTTAGCAATAGATAAGAATTTACCTGTTATTGAGCTCAAAGGTCATTTACACCATTATACCTATTATGACTATGAGGAACATCAAGCCCGTGCGGACAAATACTCGGAGTTAACTGCTTTGAAAATGTATCAAAATGGGAAAAAAGCATCTGTATTCAGGCCCTATTTAAGCGCATTAGGGCGTTTTTTTAGCATGTATTTGTTAAATTTAGGATTCCTTGATGGATACAATGGTTTTAAAATTGCTCAAATTTCAGCTCAATCTAATATCTATAAATATCAAACATTAAGACAATTAAATCGTGCTCATAAACCTAGCTAAAAAAATAGTAATAAGTAGAACTGATAGTATAGGAGATGTTGCATTAACACTGCCATTAGTTGGAATTTTAAAAGAAATTTATCCTGAGGCCAACATTATTTTTTTAGGTAATACTTACACTAAACCAATTATAGATTGCGTAGCTAATATTGACGAGGTTTGGAGTTGGGCGGAAATTTCAAAAATGGAGGATCGTGCTCAACTTGAATGGTTAAAAAGTCAAAACATTGATGTGTTTATTCATATTTTTCCACGAAGAGAAATTGCGCGGCTGGTAAGAAAGGCACAAATTCCCGAACGAATTGGGACTTCGCACCGACTGTTTCACCTTATGACCTGCAATCATAGGGTTAATTTTACAAGGAAAAATTCTGATTTACATGAGGCACAATTAAACACCAAACTTTTACAACCTTTGGGTTGCAGACACCACTATTCTTTGTCCGAATTGGCAGATTATATCAATTTTTCAAAAGTTCAGCCGCTGGCAAAAGATTTAAAAAGCCACCTTAGCAAAACAAAAAAAAATATAGTTTTGCATCCCAAATCCAAAGGAAGTGCTCTTGAGTGGGGAGTGCAAAATTTTATAGCTTTAGCCTGCTCATTACCAAAAACGGATTATCAGTTTTTTTTTACTGGCACTGAAGAAGAGTCAACGTTTTTCAGAAGTCAGCTTCCTAAGCAAAACAACATAACAGATTTATCTGGTAAAATGAGTCTGGACCAATTGATTTCTTTCATTGCAAATTCCGATCTTCTAGTCGCCTCAAGTACAGGTCCTTTGCATATTGGAGGGATTTGCCATATTCATTCTATCGGCCTATTCACAATGCGCAGACCATTGCACTCAGGCAGATGGCAACCTCTAGGGAAGAGCGTTCACATAATAAATGAGGCATGCGAGTCAGAAAGAAATCAGCTTTTAAAAATCGAAGTTGAAACAGTTGCAAGCAAAATAACTGAAGTCCTTTAACATGGAAAGAGCTCAATAAACATTGAACTCTTCCGCTTGAAATGAAAAAAACTACTTACTCGGTGTACAATGTAAGTATTATTATCTGTATTTCCAAATAATAGCTTTCCAAATCTGCATCAAAAAAAGAAAAGGAAATTTGGCACAGATTTTGAAATTATTACGAATGGATAACTTAAAATTCAATACCATGAAAACAATAACATTTATACTGAGCACATTTCTGTTAGCCTTCATATCTGAGGCAAGAACAGCTGACATAGCAACATTTCCAAGTACAACTAATAAAGCATTCCAACCAGGAGAAAAATTAACTTATCGTTTATCCTATGGTGTTTTAGACGCAGGAGAAGCAGTTTTAACAGTTGACGAATCAAAAAAATCTGTACAAGGGCGAAAGTTATGGAGAGTAAGAGGCGTTGGTAGAACAATATCAGCTTTTGAGTGGTTTTACAAAGTTCATGATGTTTACGAATCGCACATGGATGCCAAAGGAATGTTTCCTTGGTTATTTATAAGAAGAGTAAATGAAGGCGGATATAAAATAAGTCAAGACTATACCTTTTATCAACACAAAAAGGTAGTTGACAATGGAGCAGGAAAAAAATATAAAGTTCCAAGCATGGTTCAAGATATGATATCGGCTTTCTATTATGCACGAACTCTAAACTTTGACGGCGCTAAAATTGGAGATGTATTTACAGTAAACATATTTTTAGATAACGAGCTTTACCCAACAAAAATTAAATACACTGGAAAGCAATTGGTAAAAATTAAAGGCGACAAGTACAGATGTATGAAATTTGTACCGGTTGTTCAAGAAGGTAGAGTATTTAATAGCTCAGAAGACCTAACAGTTTGGATTACTGATGATGCCAATAGAATTCCAATCTTAGCAAAAGCAAAAATTAAAGTCGGGTCTTTAAAAATGCACCTTGTTAAATGGGAAAACCTAAAAAATTCAATGGCTAAAGTGAAATAAAATTTTGAAAATAAATAGTAGCATGAAAACCACCTTAGAAATGAGGTGGTTTCTTTGTTTAAAAAAATAAAGCAACTCCCACTATGAATGCCGCTGCAGTGAGAAGTATCACTCCTCCGAGAATAGACCACGCTACCATCATTCTATATTTTCTCCTAAATTTTTTATTATCAACTTTGGGGTTCATTTCTTTTCCCTCTAACACTGCTGAAACTGCAAAAATACTTGCAATCAAAAATAAAAGTATTGCTATCCCTGGCAATAAATAGCCTACAGTAAAACCTCCAGCAATCCAGGCAATTGCACCGGCAATACCAAAACCAACGGAAATAAGAAAACGCGTATTAAACCTATATATATATGTACTATCTTCCGGAAGTAAACTCTTATCGTAGCTTGTAACTCTGTTTTCCTTTAATAAGTAATCATTTGCTGCTGACTTAGTATCAGCTAAACTGCAATCTATTCTAATTAAGCTATCAGCCTTTAAATTATCATTTAATGCTGGCTCAACGCTTTTCTTAAAGTTATCTTGGATTTCAAATTCATTTCTCTCACTATCTCCTTGTTGATAGCCATAAAACTTAGTGCGCTCTTTTTCAATATCTTCATGAGAACTGTTTTTACTACTAGAACTTTTAAGTGGTTTTAGCTTTAAATACTTTTTTTTAGAAAAATTATTATTCACTCCACAGCTAAACAGAACTAAAGATAAAACAACTAATACTATTACTCTCATATACTACGCTTTATAGTAAAGGGTAAAAAGCATCTTCTAAATGATCTATACTTTTTTCATTTTGATTCAAAATGATTGAAATAATATCGAATCTTGTTTCCATGTCTATTTCATTTTCAATAATGTATGCATTCGCACATTTTACTATTCCCCTTTGTTTTGATTTAGACACTGTATCTTCCGGGCCAGCTAAGTAAGAGCTTTGTCGAGTTTTAACTTCAGCAACAACTAACTTTCCTTTAAATTCTGAAACAATATCAATTTCTAACTTTTTGAATCGGTAATTTGTTGCTAGAATTTTGTACCCTTTTTTTTCTAAAAATGATTTCGCTAATGCCTCACCTTTTTCTCCAATTTCATTATGATTAGCCATGCAGGTAAAAAATAGTTCGTAATTTTAAACACGTTTTACGTTATTGAATAAACGAATATATGAAAAATTGCCTTGCTCTAATAGTTTTAATTACTTTTCAGCCTGTTTTCAGTCAGCAAAACTATTCCTACAAAAAAAAGCAAAGTAACCAAAAAGGAGCCATTTATTTCTTTTGGGGCTATAACCGTTCAATTTATAGTAAGAGCGATATTAGTTTTTCTGGGCCCGGATACGATTTTACGGTGCAAGATGCGACTGCTCACGATAATCCAGTAAGAGACTTTAAAACATACGTTAATCCTAAGACTCTTTCTGTTCCTCAATTTAATATCAGGTTAGGGTATTATTATAAAGAAAAGTATGATATTTCCTTTGGATATGACCATATGAAATATGTCATGACAGATAATCAAACTGCCTTGCTTTCAGGCACTATTGATCAAGCTGCAAATAGTGTATTGGCAGGAAATTATAATAATACGCCAGCCGTACTTTCGCCTCCAGCAATACACTACGAAAACTCAAACGGACTCAACTATGTGTCATTACAAGTTCAGCATACTAATTATTTTTACCGTTCTAAAAACAGAAAACATTTTTTACAATATCGATTTGGACTTGGACTAGGCGGCGTGGTTACTCAAACCGATTTTGTGTGGAATAATACTGACAATAATACTGATCTTAAAATTTCAGGCTTCGGAGGTTCACTTCATACAGGTTTAAGAGCCGATTTTTTTAATCGATTTTTTCTGCAAACCAATTGGTCGGTTGGGTATATTAATTTACCAAACTTGCAAACAATTAGGCTAACTGAAAATAGAGTAAAACAACAGTTTGTGTATGCAGATATGCAAGTTGGAGGTGGATTCTTTCTATACAAAAGAGTCAAAGATAACTGCAGTACATGCCCAGACTGGGAATAACACTTTACGAATGACATTTATTGATACGCATACACATCTGTATAGCAAAGAATTTGATGAAGATAGAACTAAAGCCATTAACTCAGCAATCGAACTTGGCGTTTCAAAGTTCTTTTTGCCAAATATTGACCAAGAATCGATTCCCGGAATGTTGGCGCTTCAAAAAGAGTTTCCAAATCAATGCTACCCTATGTTAGGCTTACACCCATGCTCGGTTGGAGAAAATTATAAAAAAGATCTATTGGCTATTCAAGCACTTATTCCAAAAACTAAAATTATTGCCGTTGGTGAAATTGGAATGGATCTATTCTGGGACAAATCATTTCAGGCAGCTCAAAAAGATGCATTTATTGAGCAAATTCAATGGGCTAAAACTTTAAAATTGCCCATTGTGATACATGTAAGAGATGCTTTTGATGAAACTTTTGAGGTAATCGACCAATTAAATGATGAATCATTAACTGGTGTTTTTCATTGCTTTACTGGTGACATAGATCAGGCTAACAAAATAATTAACTACGGAGGCTTTAAACTTGGTATAGGTGGTGTTTTAACTTTCAAAAACTCAGGTTTAGATAAGGTAATCGAGAATGTAGAGCTGAAGCACTTGGTATTAGAAACCGATTCGCCGTATCTCGCACCAACACCAAATCGCGGCAAGCGGAACGAAAGCGCTTACATTCCAATAATTGCAAATAAATTGTCAGACATCTTTGGTAAAAATCTAAATGAAATTGGAAAAATTACTAGTCAAAATGCCTTAGAAGTTTTTCAGCTAACATAACAACAGTTGCCCAATCAGTCGATTCCCCATTTAAATAAATACAAAGCACATTTAAAGGAATCATCACACAATTCCTATATTTGATTCCTTAATATTGTAATAACTAAGATGGATATAAATCCTAAAGTGCTCATCATCTATACCGGTGGAACAATTGGAATGATTAACGACCCTAAAACAGGAGCCTTAAAATCATTTGACTTTAAACACTTGTACAACCATGTACCTGAGCTAAAACAAATAGACTACGAGTTAGATGTAATTTCTATCAATCAGCCTATTGACTCTTCGGAAATTACCGTGGCTGATTGGGCTAACTTAGCCAAGACGATCTTTGAAAAGTATGAAAATTATAACGGATTCGTGATTTTGCACGGATCAGACACTATGGCTTATACGGCTTCAGCATTAAGTTTTATGCTGCTTGGATTAAAAAAACCAGTTATTTTAACTGGTTCGCAATTGCCTATAGGACAGATAAGAACTGATGGGAAAGAAAACTTAATAACTGCTATTGAAATTGCGGGAATGGTTGACATTGATGACGAGCCGATTATTCAAGAAGTAGCAATTTATTTTGAATATCAACTTTACAGAGGTAACAGAGCGAGTAAAGTTAGTGCAGCCTCTTTTGAAGCATTTGATTCCCCAAATTATCCGTCGCTCGCAGTAGCAGGAGTAGATATTGTGTTTGATGACGAAGAATTATTTAGAACTGAAGCTCCTAAATTAGAGCTGTTTACACACTTTAATGAGAACATTGGTTTGGTGAAAGTATTTCCAAGCATGAATATCAAATCACTTGCTCCATTATTTGACATCAACAACAATGAAGCTGTTGTTATTGAGACATTTGGAAGTGGAAATGTGTTTTCTTCTAAATTGTTTTTTGACATTTTAAAAAATTACATTAACGAGGGCGGAATTGTGTTAAATATTACGCAATGCACCAAAGGAAAAGTTGACCAAGGTAAATATGAAACCAGTCAGAAATTTTTAGAATTAGGAGTAGTAAGCGGTGTTGATTTAACAACAGAAACTGCCATTACTAAGCTGATGTATGTTATTGGAAAGACAAAAACGACAGCTGAAAGACATTATTTAATAGAATCTGTCATCTGCGGAGAGATGCATAGAAAATAGATTCTGACACCGAAAATAAATATATTACAATTAGTATTAATTATAAATTTTTGTACTTTAGCAACTCGTTAAAAATTGTAACGATTGAAAAATAAAATAAAACAATAACTCAAATTTGAAAACAATGAAAAAAGGATTAATGTTAGTAGGTGCATTCATCACATCAGCAACTGTAATTGCTCAAACTGCAAGCGCAGCAGCTGTGCCAAAGGCGTCTTTTGTAAATGTATTAAAGCAAAGGTTTATTGAAGGTGGAGCCGAATTCATGGGAGTTGTTCTTGCCTGTTTAATCTTTGGTTTAGCCATGGTAATAGAAAGAATTGTTTATTTAAACCTGGCTACAACTAATACAAAAAAATTGGTTGCACAAGTTGATGAAGCTTTAGCTTCGGGAGGCGTAGATGCGGCTAAAGAAGTTTGTAGAAACACTAGAGGACCTGTCGCTTCAATCTTTTACCAAGGTTTAGATAGAGCTGAAGAAGGAATTGACATGGTTGAAAAATCTGTTATTTCATACGGTGGTGTACAAATGGGACTTTTGGAAAAAGGAATGTCTTGGATTCAATTGTTTATTGCTTTGGCACCAATGTTAGGTTTTATGGGTACAGTAATTGGTATGATTCAAGCATTTGATTCAATTGAAACAAATGGAGGTGTTGATGCTGGATTAATTGCAGGAGATATTAAAGTGGCCCTGTTGACGACTGTATTTGGTTTGATTGTCGCAATTATACTGCAAGTATTTTACAATTACCTAATTGCAAAAGTAGATAGTATTGTTAATGATATGGAAGATGCTTCAATATCTTTAATTGACGTTCTATTGAAAAATAACGCAGCAAAGTAACAACCATTTTGGTTAAAATAAAACAATTGTTTAACGCATCATAAATTATTATGCAAAATAAAACAGTATCAATAATATCAACCGCAATCATGGCTCTATTCTTAGTCATTGGAATTGTTTTGATATGGAAAAACATATCTATTGCACCAAGCTCTGACGAAGACTTAGCATTAACTGACCAAGAATTCTTTTCGTATTCTTATCAGGTTCCTTCAAAAAATGGTGGGAAACCCGCAACGGTTACTCCTATTGATTATACATTAGTATTAGATAAGAAAGCAAACAAGGCATACGACCTATCAGAAGGCAAAGCCGTTGATTACAACACTCTAATGAGTTCTGATCCAACAAAACCTGAGAAGGTGTACGGTGAAAATATCGAAGAGGGTGATATTCACTACCTCGCTCAAAAAGAGTATGACTTTCAAAAAGCGACATTAAGTTCAATAACTTACACGCAATGGCTGATGTACCTCGCACTAATTGCTATTGCAATTTTTACTGTAGTAAATATTATTAAAAATCCGAAACGTTTCTTACGTTCAGCCATTGGGATAGCTGCTCTAGCTATAATCGCTTTTATTTGCTACAAAATGGCCGCTCCTGTTGGTGAAGGAAAAATGTTAGAAACAAGTAATTATACAGATACGAACTTTAAATATACAGGTGCTGGAATTGCTATTACAATGACCTTAGGAGTCATTGCTATTGCATTAATTCTATGGCAAAGTGTAGTTAATTTATCACGTTTCTTTACAAAATAATATAAGATGGCAAGAAGAGAACTTGAAGAAATTAATGCAGGGTCAATGGCCGACATTGCCTTCTTGCTTTTAATATTTTTCATTGTAACTACAACAATGGATTTAGAAGCGGGAATTCCGAAGATGCTACCAATGAAGGTAGAAATTGATGACAAAATAGAACTTCCAGAGGTAAGAGAGAGAGATGTATTTTCGATTACTTTAAATTCTCAAGATCAACTTTTAGTTGAAAAGGAAAATGTTGATATCGAAAGAATGGAAGAAATGTTATATGACTTCTACACCGGAAATATGTATCAACTAGAAGCCAAGCCTAAGCAAGTAGAGTATAAGTTGAAAGAGAAGTTAGCGGTTGAAAAAGAGCTTGTTGTAGCTAAAAAGGCTTTAGCAGAAAATGAAGACAATATCATAGCGAAATCGAAAGTAGCGCAGTTGGAAAAAACATTGAGAGTAATTTCAGTTATGCCTAATGGCAAATTTTTGGAAATAAGCGAACAAATGGCTATTCAGTTAAAAAAGCAATCCAAAACTTCTTACGGTTTGTACATTTCTGTTATCAATTCAATTGGTAAGGTTGCTAAAAGAATAAAAAATGAACGCTGTAAAGAAGTGTTTAATGGTTATACATATGACGAATTAAATCCTGAAATTGAAGCAGACTTAGAAAAAATAGAAATACTAGACATAATGGTTCCTACTAGAACTTTGGAACCAAAAATCACAATCTAATTTACTTTAAGATGTCAAAATTTAGAAAAAAAGGAAAAAAAGGTCAACCACCGGTTAACACTGCGGCCCTACCTGATATTGTATTCATGCTTTTGTTCTTCTTTATGGTTGCAACACGACCTAAAGAAACTGAGCCAAATGTTGAAATTGTAATTCCAGGTTCAGGAATAGCCATTGAATTGAATAAGGATGATGAAACGGATTATATTTGGGCTGGTTACCCATTAGACGGTGGCTCAAATGCATTAGTTGAAGTGTTTTTAGACGACCAATTAGAGGTTGATTATATGTCTAAAATTCCACAATGGAAATTATCGAATACACCTCCTGAAATGAATACTTTTGATGTTGCTTCTATTTTAAAGATTGATGACAATGTAGATATGAAAACAGTAACTAATATTACTGATGCTTTGAGTGATCCTAAAGTTAAAGGATACAAAATAGTATATTCTACTAAAAATGAAATAGGAGGAGGAAAATAAAGTAACTTCTTTAAAGAAATTAAAAGCATCTGATTAAGCAGGTGCTTTTTTTATGCTTGCCAAAAAACAATTTGAATTGCATTAAATAGGAAGTGTAATAGCATTCCCGTAGCAATGTTTCCAGTTTTATCGTAAAGATAAGCTAACAAGTATCCAACGACAAAAATTGGTAGAAAACTAAGGATTTGAAAATGAAAAATAGCAAATATGAAGGCGGAAAGAATCATAGCCAGATGTTTTCTTGAACTTAAATCTTTCAGAATTTTATAAAGTATTCCCCTAAACACAAGTTCTTCTGCAATTGCAGGAAGCACGGCAAAAAATAAAAGAGCTAATCCAATTTTAACACCTCTTAAGCTTCCCATTACCTCGTTTTGAGACTTGGTTATCTGATGTTGATGAACCAACCAAGAGTGTCCTTCAAAATAGCTCTCAATTGGTCCAGCTAGTTGAGAAAAACCAAGAGCAATTAGAAAGGCAACACTAAAAAACAATGCTGTTTGAATTAACTGCTTTTTATCAATGCTATTTATGCTAATATAAGACTTCCAATCTAGCTTCGTTATTAGAAAAAATGAGATTACAGCACCAACAAACATAACTGTTTGTGTAAGAATTGTTGCTACAATATATCCATTAACTTGTATAGGACTATCATTTACACTCACTCCGCAAAAACCAAGTAAAAGCGAGCTAACGTAAGCGCCAAATATTAGGCATGCAATAAAAATTCCAAGTTCAAGCCAATGTTTTACCATTATTGAAGTACACTTTTTCGCTCAGAATCAAGCTTTATGAGAATGAACAACAGCACTGTAAAAGACATCATACTTGATCCGCCATAACTAAAAAATGGGAGAGGAATACCAATTACAGGCGCCAAACCAACGGCCATCCCAATATTAATTAAAACATGAAAAAAGAAAATTCCTACCACACAATAACCATAAATTCGAGTAAATTTCGATCGCTGACGTTCGGCCACTGTAATCATTCTAAGTAACAATACTAAATATAACACTACAAGAAAAAACGACCCGACGAATCCTCTTTCTTCCGACCACGTGCAAAAGATAAAATCGGTACTTTGCATTGGAACATGCCTTTGACTGGCGTTTGCTAATTTAGAATTCATGTATCCTTTTCCAATAAAACCCCCTGAACCAATGGCCGCTTTTGATCGATTTATATTGTAACCTTTTCCATCAGGATCTTCAATTTTTCCCAGCAGTAAGTCAATTCGCTCTTTTTGATGGCTTTGTAGTATGGAACTATATCCAACCTCAACAAAATTGACAAATATGATGGATATGATGAAACCTCCCAAAATCGCTCTGTAAAGAGATTTTCTGTTTCGAGGAAGTACAAAATTTCTGACTAAAAGTGCAAATATTCCACTCAAAAAAACGATAAACAGAAACACTCCAAATTTTCCTGTCATCAGAATTTTTGTAAATGGTAAAAAGAATGTTCCATCAGCCACAGTTAAAGTGACCACTGCTACAATTACTGCTACTATGCCAAACAGTATGATATTACCCGATAAGCCTTCGCGATATAGCATTAATACAAATGATACGAATATGATAAAAGTTCCTGCATCTGGTTGCAATAATACCAAGAGGCTTGGTATACCAAGTATTATTGAAATTCTTAATTTTGACTTCAGTTCACTAAATATCGATCCTAATTCAGAAATATACTTTGCCAAGGCTAAACTGATTCCAATTTTTGCAAATTCTGAGGGTTGAATTCCTACACTACCAATTCCAAACCAAGATCGTGCTCCATTTATTGGAGCGGTGAATAACACTAAAATCAATAAAAGCATAGTCGCACCGTATACCCAATAAGCATGTTTTCTAATAAAGCTACCATCCAATAGAATAATCGCAAAACCCATGAAAATTGAAATTCCAATCCACATCAATTGCTTTCCATATTCCATATCTAAATCAAAAAGCATGGCATGCTCCTCCTGATAAACAGCGGCATATATATTAGACAATCCTAAAGTTACCAATAGCACGTACGCTCCTATTAGAAGCCAGTCTAATTCTTTTAATATGCTATATTTACCTCTCACTTCTATCTAATAAATTAGCTTGCAGAATTCTTGTTTCTTTACGCAAATTTTTCTCGGCAATTTCGCCTGTTAAGTATTTTTCTATCATTAAGCTGGCAATTGGTGCAGCCCAAGTTCCACCAAATCCTGCGTTTTCAATATATACTGCCATAGCAATCTTTGGGTTGTCTTTTGGTGCAAATGCAATAAAAATACTGTGGTCTTTTCCATGTGGATTCTGAGCTGTTCCCGTTTTTCCACAAACAATTATACTGTCCAGTCTTGCTCGTGAAGCAGTACCGCCTGATTCGTTTACTACTCTACTCATCCCATCTACAACTTGTGAAAAATGTTTTTGATTTACTTTTGTATACATCCTTTTTTTATACTCACTTGGAAAAGCACCACCTTTTACTTCTTTTATAAGATGCGGTGGATAATAGTAACCTCTGTTGGCCATTATTGCTGCCAAATTTGCCATTTCTAGAGCATTAACTAAAACTTCTCCTTGCCCTATAGATATTGAGTAAATTGTGCTAAACATCCATCTATTCTGACCATATATTTTATTGTAAAATGATGTTGTAGGAATATGGCCTTTAGCAATGCCGTTGATATCGCTACTAATTGTGTTTCCCATTCCAAAACTTCTTACATACTCAGCCCAAATATCCAATCCTATAGCCGCATCAGCAAAGGCATTAGGAACTTTATCTTGATGAATAATTCGCTTGACTAAGTAGTAGTAATATGGATTACATGACATTTTTACGGCATCCGAAATACCCTTTGCATTTGGATGATTATGACAGCCCACTAAACTTTTAGTACAGGGAAAGCTAGTAGACTCAGTAATCACTTTTTCTTGTAGTCCAATAAGTGACATAATCAATTTAAAAGTGGAACCAGGAGCATTTGTAGACATTACCGAACGATTAAAAAGAGGTTTTAATGAATCTTTACTGAGCTGTAAAAAGTTTTTCCCTATGTCACGCCCAACTAGTAGGTTAGGGTTGTATGATGGAGATGAAATTAGACTTAAAATTTCACCGCTTTTCGGTTCAATAGCAACCACACAGCCAATTTTATTTTGCATTAGTTTTTCGCCGTATCCCTGTAAAACAGCATCAATTCCAATCTGAATATTTTTACCCTGCACTGCTACTGTATCGTACTTTCCATCTTCATAACTGCCTGTTGCCAATCCAATAGCGTTTTGCAAGATATACCTTACCCCCCTTTTGCCTCTTAGTTCTTTTTCATACTCTTTTTCAATACCACTTCTTCCTATGTAGTCTCCCGACCGATAATAATTACTTTCCTCAATATCCTGTCTGTTCACTTCATTCATATAACCGAGCAAGTGAGCACCAATAGGCCGCGGATAGCTTCTTAGTGTTCTTTCTTCTTCAATAAAACCAGGATATTTATACAATTCCGGACCGATACTAACAAAATCGGTGGGTGAAATTTGTTTCTCAAATACAGAAGGCTTTCGCTTTGAGTAAGAACGAGCCTTATTCATTCTTACGGTATAGTCCTCAATACTGATATTTAATAATTTTGAAAAGGCAAAAGAATCAATTTTTTTAGCCTCTCGCGGAATAACAAGAAGATTGTAAAAGACCTGGTTTGCAATTAAAATTTCATTATTACGATCGTAAACTATTCCGCGAGCGGGATATGTAATTATTTTGTTTTCACTAATTTGAGCGGCCCTATCTTTCCACTGGTCATCAATAAGCTGCATGTACCCTAGACGGAAGATAAACACTAGACCAATTAGAATAATTAGAAAACTGACTACAAACTTTCTGTTGTCAAAATTATTCATGTTACTTGCTTGATTTATAAAGTAAAAACTGTAGGGTAGTCATAAACAAAATTGAAAATAAAGCACTTACAATAACCTTCAAAACAATTAAACCTGATAAATCTAATCTAAAAATTTCGATTGTAAAAAACCAGATATGGTGTAGCAAAATTATCAATATGTAATATGCTGAAAACCATGCAATTCCCATGTCCTGAATAGTTGGGATTAAAGTTGTATCATAACCATCTCTTGGTGTCAATAATTTCAAAACAGCAGGTCTAAAATATGCAACAAATATTGCTGCAGATGTATGCAAGCCAAACGTATCACTTAATATATCAACAGATATTCCCAGAATGATGGCTATAGCCAAGGTTAGTAGAATGTTGAAATCAAATGGCAAAACTAGAATTACGAGGATGTATACCATTGGGTAAGCATAAATACTAATTCCAAGATGGCTTACTACAAGGCTTTGCAGCAAAACTATAAACAAAAAATAGATGCTATATTGTATCCAGTACCTACTCATAATAATCCCCTTCTATTTCTTTCTGTTCACTTTTAAATATATTATTAACCACAAATACATTGCTTAACGCATTAAAGTTAGTACTTACCCTAACTGCAATGGTTAGGGTTGCAGATCCATTTTCAATTTCAACTGCTTCAACGGTTCCTAACAGTATTCCTTCTGGAAAATGACCATTGCTTCCTTTTGTATATACCTTATCACCTTCGAGTATTTTTGAACTAGCAGTAATCCCTTTTATATGACAGATAGTGTTATCGTAACCACGCCAATCAAGCTGACCCACCACTTTGTTTACTTCAACTGCAAGATTAATTCTCTCAGATAAAATAGTACGAATTATGGCATAGTGGTCACTTACATCAATTATAAAACCTACTATTCCGTTACTCACCATAACTCCCATGTCAGTTTTAATACCTGCCAATGCACCTTTATTGATTGTCGCATAATTATTCCTCATATGGTTGGAATAATTAATTACTGTTGCAGCTACAAATTGATATTGCTGCTCATATAGCGTGTCGTTTATACTGAAGACATTGTTTTCTAAGGCATAAAAACTCTGAGGCAATTGTGCTAACATATTTGCATTTTCATCAGCGAGTCTTTTGTTTTCATCTGCTAATTCAAAATGCTTTGTGATATTATACTTTTTCTGTAAAATCCAACTTGAAATTGAATTGGTTGAATTTACAAAACTGGCTTTATGAAAATTTTTACTATTGAAAAATAGAGATAACACAAAAATTTGCAAAACAATGAAAATCAAGAAATTTCTAAATCTTTTTAAAAAATTAAGTAAATTTCTCATTGGTCGCTATCAAAACAATTGGTTAAAATCTGATTTTATCGCTCTAAAAACTGGAATTTATCTATATTCTTAAGGGCAATACTAGTTCCTCTTGCTACTGCTCTCAATGGATCCTCAGCAATGTGAACTGGTAGCTTTGTTTTAAGCGAAATTCGATAATCTAAACCTCTAAGCATTGATCCTCCACCGGCTAAGTATATACCAGTTTTATAAATATCAGCAGATAATTCAGGTGGTGTCATTTCAAGCGCATTTAAAATAGCTTCTTCTATTTTAGCTATGCTCTTATCTAAAGCGTGTGCAATTTCACCATAAGAAATCATTATCTCTTTTGGGATTCCAGTCATCAAATCTCTACCTCTTACTGGGTATGGGTCCGGTGCTTTATCGTCATCAAGCTCAGTAATGGCAGAACCTACCTCAATTTTAATTTGTTCCGCAGTTCTTTCGCCAACTAGTATGTTATGCTGACGACGCATATAATCTTCAATATCTCTTGTAAAATCGTCACCTGCTACACGTATTGATTTATCGCAAACAATTCCTCCTAAGGCAATAACGGCAATTTCAGATGTACCTCCACCTATATCAATAATCATATTGCCCATTGGCTCTATAACATCAATTCCAATTCCAATTGCTGCGGCCATTGGTTCGTGAATTAAAAATACTTCCTTTGCTCCTGCATGTTCAGCTGAATCTCTAACGGCTCTTTTTTCTACTTCAGTAATCCCTGATGGGATACAAATCACCATTCTTAAACTTGGGTTGAATAATCGAGAAGAGGTATTAATCATTTTAATCATTCCTCTAATCATCTGCTCGGCCGACTCAAAATCTGCAATTACACCATCTTTTAAAGGTCTTACTGTTTCAATTAATTTATGGGTTTTACCGTGCATTTGCTGTGCCTTTTTTCCAATAGCCACAATTTTACCACTTTGAATATCTTTTGCTACAATACTTGGTTCATCAACAACCACTTTATCATTCATGATAATTAGGGTGTTTGCTGTTCCTAAATCAATAGCAATTTCTTGTGATAAAAAATCAAATAGTCCCATGCTGTGTAATCGGTTATTATAAGCTCACTAAGTTATATAAATTAATTTTAATGTGCTTTCTTATTATTAATGTTTAAAATGTCTGTTCCCAGTAAATACCATACTTATTCCATTTGAGTCACAGTATTCAATTGAAAGCTTATCTTTAATAGAACCTCCAGGCTGAATTACGCTCGTTATTCCTGCCTTGTGAGCAATCTCTACACAATCAGGAAAAGGGAAAAACGCATCTGAAGCCATAACAGCTCCTTTTAAATCAAAATTAAATGATTTTGCCTTATGAATTGCTTGCTGAAGTGCGTCAACTCTTGATGTTTGTCCAGTTCCACTTGCCAACAATTGACCATTCTTTGCCAATACAATTGTATTTGACTTGGTGTGTTTTACTAGTTTATTAGCAAATTCTAAATCCTTTACTTCATCTGGTGAAGGCTCAACTTTTGTGATTGTTTCAAAATTAGGGGCCAAATCAGTCACTAAATCTTTGTCTTGAACTAGCACTCCATTTAAAATGGTACGATACTGCTTTTTAGGTAAAACAATGTCTTTCTGAACAAGAATCACTCTGTTTTTCTTTTCTTTCAAAATATCTAAAGCGCTGTCCTCATATCCCGGTGCAATAACAACTTCGCAGAATAATGTGCTTATTTTCTCTGACGTAGGCTCATCAATAACTTTGTTAGAGATTAATATTCCACCAAAGGCAGACACTGGGTCTCCTGCTAAGGCAGCCTCATATGCTTCTAATAAAGATGGCCTAGTTGCTAGCCCACAAGCATTATTGTGCTTTAATATTGCAAATGTTGGCGCTTCGTTTTTAAACTCTGCCATATAATTAACTGCGGCATCTACATCTAGCAAATTATTATATGATAATTCTTTCCCGTGAAGTTTGTCAAATATACCATCCAAGTCTCCGTAAAAAACACCCTCTTGATGAGGGTTTTCTCCGTACCTTAACGTATTCGCAATATTTACACTTTCTTTAAAGTTCTGACTTTGTTCCGGAGCAAAATACCCGTAAATTTTTGTATCGTAGTGAGAAGACACATTAAATGCCTCTGCTGCTAGATTTTTTCTGTCTTCGACTGTTGTTCCTCCTGAATTTTTTAATATCTCTAAAAATGATTCATATTGATTCATAGATGAAATTATAGCAACATCATTATAATTTTTTGCTGCGGCTCTTATCAAAGATATTCCACCAATGTCAATTTTTTCAATAATATCTAGATGTGAAGCACCTGAAGCAACGGTTGCTTCAAAAGGGTACAAGTCTACCACTACTAAATCGATTTCTGGAATTTCAAAGGCTTTGATTTGCTTTTGATCATCTACTAGTCCCCTACGGTTTAATATTCCTCCAAATATTTTGGGATGTAAAGTTTTTACTCTACCTCCTAAAATTGAAGGATATGATGTCAAATCCTCAACCGCCACTACAGGAATTGATAATTCTTCAATAAACTTTTGTGTACCTCCAGTTGAATAAATTTTTACTCCATCTTCATGGAGTTTTTTAACAATAGGCGCTAAACCATCTTTGCTAAAAACTGAGATAAGTGCATTTTTGATTTTTTTTACTTCTGACATGTCCAATAATCCTTGTAAATCTGCCTGCAAATTTAGGATAAATACTAGACTAAATAACCCTTTGTTTTATTTTTATTTAGGGCTTTTAGTATTTGTATATATTATTAGGTTATTCGCTTTTGTTCGCACTCACTTTTGACTGAACATAAGGAGTGATAAGGGCAGAATCTAGCCTTTTCTTAATAGGCTTAATGAATTCTAAATATGTCGCCATCAAAGAATCAGGTAACGGTGTTGAGGCTGGAAATTTTTCAGCTCTGTGATTAATTTGTTTACCATTTTTCCAGAACCGATAACAAACATGAGGCCCAGTTGCTAGCCCTGTGCTGCCTACATAGCCTATAATTTCACCCTGCGACACTTTCACCCCTTTTCTAATTCCTTTCGCGTGCGCGGTCATATGTAGGTATTGCGTTGTGTATGTATCGTTATGTTTTACTTTCACGTAGTTCCCATTTCCTCGAGTATATGCGGCTGCAATTACATAACCGTCAGCAGTAGACCAAATTGGTGTCCCTTTTGGCGCTGCGTAATCAGTTCCTAAATGAGATTTCCAACGTTTTTGAACAGGATGAAACCTTCTATTTGAAAAACTTGAACTAATCCGACTATATTGAACGGGTGCCATTAAAAACATTCTTTTCATTTCCTTCCCGTTTTCGTCGAATACTCCGCCCCTTTTATTTATTGTATCAAACTCGTAGTAGAATGAATAATATGGTTTTCCTTGGTGTTTAAAATATGCATACTTAACATTTTCAATATCATACGGTTCCCCTTCAACACTCTTTTCATCATAAATCAGTTTAAATTGATCGCCAGGGTGAAGTTTAAAAAAATCAATTGTCCATGCAAATAAACCCGAAATCTCTTCAGCAATTTCACCAGTCATATTAATACTTTTAACTTGCTGATTGATCGCTAGGGTTAAATTTGAATTAGCGATAATTTCTCCAGTCAACATTCTTTGCTCAACTGTATTTGGCTTTTTCTCTAGAGACACAACAACTGAATCTCTAAAGTCAAAAATGACATATTCAACTTTATTTTTTGGATAAATAGCAAATAGCAAATTATTAATAGAATCTCTTTTATTTTGCAGCATTAAAACTTGATCGCCTGCTGTTACATATTTTAAGTTAATTAAACTATCAGCCGCTAAATTAGCAGCAGTATTAATATACCATTGTGAGACCCCATAAGGAGCAAGTAAATGACTTAAGGTTGTATTTGGAGCGATAGTGTCAGTAATCACTTTAAAAGAGTCAAGCACAAAGCCATACGCAATTTCTGAAGGCATTACTTCAGGTAATACAATAATTGGCTCTTCTACTTTTTTTTGGTTATTGTTTTTACAGCTAATAATTGCAAAAATTAAAAAAAGGAAGATAGCGTATTTGAACATTTTAGATTTTTAATCAAAAGTAGCTAATTAAGGCTGGTAAGACATTTAGGAATGAACCTGTTTATTAAAGGCAATATGTTTAGAATTATTTGAATCTGGAAACAAAAAAACCGCCAGTTTGAGACTGGCGGTTTAAAATAATTTATGTTAACTCTAGAATTACTTGTTCACAACAACATTAAATGTTGACGTTTTTCCGTTTTCTAAGTTTAAGTTAAACACGTACATTCCGCTAGCTAAATCGCTAACATCTACAGTCAATTTTGAAGCATCAATTGTAACATTGTTTGAAATTACAACTTTACCCTCCAAATCAACAACTGTTAAGAATCCGCTTCCTGACATATCATTTAACATGATACTAACATTTTCACTAGCTGGGTTTGGGAATGCTATTGTTTCAAAATTGTGAATTGTTTCATCAGTTTTTAATAGATCTTTAAAGTTTATTCCAATTGCAGCTTGAGAATTTGTTCCGCTTCCTAGCCCATACCATTGCACAGCTCCATTTTCATCTTCTGTCTGAAATACTGTGGCTGGTTCTCCTTCATTTATGCTTGGAGAATCACCATCTAAAATTGTCTGATTATAGTCCGTTTTTGTATCAAATCCAATTTCAACTGAATTGTCGTAGGTAGTTACACAAAACAAATAGCTTTGGTCATCCTCCAATAAAAATGGATCAATGCCTTGAATAACATTTTGACTTTGTAAGTCTTCAGTGTATTTGTACTCATATGTATCTTGAGCCGTTGCAATTTCTATATCACCAATTTCAAATGCTGGGTTATTAATGTCTTTAACAGAATCATTCCACTTATATACGTTAACTTCCAGCTCTTTTCCTTCTCCGGTAATACTATCGTACAAGTAAACACCATTATTAATATAGTTTGTTGATGCTGAAAAAGTTAGGCTGTATGCGACTAGATTGCTTGCATTCGCATTTTTAAAATGAGTACATGCAGTTAAAAAGCTGGCAGATGAAAAATAACTTGAATTTCCAATCGGTTCATTAATATTGTTGTCCTCAACTCTTCCATATGTAAAAATGTAGTCAGTGACAGCAAAATTCGCATCAACTACATTGTCAAATTCAAAGTGATCTATTGAATCCGAGCTTACGGTATAAGCCATGTAATAATATGCCTTTGGATAGTATGTTTGTGAAAAAACTGGAAACGTAAACCATGCGCTATCGCCAGATGCAATATATACAGGTAGAGTATTTTCAATATATGTTCCTGTCACACCTGTTCCAGTAATTTCACAAGTTAAAACAACATTAGTTGCGTGCTCATATCCGTAATTGAAAACCCATGCGCCAGGTTGAACAGAAAAGTCAGAAGGATCTTGGGCTATTGCTGATGGTGTAGCAAACTGTTTTGCTCTTAAAACATCTTTAGCTCCTAATCCCAAATCATTAGCATACAAACCTGATTTATTGCCAATAAATACATTTATTGTTTCCGTAAGCAATTCTTCATAAATTAAATTTCCTGTCGCTGTTGACACCATAACTACTGGGATTGTAACATTTCCACCATCACTAGCAGCTCCCATACCAACTGGGTATCCAGAGTGATTTACAATAACCACTCCTATTGCACCCGCATTTTGCGCATTAAGGGCTTTAGTTCCAAATTCACATGCTCCCCGCCAAATAACTGCAATTTTTCCGCTTACATCTATTGCATTGATTAAACTGCTACAGCCTAAGGAGTCGGGGCTTTGTGCAATCGTTAATTCACCTGAAACCGCATTAACTGCTTCCGAAAGATCTTGAACTCCCCAATCTGAAGTACTTCCTTGGTTTGCATAAGTAATCTCGTAGTTTCCAGTATTCGCCGAAGGTTGTTCGATAAAGAAGGTGACCTGACCGATTGCATAATATTTTAAGGTCAAAATCGTAATTAAAAAAAATGTTTTCATATCTATTTAGTTATATAACCCCACTTATCAAAAATAGAGAATTAATTTTTGAAAACACTTAATAATAGAGTTTTGCTAAAACAAAAAAACCGCCAGTTTGAGACTGGCGGTTTAAAATAATTTATGTTAACTCTAGAATTACTTGTTGACAACAACATTAAATGTTGACGTTTTTCCGTTTTCTAAGTTTAAGTTAAACACGTACATTCCGCTAGCTAAATCGCTAACATCTACAGTCAATTTTGAAGCATCAATTGTAACGTTGTTTGAAATTACAACTTTACCCTCTAAATCAACAACTGTTAAGAATCCGCTTCCTGACATATCATTTAACATGATACTAACATTTTCACTAGCTGGGTTTGGGAATGCAGTTGCATTTACATTTTCAACTTCTTCAACCGCCAACTCATCTGATGATACAAAGTTAATTCCAATTCCAGCTTGCGAATCCGTTCCTCGACCTAAACCGTACCATTGTACTTGTCCGTCAGCATCTTCAGTTTGGAACATAGTCGCGGGCTGACCTCCATTTGAAGACGGTGAACCGTCTGGCACATCAGAATAATCTAAAATAGTTTCATCATAATCAACTTTTGTATCAAATCCAATATATACTGAATTGTCATAAGTAGTTACACAGAATAAATAGCTTTGATTATCTTCTAATAAGAAAGGATCGATTTCTTGAGTAACATTCACACCTTGTAAATCTGCTGAATAAGTGTACTCGTATGTATCTTCATCAGTTGCAATCTCTAAGTTAGAAATAGCAAAAGCTGCATCATTAATATCAGTAGTTGGATCACTCCATTTGTATACATTCACCTCTAATGACTTTGCATTTTCGTTCCCTTGATCATCAACTTCCCATAAGTAAATTTGATCATTAATTGTACTTGTTGTCGCTGAAAAAGTAACACTCTTGGCAATTAACCTGCTTGCGTTTTCATCCTTAAAGTGAGAACATGCAGTTAAGAAACTGGCAGTTGTAAAGTAACCTGAATTTGAAATTGGATCCGTAGTTGAATTTTCATCAACTCTACTGTAACTAAAAACATTGTCAGTTACTGCAAAATCAGAAACAACTGCATCATCAAAGTTGAAATCATCAACAGAATCAGAACTGATTGTGTACGACATATTGTAGTACGCCTCAGGGTAAGAAGTTTGAGAGAAATTTGAAAAAGAAAACCAAGCACTATCTCCCGCGTCAATGTTCACTGGTGGGCTCACTTCGTTATATGGAGTTGTAACTCCAGCTCCTGAAATTTCGCAAGTTAAAGTTACATTAGTTGCATCTTCAAAGCCATAGTTAAATACCCATGCACCTGGTTGTACTGAAAATTCAGTATCGTTTTGCGCAATTGCTGAAGGAATGGCAAATTGAGGTGCTCTGTAAATATCTTTCTGTCCTATACCCAAATCGTTTGCGTATAAGCCAGTTTTATTTCCAATAAACCCAGTCATAGTACCGTTCTGAAGCTCGTTGTAAATTAGATTTCCCGTAGTAGTTGAAACCATTATCACCGGAATTGAAACATTAACTCCATCAGTACCTGCAGCCATTCCTACAGGATCGCCTGAGTGATTTACAATAATAACACCAATTGCACCTGCATTTTGTGCATTAAATGCTTTTGTTCCAAACTCGCAAGCACCACGCCAAACAACAGCAATTTTACCGTTAATATCCGCGCCATTTGTTAAAGGATCACAGCCTATAGAATCTACTCCTTGAACAATAGCAAGCTGACCAGTAACTGAATTAGCCGCATCCGATAGATCAGGCATAATAGTCCAACTAGTTCCTCCACCTTCATTTGCGTATGTAGCGGTGTAATTACCCACGTTTACAGAAGGAGGCTCAATAAAAAATGTAACTTGTGCTATTGTACCGTACGAGGCCACGATAGCAACAAAAAATAGTAATAATTTTTTCATATGTATTTGTTTTATTTGTTTTCATCAAAATTAGCGTTTTTTTAACAAACCCAAGAAAAAAAGTGCATCATTATTGGACTTTCAGTAAAAAAACTGTGCGCACACAAAAAAATACTAATTTATCTTAAACCACACACATTTAAAAATAATTAAATTATATTTGCGAAAGGTTGATATTAAAACCATTGATATGGCAGAATTAGTACGATTTTCAGATTCAGACTTACAAGAGTTTAGAGCAATTATAGAATCTAAGCTAGAAGAAGCAAATGAAGACTTAAAATTATTAAGAGGACAGTTAGATTACAGTGACGATCACGGAACAAATGATACAGGAAGGTCATTTAATATGATGGAAGATGGTTCAGAAACTATGTCAAGAGAAGAAATGTCTCAACTAGCTGTAAGGCAGCAAAAGTTTATTAACAATCTTGAAAATGCATTAAGAAGAATTGAGAATAAGACTTATGGTATTTGCCGAGAAACGGGCAAATTAATAAGAAAGGAACGTTTAAAATTAGTGCCTCATGCTACTCTGAGTATTGAAGCAAAAAACGCTCAAGGATAATTTGACTAAACAGCAACAATCCATTTTTGCTGTTAGTAGCATCATTTTGATCCTACTGGTGGACCAACTTGTCAAAATTTGGATTAAAACAAATTTTTCCCCTTACCATACTAAAACTTTAGTTGAGGGTTTTATTGAGCTTCATTTTATAGAAAACCGTGGAATGGCTTTCGGAACAGAATTTGGCTCAGGAATTTGGGCAAAGTATGCACTTTCAACATTCAGATTGGCTGCAATAATTGGAATTGGCTACTATCTTAGAAAAATTATAATCAATGAAAAGCCAAATTTCTTATTCTTGCTGTCAATTATATTGATTTTTGCCGGTGCTACTGGTAATTTGATTGATGGTATGTTTTATGATTATGCGTTTGAACTTGATACAAATTTTTTAACAAACTGGTCCCGTGTATATGATGAAAATAACGACGTATACCTACCGGATCAATTAAGAAAATCTGGATTTATGCTGGGAAGCGTAGTTGACATGTTTCGTTTTACCGTTAGATGGCCAGATGCAATGCCTTTTGGGCTTGGAGGTGAAGAAATTTTCCCTCCAATTTGGAACGTAGCGGATTTTTCAATTTCTTGCGGGGTTGCATTATTACTACTTCGGTATCGCAAAAATTTTGGCTCTAAAAATGAGCCTGACAACAGCCAAGAAATTGCTATACAATAAACGTCCTTGTCAAAATCCTGGAAATTCTATCCGTTTCAAATAAGTCTTCAATTTTCGGTTTTTCTATGTAATCAAAAGCATTCATTACTTTATCGTTTATTATAGAAATATCTAAAAAACTAATTTGGTCATGTAAAAATGCATCAACTGTTACCTCGTTTGCAGCATTTAAAACACAAGGCGCATTGCCTCCTTTTTCCATGGCATCAAAAGCCAACTGCAAATTTGTAAAAGTATCTAAATTTGGTTTTTCAAATGTTAAATTCGGATAATTTAAAAAATCAAATCTTTCATAGTCTGTCTTTAGCCTATCTGGGTAAGTCATGGCAAATTGAATGGGTAATTTCATATCAGGCAAACCCATTTGCGCTTTCATTGAGCCATCCTCAAATTGAGCTATAGAGTGGATAATCGACTGGGGATGAACAATCACATCTATTTGGCTATTTTTTAAACCAAAAAGCCATTTAGCCTCAATAACCTCCAATCCCTTGTTCATCATTGTTGCAGAATCTATCGTAATTTTTGCTCCCATTTCCCAGTTGGGGTGCTTCAGTGCTTGTTCTTTTGTTATTGATTCCAATTGCGCCTTTGTTCTCCCTCTAAAAGGACCGCCTGAAGCCGTTAAATATATTTTTTCAATCGGATTATGAAATTCACCTACAATACATTGAAATATGGCTGAATGCTCGGAATCAACTGGATAAATATTTACACCTTTTTGCTTGGCAAATTTTGTGATAATTTCACCTGCTACTACCATTGTTTCTTTGTTCGCCAAAGCAATGGTTTTTCCTGCTTCAATTGCTTTCAGAGTAGGCTTTAACCCTGAATAGCCCATGAGCGCAGTTAAAACAATGTCAATCTCCTTCATTTCAACAATTTCTGCTAAAGCCTTTTCACCGGCATACACCTTAATGTCCTGGTCCCATAATGCATCTTTTACAGTTTCATATTTTGCTTCATCTACGATCACTACTGAATTTGGCTTAAATAAAATTGCTTGTTCAATCAATAAATCAGCGTTTCTATTTGCTGTCAATACGATTACTTCAAAACGATTAGGATATGCAGCAACCACTTCAAGCGTTTGTGTACCAATTGAACCAGTTGAGCCCAAAACTGCAATTTTCTTTATTTCCGACATACTACAAAAGTAACTTACCCCATTTAAATTCAAGTGTATTTTACAAGAAATAAAATTTTGTTATTAAAAATAAAACTTCTACTTTTGTCCCCTCTTTATTCGAAAGAGATTTTATGTATTGCGGGTGTGGTGAAATTGGTAGACACGCTAGACTTAGGATCTAGTGCTTCACGGCTTGTGGGTTCGAGTCCCTCCACCCGCACTAAATGGTCTCGGCATTGCCAAGACCATTTTTTTTTTATTAATAATGTAAACTTCGTTGAAAAATGAATGTAGTTGAAGAAAAAATTGATGATTTAAATGCGATAATCAGAATTTCAGTAACACCTGATGATTACGCAGAAAAGGTAAATTCTGTAATAAAGCAATATCGAAAAGACGCCAACATACCAGGTTTTCGTCCGGGAAAGACGCCACTAGGCGTCATTCAAAAGAAATATGGTAAAAGTGTATTAGCGGATGAATTGAACAAGCTGGTAAATGAATCTCTCAACAACTTTATTCAAAGTAATAACCTAGAAATTTTAGGAAATCCACTGCCAAAAAATGACGAAGAAGTAAAAGGTGATTTTAATAATCCAACTGATTTTGAATTTGCATATGAAATTGGTTTGGCTCCAGCTTTTGACTTAGATATCAATAAAAAACAAAAGTTTGATTATTTAACTGTTGACATTGATAAGGCAATGCTTGACAAAGAGGTTGATAATTTAGCGAGAAGATATGGCAAGCTCGTTGATTCTGAAAAAGTATCAGATAGAGATATGGTAATAGGTACTTTCACAAGTAAAGATGGATCTATATCCAACAGTTCAACTATTTCAATGGAATTTGTTGAAGACAAAAAAGCAGCTAAATTAATTACTGGCAGTGGAATTGGAGATCAATTGACAATTGACCCTAAAAAAGTCTCTAAAGATGACAAAGATTTAGCTGCAATGCTGGGAATAGAAGAACCAGCAATTGAAAATTTACCAAAAACATTAGACTTCAAAATCACTGAAATTAAAACAATGATTCCTGCTTCTTTAGACCAAGAATTATTTGATAAACTATTTGCAGATGGTTCAGTTAAATCTGAAGAAGAACTAAGAGAAAAAATCAAAGCTGACCTAGCAAATATGTTCAAAAATGATTCAGACAAAATTTTTAGTCAAAAAGTTACTGAAACGGTTATAGAAAAAACGAAGTTTGACTTGCCAGAGCAGTTTTTAAAAAGATGGATTAAAGAGTCGTCGAAGGAGGAAATTTCAGTGGAAGAAATTGAAGCTGATTTTGACAATTACAAGAAAAGCTTAAAATGGCAATTAATTCAAAATAGAATTATAAAAGACAATAATATGCAAGTGCAAGCTCCAGAAGTGATGGAATACACTAAAGGCTTACTAATAAATCAGTATGCACAGTATGGAATGCCAGCACCTGAAGATTCTGAATTAGAAACTCAAGCTAAAAATGTTTTATCGAATCAAGAAGAAGCAAACAAAATTTACGAAAACATTTACGGTTTTAAGATCATGCAATTCTTTAAGGAAAATGTGAAACTGAACGAAAAAGCGCTTCAATACGACAAGTTTGTAGAAGAGGCTTACGCTCAGAAGTAAAATAAGATTAACATATATTCTTACAAATAATGCCTATATTTATAGGCATTATTTTTTTAAACTAAATAAAACATGATAGATCAAAACGAATTCAACAAATACGCAACAAAGCATCACGGCATCAGCAGTATGCACTTACAAAATTATATTGAGTCATCACTTACACCATATATCATTGAAGAAAGACAATTAAATGTGGCTCAAATGGATGTTTTTTCTCGATTAATGATGGATCGCATCATTTTTTTAGGAACTGGAATTAACGATCAAGTCGCTAACATTATTACGGCTCAGCTCTTATTTTTGGAGTCAGTTGATTCGAAAAAAGATATTCAAATTTACTTAAACTCTCCAGGCGGTGGAGTTTATGCCGGACTTGGAATTTATGATACCATGCAGTATATCCAGCCAGATGTAGCAACAATTTGTACAGGCATGGCTGCATCAATGGGTGCTGTATTATTGTGTGCAGGCGCCAAGGGGAAAAGATCAGCATTACCGCACTCAAGGGTGATGATTCATCAACCACTTGGAGGTGCTCAAGGTCAGGCATCTGATATTGAAATCACAGCAAGAGAAATAGCTAAGCTAAAGAAAGAACTTTATGAAATTATTTCTAGCCATTCCGGACAAGACTATGATAAGGTTTGGGCTGATTCCGATCGAGATTATTGGATGATAGCTGAAGAAGCCAAAAAGTATGGGATGGTTGATGAAGTTTTAGCAAAAAATACAGTAAAATAACATTTAAGAATGGCTAAAGATGAAACGGTTTGTTCATTTTGCGGACAACCGAAAAGTGAGGTTGATATTTTAATTGCAGGACTTTCTAGTCACATTTGTGAAAATTGTGTTGAACAAGCTCATGAAATTATTTCAAAAGAGATGGTTCATAAAGGTTCAGATACACATTTTGATCTAAAATTGTTGAAACCAATGGAGATTCGCAATAAGTTGAATGATTATGTGATTGGGCAGGATGATGCGAAAAAGTATCTTTCCGTAGCGGTTTACAACCATTACAAAAGAATTAATAATAACCTTTCTAACACTGATAATCCAGAATTAGAAAAGTCTAATGTAATATTAGTAGGTAGAACAGGAACGGGAAAAACTTTATTGGCAAGAACTATTGCCAAGATGTTAAATGTACCATTCTGCATTGCTGATGCTACGGTATTAACAGAAGCGGGCTATGTTGGTGAAGATGTAGAAAGCATTCTTTCTCGCCTTTTACAAGCTGCTGACTTTAATGTCTCTTCGGCAGAAAAAGGAATTGTTTTTATTGATGAGATCGACAAGATTGCACGGAAATCTGACAACGCCTCTATTACCCGAGATGTTTCGGGAGAAGGTGTTCAGCAAGCCATGTTAAAACTGCTTGAAGGAACAGAAGTTAATGTTCCGCCGCAAGGGGGCAGAAAGCACCCTGATCAAAAAATGATAAAAGTAAACACCAAAAATATTTTATTTATTGCAGGTGGTGCTTTTGATGGAATTGAGAGAATCATTGGAAGAAGAATGAATACTAGTGTAATTGGTTTCGCTAATTCTGATTCTGCTGAAGAACTTGATAAAGAGAATTTGCTTCAATACATCATACCTACTGACATCAAAGAGTTTGGATTAATTCCTGAACTGATTGGAAGGATGCCAGTATTAACCTATCTGGACCCTTTGGATAAGGAAGCGCTAAGGCGAATTTTAACTGAGCCCAACAATGCCCTAGTGAAACAGTATAATCATCTTTTTAGTATTGATGGTGTGCAGCTTAAGTTTGATGGCGAAGTACTCGATTTTATAGTTGACAAAGCACTAGAATTTAAATTAGGAGCCAGAGGACTCAGATCTATTTGTGAAGTAATATTAACAGATGCTATGTTTGAATTACCTTCTGATGGTGAAACTAAAGAATTTAAAGTGACATTAGATTACGCAGAACGTCAATTTAAAAAATCAAAAATGTCAAAATTAAAAATTGCTTAAAATGAGCTTAGATGTTATTGCAGTGGTAGATTACCATGATTTTATCTCAGGAGATTCATTAAAAAGAAGAGGTTTTATTAAGCAATTTGGTGACTCATTTAGCAATATGGGTTTTGCCATAGTTAAAAATCATGGTGTTTCTTCTGAACTTAGGCAAGAATTGCAAGAAGTGTCTCAGGCTTTTTTTGAAATGGATACTGCTTCTAAGAGAGCTTACGAGAATCTTGAATTAGCAGGACAAAGAGGCTACATATCTAAAAACAGAGAGAGTGCGAAAGGACATACAGTACCTGACATTAAGGAATTCTATCATATTGGCCAAAGTGTTACTGACAATGACCCAATAAAAAATGAATATCCTGACAACCTATGGCCAACAGAAGTTAACAGTTTTCAAGAGGTTTGCGAAAAAGTGTATAAAACATTTGAAAATACTGGAAAAAATCTTTTACGTGCTGTGGCTCTATATCTATCATTACCAGAAAACTATTTTGAAAACAAAGTCCACAATGGAAATAGTATCTTACGCCTACTTCATTATTACCCTGTAAGTAATTTGACAGATATTCCGGAAGGTTCAGTCAGAGCTGCCGCACATGGTGACATTAATTTAATTACGCTCCTTATGGGAGGTAGTGCCAAAGGATTAGAAGCACTGTCACTTTCTGGCAAGTGGATTCCTGTAAGTCCTGAAGATGACGAAATTATTATCAATATAGGTGACATGCTAGCACGGTTAACAAACAATCGATTTCGTTCTACTCAACACAGAGTTATAACTCCTGATGTCGAATCGTGGAGAAGTCCTCGTTATTCGGCTCCATTTTTTTTGCACCCAAGATCCGATATGGACCTAACTTGTTTGGAGTCTTGCATTAGTAATGAGAATAAAAAGTTATATGATAATATGACTGCTGGTGAGTTTTTAACAGAACGATTAATTGAGCTGGGGTTAAAAAAGGTGTAATTTACCGTTAAATCAATAAAACCTACAGCCCAATTAATGCAATTTGGCTGACTAGTATTTTATTTGTACATTTGATACAGAAATAAATCAAAGATGAAAGGGTCAATTTTATTTACTGCTAGTCTACTTTTACTAATGAGCATCTCATCATGTAAAAAAGAAGTAATTGAAATTGTTGGTGTAGAAGAAGCATCAACCGAAATTCAAATGAATACAAAATCGGTTTCTAAAGATGATTCTAACACTGATAATTATGGAGCTGTAACAGATCCTGACGAAGATGAAGATTTTGACGCTGACAAAAAAAACACTTTATCAAAAGCAGAATAAGAAAATTTTAATTAAGATGTTTAGGCGCTTTACATAGCGTCTTTTTTTTTATTTAATGTTAGGCTTCAAGTTTCCCTCATTTGCAAATAATTCGGCATTCTAATAAGTTTTTCTAGCCCAAGGTTTTGTATTTTATTATCATTTCATTTTGCAAATAACCTTTTGCTAAAATGTTTAAATGAGACAACGACTGAATAACAAGTTTTCTCCTCCTTAACTCTTATGCTATTCAATCAATTGATCTTTTCAAAGCACAAAAACTAGACCTATCATCTATAGCGCCCTCAGAGATTAATTAAATTATATCCCTTTTCTTGAACCACTTAACATGTAAATCAACCATGACAAATGCATCACTATTTGTACTAAATTCTTTGCATGAAAAATCAAGCTGCAAATTCTATGTCTTAACACATCTTCGTGTCAAGTCCTAGAGTACCTGAATTTTTCTACAACGGCAATCTTTTAAGCTTTCTATTCACCCATTATATCTGAAAATTTCGATTTCAGATATATCTGTAATGCGGAGCAATTTACAAGAATTATTAATTGAATTAATGCAGCAGTCATTTAAATATATTGGTAACAACATTAACTAAATAATTTGATCATGAAGCTATGGCAATATATTTTCCCTTTCCTTAATCTGTTAATAACACATTTATTAGTGACATTATGTAATAGTATTAGTTATAAGCCGTTCAAACGCTCATTAACATAGTTAACGTCATTACTAACACGCTGGAATTGTTTGTAGTCCTAAATGCTTTAAACACCTATGGTACGCAGTTTGGCTTAGCTTTATCAATAGATATTCTACATCTAAAATTCCACTACAAGTACAATTTTCATAAACAAAAAAGCCCCAACTTATAATAAGTCAGGGCTTTATATTTTGTCGACTAATTAGTCTCTTACTCTAAAATTACTAGTTTTTTAGCCATAGAAGAACCGTCAGATGCTAATACACGTGCTAAATAAATTCCTGGCTCAAGTCGGTTTCCACTTATTACTAACTCTAATGCAGTATTTGCTTCAAGCATTCCGTCAAAAGTTTCTTCCATAATGTTTCCAGCTGCATCAAATAACTCTACTGAAATTTGATCGGTTTGTGTTGTAGAAATACTCATCATTGTTTGACTAACAAATGGGTTCGGTCCAACATTAACTGTGAATTGATTTATAATTCCACCGCCTTCAACATAAACAACGCTGTCTGTAACTGTGCAACCATTAGCATCAGTTGCAGTAACAAAATATGTTCCATTTCCAATGTTAGAAATTACAGACCCTGTTGTCCCGTTGTCCCAAGTATAAGTATAACCAGGTACTCCATTAGAAGCAGTAGCAGTAATTAATGCCATGTTGTAGTCAATTACAAACGAAACTTGAATCTCTGTTGGCTCATCAACCACAATAGAAGCGGCAGAAATACAGTTGTTTGTATCGTTTACAGTAATTGTATATGAACCTGGACATAAGCTGTCAATATTCATGGTTGTTTCACCTGTAGACCAAAGTACCGAGTATGGCATCACACCTCCTGTTATTACAGAATTCCCAGTTCCGTCACACTCACCGAAGCAAGACACATCTGTTGAGCTAGCAGTAACTTTTAATTCATTTGGTTGGGTGATTTCAACTGAATCTATTAGTGTACATCCGTTTGCATCTGTAACTGTTAGTGTATAGGTTGCATTACATAAATTGCCAATATTAGCAGACAACTGACCATTTGACCAATTATATGTGTACGGTCCTACACCGCCAGACACAATTGCTGAAATTTCACCATCACAGGCTGTATAACACTGTACATCAGTAGAATTGAACACTGCGCTTAATAAAGTTGGCTCATTTACTGTAATACTGTCTACATCAAAGCTACATCCATTCGCATCTGTTACAGTTACTGAATAAGTTCCTGCACAAAGGCTACTAATAGTAGCAGTAGTTGCTCCATTGCTCCAATCGTAAGAGTATGGCATTGTTCCACCTAACATTGATAATTCAATTTCACCGTTGCATGAACCACTACATGAAACATCTGTCACAATAGTACTGCCCACAGCCAAAGCAAGTGGCTCTCCAACAAAAACATTTGTTATTTCTAAAGTACATCCATTAGCATCTGTCACAGTTGCGGAATACGTTCCAGCACTTAAGCCCAAAAGACTTTGACCAGTGCTTCCGTTATCCCATGCATATGAGTATGGTGCAGTTCCGCCAATTATGTCTAATGTAATCGCTCCATCAGCAGCTCCATTGCATGAAATGTTAGTTATTATCGTGTTATTTTCAAACATAGGCGTTGGTTCAGTAATCTCAATACTATCAAGGCTAATTGTACAGCCATTATCATCAGTAATTAATACTGAATATAAACCTTTACATAAGTTTGATATTATTGGTGTTCCGTCACCGTCTATCTGATTGATAATAATTTCAGACCAATCATATGTATATGGTGCAGTTCCGCCAGTTACAGTAATTGAGATTGAACCATCACAAGAACCAAAACAAGTAGCATTTACAACAATCGGTGTTGCAATTGCAAGTGCCGTAGGCTCTGAAACTACTATACTATTGACGTCTACAGTACATCCATTTGCATCAGTAACAGTTACTGAATATGTTCCTGCCGATAAACCAGTTGCTGAAGCAGTTATCTGACCATCACTCCATGCATAGGTATATGGCAATGTTCCGCCAGAAATATTAAGTGAAATCGATCCATCAGATAGTCCATTACAAGTCACATCAACTATGTTTGTAGATGCATTTGCTAATAACAATGGCTCCGTGACGATAATACCTGTTAAATCAAACATACATCCATTAGCATCAGTAACAGTTACCGAATAAGTTCCCGCTCCTAATCCTGTTGCACTTGCAGACGTTTGACCATCAGACCATGCATAAGTGTATGGAAGAGTTCCACCTAAAATATCTAACTGAATAGATCCATCAGCAGCTCCATGACATGAAACAGATGAAATGATAGTGTTATTATTAAATATAGGACTAGGTTCAGTAACTTCGATACTATCAATTGAAATTGTACAACCGTTTGCATCTGTTACCACTACAGAATACAAACCTTTACATAGGTCTGAAATAGTAGGAGTTCCATCACCTGTAATCTGGTTCAATATAATCTGAGACCAAGCGTATGTATATGGTCCAGTTCCTCCAGTAATAGATACTGTTACTGAACCATCACATGACCCAAAACATGTTGTATTTACAACTGTTGTTGAAGTATTTGATAGTGCATTTGGCTCATTTACTGAAACATTATTAACATCTAGTGTACAGCCATTTGCGTCAGTAATTGTTACAGAATATATTCCAGCTGCTAAACCTGAAGCATTAGATGAAGTCTGTCCATTAGACCAATCATATGTATATGGCATTGTTCCTCCAGTAATATTTAATGCTATTGATCCGTCTGCTAAACCATTACAAGAAACATCAATAACGTTGGAACTACCATTTGCTAGAGCAGCTGGTTCAGTTACCACAATATTGTTTTCAGTAACTTGGCATCCATTCGCATCAGTTATTGTTACTGAATATGTACCTGGACATAAACCAGAAGCTGAAGATGATGTTTGACCGTCACTCCATAAGTAGGTATACGGGAAGGTTCCACCATCAACTGAAATTGAAGCAATACCATCACATGCACCAAAGCAAGTTATGTTAGTCGAACTTACTGTTTCAGTTTCCAATAAAATTGGTTCACCTACTACTATGTTAGACTCTGTTACTGAACAACTATTTGCATCAGTTACGGTAACAGAATATGTTCCTGCTGCTAATCCAGTTGCTGTTGCTGTTGTTTGTCCATCAGACCATAAGTAAGTATATGGCATTGTTCCACCTGAAGTTGTTATTGTAACATTACCAGTTGCAGTTCCAAAACATGAGGCATCAGTTATCACTGTATTACCAATGCTTAAAGTGTTTGGTTGAGTTAATGTTGCAGTTTCCGATATAATACAACCGTTAGCATCAGTTATAGTTACAGAATATGTTCCAGGACCGACAGAAGAAAGGTTAGCTGTTACAGCACCATTTGACCACAAGTATGTGTATGGCATTACACCACCCGAAACTGACAATACTATTGATCCGTCGTTAGCACCATGACAAGAAACATTACTAAGTGTTGTACTAGCATTAGACAAAGCAGTTGGTTCAGATACTGTTGCAGTGCCTGCAGTTGTATATCCGTTAGCATCTGTTGCAGTTACTGTGTATGTGCCTGCCGTTAAACCACTAATGCTTGAAGTTGTTGCTCCGTTTGACCATAAGTAAGTATATGGTGAAACACCGCCAGTTACTGTTACTGTTGCTGATCCCGTGCTATTTCCATTACATAAAACATTTACAGTTACAATACTGTTTGAAAGCGCTAATGGCTCACCAATTGTTACTGTTTCAGTTGTTGTACAACCATGTGTATCGGTTACTGTTACTGTATAAGTTCCTGCTGCTAATCCGGTTGCTGTTGCAGTTGTTTGACCATCTGACCATAAGTAAGTGTAAGCTGGGCTTCCACCTGCTGCTGTTACTGTTGCTGATCCATCTGATACTCCTGCTCCAGTTGCATCCGTAGATGTTGCTGTGCTTGTTAATAAAGTAGGCTCTGTTATAGTAATTGTTTCAACTGTTGTACATCCGTTGGCATCTGTTGCAGTTCCAACATATGTTCCAGGAGCTAGGTTAGTTAATGAAGCTGTTGTTGCTCCATTATCCCATGAGTAAGTGTATGGCAGTGTTCCGCCTGATACATTCATTGATCCTGTTCCGTCTGCATCTCCATTACAGGTTACATCTGTATCTGTTGATGTAGATGATAATAATGTTGGCTCGTTTACTACTGCTGTTGCTGTAGTTGTATAACCATTAGCATCTGTTGCGGTTACATTATAAGTACCTGCAGCTAATCCTGAAATACTTGAAGTTGTTGCTCCATTATCCCACAAGTAAGTATATGGTGAAACACCACCAGTTACTGTAATTGAAGCTGTACCATCATTTCCTGAGTTACATGACACATCTGTTGATGTACTTGTATTTGTTAATGGACCTGGCTCACCGATTGTTACTGTTTCAGTTGTTGTACAACCATGTGTATCGGTTACTGTTACTGTATAAGTTCCTGCTGCTAATCCGGTTGCTGTTGCAGTTGTTTGACCATCTGACCATAAGTAAGTGTAAGCTGGGCTTCCGCCTGCTGCTGTTACTGTTGCTGATCCATCTGATACTCCTGCTCCAGTTGCATCCGTAGATGTTGCTGTGCTCGTTAATAAAGTAGGCTCTGTTATTACTTTAGGTTCGTTGGTTGTACATCCGTTGGCATCCGTTACAGTAACGATATAAGACCCTGCAGAGAGTCCTGAAATGGAGGCAGTGTTCGCGCCGTTATCCCACGAATATGTGTATGGAGAGACTCCACCAGAAACAGTAACAGATATTGTTCCGTCATTTCCGCCATTACATGAAGCATCTGATATTGATGCGCCAGTTACAGAAGGACCGGGATTAACTGTCATAACCACGTCATTTGATTCTCCTGGCCATGTTGAGCATCCTACTATTCTTGCACATCTTCTAAATGTTGTTGTTTCAGTAATGATGCCAGGATCGTATGTTTCAGAATTTGTACCTGGTATAGCAATAAATGACCCGGTAGTTTTCTTCATCCACATGTATTCAATAGTACCTACTCCAACTGCAGGAGCAATGCTCGTTATTGTAGCGGGGTCAAAACTCCCACATGAACTTTGAGCATTCCCTATTGATCCTGCTCCTGTTACATTGCTTATAACTGTAACCGTAAGATCATTTGACTCTCCATTGTAAGGAATACAACCCTGAATTCTTGCACATCTTCTAAAATCTGTTGTTTCTGTAACAACTCCTGCATCATAAGTTTCAGATGTTGCACCTGGAATGGTTACCCAAGCATTACCTGTCGAAGCATTCTTTTTAATCCATACATATTCGATACCTGCCCCTGATCCAGTTGCTGGTGATAAACTAGTAAAAGGTGCAGGGTCAATAGACCCGCAACCAGTTTGATTACCACTTATTGTGCCCGGTGTAATGTTTCCGCAACAAATAGTTGTTGAAATAGTTGTTGAAGAGGTGGCTGTACATCCATTAGCATCTGTAACAGTCACCGTATAAGTTCCAGCACAAATATCTTTTGTTTCATCTCCATATATGCCATTTGACCAAGAGTAAGCATACGGCCCAACTCCTCCAGAGGCTGAAGCTGTTGCAGAACCTCCACATGATGCAACATTATTGCATGTTGGTGCATCTGTATTATAATCACCATGACCTGTACTATAAGCAGGGTCACTACTAGTGTACTCAAACCAAAATGACATCCCATAGTCTGAATCTTGATCATTTGCTCCAGTTCCTAACTGCATTGCATACAGGTAGCTTGAAGGTTTGTGGGTAAGATTTAATTCTACTCCCGCATAATCGCCTAAACCAACCATTTTGTTTGGCTTACCTGCGTCCATTATATAATAATCCCATCCAAGATGATCATTTACTGCGGTTCCAGGTCCACTTTTGTATGATCCGCCACCAGCGTTCCAAGCAGTCCAGTCTTTTTTATCTTTAAACCAAACAGAGAATACCCACTGTTTATTGCTATCATTTGTTTTTTCAGCTTTGCCTACATAGTGCGCAGTACCGTCATTAAATTGGTATAATTTTGCAGAATTATTTACAATTGTGAACAAAGACACTCCAGACGTACCTCCTAAAGAAGGCATATATATTGTTCTAGATCCGTTATAATCTGTCATATCACATACTGTAATTGTATCAGTACAATATGCAGTCGTTGATGTTGCTGTTGCAGTTAATCCTCCTGGGAAAACTGTCATTGTAACATCATTGGTCTCACCTGGCCAAGAGGTACATCCCACATTTCTTCCACATCTTCTGTAAACTGTAGTTTCAGTGATAGTACCTGGATCGTAAGTTTCGCCGGTTGCACCTGCAATAACGGCAAAAGACCATCCTGAAGAAGCTGTCTTTTTCATCCATAAATATTCTGGATTATTTGAACCCCCAGAAGCCGGTGCTACGCTTGTAATTACTGTTGGATCAAACGAACCACAATTTGATTGATTACCTGAAATAGATCCCGCAGAAGTCACATTGCAGCAGCCATTATTGATTGTTATTACAATGTCGTTACTTTCACCATCCCAAGCTGTGCATCCAATTATTCTTGCACACCTCCTGAAAGTTGTAGTTTCTGTCAAGGAACCTGGGTCGTATGTTGTTCCAGTTGCACCGACAATAGTTTGGAAATTCCAACCTGTTGTAGCGTTCTTAAAAACCCATATGTATTCTTCGGTGTAACCACCGCTTGTAGCATCAGCACTGCTAGTTATAATAGCTGGGTCGAAAGGGCTACAGCTACTAGTCTGCGCTCCTGCTATTGAGCCTCCTACAATGTTTCCGCAAGGGGGTGGTGGACTAAAATTACTTTTCAGTTCTTCTCGCGGAACTGCATAAGTCATTGTGGTCACAATAATCGCTAAAAATGCGAGAATTGCGCGCACAGAATTTCCTTGTTTAAAAAAAGGTATAGTTGTCATCATACTTAATTTTTTACAAACATACGTAAAATTTTACAATTGTTATCCACAAGAAAAATATATTTTCATGAAAACAACATCAATCTATTAACTAAAACTAGCATCTTTGATGCAGAATTTAGGGTTTAGTAGGTTACGGTAAGGATTGTTAAAAGTTTCAAAAACTACATTAAGACCGCAAATTTTCCTGTACTTTTCACATTACTGTCTAAAGAATAAACCTTATAAACATACAGGCCTGGTTTTAAAGAAAGTGGAATATTAACCCAATTTTTTGCCAGCTGCTGTCGATAAATAATAGAACCCGAAACACTGTAAATATCAAAGAAAAGATCATCTTTTCCCTCCATATTAATGATTATCTGGGAGTTTTCATTGATAACTGGGTTGCCATATACCTTGCTTTTTTCAGATTGCTTTCTTAATTTAGAGAAAGGAAAATAGAAACTAAAGAAACCACTCTGCCTATCTGATAGAATAACAATTTCATCTTCTACAAAAACAAAGACACCCCATGCACCATGGAGTTTAAAGGACGACTCAATTAAATATGTATCAAAATATGCTACTTCCTTTATTGGCGATTGTTCCAAATCGAAAATTCGAAGTCCTTCATTGTAGTAAGACACAAATGCAAAACCTTCTACAATCTGAATGTTGTGAGCAACATAATCTAATGCCTTTTTAGTTCCAAAAAGTGCATTGACTTGAATATTGTCCAACCCTCTGTCTAACTTGCAAAATTTAATTTTTTTTCCTTCTGTTTCATCTATAAAACAATAAACTGTCCTTGAATCATTCATCCACCCACTGTGATTGTAGCCCTTTTCTTGATATGTACTTAAAACACCAAGTTCCATGGGAAAAGCAAGATTTGAGAAATCATAGATTCTAAGACCATCTACACCTGAATTTAAAAATGCTGTATCATTTAGCACAAAGCAATCATGAACATAATTGATATTTGTGAAGTTTAAAAGCAAAGTAGGGTTAGTTGGTTCTGAAATGTCGAAAATTTTCAGCCCCACTCCATTCGGACCGCAGGCATATAATCTAGCACTACTAGTATCAATAAAAATATTGTGGCAAGTAATAAAAAGATGATCACTATCATAAACAATGCTTACTGAATCAGGTAATTTACTAATATCAAAAATTTGAAGACTAGAAGGCCCCTCATCACAGACTGCATAAATAAAGTTCTTATAACGTTTATAATCTCTGTGTTGCACTAATGGTCCGGAAAACGCTCCTTGTTTAAAGTCCACCTCATTTACACTATATTCGTTTACTTTTAAAAAATGGCTTCCTTCATTTGAACCAATTACTGCATATTTTTCTCCATTTACTTTGAAGCCCCATAAATCTGAAAACCTTACCTCACCTGATCCCAAAACAACAGATGTATCAGTCCAATGCGATCTTAATTCAATATTAAAATAGTCTTGAGCCATTACAGGGAATGATAGGAAGATAAAAAACCAAACTTTCATGATTGCAAATTTAAAACAATTAAAATCAATGAAATTGGAATTGCTAAATTTGGTTAAAAACTGAGTATGTATTCTGATAATTAAATTATATTAGCGCTAGAATTCAGGCCAAGCATGTTAAAAAACTTAGTGATTATACCGACTTACAACGAAAAAGAAAACATTGACAAGATGATTCGTAAGGTAATGTCTCTTGATCCACGATTCGATCTTCTTGTTGTGGATGATGGTTCTCCTGATGGAACGGCAGGTATTGTAAAAACAATCCAAACTGAATTTCCAAATAGACTATTTATTGAAGAACGAACGGGAAAGTTAGGATTAGGAACGGCTTATATTCATGGTTTTAAATGGGGGCTTTTAAAGGACTACGACTACTTGTGTGAGATGGATGCTGATTTCTCTCATAACCCAGATGACTTAAATAGGTTAGTAGCAGCATGTCAAAATAAATCAGCTGACTTGGCTATAGGATCTAGATATATTAAAGGTGGAAAAGTTGCTAACTGGGACAAAAAACGGCTGATTTTATCATTTTTGGCGTCGTTTTACGTGAGAATGATTCTTTGGGTAAGTATAAAAGACACTACTGCAGGGTTCAAGTGTTATCATAGAAGTGTGTTGGAATCAATCAATTTTAACTCAGTAAATTTTAAGGGCTATGCTTTTCAAATAGGCATGAAATATGCTGCAATAAAGAATGGATTCAAAGTTACTGAGGTACCCATTACTTTTATTGACCGGGAATTTGGGCAATCGAAAATGAGTTCGGGCATTTTTAAAGAAGCAATTTTTGGTGTTTGGAAAATGCGTTTCCGAAGCTACAAATAACCTACTGGTATAGCCAGAAAGAAGGGTTCAAGTTTGAAATTTTTCCTTCCGCTGTAATTTTCACAATTTCAAAATGCACTTCTGAAGGGCTCCCATCAGGATTTATAAGTAATGCACCTATTTCATCTTTGGTATCTAAACTTGCACCTTTTTGGACATAAACACTTTGTAAATTAGAATAGATTGTCCGGTAATTACCATGTGCTACAATAACCGCTTTACCTGCCCCTGGTATATTAATAATTGAGCTTACTTTTCCCTTATATACGCATCTTACATTAGCACCTTTTACAGTTGAAATATCTAACCCTTTATTGTATGTATAAATGCCAACATGCACCGGATGCGCTTGCTTTCCGAAACCTTTTGTTATTTCGCCTTTGGACACCGGCCAAGGCAGTCTACCTTTGTTTCCTTCAAAACCTGAATTATTTAGTGCAATTTCTTTCGTCTCTGCGACCGTTCTTGGTTTTGTAACTTCCTTTTTTCTTGTCGCTTCAATTTCTTTTCTAATTGCAGCTGAGATAGCTTTTTTAATATTATTGGCCTTTATTTTCTGATCTTGCAGCTCTTTCTGTAATTTCTGTTCTTTTCCTTCTAGATTTTTAATTGTTTTTATCTTTCCTTCTCTATCTCTAACATACTTACTTTTTTCCGACTCTTTACTTTTAAGCAATTGTTCTTGATTTAATCTTTTTTCTTCTATCAATTGTTGCTTCTCAAGTATACTATTTCGAAGCGCTTTGATTCTTTGAATTTGGTCCGCTCTGAATTTTGTTAATTGATTTAAGTAGAGCATTCTTTTAGATGCCTGATTGAAATTTGTACTTGAAAGTATAAAAAATACTGAGGCTGATTCGCTCCTCATTTTATATGATTGAACAATCATACTTTTGTATTGCTGTATTAGAACTTGCAATTGTGCGTCAAGCAGTTTTACTTCACTTTTTAGTGTCTTAATTTCAGCATTTAAAGTGTTTAGTTGCACATTAATGTTACTTAATAGTGCCTCGCGATACTTTATTTTATTTGAGATTAACCCTATACTACTTGACAAGTTTACTTTATTAGTTTCCGTGGATTTTAACAAGTTTTCGGTGAAAGCAATTTTTTCTTCAATCTGTTTTTGTTGCTTTTTAAGCTTATCACTTTCTTTTACTTGACACCAAGCATGACTAGCTGAAAATAAAAAAAGCACAACTAAAAAAAACTTACTTATTGCAATTTTCATAACTATTTGGAACCGAAAATCTGTGGTTTTTCCTATTATTGATTGACTGCTTGCTGTACGACAGCCCAATTGCAATGCTATCTTTGGGATGAACAATGCTTACTGTTGTATACTCAGGTAATACTATGTTTGACTCATTCTTAATTTCTGTATAATTTATCGCAATACTCACTGAATCAATAGGAATTTCAAATATCATTTTTTCCAAAGTCATTGAATCAGAAGAAAAGTAATACTTAATGAAGATGTCATCATTTTTCTCGGCATCAAGATTAATCTTTTCTTTTTCAATTTTTTTATACTGCCTTTTTTTGTGAGAGGATAAAATGTAGTACTTTTTGTTCTTATCTTTTATTTGTTTGTACTTAATAGTTGTATCAACCCCTATGGGTTGAGCCATTAACATGTTTTCAAAGAAATCATAAGCCAACTCTACACCCAAGATAGAAGACACATAAGAGAAGTCCTCAGTAAAGTAGCACTTTTCTTGCTTATAAGTTGCCTTTAATGAGTCTTTATCCGCCAAAAAATTGGCTATAATGAAACCAGCATAACTTACAGTTCCTGAAAAGGCTGAATCAACTGTCATTTTAAGACTACTTTTAAAGGATTGATTCAGCTTCGAATTTCTGTAGTCGACACTGAGTTTTGCATAAAAATAGTCGCATGGCCTTTTATTTAACTGAAATAACTTTTCAGTCAATTCTTTGTCGCCAACTCTTTCATCAATTTTGTGAATTGTGTCTGTTTTTCCACAGCCAAGAAAAATAGTAAAACTCAATAAAATTAAGGCAGTATTTTTCACTATTTTACTCATGATAGTTTTTCGTCTTTATTTTTACTTCTAAACGACTAGAAGGTTTCATATTATATGCCTCTTTCCAAGCTTCAACTGCTTTTATTGGTTTATTTTGGAAAAACAGAATATCACCTAATGTCTCCATATATTCTGCACTACCAATGTCTGAGATGATGGCTTGTTCAATCATTTTTTGAGCTAATTCATAGTTTTTTTCTTCAACTAATAACTTGGCATAAAAAGCTGAATACTCGGCAATTCTAGGGTCAAGATTCGCTGCTTTCTTTGCATATTGAAATGCCTTATTTTTTTCGTTGTCAAAATATAAAAGTTGAGCAAATCCATTTACAAATCTTGCATTTGATGGGTAGACTTCAAATAAATCTTGAAAAATTGATTTTGCCTTCTCTTTCTCGTTTTGCTTCCATTTTGATTTTGCTAAGTGATATCTGAATTCGGCTGATAGCTCATTATCGTCAATGACCAAAGACTGTCCTGTAAATAAAGTTTCTTCAGCCTTTGCAAAGTGTAGTAGCTCATATTCAGAGATACCTTTAAGTAAATAAATCATGGGTTGATTTGGATAAAAAGTTAAAACTTGACTTGCATCATCAATCACCTTAAGATAATCCCCACTATTATATCCTGCATCCATTAGGTTCATCCAAGCATCAAAGCTATTTGGCTCAATATCCACAGCTCTCTGAAAATAGAAAATTGCTGAATCTTCCTGTTCATTCTGCATTAAAAACCTACCATATAAACTCAGAAACTTTGCTGATTCGATATGAATTGGGGACAATTTCTTCATCAATATTAAAAGTTTGCTATTAATACTTTCAGCTTCGGGATAGCGATTATCAAAACCCATTGACATTAAAGATTCAAGTATTGATGTTTTACGATCTATTTCTATTTCACTTGATGGTAAAGATTCGGATAGAAGTGTAAATGCATCATCAATTTTCGCTCTTGCTAGAGCCACCTCGGCCGAGCCTAATTTAGCAAAGACATTTTCAGACTCTATTGCAAAAACTTTTTTGATAGCTATTTCAGCATTATTATATTGACGGGTTTGCAAAAAGTAATCCATTGCTTCTAAGGCAACTCTTGTACTGGTTGGATTTTCAGCAAATAGATTCTGCAAAGCCTCTTCAGACTGTTTCGTTTTTCCTAACTCTTGATATAGGTCATGTTTAGTCAAGCTTGTCATAGGGGTAGGACCTAGCTCTAATTCCATTTGATCTAAGGTAGCAATTGCCTCAGATTTTTGATTTGAAAATATATAAGATTGTGCCAATTTGGATAAATTATCAATATTTCTGTCACCATGTTTTTCTACTACCAACTTATAAAATTTTGCGCTATTATTGTAGTCGCCAATTTTAAAAAAAGTACTTGCCAAAAATTCAGCATACCACTTATTATTTTCGTCAATTCTAAACGCATTTCGGCAATACTCAATTGCTTTTTCAGTGTCATCTTGATTTTTATATATCTGCGCAAGAGCAAATTGTGAAGCAGCTGATTGAGGATTGATTTGCAAACACTTTTTAAATAAATCTACTGCTGAATCATAATGCCCAATCATTTTTTCACTATTTGCCTGATGAAAGGTTTCTTTAAATGAGAGTGAACTGTCATTTTGGGGAGGTTGTATCTTCTTTGAATTTGCACAACTTAACTGAAAACATATTAAAGTACTGAGCAAACAAATATTAATATTTTTATAAAAACCCTTCATTATTCTACAACGGTGTAGTCGCCTATACTTATTGATTTGCTTTTACTCAATATTTTGGCGTAATTTCCAATCATGGAATCGGCCACCACTGTATTCTTAATTATTGCATTTTTTTGAATAATTGAATTTTTGATGATTGAATTTTCAACTACTGTACCTGCGCCTAGCGAGACATGAGGACCAACAATTGCATTTTCTATTTTTACGTTTTCTCCAATATAGCAAGGGGGAATAATTACAGAATTATCTAGTTTCAAATCATCAGCCACAAGCTTTTTATTCTTATCAAACTCTAAAACTCGCTGGTTAGTATGAATTGTAACAGTAGGGTTCCCGCAGTCTAGCCACTCTGACACTTCACCTGTTTTAAACTTTCCTCCTTTTTTAGTTAAATTTTTCAAGGCATCAGGTAGTTGATACTCGCCACTTTTTATAATATTATTATCAATTAAATACTGCAATTCATATTTTAATGATTCGCCTGACTTAAAATAATATATGCCTATCATTGCAAGATCTGAAACGTATTCTTTTGGTTTTTCAATAAAATCTACAATGTGTTTATTATCATCTAATTTTACAACTCCAAAGGCTGCTGGGTCTTCAATTTGTTTTACCCATATTATACCGTCATCATTTGTATTCAGTTTAAAATTTGCTCTAAATAATGTATCGGCAAATGCCACAACAACTGGCCCTTCTAGACATTCAGCTGCACATAAAACTGCATGCGCTGTCCCCAGAGGTTCCTTCTGATGAAATACTTTTCCTTTTGCTCCCATGCTTTCGGCCATTTGAATTAACTCTGCTTCTACTACAGGTCCAAAATCGCCAATTACAAAAGCTATTTCATCAATTTTTTCAGTTGATGTTTCAACAATATCCTCCACCAAACGGTGAACAATAGGTTTTCCACCTACAGGGACCAGTGGTTTTGGTATTGTTAGTGTATGAGGTCGCAATCTGCTTCCCATTCCTGCCATTGGTATAATTATCTTCATTTACTACTATTTTTTTCCTGTACTTCCAAATCCCCCTTCTCCACGTTTAGTTTCACTAAGGACTTGTACTTCTGTAAATATTCCTTGTTCGTATTTTGCAAAAACTAATTGCGCTATGCGCTCGCCATTTACAATATTAAACGGTTCTGCACCATGATTCACTAAAATCACGCCAACTTCTCCTCTGTAGTCCGCATCAATTGTTCCAGGAGAATTTAAAACTGTTATTCCATGCTTGTATGCTAAACCGCTTCTAGGCCGCACCTGAGCCTCGTAACCGGCAGGAATTTCCAAATAAAGACCTGTTTTGACAAGCACTCGTTGAGAAGGGTTTAATACAATGTCTTCATTGGTGTACGCCCGAAGATCAACACCAGCCGAACTTGCGGTTTCATATGCTGGTAAAGCATTATTTGAGCGGTTTATGATGTTTACTCTCATGGTTTTTCTTTCGTCTGTAAAGGTAAATAAAATAGGTGGACTTACAGTTGCACATCCATTATGATTAAGGACTTCCATTCTTTCTTTAATTAAAACATCCCAGTAGAAAAATCTAACTGGGATGTTGTTTTAATTTATGTAAATACATTTTCGTCCAATTCTACGTACATTTCCGCACTCTCGTTCGGGATGTTTGTGGCGGCGCCAATTCTCATCTCTCATCCTTCGAACTGGAAATTGGTCTTATCCACTGCACATCTCACAATTGTCTGGATCGTCTAAAGAACAGGCTATTTCAGCTAAACGCTCTTCTTCAGTTTTAGCTACTGGAACTACTTCAGTTGCTTTTTCCAGCGTAAACTTAACAGCATCAGTTGCGGCTTTAGTTCTTAAATAATACATTCCTGTTTTAAGTCCTTTTTCCCATCCATAGAAATGCATTGAAGTAAGCTTTGCAAAGTTTGCATTTTCCATGAATAAATTCAATGATTGTGATTGACAAATGTATGCACCACGATCTGCAGCTAAATCAATAATCACTTTTTGAGAAATTTCCCAAGCTGTTTTATACAGTGCTTTAATATCATCTGGAATTTCCTTAATATTTTGAATAGATCCATTAGAAGCCATCAAAGTATTTTTCATATTAGAATTCCATAGACCTAATTTTACTAAATCCTTTAGCAAATGTTTATTCACAATAATAAACTCACCTGATAATACTCTTCTTGTGTACACATTAGAAGTATAAGGCTCAAAACATTCATTATTCCCTAATATTTGAGCTGTAGATGCAGTTGGCATAGGCGCTAATAGAAGAGAGTTTCTTACTCCGTGTTCCTTCACCTCTTCTTTTAATATGTCCCATTCCCATCTTTCTGAAGGCTTAACACCCCACATATCGTATTGGAAAGTACCTTCTGACATTGGTGAACCTTTGAAAGTTGAGTATGGACCCTCTATTTTTGCAATATCTTTGGAAGCTGTTACAGCAGCATAATAAATGGTTTCAAATATTTCAGTGTTCAATTGTTTTGCTTCTGGTGAATCAAAAGGAAAGCGCATTAAAATAAATGCATCTGCTAACCCTTGTACTCCAATTCCTACTGGACGGTGACGCATATTAGAATTACGAGCTTCTTCAACTGGATAATAATTAACGTCAATTACTTTGTTTAAGTTCTTTGTTAATTGATAAGCAACATCAAATAGTTTATTATGATCAAATTCTTTATTTTCTGCATCAACAAATTTTGGTAAAGCAATTGATCCCAAGTTGCAAACAGCCGTTTCGTCTGGAGCCGTATATTCCAAAATTTCAGTACAAAGGTTTGATGATTTAATTGTACCTAAATTCTTTTGATTTGACTTTAGGTTCGCAGCATCTTTATACACCATATATGGCGTACCTGTTTCAATTTGAGATTCTAAAATCTTAAACCAAATGTCTTGTGCTTTTATTGTTTTTCTCCCTTTTCCTTCAGCTTCATATTTTTCATACAAGGCTTCAAATTCGTCACCGTATGCTTCGGATAATCCTGGACATTCGTTAGGGCACATTAAAGTCCATTGTCCGTTTTCTTTAACACGCTTCATAAATAAGTCAGGCACCCACATAGCATAAAATAGGTCTCTTGCTCTTTGCTCTTCTTTACCCGTATTCTTTTTTAAATCTAAGAAGTCAGTAATATCTGAATGCCAAGGCTCAATATAAATTGCGAACGAACCTTTTCGTTTGCCACCACCTTGGTCCACATATCTTGCGGTATCATTATAAACTCGAAGCATTGGTACAATTCCATTAGAGGTGCCATTCGTACCTTTAATGTAACCACCTTTACCTCTAATATCGTGAATCGACAGTCCGATACCACCTGCAGATTGAGAAATTTGCGCACATTGCTTTAATGTATCATAAATTCCTGCAATGCTATCTTCTTTCATGGTTAATAAAAAGCAAGATGACATCTGTGGTTTAGGTGTTCCGGCGTTAAATAATGTTGGTGTTGCATGTGTAAACCAACCTTCTGACATTAGGTTATATGTCTTAATAGCTGATTCAATATCATCTTTATGAATTCCTACAGATACACGCATTAGCATATGTTGTGGCCTTTCTACAATTACATTGTCAAGTTTAAGTAAGTAGGCTCTTTCCAGAGTTTTAAATCCAAAATAATCGTACTTAAAATCTCTGTCATAAATAATCTGACCGTCTAAGAAATCGGCATTTTCTTTTACAATAGCATATACGTCTTCTGCAATAAGAGAGGCGTTTTGCCCTGTTTTGGGGTCAACATAATTATATAAATCTTCAACTGTTTCAGAGAAAGATTTTTTTGTGTTTTTGTGCAAATTTGATACTGAAATTCTTGATGCTAATAATGCATAATCAGGATGTTCTATTGTTTTTGAAGCTGCAACTTCAGCTGCTAAATTGTCAAGTTCGATAGTCGTAACACCATCATATAATCCTTCAATTACCTTCATTGCCACTAGTTCTGGTTGCACAATACCATCTAAACCGTAACATAATTTTTTTACTCTTGCTGTTATTTTATCAAATTTAACAGGCTCCTTTCTTCCGTCTCTCTTAACTACATACATACTTACTTTCTTTATTATTGGGTTTTCTTAAAAATCTTCGTCTAGTGAAAAGGTTTGCTTTTCGTTTCCTCCAAGCACTCCTGCTTTCTGGTATTCACCAACTCTTTTTTCAAAAAAGTTAGTTTTTCCTTGGAGGTTTATCATATCCATAAAATCAAAAGGATTACTAACGTTGTATACTTTTTCATTACCTAGTTCAACTAATAACCTGTCTGCTACAAACTCAATGTATTGCGACATTAAATCTGCATTCATTCCGATTAATTTTACAGGTAAAGATTCGGTTATAAACTCTCTTTCAATATCTACTGCGGTTACAATTATTTCTTCGATCTCCTCTTTCGGTAATTTATTTTTTAAATGATCATTGTACAACATTACTGCAAATTCCATGTGCATTCCTTCATCTCTTGAAATCAACTCATTCGAAAAAGTTAATCCTGGCATTAGTCCTCTTTTCTTTAACCAAAAAATAGCACAAAATGAACCTGAAAAGAAAATACCCTCTACTGCTGCAAATGCAATTAATCTTTGCGCAAAGTTCCCATTATCAATCCAGTTTAAAGCCCATTTTGCTTTTTTCTGCACTGGCGGGAATGTTTCTAAGGCATTAAATAAATAATCTTTTTCTTTATCATCTTTGATATATGTATCAATCAACAATGAATAAGTTTCAGAATGAATGTTTTCCATCATGATTTGGAAACCATAAAAAAACTTAGCTTCAGTATATTGCACTTCCTTAACAAAATTCTCTGCTAGATTTTCGTTTACAATTCCATCTGATGCAGCAAAAAATGCTAATACATGCTTAATAAAAAAACGTTCATCATCATTTAATTTTTCTTCCCAATCCACTAAATCTTGAGATAAATCAAGCTCTTCAGCAGTCCATATACAGGCTTCTTGCGTTTTGTATGCTTGCCAAATATCATCATGTTCTATTGGAAATAAAACAAATCTATTGGGGTTGTTAGTTAAAATAGGTTCTTCTAATTCAGCCATAATTCTATAATTTTATTAATGTTTTGTCTACTTTCTGGCAGTTTTAGGGATATCCTAATAATTGTTGCTTTTCTGTAGAAAAAAATGTCTTTTTTTAGCACAGAAAGTAGATTACAAAAGTTGCTATTATTTCGGGATAAAACAACATAAAACAATTCACAAATACGATATGTTTTTCAACAATTGAACTAATGACTCCACACTAAATAGTATAAAATAAGACAATTAAAACAAAAAATAGAGTTGAATAACTTTGGGTTCTAAGCAGAATATAAATTTAGACTAACAACTTCTCCACAATTTTCAACAACACATTTTTTAATCATAAAATGACCCTAAATTTTACTGACGGCAAGTTAGGCAATATTCATATTATATCGTTCATTATTTCCATGTGACTTACCAACTTTGAAATGTGAAAAATTTAGGATAACTTGCATTCAATGTTTTTAATAAATTAAAAATGAAATTAGTGCGTTTTGTAAGCTATTCAATTTTAGATGTTTTTTATCCTAATAATTGTGAGATTTGTCAAAATCATCTGGTACATACTGAAAATTTTATATGTTTAACATGTAAATTCAATTTACCGTACATTGATAGACACAAAACAATGCTAGCTTCTATTCAAAAAATATTTTGGGGAAGAATTGAAATTCATCAGGTATTCAGCGTATATAACTATCAGAAAGGTACTCATACTCAGAAAATACTACATGCTATAAAATATCAGAATAAAAAAAGACTAGCGAGTCACATGGGTGAAATCATGGGTGAATTGCTTCCAAAAAATCACTCCTTTGATGTGCTTATTCCTGTACCATTGCATCCTAAAAAATTAAAGCAAAGAGGTTACAATCAAAGCCTATTATTGGCAGAAGGTATTAAAAAATATTTAGATATTCCGATTAATAATGATGCGCTAAAAAGAATCAAAATAAATCAGTCTCAAACCATTTTTTCCAAATATGATAGATGGGATAATGTAAAGGCAATTTTCAGCCTTAATAAGAAAGATAATTTGGAGGGAAAACATATTCTACTGGTGGATGATGTGCTTACGACCGGTGCCACTATTGAGTCTTGCGCAGCAGCAATTCTGTCAGAAATTAACTGCAAGATTAGTGTAGCTACGCTGGCTGTTAGAGTTTAGAAACAAACCACTACTTTTGTTCTTTCTTTCACTATGCAAAAACAACCTTATATCATTGTTGGATTTGGAATTGCGGGCACTACAATTGCTTGGCAGTTATTCTTTAAACAAATACCATTCGTAATAGTCGCATCTGCAATTAACACCTGTTCAGAAGCAGCAGCTGGTATGATCAACCCTATTGTTTTTAAAAAAATGAATATGAGTTGGATGGCTTCAGATTTACTTCCTGCAGCTGACCAGTTGTTTCAGAATATAGAAAATGAGCTTGGTGAAACAATCAGAGATTTTCATCCCATTGTGAAAATTTTTAATTCAGTAGAAGAGGAAAATAATTGGATGATTAAAAAAAATAGCAGCTCTTACAAAGAATACTTTGGTGAAGTCAAGAACATATCGATACCTGACGTTGACATTCCTTATGGTACTGGATCAGTTAACACAATAGGGCATTTGAATGCTTCAAAGTATATGAAACTATCCAAATTATTTTTTAAAAAAAATGGTATTGAATTTATAGAAACTAACTTTAATTATAATAAGATACAGGGCAATATTTACGAGAATCTTACTTTTGAAAAAGTTATTTTTTGCGAAGGTTATGGTATAAAGAAAAATCCTTTTTTTAATTACTTACCGCTAAATGGCACGCATGGTGATACTTTGATTATCAGGACAAAAACATACAACTTTGAGGGGTCACTAAGTAGAGGAATGTATGTAAAACCTTTGGGAAATCAACTATACAAACTCGGCGCTTCTTATAATTGGGAAAAAAAAGAGCCGGAAATTACGGAAGCAGGTAAAAATAACCTGATTCAAAGATTAAAAGCTTTTGCAAATTTTGATTACGAAATTATTACACAGCAGGCAGGAATTAGACCAACTGTTATAGACCGAAGACCTCTAGTTGGGACGCATCACCAAAATTCGAGACTTGCTATATTCAATGGTCTAGGGACTAAAGGTGTTATGTTGGCCCCATATTTTGCCTCCCAGCTGGTTGAACACTTGAATAATAACGCCCCTTTAAACGACGAGGTTAATATTACAAGATTTGAAAAATATTTAACTTAACTTTGTAGTAACAATTTTAAACAAATAGAAATGTACCCACCAGAATTAACAAAACCAATGAAAGAGGAATTAATTGCCTCAGGATTTAAGAGCTTGGAATCACCAGAAGAAGTGGACACTGTTTTAAACGACAAATCAAATGACACTGTATTAGTTGTAATCAATTCAGTATGTGGTTGTGCAGCAGGCAGTTTGCGCCCAGGTGTGATTAAGGCTTCTAAACACTCAAAATTACCAAGTAAATTAACAACAGTATTTGCAGGAGTAGACGGAGACGCGGTAAACCAAGCAAGAAAATATACATTGCCTTACCCTCCTTCATCTCCATCAGTAGGCCTGTTTAAAAACGGAACACTTGTTCATTTTTTGGAGCGTCATCATATTGAAGGCAGAACGGCTGATATGATTGCTGAAAATTTAGAGATGGCATTTGATGAGTATTGCTAGTCCCTAAAAATCAAATTAAAAGAATAAATGCTGGTCAATTGTTGGTCAGCATTTTTTATTTTTACAGTATGAAAAAATCAATTCTCGTTTTTATTGGAGTTAATGTTGTGCTATTGTTCTTCTTTTACTTTTACAAAGTTGAATTATTCCAAGCTGAAGTAAAAGCAAATGGCATCACCTTTTTAAAAGAAGTGAATTTCTCAGAATTTTTTACTGTCAAGACTTTGCCTGATGACTATTCAATAAAGCCCACATTACAAGGTTGGTTGTTATTAGTAGCTATTTTTATTGGATTACCTGTAATGTTAGCATATCGCATTAACTTGAAACGTTATCCAAGGCGCGCACAATAAAACACTTCACTCTCATAGGTAAGGCCTATTGACTCCACTTCTAAAATATAAAGGTCCTGTTAATTGGGTTTGAGTGGGATTTTAACTGACACATAATTTTAATTGAACTATCTCATAATCAAAAATTATGCTTCTTTCTTTGTGTCATGAAAAAAAAGGTTCATCTTTGCAAAAATTAATAATATATAATATGCTAAAGAAGTACTTTTTGTTTTCAATCCTATCATTTTTTACTCTCCATTTGCAAGCTCAAGCAGATTTAGTAATCACTGAAATAAGTTATAATCCGCCAGAGTCTGGATCTGACTCCTTGGAATATGTAGAGGTTTATAATAACGGCTCAGCAACTATTAACCTGGACGGATATACTTTTAGCAACGGTTTTGTTTTTACCTTTCCGAACATCAATCTCTTAGCTGATGAATTTGTTGTTGTTGCTGTTGACTCATTGGCCATGGTAAGTACTTTCGGATATATTGGTGCTTACGAATTCACTTCTGGTGGACTTCTTAACGGCGGAGAAGCAATTACAATTAAAGATAACAATAGCCTTCTTGTTGATTCACTAACATATAATAATGCAGCACCTTGGCCAACTTCACCAGATGGTGGTGGAACCTCACTTGTTTTGTGTGATCCCTCTGTAGATAATACGGATGGAGCTAATTGGTCTGCCTCAACTTTTTCAACTGGCATTACAATTAATTCAAGTTTACTTTTTGGGAGTCCTGGAGGAATTGATAGCGCATGCTTGTGCACCGTATTATCGACAATTACTCCTTCGGCGTGTGAAACCTACACGGTGCCAAGTGGTGATGAAACTTATACAGTTTCTGGTTCATATTCAGACACCCTCCTAACAGCACAAGGTTGTGACTCAATCATTACAATTAACTTAACAATTAATACTAACAGTACAGCAACAATAACTGAACTTTTTTGCTCCGCTGGTGCAAGTTACACCGTACCTAGTGGTGATGAAACATATACAATTTCTGGTTCATATTCAGATACTATTCCAACAGTCTCAGGTTGTGATTCTGTCATCACAATAAATTTAACTTTTGGTGCGGAAACAACAAATTCAATTACCGAATCAGTTTGTAATTCATATACTGTGCCTAGTGGAGCCTTTACATACACTAATTCAGGGACTTATAACGATACACTTCAAAACGCAACGGGATGTGATTCTGTAATTACCATAACATTAACTGTAATTGGAGAAACAAGTAGTACATTAAATATAACTGAGTGTGCAAGTTATTCTGTGCCAAGTGGTGATGAAATATATACAGCAAGTGGAACCTACAGCGATACTATTGCAAATACAATAGGATGCGATTCAATAATTACAATAAATTTAACAATTAACAACACAACAGGTTCAATATCTCCTGTAGTTTGTGATACATACACAGTGCCAAGCGGTGATGAAACCTACATTACAAGTGGAACTTATTCAGATACTTTGCCAAATGCTAATGGTTGTGACTCAATCATAAGCATCAACTTAACAGTCAATACTTTTACTACAACAAATGTTACCGAAATAATTTGTGGAAGTGGATTAAGCTATACTGTACCAAGTGGAGATGAGACATATTCTACTGATGGTGTATTCAATGATACATTATCTACAGTTGCAGGATGCGATTCTATTCTGATTATTGACTTAAGCTTTAGTACTGAAAGTTTTGATACAATTACTGAAGTGGTTTGCTACATGTACACAGTACCGAGTGGAAACCAAACTTACACTATTAGTGGCACATACAATGATACAATTGCTAACGTATCGGGATGTGATTCGGTTATAACTATTAACCTTACGGTAAATGGATCAACCTTTAATAGCATAACCGAAACAGCTTGCGATAGTTATACGGTACCAAGCGGCAATCAAACTTATACAGTAAGCGGAATCTACAACGATACACTAGTCAACTCTTTTGGTTGCGATTCTATTCTTACTGTAAACTTAACAATTTTAGAATCAACAACTAACTCTATTTCTGAAACAGTATGTGATACCTACACAGTGCCAAGTGGTGACGAAACTTATACAGTCAGTGGCGTGTACTCTGACACTTTAGTAAATGCAGTGGGTTGCGACTCAGTTATTGAAATCAATTTAACTGTCAATAATTCCACGATAACTTCTATCACTGAAATACTCTGTGGAACTGGACTAACTTATACTGTGCCTAGTGGTGATGAATCTTATACAGTGAGTGGCATTTATAGTGATACACTAAATACTGTTGTTGGTTGTGATTCAGTGATCACTATTAATTTAACAATTAGTGATGAGACAACATCAACAATTGATAGAGTGGCATGCTATACATACACTGTACCAAGTGGAGACTCGACGTATACAACAAGTGGCGTCTATAACGATACGGTCTCTAACGTTTTAGGGTGTGATTCTGTTATAACAATTAACTTAACAATTAATGGGACAACTTTTAGCACAAGATCTGAAACAGTGTGTGACGCATACACGGTGCCAAGTGGAAGCGCAGTTTATACATTTAGCGGAGTTTATTCCGATACCATTCCAAATGTGAATGGATGTGACTCTGTCATTACAATCAATTTAACAGTATTATCATCAACTCTTGCAGCAGTAATTGATACAACGGTTTGTTATACTTACACGGTACCAAGTGGTGATGAGACATTGACTAGTTCGGGAACATATTCAGATACGCTAACAAATACAGTTGGTTGTGATTCAATTTTCACTATTAACTTAACAGTTTTAGGCTCAACATTTGAGACTATTGATGTAACAGTTTGTGATACTTACACAGTTCCAAGTGGAGACGAAACATATATTGTAAGCGGAATGTATATGGATACCATTGCAAATCATTTAGGTTGCGACTCAGTTATTACTATTAATTTAACTGTAAATAACTCAACAACTATTACCTTTAACGAAAACATTTGCGGAACAAGTTATACTGTGCCAAGTGGCGACGAAACATATACTACCAGCGGCGTTTATTTTGATACCATTGCAAATAGTTTTGGTTGTGACTTAGTGATTACAATTAACCTTGAACTTTTTTTGCCTGCAGCAACAACGGTAACAGAAATAGCTTGTGATAGCTTTGTTAGTAATAGTGGAAGTGTTTATACAACAAGTGGATCCTATACAGAGACGTTAACTACAATTAACGGGTGCGACTCTGTTGTAACAATTGATTTGACAATTTTAACATTAGACAATTCAGTATCGGTAGTAGATGTAATTACTTTGTCTGCAAATACAGCTGGTGGTGTTACATACAGATGGTTAGATTGTGATAATAACTTCAGTGAAATTAGTGGAGAGACGAATCAAATATTTACTGCTTCTACAAATGGAAATTATGCTGTAGAGATAGATAATGGAACTTGTGTTGATACGTCGGCTTGTTTCCTAATTAGTTCTGTAAGCGTGTTAGAAAGCAGCTTTGACCTTATTGATATATTCCCTAATCCTAGTACAGGAATAGTAAATATTGCTTTTGAAGAACTAAGCAATGTTAGGGTTAATGTTTATGACGTAAATGGAAAGTTAGTATACGCAACTGACAAACTATCTAATTCAAATCATACATTTAAGTTAGAATCTGCACCTGGTTTATATTTTGTTGAAGTAACAAATGATCATCAACAGAAGCAGCAATTTAAATTGATTATCGAGTAAACTTTGTAGTACTAATTTCAGGTATAAATCTGATTTTAAAACACCAGCAATTAGTTATTGCTGGTGTTTTTGTTTAATCATATTTCTCTTCCATATACTCTAAATATAGAATCTGCTAAAATTCACTATTTAATTAAATAACAAGAGTTACCTTTGAAAAAACCAAAACACATTACTATGTCAATTCCGATACCTTTACTAGCTGAAATCTGCAAAACACCTGGGGCACCTGGCTTCGAACAAAAAGTAAGAGAGCTGGTTATCAGAGAAGTCACTCCAATTGTTGATGAAGTTACTGTTGATAATATGGGTAACGTATATGCTTTAAAAAAAGGTAAAGCAGATAAAAAAGTAATGATTGGAGCACATATGGATGAAATTGGATTCATTGTGACTCATATAGATGATGATGGCTTTATTAGATTTCACACATTAGGAGGTTTTGACCCTAAAACTTTAACAGCTCAGCGTGTGATAATTCATGGCAAACGAGACATTATTGGGGTGATGGCATCAAAGCCAATACATGTGATGACTCAAGAGGAACGAAACAAAGTAGCAAAACTTGGAGACTACTTTATTGATACCGGACTGTCAAAAAAAGAAGTTGAAGCTATTATAACAGTTGGTGACCCAATAACAAGAGAACGAGAGTTTATTGAAATGGGCCAATGTGTAAACTCAAAATCTTTAGATAATAGGCTTGCGGTATTCATACTAATTGAAACACTAAAGGCGCTTAAAGATGTTGATGTTCCGTATGACATTTACGGCGTTTTTACCGTTCAAGAAGAGGTTGGCATTAGAGGAGCAAATGTGTCATCTTTAAAGATAAACCCTGATTTTGGATTTGGGCTGGACACAACAATTGCTTATGATTTGCCAGGTGCGGCAGCACATGAAAAAATTACGAAACTAGGAGAGGGAACTGCCATAAAAATAATGGACGCTAGCACTATTTGTGATTACAGAATGGTAGATTTTATGAAAAAAACAGCAGATAAGCACAAGATTAAGTGGCAACCGGAAATTCTAACTGCTGGTGGTACTGATACAGCAGGAATTCAGAGAATGACTCAAGGTGGCTCAATTGCAGGTGCGGTATCAATTCCAACTCGTCATTTACATCAAGTGATTGAAATGGCCCATAAAGCAGATATAAAAGGATCTATTGATCTTTTGACCGCTTGTGTACGAGATTTAGATACCTATGACTGGTCTTTTAAGTGACAAATTACCGGATTAGTGTAACTGTTCCTCTTATATCTTTAAGTAAACCGGTATCATATTCGTAGTATCGAATATACCAAAGGTATACACCATCTTGAGCGGGTTGGCCTCCATAATTTCCGTCCCATTCCGCATTAGGATTCTCAGATTGAAACATTAACTCTCCCCATCTATTGTAGATATACATGTAATAATTCTGGGGTTTATATAAAACGGGTTTAAAAGTTCTGTTTACGCCATCACTGTCAGGTGTAAATGCATTAGGCACTATAATAGGAATAACCGGCACAACGGTAATTGTTGCCCATGCCGTATCCTTACATCCTTCTATATTTCTAACCACTTGATAAGGGTGATAAATACCGGGGTCGGGATAAAAATATGTTGTTTGTGACAAGGTGGATAAACGTCCATTTCCAAAATAAAACCAATTTTTATAGGCGTCCTCAGACGTGTTCACAAAGGTAAATTCTGCCTCATATTCATCTCTAATTAATGGGTCGACGGTGAAGCCAGCTGTTGGTTTAGGCTCAACAACAACGAGTTCTTCTTTTAGTAATTCAAGTGTGTCAATACAACCATCAGTGGTCCAAATGGTGAGCTTTACATCATATGTTCCTGGAGTTTGATATACATGTTCAGGGTCAGTTTGAGTGCTTGGTGAAGTCCCATCACCGAAATCCCACAACGAAAATACTGGTGTATATCCAAAAGATTCGTTAATAAAACTAGCTAAGTACGGAGCACATTTTAGTTCTTCGTCGCCGCTAAATCCGATACTTGGAGGCCCGTAGACAAGTACTTCGCCTTCGTAGGTTTCTTCACAATCATCATACATAACAGTAAAAAATACGGTTTGGTATCCTTCAGTGGAGAATACAATATTAGTGGGGTTTTGGACTGTAGAAGCGCTTGGAGTGGCGTTGGGGCCAAAGTCCCAAAGAAATGTACTACCAGGAGGAATAATTCCATCTCCAATAAAATCATAGCTATTGTCGAATACGCACTGCGGAGGAGGCGCAGTAAATTCTGCCTGAACTTCATCATTAATTATAAATGTTTGTGTCGTAGTATCCGAACAGCCCTGAGACTTTGAAACAACCAAGGTTACAACATAAGTTCCTGGACCAGGGAAAGTATAAGTCGGTTCAAAAGCAGTGCTCACATCTGCATTGGTACCTGGTACCCCAAAATCCCAATTATAAATTGTACCGCCAAAGCTTTCATTCTTAAAAAAAACTTGCAAACCTTGGCAGTAGCTTACAAATGTTGGCAAATCATCTTGAGGAGTAATTGCCGCCGCTAAATCAATTTCGCAATCCACTACCCTAAATAAAAAATCCCTCCGGGTTGTGCTTATTAAGATCCCATTTCTATACTCGCTTACACAGATACCTACCGCATAAATGCCAGGAAAAGTTGGTACAGCAGTTAAATACCCCGTAGAACTGTTAATGTTTGTAGGTGAGGTGTTTCCAAACGGGAGTGTTGAATTAAACCCAGTACCCCATTGCACTAAATTATAAGGTGGTGGGCTAGCAGGATTTGGAGCTGGTTGATTTGAAGATCCACCTTGATAAGGCGCACACAGGGAGTACACAAGTGAATCTCCATCAGGATCGGTAGCTGAATGATCGAATTGCAAAGTTTGATTGGCGCACAATAACAATGGTGGAGTTTGATTATATCTTGGTGAACTATTACATGCAGCTATTGCTGCCACAGGAATTTCTGCAATTAATGTGAGTCCTTGTCCAGCTGGGGCATTTAAATTAGTCACGTTTGGGCCTCTACAACATCTTTGGTAAGCTAGACTGTAACCGGTAGAAGATGCAGGTAAGGTTACTACTTTTTGATATATAGCTTCTTCAATACAAATGTTGCTCGGTATTACAACACACGGATTATTATTAAAATTTACCTGAAGATTTGTAGAACCAGGAAAAGGAATCGTAAAGTTATCAATTTGATTATTGTTACCGTCAAACACAGTAACAGGAAGATTTGGATCAAATTGCGCCCCAGTTGAGTTACAGTCGCGGTATATTTTCACTGTTACTCGATACTGATTTCCTCCTAAGCAATCATAAAACATTTCGCCTCCAACTATGTGAGAAGCACTAACCAAAACGGAGGTTAAAAGAAGCGATATGAGTAGAAGAAACTTCAAGCTTTTAAAGATACTAAAGTATGTACCTAAATCAACGTAAAAACTTTTTAATTAGTTGTTTTATTGATTAAATAAAACCCAACACCTATTGAAATCCTAAATTCATCCAAAAAGGTAGGATAAGAATTAGCAATATGTCTGCCGTATAGTTGACGGCACTCAAAACTTAAATCTATCCAGTCATTAAGCTTATAATCAAGTCCAGCACCAAAAGAAAATACTGGGCTGTATGCCGCCTCAAAACTTAAATTATTTTCACCATTTAAAAGTCCATACTCAGTGGACTGCGCATATGCCAATCCAATTTGAGTGCCTACATATGGTCTCATTTTATTCTGCAAAAAATAATAATAACCTCCCACAAACAACTGATGATTAATGGAAAAGCGTTCTCTGTCTCCTTGCTGACCTAAAAAATAAAACCCGTCCGCCCTTACTTCAAAATTGTCTTTTTCAAAACCAAAATTCGCATGTAATTGCATAGTTTGAGTGTTTTCTGTAATGAATCCTTGAGCATAATTTGCACCTACCTTTACCTTCCAATCAGAATTAGATTGCGCCTGAACTCCACAATTTAAAATCAAAAAAGCCAAAAACACTAGACTTCTTTCTACCATAATTTTGCAATTTTATAAGTAAAACCAATATTGAAATAAATAAGCGGATCTACTTGAGGATTGATACTGACTATATTTGTTTGAACTTCTGCTATGCTTTCAGAAACTGTCAACATATAATTTGGTGGGTAGTTCTGCGGTTGGAAATAAATACCGGTATTTACAGTTAAGTTGTTGTTTACGTGATATAATCCGCCTAGGCCTAAATTTAACGAAAAGTAATTTTGCGTGATAACTTTTGAGGAATTATCGGCAAATAAATAGCTAACTGGCTGAACATTAATCGTATTAAAAACTGCTCCTATCTGCACCCAAGGCGACCACTTTTTTTTATATAATGGTAAATAATTGGCTGCCAGACCTCTTTGAAATCTCTTCAAGCTCCCTGCATTTGCTAGGTTTAACGATTCATAAAAATAACTTCCAATAACACCAAAGCCTTGGTAAACATCTAATTGAGCATTAACCCCAATCCCAAATCCATCATAATTATCAGGTTGCAGAATATTTTGATTGAACTGAATTCCAGCTGACAATCCTCCTATTTCAGACTGTCCAACAGAAAAAAAAGGTAAAACAAAGATTAAAACTAGATAAAAGTATTTCGTCATTGAATAATTGTTTCGGATAGACAATTGTACGATTACAAGAAACACCATCCTTATTAAAAATACAAATATAACTTTTTAGGCCTAAAGTAAAAAATGAAGTAGATCCTATTAAAACTAACGGCTACAACTGACAAATGACAGTTTTAGGTTACAACTTACAAAAACTGTGTAAATTTGTAATCAAAAAACATGTCTCGGTTATTTTTACGCTTTTCTTGGGTGACAATGGTTGCTATTTTTTTAGTTGTAATCGCAGGTAGTGTCGTGCGTTCAACTGGTTCAGGTATGGGTTGTCCAGACTGGCCCAAATGTTTCGATCAAATTATTCCACCAACCGACATTAGTGAATTACCAATCAATTACAAAGAAATTTATCTCGAAAAAAGAATTAAAAAGTTAAATAAATTCACCAGCATTCTCAGCAGGATTGGTTTTTCTGAAGTGGCAGAAGACATAAAAAATGATGAGTTTCTGTACAAAGAAGAAGAGTTCAATTGGAAACGAACTTGGACCGAATATATTAACAGATTAGTTGGTTTTTTAGCTGGTAATTTAGTGCTGATCACTTTTTTTTGGGTGCTCTTGAAATACAGGCAAAAAAGAACTCTAGTTGCTTTAACATTTTTAAATTTAATCTTGATTGCTTTTGAAGGCTGGTTAGGTTCAATTGTGGTGGCCACCAATTTGTTGCCATGGGTTTTAACACTTCACATGCTCTTAGCATTAATTATTATTTGGATTCAAATTAAAGTGATACATATTGCCCAAAGCTCAACCAACAGTATTCGACTACCCAAGTTATTCAAATCAATTTTTTACATCTCTATCTTTTTTACCGTTGTTCAGATATTAATGGGAGTACAAGTGCGCCAAGAGGTCGACTTTAAAGTTCAAGATGCTATTGACAGAGCATTTTGGATAGAAGAGCTTGAAAACACATTGACCTTCCTATTTCACCGATCGTTTTCCTGGTTAATTTTATTAGTTAATGGCTATTTGCTCTGGCAAAATAGAAAGCTGAGTATTGGACTTGTTTCGTTGAAGTATATTCTGGCAATTATTATTGTCGAGTTTATTACGGGCGTACTATTTTCTTATGCTGGTATGCCTGCATTTTTGCAACCGTTGCATCTTTTGATGGCTTGTTTATTGTTATGCTTTCAATTGTACTCTTTAAAATATTTTAAATTTCAAAGAGAATCAGTGATTCGGTAAATTATCACTACATTTGCACCCCGAATTACTACATAATATTTTATATGTTGTTAAAAAACATTATTTTAAGAAAATCTGAAGACTTTGAGACTGCTATTCAAAAATGGTCAGACATTAATGGTATAAATCACGAGGTGTTTGATGGTAGTCAAGAATTGTACGAGCTTGCTGATGCAATTGTACTTTTTCATGAAGACTATAATATATCAAAAGAAAACGCAGCAATAAAAGAATTGTTTTCAGACAATGCTAAGTTTTCGCATAGTATTGACGTCAATGGCACACTCATGGCATCAGTATCCTCTTTTGTATTTTGGTTAGAAAACCACAAACCTAAATCAGTACTAATAATTGGTGACAACAAGTTAACGGAAAATAAGAAATTTAAAACTTACTTAGAACGTTTGGCAGAACGAGTAAAGTAGTTTAAAAAATAGATTAAAAAAAAAAAAAGCGTCTTGAAAACCAAGACGCTTTTTTTATTCAGTAGTTTTTTAGTAGTCTAAAAGCTCCACGTCAAATAAAAGGTCTGAATATGGTGGGATAGGTCCTCCACCATTGGGCCCATAACCTAACCAATATGGAATAATCAATTTATATTTTGCGCCTTTATTCATTAGTGGAACACCTTCATCCCAGCCTGCAATTACTCGCTTTTGACCACATACAAACTCAAAAGGTGCCCCTCTGTCAACCGAAGAGTCGAATTTGTCACCATTTTCTAAATAGTATCCTGAATAGTGCACTTTTACCTTGCCTCCAAGCGCATTCGGACTTTCGCCAACTCCTGTCTTTTCAACAACATACATTAATCCCGATTTTGTTTGAACAGCTTTTGGGTATTTCTCTAATACTCTTCGTTTAAAGTCAGCTTTTTTTTCCTCTTGCGATAAGGCTAAAAACTTAGTCATTCTTTCTTTTTTCTCCTTTTCTAACGCTTCTATTTCAGCTGAAACTTTTTTAAAAACTTCAGTTGCATTAAATTTTTTCGCTAGTTTTCCTTTTCGATATATGGTTACACTTTGAATTGTATCGTTAGTTAAAATAGCATCAACTACATCCTGTCCCTTTATTACCTTTCCAAAAACGGTATGTTTTCCATTCAACCATGGCGTTGCTTTGTGCGTAATGAAAAATTGACTGCCATTTGTTGCAGGCCCTGAATTTGCCATTGATAAAATGCCTGGCCCATCATGTTTTAAATCTTTTACAATTTCATCATAAAAACCATAACCAGGCCCACCCTGACCATTACCTTGTGGATCTCCTCCTTGAATCATAAAATTAGCTATCACTCTATGAAACAATAGACCGTCGTAAAAGGGTTTGTTAAACGTCTTGTCCCCATTAGTAAAATCGCCTTCCGCTAAACCAACAAAGTTTGCAACCGTCATGGGTGTTTTTTCAAATTCTAAATTAAGAATAATATTTCCTTTATTGGTGGACATCACTGCGTACATCCCTTTTTCCAATTTCATTTTTTTGAGGTCTTTCTTGCTAAAAGATGTCTGACCAATTGCGCCAACTAACAAGGATATGGCAAGAATTGTTAATCCAATTTTTTTCATTCGTTCTGTTTTATTCCTTATAAAGGTAGTAAGTTTATTTCTTTGGTTCAAAGTTATAAAAATACATCCGAGTTAAAAAAGGTTTGCAAAAAACAATCCAAACTTAAATTTTGCATTCACACTTTTATAATTCATTACTTTTGTTAAATGATATTTGTAACAGGCGGAACAGGTGTGTTGGGAGCACATTTGTTAGTGGAATTATGCAAGCGTGAAGAATCAATTCGGGCGCTTAAACGATCAGATTCTGATTTATCAATGGTAAAAGATATCTTTACCTTTTATGAAGGCCATGACAGGAATTATAAAAAAATTGAATGGGTTAAAGGTGATATATTAAACGTCCCATCACTTGAAACACATATGGCTGGTTGCGAAACTGTCTATCACTGTGCTGGAAATGTATCATTTGACAGAAGAGATTTTCAAAAATTGATAAAAACCAATAAAATTGGTACTGCCAATATGGTAAATATTGCATTAACCTCTAATGTAAAACAATTTTGCCATGTTAGCTCCACAGCAGCAATCGGTCGCCAAAAGAAAAGTGATATCTACACCGAAAAGCAACAGTGGGTCACTTCGAGCGAAAATTCTAACTATGCTGTCAGTAAATATTCAGCCGAAATGGAGGTGTGGCGAGCAATTGAAGAAGGATTAAATGCCACAATAGTGAACCCTTGCGTTATTTTAGGTGCTGGCTACTGGACTGAAAGCTCATTGGCAATTTTTCAATCTGTTAAAAAAGGACTGAAGTTTTATCCATCAGGCCAAAATGCATTTGTTGATGCCAGAGATGTTGCAAAGAGTATGGTTCAACTTATAGATCAAAATATTATGAATGAGCGGTTTTTAGTAACAGGGGAAAATCTCAAATTTAAAACACTTTTCGACTATATTGCTAATGCTCTTCAAGTTAAACCTCCAACCATTGCAGCAAAAAAATGGTTAGTTGCTATCGGTTGGCGCCTCGAAAGACTACTAGCATTTATTACTTTCCGCAGACCCAAAATAACCAAGGAAACTGCGCGGAGCGCCATGAGTAGCTCAAAATACGATCACTCTAAACTTAAACAAGCTTTAAATTTTTCTTTCACTCCTATTGAAAGTGCGGTCGCAAATGCAGTAGCTTTTCATGCATTTATAAACGGTAAAAAAAAGTAGTATTGTTGATAAATTAATGTCAGTCACATGCTACCATGGTTTACTTTTGTTAAAAATTTATTGGAATGAATATTTTAGTTTTAGGATCAGGGGGTAGAGAGCATGCTATTTCATGGAAGATCGCGCAAAGTTCGCAATTAGACAAATTGTTTATTGCTCCAGGCAACGCTGGAACAAATCAAATAGGAGTTAATGTTGATTTGCAAGTGAACGACTTTGAAGGTATTAGAACTTTTGTGATTGAAAATAAAATTGACATTGTAGTTGTAGGACCTGAAGAGCCTCTTGTAAAAGGAATCCACGATTTCTTTTTGGCAGATGAAGACCTAAAAAAAGTAGGCGTAATTGGGCCAACAAAAGATGGAGCACAATTAGAAGGAAGTAAAGATTTTTCGAAGCAATTCATGAAAAAATATAATATTCCAACAGCTAAATACGCTACGTTTACAAAAGATAACATTGAAGCCGGGTATCAATTTCTAGACAAACTAAAATCGCCATATGTTTTAAAAGCAGACGGGTTGGCTGCAGGCAAAGGTGTACTGATAATTGACGATTTAAATGAAGCCAAAAAGGAACTAGACAATATGCTAGCTGGCGCTAAATTTGGAGATGCTTCTTCTAAAGTAGTGATTGAGGAATTTTTAAGTGGCATTGAAATGTCAGTCTTTGTATTAACAGATGGTATTTCTTATAAAATTTTACCTGAAGCAAAGGACTATAAAAGAATTGGTGAAGGTGATACAGGGTTAAATACCGGTGGAATGGGAGCAATTTCTCCTGTCCCTTTTGCTACTCACGGATTCAAGGATAAAATTGAAAATCAAATCATAATTCCAACTGTTAAAGGACTTCGAAAAGAAGGAATAAACTACAAAGGATTCATTTTTATAGGCATCATAAAAGTAGGTAACGATCCGTATGTGATAGAATATAACTGTCGAATGGGAGACCCAGAAACGGAAGTTGTTATGCCTCGACTGCGTTCAGACATCATTGATTTGTTTGAAGGGGTTGCCTCAAATACACTTTCGGAACGAGATATTATGTTTTATGATAAAGCTGCTGCTGCTGTTATGATGGTTTCAGGCGGATATCCAAATAGCTACGAAAAGGAAAAAGAAATAAGTGGAATGCATGACGTAGTTGATGCATTGGTATTTCATGCCGGCACAAAACAAGATGGAGCAAAAACAATCTCAAGTGGGGGACGGGTACTATGTGTCACAGCCTACGGCAAGGATTTTGAAAAAGCACTTGCTAAGAGTTACGAAAACACTGCCAAAATTAGTTTTGACAAAGCCTACCATAGAAAAGACATTGGATTCGATTTGGAATTACCAAAAGATTAATGCGAAACCAGTAATTTTTAGTAAATTCGTATATTAGTTTAATACTCTGATTCTAAAATGGACGACGAACCCCAGAGGCCTAGGCCCAATCAAATATACTCTGCTGCGGCAACTAGTGAATTCTTTTTTACAACAAAGCCTTTAGATTTTACGCTAGTTGACTACCCTTTTTTTTCCAAAATTGACGTCGTTGAATGATTACAATTATAATCATATCAACACTCATTGCATCCGCTTTTTTTTCAGGAATGGAAATAGCCTTTATTTCAGCAAATCGTTTAAAAATTGAGCTAGGTAGAAACAGTGGTTCCTTAAACGGAAAATTATTGTCATTTTTTGTTAATAATGAATCCAAATTCATTAGCACTATGCTATTGGGCAATAATATTGCGCTGGTGGTATATGGTATTTATATGGCAAAAGCACTTGAACCCTCCTTTACGGCAGTATACAACAATCAAGCTTTCATATTAATAGCTCAAACAGTGGTTTCTACATTAATTGTTTTAGTCACTGCAGAATTTTTGCCTAAAGCCATATTCAGGATTAATCCCAACCGGTCGTTATCTGTATTTTCTTTGCCGCTATTTTTAATATACTGGGCTCTAATTCTACCAACTTTATTCACTACTTTTCTATCTAAACTATTCTTAAAGCTATTTGGTGTTAACATTGAAAACACTAAACAAGCATTTTCCAAAGTCGATTTAGATGACTATGTGAAAGACATTTCAGACAGAATGGAAGCTGAATTCGAAATGGATAATGAAATACAAATTCTACAAAATGCTTTGGACTTTTCAACCACCAAAGCAAGAGATTGCATGATTCCACGAACAGAAATTACAGCCGTGAACGTTGAAATATCGATAGAGGAATTAAAAGCCCGATTTATTGAAACTGGATTTTCAAAAATTCTAGTATATCGCGACTCAATTGACCATATTATTGGGTATGTTCATTCCTACGAATTATTTAAAAAACCGGAATCACTCAAGCAAATATTACTGCCAATTTCAATAGTACCAGAAGCTATACTTGCAAAAATGCTCCTGGAAGAGTTTACAAAGCAAAAACGAACAGTTGCAATAGTTGTCGACGAATTTGGTGGTACATCAGGTATGATTACAGTAGAAGATATTATTGAAGAAATATTTGGAGAAATTGTAGATGAACATGACTCAGACGAATTGATAGAAAAACAATTAGACGATTATTCTTACCTCTTTTCTGCTCGAATTGAAATAGACACTTTAAATGATAAATATGATTTCAATTTTGATGAAAAAGATGAGTATGAAACTTTAGGAGGCCTTATTTTTAACGAGCTAGAAGAAATCCCCGAAAAAGGAACAAAATTCAATTACAAAGAGTACTTAATTTCGATTGTTGAAGTGTCAAGCAACAAAGTTGAACTTGTGAAGATTACTGTCGACAGCTAACCTTCTGTCGTTATATTTCTTTTGACGGTTCCAATTAAAATCAGTATTTTTGCTTGTCTAGCGCAAATAAGATTATGTTTAAAGGAAATAATTCAAAAGATGCAACTGTCAGTTCTAACCAATTGAATAGATTGTGCGAAGGCACAACGATAACTGGTGACATTGTAACTGAAGGTAATATTAGAATAGACTGTAAAGTTACAGGAAATCTGACTGTAAAAGGTAAAGTTGTGCTTGGGAAAGGTGGTGTTGTTGAAGGGGATATGACTTGCCTCAATGCTGACATTGAAGGCACTATTATTGGAAACATTTTGGTGGATGGTCTTTTAGTTTTAAAAGAAACTGCAAAGGTTGAGGGAACAATTGCTACTCATAAAATTGGCGTGCTAGAAGGTGCTGAATTCACAGGGACATGTACAATGAACCCGAATTCCACACAACCTGCTACCAAAGAAAATATTTTGCTTGACGAAAAAGCAGATTCTGAAATGGTATACTAGATATGCCAATGAAAAAAAACACGCTTAAGTATTCTGCATTAGGTTTTCAAATGGCCATAACCATTGGGCTAGGCGCCTGGGGTGGTCAATACCTTGACAATAAATACGAAAACACAGATCAACTTTGGACAATCACTTTAATCTTGATTGCTATCGCTATTGCAATTTATCAGGTGATAAGAGATGTCATAAAAATGAACAAAGAATCAGAGCACGAAAATTAAAATGAAAAAAGAAAAATTGCACAAACTCATTTTACTTGAATTGATGATCATCATCATGCTCGCTGCGATTCATCTATTTCTATTGTCTACATTACTTCCCGATATTTATTTCACATTCAATGTTATATATATCTATCTTTTTTTTACCTGTTTTTCTCTTCTAGGCATTTATGGTATTTTTCTCATTCAAAAAAATGACGAAACACTTATTGGGAAAGGTTTCTTGGCATTAATAGTGATTAAATTATTTGCCTCAATCACTTTTTTATTGCCTTTTTTACTAGATCAAGACGAAAGCACAAGGCCTTTTATTTATCAATTTTTTGCAGTGTTTTTCCCAGTACTTATTATTGAAACTTTCATCATTCTACAAATGGTTAAACACGCAGAATTGAAGAAGCTGAAAAAGCAGGAAAATCTTTAAAAAAAATTGCCAATTTAGTTTTTATCTATACCTTTGCGCAAAATTTTAAGTTAAAGGTACTTTTAACGCGCAGAAATTTAGATATGAAATACGCCATTAAAACAGCACTTCTAATAGCTATCCTACTTTCAGGAGTTAATCTTCTTGCTTCTAGCGAATCACATTCAGAAGAAACGACAAAAACTGTTGAGATGGATCCAATTCATCACGTTTTGGATGCACACGATATTCATTTATGGGGCGAAGGGCATGATGCTTTTTCTATCCCTTTACCAGTTATTCTGTGGACAGAAAGTGGATTGGTAACATTTATGTCCTCTGAATTTCACCATGATGATGAAGGGCATCACATTGTTGAAAAAAATGGGATGTCATTTGTTAAAATGCACGAAAAAATATATCAACTGAACACTGGAGAAAGTACTTTACACCTCAACCATGAAACTCATACGGCTGACAATGCTAAAACACCTCTGGATTTTTCGATCACCAAAGTAGTCGCAGCAATTTTCGTTGTTGCTTTTTTAATGTGGTTCATTTTTAGAGCAGTTGCAAAACGTTACAAAACAGAAAAGCCTGAAGCTCCAAGAGGAATTGCTTCATGGATGGAGCCATTAGTTTTATTTGTTAAAGATTTCTCAAAAGAAAATATTGGTGCTGATAAGTATATGAAGTACATGCCATATTTACTAACCGCATTTTTCTTTATTTGGTTTGGTAATCTTTTGGGTTTAATTCCTTTTATTGGAGGTATCAACATGACAGGTAATATTAGCATTACGCTAATGCTGGCCTTAATGACTTTAATTATTCAATTAATAAACTCAAAATGGGCATTTTGGAAGCATATGTTAATGCCTCCAGGTGTACCTGTGCTATTGTATCCAATTCTTGTTCCTATTGAATTGATGGGCGTTTTGATTAAACCAGCAGCACTAACCATTCGTTTATTTGCGAATATTACAGCTGGACACATTATTGTTATTTCAATCATTGGAATCATTTTCATCAATCAAAACATTGCTTGGGCTGCTTTATCAGTTCCGTTGGCATTATTCATTTCCGTATTGGAAGTAACCTTGGTGGCCTTTTTACAGGCATATATTTTCACAATGCTATCGGCCATGTTTATTGGTGCAGCGGTAGATGATGGGCACCATTAATTAAATAGTAAATTAAAGTTAAATATAAAAAAGTAAGTTATGACAGGAACAGTTGGAGCAATCGGAGCCGGACTAGCAGTATTAGGTGCAGGTTTAGGTATTGGTAGAATTGGTGGATCAGCAATGGACGCAATCGCAAGACAACCAGAAGCGACTAACAAAATCCAAACGAACATGATTATTGCAGCAGCTCTTATTGAAGGTGTAGCATTATTCGGTGTTGTAGTTGGTATGATCGCTAAGTAATTATTACAAAACCAGAATGTAGGGATTGCCTGCTTTCTGGTTTTAATTAACTTTTAAAAACATTAAATATGGATAATCCATTAATTAGTCCTTCCATTGGTATCATTTTTTGGGGAACAATTGTGTTCGTCATTTTAATGATATTGTTAGCAAAATTTGCTTGGAAACCCATCTTAAAAGCAGTTAAAGACCGTGAAGACAGTATTTCTGATTCACTCGCATTAGCCGATAAAACAAAGGCTGAAATGGCTGCTCTACAATCTGAAAATGAAACACTTTTAAAGGAAGCAAGGGCTGAAAGAGATCAAATTATTAAGGAAGCTAATGAGGCAAGCAAGCTAATGATTGCTGAGGCTAAAGATAAATCAAAAGTAGAAGCTGATAAAATTATGAGTGATGCGCACAAAGCCATTACAAATGAAAAAAATGCTGCTATGACAGAAATCAAGTCACATGTTGCCGCGTTATCATTAGAAATTGCGGAAAAAATTGTAAAAGGCGAATTAGCTTCAAGCGATAAACAAAAAGCGTTAGCCGGACAATTAGCAGAAGACATTACCTTAAATTAATAGAAAATGAAAGGAACTTTAGTAGCATCTCGATACGCCAAATCATTACTTGATCTTTCAATTGAGCAAAACTCAGTTGAAAAAGTTAATAAAGATATGGTTGAATTATCAGCAGTTTGTGCAGAATCTAAAGATTTCGTCAATATGTTGAATAATCCAGTCATTCATGCTTCAAAAAAAGTTGAAGTTTTCGCTGCGTTATTTAATGGTAAAATGGAACCTGTTTCAGTTGATTTTTTGACATTGATTACAAAAAACAACAGAGCAAGTCTGCTACCTACCATTGCCGATAGCTTCATTCATTTATTCAAGCAACACAAAGGCATTGTTGATGTCATTATTACCTCAGCAGAGGCTTTAGACGCCAAAACAAAAACGACAATACTTGAAAAAGTGAAGGCAACTGTGAAAGGTGAACTATCAGTCGTTGAAAAAATAGATCCTTCGATAGTAGGAGGTTTTATCGTTAATGTAGAAGATAAACAAATTGACGCCTCAGTGGCAAGTCAATTAACGAACTTAAAAAATATACTGCTTAACTAAGCAGAAGTTTAATAAATAAATATTAGAACATGGCTAATATCAAACCAGCAGAAGTATCTGCAATCTTGAGAGAACAACTTTCAGGAGCGAAAACAAACGCCGAATTAGAAGAAGTAGGCTCTGTACTACAAGTAGGTGATGGAATTGCTACTATTTACGGACTAAATAGCGTACAATATGGCGAAATGGTTGAATTCAAAGGAGGACTAAGAGGAATTGCTCTTAACCTTGAAGAAGACAATGTAGGTGTTGTATTACTTGGTAAATCTGACAACATTGTTGAAGGAGACACAGTAAAGCGTTTAAATATGATTGCTTCATTACAAGTTGGTGAAGGAATTGTAGGGCGTGTTGTGGATACTATGGGAATTCCAATTGATGGTAAAGGACCAATTGAAGGGGAAACTTATGAAATGCCATTAGAAAGAAAAGCTCCTGGTGTAATTTACCGTCAGCCGGTAACTGAGCCGTTGCAAACTGGTATTAAAGCAATCGATTCTATGATTCCTGTAGGAAGAGGGCAAAGAGAGCTTATTATTGGTGACAGACAAACTGGTAAAACAACTGTTGCGATAGATACCATTATTAATCAAAAAGAATTTTACGATAAAGGTGAACCTGTATACTGTATCTATGTGGCTATTGGCCAAAAAGGATCAACAGTAGCTGGTTTAGTTGATAAATTAGAGAAAGCTGGTGCAATGGCTTACACAACAATTGTTGCATCTAACGCATCTGATCCTGCTACTACTCAGTTTTATGCTCCTTTCGCAGGTGCAGCAATTGGTGAGTATTTCAGAGATACAGGTCGTCCAGCATTAATTATTTATGATGATTTATCGAAGCAAGCAGTAGCTTACCGTGAGGTGTCTTTATTATTAAGACGTCCTCCAGGAAGGGAAGCTTACCCAGGTGATGTATTCTATTTGCATTCAAGATTATTAGAAAGAGCTGCAAAAGTGATTGCTGATGATACCATTGCAAAGACAATGAATGATTTACCAGATTCTATTAAACATTTAGTAAAAGGGGGCGGTTCTTTAACTGCACTACCAATTATTGAGACGCAAGCTGGTGATGTATCTGCATATATTCCAACAAACGTAATTTCAATTACTGATGGACAGATTTTCTTGGAGTCTAACTTGTTTAACGCAGGTGTTCGTCCAGCAATTAACGTAGGTATTTCAGTATCTCGTGTTGGTGGATCGGCTCAAATTAAGTCAATGAAAAAAGTGGCTGGTACTTTGAAATTAGATCAAGCGCAATACAGAGAACTAGAAGCATTTGCTAAATTCGGTTCTGATTTAGATGCTGCAACAAAATCTGTACTTGATAAAGGTGCAAGAAACGTTGAGATTCTAAAGCAAAACGAAGGTGATCCTTATACTGTACAAGATCAAATTGCAATTATTTATGCAGGTACTAAGGGATTGTTAACTAATGTGCCTATTGATAAAGTAAAAGAATTCGAAAAAGATTTGATTACAACATTAAATGCACAGCATAAAGACGTAATGACTAATTTAGGTGCTGGAAAATATACGGATAATGAAACTTCTGTATTAGGAAAAGTAGCAACTGAAGTAGCTTCAAAATACTAAATTAAACATTGAATCAGGTCTTGAATATTTCAAGACCTGATTTTAAACTTTAATTATGGCAAATTTAAAAGAGATTAGAAATAGAATTGTATCGGTATCATCTACCATGCAAATTACATCTGCCATGAAAATGGTTTCTGCTGCTAAATTAAAGCGTGCACAGGATGCTATTACTCAAATGCGTCCATACGCAGAAAAGTTACAAGACATTTTGACTAACTTATCAGCTTCTTTAGATACTTCTGAAAATGAGTATGCACAAGAGCGAGAAGTTAAAAATGTACTACTAATACCAGTAACTTCAAACAGAGGTTTGTGTGGTGGCTTTAACAACTATGTTGTAAAACAAGCATTAGATTTAAGTAATAATAAATACAAAAATCAGAATGTAACGGTAATGCCAATTGGTAAAAAAGCAGCCGATTCTTTCAAGAAAACACCATTTTACGGCAATAATGATGCTGTTAATGAAAATGAGAATGAGATTTGGGCTGAAGTGAACTTTAGTAACTCAAATGCGATTGCTGAAAAAGTAATGAAAGCATACACTGATGGTAAATTTGATAAAGTAGTTTTTGTTTACAATCACTTTAAGAATGTAGCCACTCAAATTGTGACAGAAGAGCAGTTTTTACCTATTCTTCCTCCGGAAGCTGAAGAAACAACAACATCTTCTTCTGCAGATTATATTTTTGAACCATCAAAAGCTGAAATTGTAACGGAGTTAATTCCCAAATCATTAAAAACTCAGTTCTATAAAATTATTTTAGAATCTCATGCAGGTGAGCATGGTGCTAGAATGACTGCAATGCACAAAGCGACAGATAATGCAACCGAATTGAATAAAGCATTAAAATTACAATATAACCAAGCACGTCAAGCTGCTATTACCAATGAGATATTAGAAATTGTTGGTGGTGCTGAAGCATTGAATGGGTAAGTAAATAAAATATACTATTAACAAAAAGACCTACTCAGTGAGTAGGTCTTTTTGTTTCATATAAATTCTTTATCAACTATTTGCCTCTTTTACCATCCATATCCCTAAAGTTTTTTTGCAATCAGTTAGGCACCAAAGGTTATCTTGTACAATGGTAATTCACAAAATTATTTATTCGCTTTGATACTACAACCAATCGCTTTTGTAGTAGTTGTTTTAATTTTTTTACCTGCCAGCAATAAATCAATTGCATTTGCAAGAAATCGTTCTTTTACTTCATCAGCATTTCTAGCATTATCATCAATTGCACCAATATATTTAACCTCTCTATTGGCATCTAATAGAAAAACATGCGGTGTTTTTGTAGCCCCATATTTAGGGTAAACTTTTTGCCCTTTATCAAATAAATATGGAAAATTAAACCCTTTTTCTTTTGCCCGCACTTTCATTTTTTCATAGCTATCTGCCGGTGCAATCGCAGGGTCGTTTGGATTAATAGCTACAACAGAATACCCTTTGGGTTCAAATTCATTTTGTAAGCTAATTATTCTATCCTCATACATTTTAGCAAAAGGACAATGATTACATGTAAATATAACGATATAGCCCTTAGCATTTTCTATACCTGCTAATGAATGCATTTCACCATCAACACCCAGCAACGAAAAATCATCAGCTGTGTCACCAATTTTATAACCAGTTGCTACTTCTTTATCTTTCAATACCATTGAGGTTCCAAATATCATAGCACCAACTAGTAAAATTGTCATTGTTTTTTTCATAAATCTATTTTTAAAATGGTTGTTAATAATTCATTAAAAGAGTGAAACGATTTCTCGTAGAAATTACTGCTATTTCCTTTAAGCACCAAAGTAGCAGGTATTGCTCCTGACCATAATGGGTTCACTTTATCAATCCAATCATTAACCTTACCATCAGTCAAAACAACTACTTCAGCCGTAATATTGTTTTTTTCTACAAAGGGCTCTAATACTGTTTTAATTTGATTTTCAAAATCTAAACTTACCAAAACAAGTTTGATAGGGGATTTTCCATTGTAAAATTTTAAAGAGTCAAAAAAGGGTAATTCTTGAACACAAGGTTTACACCATGTGGCCCAAAAATTGAAAACGTGAATAGTATCATTGGTCTTATTCTCTAAATACTGACTTTTAAAATCATCAAATTCATCAATAACAGTAATGTTCTGAGAGATAATTAGAGTTGAAAAAAATAACCCCATTGTCAATAAAATACTTTTCAATAAATTCATCTCTAATCTCAAAAATAGTTTTTATTACTTGGCGAGGTATTATTTTCATAATTTTTAACAAATTGTGATCATATTGTCAAGACCATTTCTATAGCGCTTTTCGTAAATTCTTCAAAGGATTTTCAATAAACATTATCCCTCCTAAAAATAAAACTATGAGAAATGTTTTGAATGTATAGCTAAGGATAGTATTATTGATAGACACCCAATTATCAACAAAGAATAATCCAATTGCAAGAATTAAGAAGGTAATCACCTTACGCAAATTATACTTAATCGGATAATGTTTTTGTCCTAAAATGTGCGAAGCAACCATCATTAAAAAATAAACGATTAACGTGGCCCATGCTGAACCAATATAACCGTAGTAAGGAATTAATGCAAAATTGAGACTAAGTGTCAATATAGCGCCTCCAATGGCGATATAAGCGCCGAATTTAGTTCTATTGGCAAGCTTATACCAAATAGATTGGTTATAATAAATTCCTAAAAAAACATTTGCCAATAATAAAATTGGCACCACTTTCAAACCTTCCCAATAACTTTTATTGATAAACCATTTAAAAATATCAATATATAAAGTCACTCCCAGGAAAATAAGCGACACCACAATCACAAAATAGGTCATGACCTTAGAGTACACTTTGTCTTTATCTTTGTTTTTTTCTTGCGCGAAAAAGAAAGGTTCAGCCGCATATCTAAATGCTTGGATAAATAGTGTGATGATAATTGATAGCTTATAATTAGCAGAATAGATCCCAACTTGAGCTCTGGCATAATCCAAATTATTGCTTTTTGTAAGAATTTTATCCAATAAAATTCTATCTAATGTTTCATTAATAACTCCTGCAAAACTGCCAATTAATAGAGGCAGAGAAAAAATAAACATGGTTTTCGCTAGCACTTTATCCCAAACAAATCTAAACTGTAATAGATCTTTATACAATAGTACTAACTTGATTAAGCTGGCAGCTAGATTAGCAATAAAAATGAAACCAATCCCAAACTCCCGATTTGATTCAAGGAAAAAGAACATGAATATGAGATTGAGAAAAATATTCACTCCAATAGAAATCAATTGAATAGTAGCAAACTTTTTGGCATTGTCTTGATGTCTTAATTTTGCCATTAGTAATGATGAAACGGCATCAAAAACTAAGATAAATCCGAACCATATAACATAGTCTTTGTGGTCAGAAAAATTAATGTAATTGGCGACAGTTTGCGAAAACAGCAGGAGTGTAACTATAAATATTAAATTGATTATGACAACAATTGAAAAAGCTTGGTTAAACGTCTTCTCTTTCTCTTCAGACTTAACTACAAATCGGAAAAAAGTGGTCTCCATTCCAAACATTAAAAACACCATTAAAAGTGCAACATAACCATATATAACACTAACAGATCCGTACTCTTCTTTCAGGAAAAAAGCAGTATGCAATGGCACTAAACCGTAATTCAGTAATCTTCCTAAGATGGATGACAAACCGTAAACGGCCGTTTGGCCTGCTAGTTTTTTTATTGATGACAATTTTATAGTTATTAGTTAATAGTTTTGGGTTATTAGTTACTAGTTCACTAACTATTATCTAATAACTAGTAACTCCTAACCAATAACTCTTTACTTCCTAAATTCTGCTTTCCTTTTCTCCATAAATGCAGTAGTTCCTTCAATAAATTCTGGGGTTCCAAAACATTTTCCGAATTCTTCAATCTCTTTATCGTATCCGTTTAATCCGTCAGTATAATTGGCATTAATGGCACGCATAGCAGCACCAATTGCGTTTGGTGAATTTCTTAAAATCTTACTTGCCATTTTTTCGGCTGTGGCTATTAAATCTGCTTGCGGAACTACATTATTTACTAAGCCCCATTGTAAAGCATCCTCCGCAGAAATCATTCCTGCAGTCACTACCATTTCCATGGCTTTTCCTCTACCAACTAATTGTGCTAAACGCTGTGTTCCGCCATATCCTGGAATCACTCCTAATGACACTTCAGGCAATCCCATTTTTGCATTGTCGGATGCTATTCTAATATGAGCAGCCATGGCTAATTCTAATCCACCACCTAATGCAAACCCGTTTACTGCCGCAATTACAGGTTTTGTCATACACTCAATAAAATTAAACAATAACTCTTGTCCACCAGCAGCTAGCTCTTGACCTTGAGCAGCTGTAAAATCTGCAAATTCCTTGATATCTGCACCTGCTACAAAGGCCTTCTCTCCAGACCCTGTTAAAATAATCACCCCAATATTATCATCAGCATTTGCTAATTTTAAGGTGTCGTGCAAGGCTTGAATTGTTACTTTATTTAAGGCATTTAACTGACTTGGCCGGTCAATTGTGATGGTTAAAACATGTCCATCTGCCTGGGCTATAATTGTTGAATCGCTCATTTTAATTTTTTTTACTTCATAAATGTAGTAAGAATGATTGTGTAGTGTGTGATTGCGTGATTATTATTGTTAACAGCGCTTTGAGTATTAAGTGTGAGAAGTTAGCGTTTAAATAATTGTATAACCTAATAGAGATAGCGGTGGCGCCAAAAAATTCTGGGCACCATAGTTTCATAACCGGTTTTAGACATAACATGAAGTGCGTGGTCTTTTTGTTAGAAAAAGATGAAAACAGAAATTTATAATAAGTTTTAGACAAATAATATTTACTCAATTATGTGACATTGTTCTCACCTATAAAAATTCATCTCATCCAAGTACTTGAAAACCGGTTCTGAAACTAAATAACGGATGTCTTTTTTGTCTTTGATGGCATTACGAATAAAGCTGGAAGAGATTTTCATTAATGGGGCATCAATCAACTGAATACTTGGGTGATTTTGTAATTTGTTGTTTTCTTCTTTTGACTGTGCCTCCAATTCTTGAACAGTATAGACCCTTGGGTAGATAAAAATTGGATACTTTTCGAGAATGACTTCAAAGTTTTTCCATTTATGGAAAGATCGTAAATTGTCCTCACCCATAATTAAAGCAAACTGATAGGTTGGGTGTTTTTCTTTTAAATAAGCAAGCGTATCCACCGTATAAGATGGTTTTGGCATTTCAAATTCAATGTTAGACGCCTTTAGCTTGATGTTGTCGTCAATGGCTTCGTTTACCATAGCTAACCTATGGTTTTCGTCTAACAATGATGCCTTTTTTTTATGCGGATTATGAGGCGACACTACAAACCAAACCTCATCTAAATTGGTATAATTGGCAAAGTGGTTAGCCAAAATCAAATGACCAGTATGAATGGGGTTAAATGAACCAAAAAATAAACCGATTGTTTTTTCCGCCCCTTTCGGGTTAGAGTCGAACGTCGAAATTAAATTGGAAACAATATTATCACTCATTTTCTAAAAATTGGTTGACAACCTCTTTCACTTCTGTACAAGCCGTTTCTAAATTGTCATTTAACAAAACGTAATCAAATTCATTGGCATGGCTCAGTTCTTCATTAGCTTTGTCTAGCCTCATTTTAATTTGCTCGTCAGTTTCGGTTCTCCTGTTCTTTAACCTCTGTTCTAACACAAATAATGAGGGTGGCTGTATAAAAATAGACTTTGCACGATCACCAAAAATGGTTTTTAAATTCATGCCGCCAATAGCATCTACATCAAATAAAACAGTTTTTCCATTTTCCCAGGCTTTCAGCACTTCTGATTTTAAAGTGCCATAAAAATTATTGCTGTACACCTCTTCCCACTCTATAAATTCGTTATTTTCTATTCTAGCTTTAAATTCCTCAACAGAAAAAAAATGATAATCCACTCCATTTTGCTCTCTTCCTCTTGGTTGGCGGCTAGCCGCAGAAATTGAGAAGGTCAATGAGTCTACCTGACGCAAAAGATAACGGACAATGGTTGTTTTTCCCGCTCCGCTTGGTGCTGAAAAAATAATGCATTTACCTTGAAGGTCTCCCCAAAATGGCTCTCTATTTTCTGCCGTAGAATCCACAATTTATAGTGTATTTAAAATTTGTTCTTTTATTTTCTCCAACTCATCTTTCATTTCAACCACTAACTTTTGCATATCGGCATGGTACGATTTTGAGCCTAAGGTATTAATTTCTCTCCCTATTTCCTGAACGATAAATCCTAGTTTTTTTCCTTGAGAGTTAGTTTGGCCTAAAACTTCGCGGAAGTAGTTTAAATGACCTGACAATCTTAATTTTTCTTCAGCAATGTCAATCTTTTCAATATAGTAAATCAACTCCTGTTCAAATCTGTTCTTATCCACTTTAGCTAAACCAACAAACTCTTCTAAATTACTCTCAATTCGGTCTTTAATTCCGTCAATTCTTGCGCTCTCGTAGTTTGGAACATTATTAAATGCTGTTTCAATATTATCAATTCTCATATTAAACTCATCCATCAGCTGCTGCCCTTCTTGATTTCTAAATTCAATTAAATTAAGAATTGCGGCATTTGCTGCTTCCATCACTGCTTCCCACTCTCCCTCCTCCAAAGCCTTTGAAGCTGTTGTAAACACATCTGGCATTCGGGTAATAATTTGCAATAAGTCTGCCTCAGGCAAATTCAAATCATTTTTAAGATCCGTTAATTGCTTATAATAACTTGCAACAATGTCTTTGTTCAATTGATTCGATCCTGCTTCACCAGCAGATTCTACTTGAATAATACATTCCACTTTTCCACGGCCTAATTGGTCCCCAATTCGTTTTCTTAATTCAATTTCACGCGCCTTATAACCATTAGGCATTTTTATAAATAAATCGAGGTTTTTAGAATTAAGCGACTTAATTTCAACTGAAATGGTTTTTTGGCTGTAATTACTGGTGGCTTTTCCAAACCCAGTCATGGATTGTAACATTGCTTTTTTTTGACGAAGGTAGTGAGAATTATGAAGATACTAATTGAATTACTTGTGTCAAATTTATGAATGCTTAGGTCCTTTTTACAAGCTAGAAATTTGTATATTTAACAAATAACTAACGCTTTAAAAGTTTTTCATGAAGAACATATTGTTTCTATTTGCTATTACATTAGCAATAATTAGCTGTAAACAGGAAGGCTGTACCTATGCAGATGCAAATAATTACGACCCTGCAGCAGAAAAAGATGATGGGTCTTGTGACTATACAGATTTAACACCAGAACCTGATCCTAGAGAAGTTTATACAGGATCGTATTTAGTGAAAGATTCTGCTTTTCTTGATAATTCCTTTTATGAAATTCAGGATTATACGCTATTGGTGACATATGAAAATACAATTAGTGATACTCTATATTTTAAAAACTTATGGAACGACGGAGCAACTTATTTAGTTGTTCTGACGGGCAATTCTTTTTCAATGCCTTCGCAGCAAGTAAGCGGACCGTATTATGCTAGTGGATCAGGTTCTATTATTAATGGAGCTATTGAATATACCACATCAGGTGATGTTTATTTAAACAAAGGGAAAGGGGAAAAACAGTAGCTTTAAATCGAAAAAGGTGACTTTTAGTTAGAATTCGTATGATTATATGCTACTTGAAATAAATTATTAACCCTAAATATAGGTACAAACCAATTTATATATGAAATACATTTTACTCCTTGTAGTCTTTTGTGCAATATTCTCAAGCTGTAAAAAAGAAGGCTGCACCAAGTCTCAAGCTTTAAATTACGACAGTAAAGCAGATGAAGATGATGGATCATGTTTAATTATGCATACAGGGATTTATTTTGTTAAAGATTCAATTTTTTACAACAATGAATTTTTTAAATATCAAGTTTTTGATTTAAAGGTTGAATTTTTGTCAACTGAAGATTCTGTTGTGCTGCGCAATATTCCAGGGGTCTCAATAACAAGAGACCTTATTGCTACAAAAACTGAAACAACTTTAAGTATCCCTCTCCAGCCGTTTGACCAAAATGCTAATGCTGAAGGCTCAGGGACGTTTGACTTTGGTCTGCTAAAATTTGAGTTGAATTATGGTGTAGTTAGGCATTCCTGCATTGCTACAAAAAACTAATTAATTACCATTTCACCGCTTTTATTAAAGAGCATACCATTATCCAGCTTACAACTATCTGCATACTCTTCGCTATTTTTTATAGTACTTTTAAGGAGCCATTCCTTATTAACTAATAAATCAACACTATAATATTTTTCAATTTTTTGACAACTCATTATAGTGCCTGCAATCAACAGGCCTATGCAAATCATTTCCCTCCTTTTTCTTACTCAATCTTGATGGTAAATTTAATTCGCTTGTTAACAGATGCTAAAGTCAATAATAGTTAAGTAAGTAAACATTTTCGATCTTTACTAGCTCATGAAAACTGTCTTTTTGTCACTAAAACACTTCCGCATATGCCTTTTTGTCACTAAAGCGGGGTGAAAACTGAAATTTTTGCGGATAAAATGCATTGGTATTGAATTTGAGTTATGAATTTCTGTAAAAATTAAATTATTAATTAAAACACAAAACCATGACACTTACAAAAACAAGAAACCCTTTCTTTCCTACAGTTTTAAACGAGTTATTCGAAAGCAATTATTTAACGCCGCAAACGGCTCATAAAAGAGGCGTAACTGTACCGGCTGTTAATATTAAGGAAAACGAAAACAATTACATTGTTGAGATGGCTTCGCCAGGAATGAAGAAAGAAGATTTCAAAATTAACCTTGAACAAGATGTATTGAGTATTTCAGCAGAACTAAAAGAAACAACAGAGGAGAACGGAGAGACTTTTACGCGAAAAGAATTTAGTTTTTCATCATTCAAACGAGATTTTACACTTCCTGAGACTGCGGACACAGAAAAAATTACGGCTAACTATTTTGATGGGATTTTAAACATTACAATTGCTAAAAAGGAAGAGGCAAAACCAAAGCCAGCAAAATTGATTAACATAGAATAATCAATCACACAATTTTTTTCATAGTTAAATAGTGGAAAGCCCAGACAACATATGTCTGGGTTTTTTTATTGGTGTTTTATACTGTTTTTTAAATCCAGCAAAAAATCAATGTCTTCTTCAATTTTATTGCCAATAACAACAACATCAGCACCAGCATTAAAAGCACTTTCAACTCCTTCAATGGTTCTTATTCCCCCTCCAATAATTAATGGTAAGTTAATTTGATCTTTAACCGCCTTAATCATGTTTGAGGAAATAGCTTTTTTTGCACCACTTCCTGCATCCATAAAAATAGTTTTTAGGCCTAGCATTTCGCCAGCGATAGCCGTTTCTACAGCAATGCTAATTTGATCGTTTGGTATTGGCGTGGTTTGACTGACATAGGCTACAGACGAATTTTTTTCACCATCAATTAATATATAACCCGTAGGAATAGCTTCTAACCCAACTTCTCTAATTCTGTGAGCCGACTTTATTTGATGTCCGATTAAATAGTCGGGATTTCGACCGGAAATCAATGACAAAAACAAAATCGCATCTGCTTGATTGCTTACCTGGGTTTGAGATCCTGGAAAAATAATTAGTGGGATTTTGGTGTTTGCTTTTAAAATTGACAGACAGGCTTTGAATTCGGATTCACTAACAGTACTTCCGCCGACAAAAATAAAATGTGGATTTAATATCTGAATTTTAGCTAGCAATGGCATTAGTGTTTGCTCACAGTGCATCTTTTCTGGATCAATTAATATGGCCAGCTTTTTTGACGAATGTTCTAAAATTTCACCGATTGCGCTCATCTGGTGGTAAAGATAATATTATACCCATAACTTTTCAACTCAATTTTTTGAGTCATAATGATACCTTTGTAAAAACTGAATCAAAACTAGCATGTCTTTTAAAAAATTAAATCCTGAACTATTAGCCGTAATGGCTGCTAAAGGCATTCAAACACCAAACGATTTTCAAGCGAAAATTTTTCCGCTTTTTAAACAAGGGATTGATTTATTTGGTATTGGCCCAAAAGGAACTGGAAAAACGACCACGCTTATTTTTGCTATACTTCACAAGTTAAAGTTCAAAGCAGAGGAAGATGCGCCACGTGCCATTATTTTGGTAAAAGATAAAGCGGAAGCTTTGGCCCTTGAGGAAGCTTTTATGGCTTATATTAAATACAATACCGATTTAAGAGTTTATGCTGCTTATGAAGAAAAATTAATAGAGCACCAAAAGGATGAAATCTACTTTGGGGTTGACATTTTAATTTCAACTATTAAAAGATTCCAAAAACTGTATTTCCTGAACTCTATTAATGTCAACCTTTGTCAAACATTGTGTGTTTACAAGGCTGATTTTATAATCAGAAAAGACTTTCATACAGACATTATCAGAATTGGTGAAAGCCTAGGAAAGTGTCAAAAAATTGTTTTGGCAGATGAATTTAATCCTAAATTACAAATTTTAAGTGACTTAATGATGCCAAAGGCAAGATTGGTGAAGGGGTAGCTACTTGGATTTATATAATATAAGCCCATGCCATCATTAAATCATTATCAAGTTTTTTGACATTAAATGTTGGTTGAATGTCAATTCCATCTACCATAATTTTAGCTTTTCGACCTGATTCTACTGTATTTAGGTAAATATGATCCATGAAAAACACATCATCCATGTCCATTAATTTATAAACAGCTTCTTTAACACACCATGCTTTGGTTAAGTCTTCGAGTGTTTCAAAAGACTCATCAGCATGCGTAAACTTATGTTTAACCCGTTCAATTTTCTTTGAAATAGGCTCAATATCAATCCCTAGTTCTTTTTCTGCTGAATAGATAATGGCAATAGATTGGTTAGAGTGCGAAATACTCAGAAAGCCTTTTTCAACCATTGGTTTACCTGTGGCTCGGTATGAAATAGTTTCAGAACGATTGAAAGCTTGCCACAGCAATCTTGTATAGTAGAATTCTAATTGTCGCTTAGCAGATTTATAATTTTTAAACTTTTCTAATTCTTCTGCACTTAAAATGTCTAATTCCAATATAGAATCTTGGCCAATTTCGTAATTCAATAGTTTTATTCTAAAGTCTTGTGAAACCTCAATGTCTTCAATTCTGTATTTCAAAATCAATAATTCTTTTAATTAAAAGTTCTTTCGTACTTTTGCACCGTAATTATAAGAAAACATTATAACAATGAGTACTACACAAGAACAATTGAATTATAAAGTTAAAGATATTTCTTTAGCTGCATGGGGAAGAAAAGAGATTATTTTAGCTGAAGCAGAAATGCCAGGTTTAATGTCTTTAAGAGAAGAGTATAAGGACGAACAGCCTTTAAAAGGAGCGCGAATTGCTGGGTGTTTACACATGACAATTCAAACTGCGGTTTTAATTGAAACGTTAACAGCATTAGGTGCTGAGGTTACTTGGTCTTCTTGTAATATTTTTTCTACGCAAGATCAAGCTGCAGCTGCCATAGCGGCAACAGGTGTTCCAGTATTTGCTTGGAAAGGATTATCTGACGAGGAATTTGACTGGTGTATAGACCAAACAATTAAAGGGTTTGAAGGTGGAAAGCCATTGAACATGATATTAGATGATGGTGGAGATTTAACCAATATGGTATTTGATAAATATCCAGAATTAACTGCTGGAATTAAAGGTTTATCTGAAGAAACAACAACTGGAGTTCACAGATTATATGAAAGAATGAAAAACGGAACGTTGGTTATGCCAGCAATTAACGTAAATGATTCTGTAACTAAATCAAAATTTGATAATAAATACGGTTGTAAAGAGTCTTTAGTTGATGCAATAAGAAGAGCAACTGATACAATGATGGCGGGAAAAGTTGCTGTTGTTGCCGGGTATGGTGATGTTGGAAAAGGATCTGCTGCTTCGTTAAGAGGTGCTGGTGCTAGAGTTATTGTAACTGAAATTGATCCAATTTGTGCTTTACAAGCTGCAATGGACGGATTTGAGGTTAAAAAAATGGAGAACTGTGTAGACAGAGCAAACATTGTAGTAACTACAACTGGAAACTTTGATATTATTAGAGGAGAGCACTTCGAAATGATGGCTGATAAAACAATTGTTTGTAATATCGGACACTTCGATAATGAAATTGATGTAAAATATTTAGAAAACAATGCAACTAAAGATAATATTAAACCACAGGTTGATATTTTCAAACTAAACAGCAACGGTAATGAAATTATTTTATTAGCTGAAGGACGTTTAGTCAATTTAGGTTGTGCGACTGGTCATCCATCATTTGTAATGTCAAATTCATTTACGAATCAAACTTTAGCTCAAATTGAGTTATGGAAACATTCTGATAAATACAATAACGAAGTATATATGTTACCAAAGCATTTAGATGAAAAAGTAGCAAAATTACATTTAGCTAAAATTGGTGTTGAGCTTGAAGAGCTTTCACAAGCACAAGCAGATTATATTGATGTGCCAGTTGAAGGACCATATAAAGTTGAGCACTATAGATATTAATTAGTACTGAGTAGTTAGTATTGAGTATAAAGTACTTTTTCGCTTCTGCTAGACTGACAAATTTTAAAACCACTTTGGCTTTGCTGAGGTGGTTTTTTTATTTGGTGACGATTAGTTTGAATTGCTTCGATAAATTATCCTGACCTACTTCTACTTTGTAAATTCCTGCGCTTACATTGAGGTCAATTAAAACTACGCCGGAAGTAATATTTTCTTGTCGGTAGATTTGCTTGCCTTCAATACTATATACTTTTACAGTTGCATTGTCGAGCGAGCCCAATTGAACAACTATATTGCTTTGTGTTGGATTTGGGTAAATGTTTACCTCAGCAAAAGGAGTTAAGTCGGTAATTGCAAGACCAACAATTTCGATACAATTACTGGTGTCAGTGCAGCCATTTTCAGTTACTTCAACTGCATAAAAGCCATTCTGAGTCGGATTGAAAGTCTGGCTGATTTCACCGGCAATTGGTACAAACCCATCTTCACATTCAAACCATTGGTAGGTTGCCCCGTTAGCATTAGAGCTGAGTGAAAAGCCAATTTGAGTTAAAGAGGTATTGACTGCCAATTTTATGAAATTCAAAGTTACAATGCTATCGCACCCTAAAGCTGAGCCATTTTGAATCGTATATATGGCCGTATTATTGCTCGAATTGTAGACGTTTCCATCTATCCAAATTATAGGTTCGCAACTTTCTTGAGTATCTATTCCATTTGCTTCTTGCAGAATTTCAATGTTTACAATAACTGTGCTATCACATCCGTTTTGCCCACCTGCAATAAACACTTCCTTAGCACCAATCGTATCAGAATTATATACTGTTCCGTTAATCATTGTGCTTTCTCCATAACAAAGCAACAAATCTACCGTGTCAATGATTTCAGGGTGCCACATTAAAGAAGTTATGGTAACCGTATCTACACAAAACCCAACAGTAGTATCATAAAAATCACCAGGAGAAGTTTGCCAGGCATTATTGTAAAAAACACTATCGTTGGTGCAAACCGTTATATTATTTTGAACAGTATGAATAGTATTTGTAGGCTCGAAAAAAGTTAAACCACCTTGTACTATTCCATCATTACCGTTTTGAGCGTTATTTGACCCTCCTACATTGCAACCAGACTGGCTAGAACTGAGCGTTGTACCAGAAGAACCGCCATTTACAGATGCACTAACATTTGCTGGAACAGTAGCATTTGAATACAAAAAAGCACCCCCACTTCCGCCGCCACCAGGCCCATTGCAATTAGCACTTCCTACATTTGAAACATTACCACCGTTTGACCCAGTTGCTGAAACATTGATACTATTTGAATAATGATTTACATCTAATAAAATGGCCCCTCCTGCTCCACCACCTCCTGCTCCGTCTTGGGTATTTGCTACTGATGTTTCGCCATCAACATTTATAGTATAAGCATTCCCCACTAAAGTATCTGTTCTAATAATAACAATTCCGCCACCGTTTAAACCAGCTGTTCCTGTATTGGCATTATTTTCATGACCTGCTCCGCCACCGCCACCCATAAAAATTCTATTTAATGAGTAAGATAGTGTGGCTCCTCCAATTCCTGTATTTGGCCCGGAACATGAAAATCCATTGTCGCCAATTCTTTCACCACCAATGCCTGCAATACTGGTGTTACTGCCACCACCACCGCCTGAATTATGGTCGTTTCCACCACCACCACCATTCGCTTGCTTGCCTCTTCCTGCCGTTTTACCAATAATGTAAGCTGCTATGCCCTCACCTTTCTTTGCCCCTCTTCCGGTAGATAAATCATAAAAATAATTGTCGTTATTAATTAGCCATGAACAGCTAAAGCTAGATGTATTTAGTGCACCCCCTCTAAAGCCTAACCCTTGTAAATTTATATCGCTACTAAAAGTCAACTTATTAATGCATTCAAAAACCAAAACACCTCCAGTTGTGCCATTCCAAGGGTTGGCAGTTAGTGGACCTATTACAGTGGCTTCATCATATTCAGGCACCTTTATAAGTTGAATTTTTCCAGCAGTTGTATAACTTCTTTGTATTTGAGTGGTTTCAATTTCACTACCGTTTAATACTTGACAAATTCTCACATACTCGTAATTTCCGGTACTATTATAGTTGGTTACGTCTCCAAAACTACTTGTATTTGATTGATTAATTGTGGCGCCTTGCATTTGAATAATTAACAATAAATCATTTGCTGCTAAGCCACTTGTAGAAGCTACCGTAATTGTATTTGCCTGAATATTTGAAACACTTTTATAGGTGTTAATGACACCTGAAATATTGGTGTTTTGAGAAAAAGCTGGGACAGCTAAAAAGAGCAAAAAAAGTATCTTAATTGTTTTTCTCATCCGAGTTGAATCTATCAATTTTTAAAAATAAGCAATTTAGCTCACTATTGGTATTTTCATAATTAGATTAACTTTGAGTTTCATCTTTGATAATAACACTATGAAGTTTATACCCTTTATATTCCTATTGACACTTAACACACTTCATGCCCAAAAAAGTACACCTATGCAAAGTCCCATTTTATTAGGAGATTCAACTATTCAATTAATTAAGGAGTTTAATGCCCCAGACTCTAAAATTTTGTTTTTAAATATTCATGAAGATGAGGAAACTAGTATTGCTGTTTCAAAAGCATTTGGCCAAGGGCATGCTATTAATTTTGCTTACTTGCATCATCAATTAACCCGTAGGGTATTTTTTAATGTTGGGAATCGTAGCTTTTCAGTGGACCCAAATAGAATTTACACGAAAAAAGGCAGACGTAGAACTATTAAATCGTGGCGACCACTTATGTCTAAAGGAATCAAGGTGGCTGCTAAACTGGCGAATACTATTCTTGATCTCATTAAGCCCTACAAAACCATTGTTACTATGCATAACAATACGGATGTAGAATATTCCATCAAAAGTTATTTGCCTGGTGGAGGCGAAGCTAAAAATACAGCCGACATACATATTAGCGATAAATGGGATCCTGATGATTTTGTTTACACTACCTCAATAGACTTTTTTCACCATTTAAA
>JBGCGA010000002.1:0-3858 GCA_045110285.1 Crocinitomicaceae bacterium | reverse complement strand
TTAAGAATCGTTTCTTCACCTTTAGTGTAATGGTTGCTATATTTATGATTACCATTGGCGCTATGCGAGGTGGAATCATTAGAGGCGCGTTTTTTCCTCAAATTGCTAGTGATAGAATTGTCATTAACCTAAATATGCCGCAAGGGACTAATGAAAACACTACAGATTCTATTATTTCTTTTATTGAAGCTAAGGCTTGGGATGTGAATAAAGCTTTTCAAGAGAAACGGCCAAGTGGAGAGTCAGTCATATTAAATATTATTAAAACGATTGGTCCGGGAAGTTCTACTGCTAAGCTGGACATCAATTTATTGCAAGGAGAGTTTAGAGATTTTTCGGCAGATGAAATTACAAAAGTGATTCAAGACACATCTGGAACATTTTACGGAGTAGAAAGTTTGACATTTGGGTCAGGAACAATTTTCGGAGGGAGTCCTATTTCAGTTTCTTTACTAAGTAATAATATCGCAGAATTAAAAGCCGCTAAGGCGGAATTGAAATCTGAGATGGCTGCCATGTCAGGTTTGAAGGATATTACAGATAATGATCCACAGGGGATTAAAGAGATTAAAATTAACTTGAAGGACAATGCCTATTTATTAGGTTTTACTTTGAATGATATCATGAGTCAGGTAAGAGGTGCCTTTTTTGGGAGTCAAGTGCAACGGTTTCAGCGCGGACAAGATGAAATTAAAGTATGGGTTAGGTATGTAGAAGGAGAAAGACAATCCATCAAAAATTTGGATGAGATGCAAATATTGTCAGTCGCTGGTGAACGCGTTCCTTTTAGTGAAATAGCCAAATATTCGATAGAACGTGGTGAAATTGCCATTAATCATTTAGATGGTCAACGGGAAATTCAAGTCAATGCGAATATGGTAAATCCAAAAGCAAGTGCGCCTGATTTTATGGAAAATATCAAAACCAATATTATGGCAAATATTTTCTTGAAGTATCCATCAATATCTGCACTTTACGAGGGACAAAATAGAGAAGCGCTTAAAATGCAGAGGTCCTTAATGCCAGCAGGATTGATTATTTTGGTTTTAATATATGTTGTAATAGCATTTACGTTCCGAAGCTATAGTCAACCTGTTTTATTATTGTTTTTAGTACCATTTAGCTTTATTGGAGTAGGTTGGGGCCATTATTTTCACGATTTCCCAATTAATATTTTATCAATGCTAGGCGTCATAGCGCTTATTGGTATTATGGTGAATGACGGTTTGGTTTTAATCAGTAAATTCAATATCAACCTGAAGGCGGGAATGGCTTATGATGATGCCTTAATTGAAGCTGGAAAATCTCGGTTTAGAGCCATATTTTTAACAACAATTACAACTGTAGCAGGTTTGGCTCCTCTAATCTTTTTCGAAGATAGTTTACAAGCGCAGTTTTTAATTCCAATGGCCATTGCCATTGCATATGGTATATTAATTGCCACTGTTCTAACTCTAATTTTGCTACCCGTTTATTTATCAGGCATGAATACCATTAAGGTATATGTTTTATACTTCTGGGAAGGAGTGAAACCATCAAAGGAATCTGTGGAAAGAGCAGTTAAAGAGCTAGCTTCAGAACAAGAAAGTCATGACTAAATATATGAATATGATACATATAAAATCAATAATATTAGGCAGTGTTTTAATGCTTCCGCTACTAATAGAGGCACAAGTTTTAACTGTTGAGGATGCCATTGCAGCTGCAATGGAAAAGAACTTTGATATTCGAATGGCAAGTAATAATTTACTGATTGCAGAAAACAATAAAACAATTCAAAATTCAGGATATTTGCCTAATGTAACAGGAAAAGCAAATGCTAATTATGCCAATAATAATGCATTTGTAATCGATCAGCAGAACAATGAAATTTCTATTGACGGATTGCAAACTTCATCTTATGGTGTGTCTTTGGGAGTAAATTATAATATTTACACTGGTGGTAGTCGTAAAAATCAATTCGAAAAGTTGAAAACTGCCTATGAATTGTCAGATGTTCAACGCCAATTACAAATTGATAATTCCCTATTGAACGTTTATACAACCTATTATTCAATAGCACGAAGTACGGTTCAGTTAAGTATTTTAGAAGAGGCCTTCGAAATATCAAAGCAACGCTATATCCGAACTAAATACCAATTTGATTTTGGCCAGAAGACAAATTTAGATGTTTTGAATGCCCAAGTAGATGTGAATAATGATAGTTTGAATTTGATAAATGCTAATGTTCAGTTAGACAATGCAAAGCGCCAACTTAATTTTTTGATGGGTGCAACTGCAGACCAGGATTTTAAGGTAACTGAAACTGTTGATGTCAGTTCACTTTTAAACTATGAAGAAATCCGAAAGAATATGGAAGAGAGTAACTACCAAAGTAAACAAATTGCATTAAGTACTGCAATGAGTGAATACGATTTGAAAATCAATCAAGCAGGATGGGTGCCAACTGTGTCTACTAATTTGTCGTATGGATTAAACAATAGTCAGAATGGACCAGCTTCATTATTTGCTACACAAAACATAACTGGCTTAAATGCAAGTTTAAACTTAAATTGGAACATTTTTGACGGTGGTGCTACAAATATAAGGGTTCAGAATGCCAAAATTAATTTAGACAATCAACTATTATCAAAGGAGCAAATATTGTTGAATTTAAATACCGAATTAGCCAATACTTGGGCTGAATATTCTAACCAGTTAATGATTTTAAATTCGGAAAAAGTAAATGTTGACATTAGTGAGCAAAACTTTTTAAAAACGAAAGAACGTTACAATTTAGGCCAGGTTAGTTCAATTGATTTTAGGCAAGCTCAGCTCAATTTAATCAATTCAAAAGTTAATTTAACCAATGCTCAATTCGGCGCAAAAATTGCCGAAATGCAATTGAAAAAATTGGAAGGAAGTTTGGTGAAACAATAAATTAACTTTCTATTTTAACATCATCCGGAAGTGAAGCTCTGGCTATTTTCTTGTTCCTTTTTGTAATAAACAAAGTTCCCAACAAGAAACCTACAATTAAGTTTAGTGATGTTAAAACAAACAAGCTGACTTCTACTTCCCAAAAAAGGATTTCAACCTTTACTGGATCTAGATTTTGAATAATTACAGTAAGTGCTAGAATTAGCAGTATTAAGCCTGTAATTAATTTTGCTTTTTGAAAAGTGGTACGTTCTGTAGTCATTGAAATGCTTTTAAGGAATTAAAGTACATAAAAAAAGGAGCCGGAGCTCCTTTTCATTGCTTTATTAAATCTGATTATTTTTTCCAATCTGAAAGTGTTCCTTCAATATAGTTTGCCCATCCTTTTGAACCAGCTTCTTTCGCCATAGTCAGCGCTTGGGTTGCTGTTTCAATTGCTTTCTCTTTGTTTCCATCAGCATGCAAAATTCTGGCTTTTAAAAATAAGCTTCCGTGAACTTCTTTAATTTTTAAAGACTTATCAATATATTTCATTGCTTTTTTCATGTCCTTAACAGAACTCATATAGTATGATGCAGCACTATAATATACTTTGTCTAAATCTTTTCCTTCAGCAATAGCCTCTTCAATGTTTTTTTCAGCATTTTTAGCCGTGTTTACTGTAAATGGTATATCAACTCTTAGTTTTTCCCACTCTACTGAAATATGTGCTGAATTTGAGGTAATATTATTAAATCCGATAGTAAACGTCTCATTAAAAGAGTTTTCTATTGCTTTTACTTTAACAGAAACAACGTTTAGTTTTTCGTCGTAATCTCCAGTTCCACCTTGTTTAGTGTTAGAATTGAAATCAATTTTCCACATACCATCTTCCATTGGTGTTGCGAACATTGCATAAGTTCCAGCTGGCAAACTTTCACCTGCTACTTTCATATCGGT
>JBGCGA010000001.1:0-75043 GCA_045110285.1 Crocinitomicaceae bacterium | reverse complement strand
TGTTGTTCGACTTAGTGGACAAGCATTAGGTAAAAAAATAGTGCTATAAAGGAGAGTCTGGAGATGTTTTGTCTTTAATTCCCACTCCATACCCATTTGTCTTCTCCCTCCCTACTCTTCGGGTCAGCCAAAAACGTATTCTGTTACCTTGGTAAATGAACATCTAGGAATAAAAATTTTCAAGAAACTTTTGGGAATGCGAACCGCTTTTCCACCAAAGCAAAGTAAACTTTGGCTGTTGCTTAGGGTAAACTACACGCAAACCGAGTTTATGAGGTTCATGAAAACAATTGAAAATAGACAAGCAACCGAACTAATTACATTATAGGCTAATTGGAGTGAAACGGAAATCATGAGCTCCTCTGAAAATAAACAGTTTGTGCGAGTACATCAGCATGAATCTAAAATAAGAGGATCATGCGCTTTAGCAACTATTATGTCTATAATGTCTATTATGTCAAGCCATGCATGTACTAATTGAATTCCACAACAGCCCACACAATGTAATTTAAAGGCAAGCCTTTTTCAATAGCAATATTCAACTACCAAAGTGAGCCAATTATTGAGCTAACGGTCAATCCATTACAGATATGTTTGAGTATTTTTAACTCATCATAAAATTGTTAAGATGAAAAGACTATACACATTAGCTTTGGTAGCATTTTGCTCATTTTTCACCCTTGGTCAAACTGTTAGTCATTTAAATGGAACGGTAAACATCAACGGAACTGACGTGACTGTTACAAAGTCTGGCTGCGCTGATGCATGGTATCAGTACTGCCCTACCGAAACGTCCCCTTATATGGCAGGGTTTACACTATCACCCACCAACAATTGTGATGGTTACTATAATTTTGAATTTTCGCCACCTATTGAATCGTTAACATTAAATTTTAGCGGCGTTACCAATGTCGCTTCTCATCAAGAGCTGGTAACCCTTTCGGTTAATGGTGCTCACTACCCTATTACCTCTCAAGGCATGATAAATACTTGTGACGATTATGCTGTTGTAACACCTGAAGGCCATATTGCTGGCTGTCACGACTGCATAGAATCAGGTTGGAATGGCACAACAATAAGCGGACCCATTTCCCAACTTAGAGTCAAAGACAGTGTATTAATAGGGTCTCCGGGTGGAACTATTTTTTCCTTATCTATAACTACATCAGTATCTGTTGAAGAAAATACAAGTTTTGATTTAGAAGCCTATCCTAATCCGTTTGCAGATCAAATTGTTGTTTCAGCACCTGAGCCTGGTTCTATTCTTTTATATGACACCCAAGGCATTGAGCAATTAACAGCAAAAGTTTTGTCTGGAAAAAATTCTATTGATACAGAAAATTTAGCTGCTGGTGTTTACATCTTAGCATTTACTTCAGCCAGTGGCGAACAATCATTTAGCAAATTAATAAAACCATAGTTAAACTCAAGTTAAAGTTTAAATAAAACCACTCAAAAGTTTCATAATAAATTATTTATGAATGAAACAGTTTTGTTGTTTCTAGCTTGTTTGTTCCGCAGCTTTGTATTTGAGATTTTGGATTTACATATCGTCTTTGTAAAGAAAAATAAGACGAATCTGTAACAAAACAAATGGCTTTCAATTATAAGATTGAACCAAAAAACCAAAATCGTATGAAATCTTTATACCTGTTTATTTTATTTTTTACCGTAGCAAATTCAAGCTATTCAAATGCCAATTTAAAACCACATCAACCTGTTAGAGAAAAAGTAAAAAAATACGACTTTAATCTTGAACACACCCTTAAGCTTGAGGCCAAAACCGGTCAAAACTCTTTCATTGAGTCTGCTGATTTAGCCAAACTGAAAGGCCAGAAAATCCATCATATCGACTTAGTGTATTCTAAATATACAGGGTCCAACTCTTTCAGTCAAGATCAGCTTAATTTGCAACGCATTAATAATTTAAAACGCGCTTTACCGCAAGTTGCAAAAGACGAACCCAGCTGGAAGTATATTGAACAAACTGGCGCCAAATCGTTAGCAGAAGCAAAAACTTACTTTCATGGATTTGTGCTCCACTATGGACCGGACTTAAATTATGAGCATTTAAAATCATTTTTTAAACCATTCCAAACACCACATGAGGTCTATACCTTAAACGGAAAAAAGGGCGGTGAAATTAAATGTGGAGATGGGTCATCAGTTCACATATCTGGTCAATCTGTTACCTATGCTGATGGCACACCTATTGAAGGCGACTTTACCATTGAATACAAAGAATTTAAGGACCCAGCTGACATTGTGTTTTCTGGTATACCTATGACCTACAATAATGGAAATGAAAATTTAAATTTCTCTTCAGTTGGGATGTATGATATAAGAGCCAAGAAGAATGGCAAAAAATTAGCCTTGAGTGAACCTGCTAAGGTTGATTTTAATTGCACCAAACCTGAAAGCGGAGTGGCCTTTTACCAAATGGATGATGTATCCGGAAAATGGACCAAAAAGAAGGAGGTGTCCTACGGCAACTCTGTGAGAACAGTAAAATATACTCGAAAATCGGAATTAGATTTTGACGGACAACATTATGAATTCGATTGGAATGTTTATAGCGATTATTCGACCATTCAATTTGATGAGGCCAGTTGGAATTGGTTTTTTAATCACATAGCCAGTCATTCAACCCTAACAGCCATGGTAAGGACCTTTAATGAAACAGATAAAACTGCCGAAGTTACTGGTGAACCAAAAGCGTTTATGACTTTGATATCTGACATCATGATGGCGGAAAAAAAAGCAGAAATAATGCGGAAAAGAGCGGAATTAGAAGAAAAAGAACGCTTAAGACGTGAGCGAGAAGCTGCAAGAATGGACAGTATCAGAGCGGAGAACGCCAAGATTGCAAAAAAGTCTGCAGCTGCAAGACAGTTTTCCGCTTCCATGGTCAACGGTTTAAGCTCACCCGACTTTGGCGTTTATAATTGCGACCAGATTTATCGACTAGAAGAGCCACTAGCGCTATCCCCTACCTATTTTGATGAGAGTGGAAACGAAATAACAAGCAAACATGTGGTTTGTGTAATGGACTTGAATTTTAATGGGTCATTTAGTTTCCATCCAAACAATATTACATGCAGTGGAGTTGGCAAAAATGTAATTTTGCTATTTACGGATGATAAAAGTGTGTTTATGCTATCTCAAGATCAATTTGCACAGCTCAATTTAAACGGAAATCTAAGACCTGAATTTAAAATGAAGAATATGACAGCTGTGATTAAAACTTCAGATGATTTGAAAAAGTACTTGGAGATTTAGTGTGAATTATGTTATAGGAGGCGTGATATTCATCATATGCTGGCAATTCCATACGGGAACATCTACCACAGGAACAAAAAATCATGAGATGAAAATTACCCCAAACGTAAGGAATGGTCAAATAATGAGCCTGTTAAAAGCGAAGAAGCAGCAAATGAAGACTAAATGAATCCAGATTGATGTTGATTTGTAAGGTGACTTGTTGTGAGTAATCATCTATTCATTAAAATTACTTATGTTTAGTATTAAAACTATAAATAATAATTTATAGTAAAAGCAACGTATCTTTGTAAAACAAAATCGACCACTATGAAAGTTCTAACTTCAGTTTTCTATTCAATATGTTTACTTGCAGGATCTGCTGTTCACAGTCAAACGCAAACAGACACTGTTAATATTAAAAAAGAATATATTAACATTGACTCTGCCCTAGCTCATTCCGCGGATGTTTACCGTTTAAACTTGAGTAATCAGGCTTTTTCAATACCCGATTCTGTCTGGTCAAAATTCACTAATTTAGAATATTTAAGTCTTAAAAACGACCATATTAAGGAGTTGCCAGAAGGACTTTTTTCGCTGAAAAACTTAAAAGTTTTAGATTTAAGTGGTAACGACTTTGTGTCATTACCTGTGGCCTTTTCACAGCTAGTAAATTTAGAAGAATTGTACTTAAACGACGAAAAACACTTTCAATTTGATCAGAGTATTTCAATTTTAAGTGAACTACCCAAACTTAGATCTTTACATGTTGAAGGTGATAGTTTAACTTCTCTGCCCAAGGACATTCACAAGCTCAGTCATTTAGAAGCGTTGTATTTAAATAATAACCAATTTAAGCAAGTACCAATTGAGTTAAAGGGTCTCGAAAATTTGCATTATTTAGACCTTCACGACAATAAATTTACAGTTCCGGCACAAAGTACACCCAATCCAGGATTTGGTTTTAAAATACGTTTTTAGTGTAAATGAATATCAACCATGAATAACGACCAAAAAGACAGACAAGACAATTGCATTTCCATTCAAGACAATGGCGTAAGTGGATTTAAAATCATGCGTCTAAATGTCTTCCGTTTTCTTGTTATTTTATGCTTTGTGATGATTGCCACACAATCTTTAGCACAAAATTCTATAGCCAGACAAAAAGCAATTTCACTGGTGAGTGAAGGTGATAATCACTTAAGATTAGGAGGGTGGCAAAATGCACTCATTTCATACACAAATGCCATACAAACAGATCCTGAATATGCTGTAGCATACATGAAACGCGGGCAATTAAATGAGCGGATTTTGAGAACGAACGAAGCTGAAAGAGACTATAATCAAGCCATTTATTTAAACCCTTTAATCGATATTTTTTATGATCAAAGGGCACGACTCCGAATTTTATCTTTTGATTATTATGGTGCTGTGGAAGATATCACCATGGCCATTAATATGAACGGAAATAATGTGAACTATTTAAAACATCAGGTTGACGGGTTTATAGCGGCTGGAATGTATGAAAGGGCGCTTGAGAATTTGGATTCAGGTGAATTTTCCTCCTCTGATTTGGTGTATAAACTGCAAAGAAAAGGATTGGTGCATTTGTTAAATGGCGACATACCCTTAGCTGAAAAACAAGTTGAAGAAGCTTATGAATTAGATCAAACTAACTATCTCACATTAGATTTATTAGGACTTATTCTTTTGAGTAAGGAAGACTATACCACTGCCCTAGTTTGGTTTAATGAGGCCATTGCCAGCGATTCAACTCAGTCTATTTCATTTTACAACCGTGGCGTGTGTTATCGGTTTTTAGACGAAACTGATTTAGCCTTGCAAGACATGAACAAATCCATTGAGTTGAACAACCAACAACAAGCTGCCTTTTTTAAGCGCGCTTTGATTAGAAAGGAACAAGGAGATTTACAAGGATCCATTGTTGACTATAAAGAAGCAATATCATTAGATTCTGCTTATGAGGATGCGATTTACAATCGGTCGTTCACCTACAAGATTTTGGGAGATTTTTTGAATGCTGAAAAAGACATTGACTATCTCATTAATACTTCCGAAAATAGACCGGAATACTGGAACATGAAAGGAAACCTGCAAGTATTACACGGTGATATTGAGGGATCGCTAGATTCCTACAATACTGCCATCAGTTTAAAATACGACTATTCTGATGCTTTTTACAACAGAGGAATAGCCTATTTACTTTTAAACAGAACGACTCGGGCATGTGGCGATTTTCAGCAAAGCGTCGATATGGGAAATTCGAAAGCAGAAGAAATAATACTAAATTTTTGCGGTTTTTAGCTCATTCAAAATAGGCTTAATTAAACAGTTTTGAATGAACAATAAAATCTGCTATGCTTTTTTGCATATTTCACAAATGGTAAAATCAATTGCAAAATTCAATTATTGATCACATCATTAAAGACAGTACATTTGGATTAAAATCAGTGTATGAAATCTCAAACAATCAGTATTCTATTGCTTCTATTTTTGAGTTCTTGTTTGAGCCCAAATTCAAACAATTTTCATAGAAGAAAGTATTTAAAGCTTCATACTAAACAAGAGTTTGGTCAACAGAAAAAAGAAGGCCACAGTAAATCGATTGACAGAAAAGAGATAGAAAGTGAACAAGCCTCATATCATGAAGCAAAAACTGTTGAAGAGGCACAATCTGACACAGGAATCAATTCGCCTCCTACTGCCATTCCTTCAAACCATGGAACCAGTAGAAAAAGGCCCATAAAGCATGCGACAATAAGTAATGATTTATCTGCTTCAAATTCTGCTATCAGAACCGATAATAGACAGAAGACCAACAAAATCAGAACAAATAAGACAGCAAAACAACAATCATTCAAAAACAAGCGAAGCGCACTCCACTACTTTTTAATATTACTAGGACTTCCAGTATTGTCTCTGCGCAAAAATAGAACCGCTAACATTACAAAATGGGCTTCAAAAAATGTCAGTTCCGCACAGTTACTGATCGGAACTTTTACAGTTTTAGGTTCATTATCAAGTTTTTTTCTTGGCAATGTATTTCAATTACAATTATCCCCCTCTATGATATTAGCACCTATGGTTTTAGGCTCAGGTGCTGTCGCACTCTCTAAATTGAGAGTAGCGCGAGGAAATCACATTCTAAAAAATAGAGTTTCATATGCGCTAATGGGGTCAACCTCTTTCTTTGGCACATTTGCCATGGGGTCATTCGCACCTCCAACTAACTTGGTAAGAGCAATAGAAGACCCCATGATTATGCCACCTGCAGCTGCTGTATTTTTAACACTGTTAATGGTTATTTTACTTTTACTTTCAGTCAGCGGAATTGCGCTTTTAGCTTGTAATTTAGCTTGCAGTGGATATGCCGTTCTGGCGCTTGTATTGTATTTTGGAGGAACATTCATTGCTTCATTTTTAGCTACTCTAGCTATTTTACAGTTTTTTAGGAGAGAAAGTACAAGAGATAAAAACTATGTGAAAACTGCCCTATTGGTTGCCGGAATATTGACAGTTTTACCTCTTGTAATTTCAATCATAGGCCCAATAATTGGCTTCTTTTTTTAAGAAATGTAATTGGCATGTTGGAATGTCAGATCAGAGGGGCTATTAAAAAATGAAATCAATTTTTAATGAAACCAAAGATTTACTTTGTATTATTATATTTTAATAAAGTATGATTTTAAAACGCTGCATTTTTCTGCTTCTCATCAGCTCTACAAATTTTGTCAATTCAATGGCAATTGACACTATTGAAATCCACCAACGTGCCGACTCTATATTAGCACTTCATGGCATTACCATTCCCGCACCTTTACTTAGAAAAACAAAAATTACTGAAATAAAAGAATTGCGAACCTTATATTTTTCAGTACGAAACAGCTTTGTAAACGAAAAGGTAAAATTGGATAGCAATAATTATAAATATTATGGCATTTCTCATTTTTTTAACGACAACTATTTTCAAATTCATCACTTTTCTTTTGTAATGGCTACCAATAACACCACAGGAGAAACAACAATGTATTACCCTAAATCCAACTTTTTATTTTTAAAATCAATGAAGTCCCCTACGTGTACTTTTAAAAAGTTAACAATTCCAACAATCACTAGTTTATTACAGTATAATAATGAAGTAAAAGTACTTGCTTATAAGCAGGGTGATCAGTCTTACGGCTTTTTCAGTTGTAGAGATAGTTTAGTCGGTAAATCTCAATTTACAATCCAACCAAAAGTAATGTATGCCGATACTTGGAAGGATGAAAAATATGTAACATCTAATCAATTAATTAACTATGACAGCATTAATCTAAACTTAAAATATATGCCTGTTCTATTTTGTGAAGGAGGTGAACAAGTTATAGATACAAAAAACGACATTGGACATTGTTTTTTCATTGGTAAAAATGGCAATATTTTGATCAGAACACATCAAATTATTATAAATATCAACTCATTCAGAGTTATTTATGACGGCTATCCGTCAACTAGAAGCCATATTTATCGTGATCGGTTTTAGAATTGGAGTAGGTTTACAGAAATATGACATCTATCTTATTAATGTAATTTAACGGGAAACTTTTTCTAAGCTAATTGAAAAATGCCTATTTTTAGGTGCAGCCATTTACTTTAATTATGCACAAAATCATTTCTACCCTATTAATCTTTTTTTTATTAGCCACTAAGGCTATTGCACAGCGTCCGCAGGAAATTCTTCTAGATGATGATCCTTTCGATTTTTCAGATCCCGTGCAATTAGTACTAGTGGTTGTAATTCCATTGATACTGCTTATTTTTGGAGTATTCTATTTTAAAAGAAAAAGGAAATAAGGATAAAATTAAGCTGGATAACAATCAACGAAAAGTGAAGTTGGTTTTCCTTCGTCTTCTGTCAGGTCAACTGAGTACTTAAACCTTTGATTATTGAAAACATGAATTGATTTTTGAGCATCACTAAAATCAATTCCAAACTTGGTACTGTATAATTCCCAAATCAGACTTTTGTATAATTCAAAGGAAACTGAAGGTATGTTTTCACTCAGAATATATAAACCCATCCCTCCTACTTTTCCTTCCACTAATTTGAAACTAATAAACATGTGTTCATTTGAAAGATTGATGTCCTTGCGAAATTGATAAATATTATCTTCTGGACTGTCTTCTACTTCCCAATAGTCACCAGCTATTTTTTTTACTTCATCCCAGGAGTCACCGATAGAAACAGAACTAAGAATTCCGCTTTTTCCGATAACTTGAGTTTCAATATCAATATTCTGTAAGGCTGATGGTCCACAAGAAATAAAAAGTAAAAGAAATGAAAACAGAGATAAGTGTCGCATAGTGTATAGATTAAATTGGTCTTCAAAAGTACCTATGTTATTGTTTTGTTTTGTCATTCATTTGGATGAAATAGCAGAAAAAAAGAAGTAGTTTCATATATCGGAAGCACTGGGATCCTACTCAAAAAAATATCTAAGGTTAAACTACTTTATAGGTTTACTGCATTTAATCTATTTTTTATTTAAGAAATACCATAATAGGCTCTTGGAGTTGGTTTAACAGAACTTTGTAGCCAATAGCAGCTGTAGTTTCCGAACTATGACAAGTTTTAGAAAAAATCGTATAAATTATTATCTTTATCACAGTACTACTAAACCAATTCATGACAACAAGAAATATTATTTTTTTACTGATGGCCTACTTTACTTCGAATTTGACTTTCTGTCAATCAGAAGATGAATCCCCTTTTGTTTTAGATTCTGCCAGCTACAAAAGAACGTATAATTCTAAATGGCAAACCATCCAGCCATTCTTCGGATTCGCATATCCACGCAGAAATGACTTTCACACTTTTTTTGATCAAAATATTGGTAATCAACAAACTGTACTTGGGCTTTATATCGGTGGTCCCGAAAACTATATTGAGGAGGTTGCTGGCTTTTCGGTGATGTATTACTTACCACAAAAGTGGACAACGGATGAAAACATTGATTATAAATTGGATGGTTTTAGATTTTCAGCAAGCCTATCTCCAATTGGCGTCAATATATTGGGGAATATAAAGCAAATAAAACACTTTCAGTATGCAATTCCTGTCAACATTAATTATGGAATTGGTGGTATGTTTTTAAATGAGAATGATAACAGGTATCGAAATTTTTTTTTCGATTTTGGTGCTGCAATTTCACCTAGAATAGTTTTATTCGACCGTTTGGTATTAAGTTCTATGGTGAATTTTAATTGGGATATCACAAATAAGCAGTGGAAAACAAAAGATAACTTAGCTCTATTTAATGAAGGATATAAAAGAACAGGTATTGATATTCTTTTTTCTGCTGCCTGGATATTTATTAACAGATCATCTTATGTTCGCATTTATAGATAGTAATTGATTATGAAACAGTTATTTGTTATTTTGTTTTTAGGACCAGCACTGTCATTTGGACAAACCAATTCAGTAGAATTAATTCTACCACATCTTGAGTACTCGAATCCTACTGGTTGTTTTATTGGCAATAGTTATGCTGTTGCCTTTAGTGAAGGAGAACTGCTTACCTACTGTAGCTTTGATTTAGAGAAAATGAATTTTGTAAGTTCAAGTGGCTCACCTATTGAAAATGCGAACTTGACATTTGGTGAAATAGGCACTCAATCTTATACCTTTTTACAAACCAATTTTGCTGAAGTGCAACAAGATCATTCTCCTGCGAGCAATAATGCTGATGAGAACAGATGTGAATGGATTGATCGATTAAACATTATAACACTAGATGACACTTCATTCTATCAAACTGAAAACATAAATACTAAAAGTCCTGCTTTTACTGAAGTGACAAAGCCAATTTCAGGTAAAATATTTAATTATTACAAAGCAAATTATGCAAAGTTTAGAGGGCTTTCTATGAGTCCCAACGGTGAATGCATAGCACTAGCAATTGGACTAGAAATTACCGTTTTTAATACTGTATCTGGCGATAAAATTTGGCAATCGCCTAAACTAAAAAGTCTTAAATCATCTCCAACATTTAAATTGTTAGATGGAAATGTGGTTGTATTACCTGAAAATTTTATTGACGAAAAGCCATTTGAAGTGACTTGGTACAACTTTTCAACTAATGAATTATTGTACTCTAGCAGTGAAGTCACAAATGGCATTTTTGTAGGTGAATACCAAGGTATGCACTATTATACCTTTGCTACAGGAGACCCCGATAAAGGGAAAATAAACCAAACTCAATATATCAATTTAAAAACAGGAGAGTTTAGCCAACCTAATCAAGCTGGAAGAAGGCAGCGGTACACACTAGGCCATCATGTAGTTGACAATGTATTAAAGCAGGAGGTGTCTCAAAAAGCATATGATCGCTTTATGGAAAATTATACAGAGTACCCATTTCTGATGGCTTATTTCACAGAATATTACGCGTTTTTGGAAGAGTTAGAAGATGAAAAGAATGAATTGTTTGAATACTATTTGGACCAAGGATATGATTTAGAGGATATCGTTAAAGTAAAATTAACACCAATGACCTTACCAGTCTACTTTTTTGATGACTTTCGTTTACCTATTGATGAAAACAAGGACTATGATGAATTTGCAGAAGGATATGAGATTCAGTACGTTTATGAAGGAAAAGCCACTGTAAAAAAAGAAGCATCCGCTTTTACGGAAATTCTGGGCACCACTGAGAGCAGAGAAATTGTATTTTGGAATAGTAAAATGCCAGATGATAAAAGAACAGTTTCGTTAGTAAGCACACCTAAAGGAACGCCAATTTTAATTACACCTGACAATTATTTTTTTTCCACCAAAGACGTGAAAGATTTTCTAGCGTTTTCAGTAAATGGAAAGCGGTATAGTTTTGAACAATTCGATTTAAAATATAACCGACCAGACATTGTTCTAGAACGATTGGGTTATGCGGATACAAACATTATTAATGCATACCATAGTGCGTATCTTAAAAGACTAGAAAAATTAGGTTTTAAAGAAGACATGTTAAATGACAACTTTAATCTCCCCTCATGTAAAATATCAAATGCTAAGGATATCCCTACACGAACAAATCAAAAAGAAATTACATTAATCGTTGAAGCAGAAAGTGATAGTTCAAACCTTAATAGAATTGAAGTATGGATAAATGATGTTGCTATTTATGGCAGCAAAGGGCTATCAATACCCGCTAGTAGCTCTCATTTCACTAAAGAAATCAAATTAGTACTCCAGCAGGGTACCAACAATATTAAAGTAGCTGTACTGAATAATGCAGGGGCTAGTAGCTACTTTGAAGAAATAACAGTAAATACTTCCGCAGGAAAAACAAAACCCAACTTGTATTTGGTGTCGATTGGCGTTAGCGAATACAAACAAAGTGGATTTAACCTCACTTATGCTGATAAAGACGCGACAGATATAGCCAGTTTTTTTGAATCAGACACAAGTATTTATAATGAAGTGAAAACCAAAATGTACAAGAATGAGCAGGTCAATGTTGATATTCTAGAGGAAATCAGAACTTTTTTAAGCACTGCAGAGAGAGATGACCAAGTAATTATTTTTGTTGCTGGACATGGCGTATTGGATGATAATTATGACTATTATTTAGCTACTAACGATATGAACTTCTCTGACCCGAAATCAAATGGAATAGAGTATTCGGCATTTGAATTATTGTTAGATGGCATAAAGCCAATAAAAAAACTATTGTTAATTGACGCATGTCATGGTGGAGAATTCGACAAAGATGACATAGCAGCTGTTAAATCAGTTGTTTCTAACTCAGAATCTGGAGACATTTCATTTAGAGGTACCACTGCAACAATCAACCAATCAACCAACCAAAGTGCGTTTGAATTGAGCAAAAAACTATTTGTCGATTTAAGAAAAGGGACAGGAGCCACAATTATTTCGTCATCAGGTGGTTTTGAATTTGCAATGGAAGGAGAAAATTGGAATAACGGTTTATTTACCTACTGTTTGCTAATTGGTTTAAAAGATGGTCATGCGGACTTAGATCAAGATGGTCGTATTCTTATTCAAGAATTACATGAATATGTTTCAGAAAAAGTATTTGAATTATCAAATGGTATGCAAAAACCAGCGACCAGAAGAACCAACAGTGAATCAAACTTTAGAATTTGGTAACATAGCCTATTCTTAGTGTGTAGTATTCAGTACTTATTAACTTTAAGCATTGGTTATTGTGGCACAAAAAAAGGGCAATCAATTAAGACTGCCCTTTTCGGTAAAAAAATATATTTAAGCTTAAACTACTTTTACGTTTACTGCATTTAATCCTTTTTTTCCTTCTTGAAGTTCGAATTCAACTGAGTCACCATCTCTGATTTCATCAATTAATCCTGAGATGTGCACAAAGTGATCTTTGTCTACTCCGTCTTCTTGAATAAAACCAAATCCTTTAGTTTCATTGAAAAATTTTACTGTTCCTTTATTCATATTATAATTTATTATTATAGTTGGATTATCGCAACTATGGTGCCAAAGGTAGCTATAACCTTGCTTCTGAACAATTAAATTGCAACTAATGTTGGGAATTAGAAAAATGTAGAAAACTAAAAATTTTATTAAGATCATCTAAAATATTATTTATCAGCATGTAAAAACATTCTTCTGCGATCGATCTGTTTTATAAATTATTGCATAATTGCTAATAATAATCTACTTTGGAAATGATTTGAGGCCTAACACCAAGGTGATTTTTAAGATTGAGGCCAATCTACTATTGTGACTTTATACTATATTATTGGAGCAAGTAGCTTACTATAATTGAGTTGACGAATAGTATTATCTAGCTATTACTCCATTTCAAAAATTCTGAAATAAAATGATCTTTCTTTCTCATTGAAACTGGCAACTTTTGCCCATTTTTGAGATGAATAGCGCCAGCTTTTTCGTATCGATCGACAAAAGCAAGGTTAACCAGGTACGATTGGTGCGCACGAACAAAGTTTTGTCCTACCAAACGTTCATCATATTCTTTGAGCGTTTTTGACACGACATACCTTTTATTATTACTGCAATAAAAAGTCGTATATCCTTTGTCAGATTCACAATACATCAGTTCATTTAAATCAATCACCTGAAAACTATCATGAAGTGATAATACTAATTTAGAGTGATCATTTGTATAAACTGCTTTCGCTGTGTTAACCTGCCTTTTCTGCGTTTCTATTGGCAAATTGTTTACTTTATTGAGGGCTGTTGTCAGATCCTGAATATCAACAGGTTTTAAAATATAGTCTACCGCGCCTGCTTTCAATGCCTTTAAAGCGTATTCTTCATATGCCGTAATAAAAATCACTTTGAAACTTAAATCTTCTGTTTGACTCAAAAAGTCAAAAGCACTACCATCAAGTAAATTAATGTCTAGAAAAATAAGCTCAGGTTTACAGGCTTTTGTTACTATCACCGCATCTTTTACCGACTCGCACTCCCCCACTATCTCTATGTCAAACTCTACTATTTTCAGGAGACTAATCAGTCCTTTTCTCACGTAGGCTTTATCTTCAATTACAAGTGCTCTCATTATTTATCGTGCAATTTATAAGGAATTTCTAAAGTAACAATTGTACCTTGATCATTAAATTTTTGCCGATCTTCAATATTAACTGACCCCTTCACTCTAAAGTCTTTTGATAATATTTTTAGTCTTTCAGAAGTAATTGTTGTTGCCAACGATTTTTTGTCTTTCCGTAGTATTTGCTTTTGGGAATTAATACCTATACCATTATCAGTAATTGTGCAGATTAATTTTTTGTCGACAAATTGAAGTAGAATTTCTATTTGTCGATTATCTAAATTGTCTGTAAATGCATGTTCAATAGCATTTTCAGCAAATGGTTGAATCAGCATTGCTGGTATTTCAAACTTCGTGACATCAATATTGTCCGCAACAGTTACAGCATAATTGTACGACTCATCTGCTAGGTTTTGAAGTGACAAATAGTTTTCAATGGCACTTAATTCCTGTGATAAGGACACTGTTTTATCTCTTGAGTTTTCGAGAATTATTCTTAATAATTTTGAGAATTTAGAAAGGTAAGTGACCGACTTTTTTTCTTCTTTATTAAGGATCATACCTTGCAAAACAGACAGAGAATTAAATACAAAATGAGGCGTCATTTGTGAGCGTAATAGTTTTTGCTCCATGATGATATTTTGCGTTTCAGTTTTTATATTTCTAAACCGCAAATAAAGAATAATTCCACCTAAAACTATAGAAACAAGTAGAAAAGATATAATTGATCGTAAATAATTTTTCTGCGATTGTTCTAAATCCTCAGATGTTGTTTTTACAACACTTGCCAGCTGTAATTCTCTAATATTTGCAGAATCTAGCTGCTGCTTATATTTATATTCGTATTCTAGATTAGCAATTTTCTCAATATTTTCCTCATTGAACAAGCTGTCACTAAAAGCCTTATACTTCTCATGGCTCTCAAGGGCTTTTTTGTATTTTTTTGTTGTCTTGTAGATTTCTGACAGCTTGAAGTAAGCATTATTTTGATGAACGAGATATTCATATTCTTCTGCCAATTCTGCTAATTTGGTTGCATTTTTTAGTGCTAAATCATAGTCGCCCATGCAATAATACGAGTCCGAAAGTCCATAGTATGAGTCTAACAAATCATATGTTTGATTATTTTTCAGAGTTATTGAATTGGCCTCAGTAAAATAACTCAAGGCCACAGGGCATTTATCCATTTCAAAGTAAGTAAATCCAAGGCCATTAAGAGCTGTAGCTAAATGTGTGTCATCTCCAATATTCCTGCATAATTTCACAGATTCTTTAAAATACTTTATCGCTGTTTCAAATTCTTCATTATCGTAAAATATACCGGCTATATTATTTTTTAAGGCAGTAATGTTTTTGACATTGTAATGCGCTTTTTTAATCGACAGGGCCTTATTATAAAATTGTAATGCTTTATCATTTTGATTTTGCATTCGATACAAATTTCCTGTATTGATAAAGGACTGAAAAATACCAATTGAATCGCTCGCATTCTTTGCCACTTGCAAAGATTCGTTGTAATACTTTAGCGCTATGGGGTAATTTCCCTTAACGTAATATAAATCAGCAATTGAATTTAAACAATTTAAAATACCTTGAAAATCATCCGCTTTTTCATTAATCACTAAAGCCTTTTCAAAATTTGCTAACGCTTTATCGTATTCTCCTGTATTCAGTAAAATATTGCCAATATTGTACAAAAGTCCGTCATTATTTTTTATGCCTAGCTTTTCTTTTAAAGCAAGCGCTTCTCTGTAGTATACAAGGGCTTGTCTATTATCCCCTTGGTAAAAATACAATACACCCAAACCGTTTTTACAATTTGCTATACTGTGCTCATCTTTAATTGATTCATAAAGTTGAATGGCTTTATCAATATTTGTTTCAGCAACCATAAAACTACTTTGCTCCATGTGAATAACACCTTTCAGAAAAAAATTACGCGCAATTCCTGATATAAATTTTAGATCAGATGCTAGCGAGCCAGCTTCGTCCGCGTATTCAATTGATTTAGGTGGATCATTTCGATAGTGATGGTAAGCCAATTGATTCAATATTTGAACGCGAATTGTATCTTTTTCTGGATGATTTAACAACTCAATTTTTAAACTGTCAATTTTTGCAATTTGAGCATAACCTATTGAAGTACAAACAAGGATTAAATGAAATAAAATCAGTTTTTTACTCTTTAAAATGGTGTTAATTTTATTGAATATTGCAAATAAATAGTTATTTGAACTCATGACTTTACTCAATTTTATGATGTTTAAAAACTAATGATGAATTGGCTAATTTTAATGGGTCAAAAAAATCACTGAGCTACATTTGCATTCTTTCGCATTTTCAGAAATGGTTTGATGGAGAAAATGATGCCTAAAAATATTAAAATATACATTCCATAATTAAAAATAAAATTGCCCAATGGAGTTTGAACTAAACCAGGATTCTGTTTATTGTACTTAATTGATATTTTATCGCCTATTGCATTGATGCAACCATAAAGTGGAATTCTGACAAGCTCTACTGAGCTTGTCATCTCTTCTCCGTTTTCTAATTTGAACTTAACACTGCCAGAAGCTTTCAATAGTCTTTTACTTCTGTGGTAAACTATATCAGTCACCTCGCCCTCAGTCTTAATCCATTCTCCATCTTGAGAAAAAATAAGGCTTGGAACCACTAGAATAAAAACGAAACTTAAATATTTAATCATGCTATTATTTTTGAAATGGACTCCTCTATTTCGTTAAATGCTTTTTTTTGCGAACCAGACAGTACAGCTTGACTAATTTTACCTGTAATCACCTCTAAGATACTGCGGTGTCTTTTAACACTTTTTCCAAAATAAGCATTCATTACTTTGCTGGGTATAATATAGTTTAATTTTACTGAATTATCACCATTAATATAGAGCTTTGCGCCATGCATTCCACTTTTCTTTATTACAATGCATTGTTCCATTTGGTTGTTTGCATCTACTCTGTGGTCCCAAATATCGTATTCCTTGGAACATTCTAATGAAGATTTCAAAGTTAATTCCTGCAATAGTTTATCGAGTGTATTTAGATCAGTTTTAGTCTTAATTTGCTTTTCCATGGTATTTGTTTTTTGAAGTTGATATAATCTATATTTAGTTTTTGATAATTTTCTTAACTATAGTTTGATCTGAGACTTTAATGTTGACAAAGTAAATTCCAGATGGCAAATCCGAAACATCAATAACTTTGTTTGGCAATGAAAAGTTTCTAACTGTTTCGCCTAGTAAATTAACTATATTCAGACTTTCGATTGGCTTTTGAAACTGGATTATTAATTCAGAATTTACCGGGTTTGGATAGACATTTAGTCCTGTTTCTACTTCTACATCATTCGTGCTAACTGTTGTCACACTGGTACACAAGGAAGTATCAGTGCAGTTACCAATTGTTACAATCACAGCGTAGTTTCCGTTGGCAGTTGGCGTAAAAGATTGATTGGTTTCAGTAGCAATGATTGCATTGCCATTGTCGCAATCAATCCATTGATAAGATGCCCCACTTCTTGCAGCTGTCAGCACATTATTGGGAGCATGTGTTACCTCAGGATTGCTGATGCAAGTATTAAAAAAGTACACTGATCCCGAATTACTTAGTGTATTACCACCTGTTGCATCTTCATCATCATTATAAGCGCCGGTCATTATCATATCTCCGCTAATTACCACACTCAATCCGAATTGATCCTCTGCGGCTCTATCAGAAGCTACTATTTTAGTTGTTTCCGCCCATACGCCTCCCTGTAGTTCAAAAACATAAGCTGAACCAGCGTTACTAAAAGTATTAGCATTATTACTGTCTTGGTCCTCAAATCGGGCACCAACAATTGCATGGTCCCCACTAATGTCAACACTGTATCCAAAATTATCACTAGAAGAAAGGTCTGATGCTACTAATGCAGCAGTTTCAGTCCAAATACCGCCTATTCGTTCAAAAATATAAGCTGAACCACTTTGTCCAATTCCAGCTTCATCTCTATTGTAAGCACCAATAATGGCTCTGTTTTCATCCATTTCAACATTATGTCCAAAACGATCACCAGACTCTCGGTTAGATGCTACAAGTTTAGCTGTTTCAGTCCATACACCACCAACTTTTTCAAATACATAAGCTGATCCAGCTTGAGTTAAGAAATTTATCCCTGCCGCATCTGTTGCATTAAAATAAGAACCTATCATAATAGTTTCGCCACTCATGGAAAGACTCAGACCAAAAGAGTTTCCAGGTGACCTGTCAGATGCCACTAATTTTGCTGTTTCAGTCCAAGTGCCACCTGTTAATTCAAATACATAAGCAGCTCCAGAATTACTCATTACGACATTGCCTGACTCATCAGTGTCATTTAAAAATGCACCAATAGCAGCTTTGTCTCCACTCAAGCTTACATCATAACCAAATCTATCATCAATGGCTCGATCAGAAGCTATTAGCTTAGCCTGTTCTTGCCAAACACCGCCAATATAATCAAAGATGTATGCTGCGCCGGCGTTATCCAGTGTATCACCTCCAAATTCATCTCTATCATTGAGGTAGGCACCAATCAAAATCCGATCACCATCCAAGGAAATTCTGCATCCAAATCTGTCAATGGAATCCTTGTCAGATGCCACTAGCCTAGCTGTTTCTAACCAAGTCCCACCGGATAATTCATAGATATAAACAGCTCCAACATCTATTAATGTGGCTCCATTAGTGTTCACACCATCATCTAAAATTGAAGAAACAGCAGCTCTATTGCCATCCAAGCTAATGGTAAAACCGAATAAATCGTCTGCAGCTCTATCTGAAGCAACTGCTTTAATCATTTCATCCCAATTTTGAGCAAAAGCACTAGTGCCTATTAGTAGCAGTGCAACAAGAAACAGTACATTTTTTTTCATAATCTAGTTTTTAGTTAATATTTGGACTAAACTAGATTTAATATCTTTGAAATAAAATAGGGAATGCTCTTTTGGTTCACCCAAATCAATAAGTGCAGGACTTCAATAGATATTCGCTTTTTTCAAATAAGCACATTTTGTCATTTTAGCAAGTTTTGAAAAAAACTGTAAGCTTTGATTGTTTATACAGATGAAAGCGTTTTTAGTAAATGATAAATTACTTTGTAAGTCTGGCAGATGATTTTTGATGGTATTAAAATTATCAGAAGAGGTTAACTTAATGTGTGGCTCAACACATTTTTTTGCAGCGACGATATTCATTCCAAATTGCCTAGTCAATTTTAATTCAAGGTAGTGTAGTTAAACTATAAACTGAATCTGTTTTGGAATTTTAGACACTGAATAAGTGTCTAAGGGGAGTCGATTGATATAAAAACAGATAAATATTTTGTAATTTCAAATTTAAATGATTATCATTAGTTATGAAAAAACAGCATATAATTTCCGCATTTCTCGTTACTCTAATGATGTTTTCTGTCGCAGGACAAGGACAAAAAGAATCTTTTAGAGTCGAAAAAAATTATGGCTTCGGTGTCACTCCTTTGATTAATTTATCGTCGACAGGTCAGGGGTCAAACAGAACTACAGCTACAAATATAGGTGCTATTGCCACTGCCACCTTAAATTTTAGGCCGAAATTAATTGGAACTTTTGGAATGGGGTTTCTATCAGACTCATACAAGTATAGTTTTGGTTTTACGGATTATAAGGTCAGTAGGAATACTGTTATTGTAGACTTGGGTTTATTTACACCTTTATTTTTTGTTGATTTGGGGAATGGACAGCTGGATTTAGAGATAGGCCTGCACGGAATTGGACAGTTTGGAAATGAAACCATTACAAATGATGTAGGGCCAGATTTTGAAGGAGATATATCTTCACTAGTTTTTGCGCCGTCCTTAAGGGGAGAGTGGTTTCTAAACAAAACCATTTCACTTCATTCTCAGGTGGGTGTCGGTCTTAAGTTTTTAACAGAAAAAAATAATGGATTTGAAAGCTCAGAGATATCAGTTAAACTGTTTAATTCTACCGAATTGTTAGGTCAAGCTGGTTTTACTTTTTGGTTTTAAATTGAAATCAACAAAATTAGTACTAATGCACTGTAATTATTTTAGCTTTTGAGTAATTCGCATTTACAGGAAAGTACATCTCTTCTACTTTTACAGGAACCACTTTAAATCGTCCTTCGTAACGTGGGATTAAATTGATTTTAAACAGATGCTTACCCCTTGGTAAACTTGCGCAGGATATAGCTGTCATATGTCTAAAATCTTCTCTGTACGATTCGTATGGATTGCCTTTCGACTTTTGAGAATTGTAAATACAAGATGCTGGAATCGGAATTTCTAGTAATACATAATCCATTTTTTCTTTAACATTAACAGTTACTGTCATTTGAACTGGTTTCCCTGCTACTAATGAATCCGTTTGAAGATTACGTTGTTTAAACGAAGTTGATACAGTCACAAGAGAATCGTTTCCTACTGGGTTTTTTAACATTAGATGAGTATTAACTTGAACGCACACTCTTTTACCTGATTTACGGATATGAATAGATTCATTGGGTTCGAACGTTTTGAAATAAGGGAAAGATTCAATTTTCACATCATTAATCCATACATCACCTTTAAAAGCGCTGGCAGTTTCATTTGCCAATAATTCATCTTCTAAAAACAATTCTAATAAAGTAGCACGCTCAATCGTGTTCCTTCCTTCGGGATTTAATTGTAAGAAATAGTCTCTCATTTCACTCATTAACTTTTCATGTCCTCCCACATTTCTTAATATTTTATAGGCTAAAGCAGAAGTTTCCCAAATATTAATATGGCCATTAAACAAAGACTCTCCCCAAAAAACTCCTTCTGGTTTTTTAACTACCGATTGTAAAACTTTGTCAACTGAAACCGACCGATTTTGTTGCTGCTTTAGGTGTATCAATTTAAATGAATCTTTCAAACTTAAGTTTAGTGTATCTAATCTTTCAATATGAGATTTGTAATCCATTGGGTAATTAATATTTGCCAATGTATTTAAAGAAGACAATCGTCCAGAAATAGTCATCTGCGGCATTTTAGTTCTTAGCAGTCGAGCGGTTAGCATATACTTATCCACTTTGTACGATTTTGAAGCCAAGCTCAACGCTTCTAAAACATAAGCCGACACCCATTGCTTATAAGAGGCTCTACCCCACCAACCGTAGGACCCATCAGGCATTTGATTTTTTTCAAGAATCCTAATGCAAGTTCTAATAGTATTTGCGCCTTTAAAAGGTTGTTCTAATGCATTCGCAATCTTCTCTTCTAGCAATAATGCTTTCAATTTCGAAGCAGTTTGTTCATTACATCCGTATCTGTAATTCTTTAATTTGTTTATTTCCCTTTCATAAATCCCTAAAGGTTTATTATAGATGTAGACAGATCGTTTATTGCTATCGGCTGAAATAGTGAGGAGTGAATCATCATCCATTAAATACAGCTCACCTTTTACTTGATTAATGTATTCGGTAAGTACTGAAAGGTCTCTTTCTTCTCCATCTAAATAGCCATCAGCCATTTTCAATCCGTAGCCCAATTGAATAGAGTCTGGGCTGGGATATGAGAACCAGTAGCGCTCTGCTATGGTTCTGTTAGTTGTTTTGATTCCAGATTTTAATGTGTCATTATTTAACTTAAACCATGTATTAGCTGAAATTGAATCGCTAGTATAGTTTAGTACTTTTCCTTCTAGCATTATTGAATCTCCCTCAATTAAAAAAGATGGAATGCCTAGGTGCGCGCTCAATGGCTTAAAAGATTGCGCGTATCTTATGCCTAAACCAGTTTGTTTATCTCCGGTCATTGCTGGCACAATCGTTTTCCAGCGGGTAATATTATCTGGAAATTGAACAGTAAAACGTGCATTTCCATTGACATCTGTTACCATATTAGGTACCCAATATCCGTAATCTCTAAAATGATCTCTAATCCTGTTCAGGCTATCACTTTGACGAATCATGTCCATTGTAGCTTTGTCAAGGCCTTTCTTTTTAGCATACTCCTTAATTCGATTGCCTTGCTCATCCACTTTTAAATTGGGGTATTCAGCGGTTTCAAAAGTGTTTGGTGGCTCATAATAAGTTACCCCGTCAGTTGATATCATAACGGCTTGTAGGTCACTAGAATTTCGCATTGCAGGTATCATTTGAATGTCTTTGGTAGTTAATTTACTTGCACTAATATTGTTTGAATAAGAGTAGTTTGGACTTCCATTAACTACAGTCTCTGCAGTTCCGTAGTAAGCCTGAGTTGGTGAATTTTCTATATGACTAAAATCCACATCAACCTCTAAATCCCCTGCACTATTGATTCGTAATGCTGGATCTTTTCCTATTACGATTCTGGTTTTCATTCCTTGTCTAACTGTTAAGTCTTCATAGACTTGATATGGTAATTGGCTACCCATTTTTATGGTGTAAATTCCAGCTACCACATTGGGCAGTTCAAAATATCCGTCAATATTGGTTAAGGCTCCATATTTGAATCTCCCTTCCATTTCAAATATTAGATTTACGTTGTTTAATGGCTGATGATAAGTGTTGACAATAAAGCCACTTAGCACAGTCTGCCCTTGATCTGTCTCAGTAGTTTTTAGATTAATGTTATCGAAATACAGAGGTTTATTAGTAAATCTATTTAAAGGTGCTTTATTGGCATTTACAATAATTTCTTCATAATAGGTTTGCACTTCCAAATCAGCAGGCTTAACTTCATTACTGTCTAATCTATAAAAATTGGTTCCGTTTGATCGCACATTAAAATTCTGAATTAAAGAATATGAACTATCAGAATAAAGCACCATTATGTCATACAAACCTGCAGTTAAACCGTTGTAGTTATAGTTAGCAGTATACAAGGCACCATTTGCTTTAGGATTAGTTTTATGATGACACAATACCCAATACATTTTTTTACCCGTATTGTTTTTTAATTTAATTGCACCATAGTTTGTTTTATCATATTCTTGAGGTGAAAATGATTTTAACTGCTGAAAACGTGCGGGATTGTCGTAGTTAATTTCAGGAAGTGGTTTTTTAATAGCTGTATTTTGGTCTTGTTTTTTTTGGTCAGTTTGAGCTTTTGTTAAATAGTCTTCCCAACGCTGTATTTTATAGTTAAAATTCCAGTCAGAAACCTGTGAATTAAGTCTAAACTTTTCTGAACTTAGTTCGGAGGGTGCGGGACGATCAATCACTACTGTGCCCGTTTTATCAATTCTATATAAGTACCCTGGATAGTAGTCAAAACTGGTAATGGTGTCCTTTTTTTGGTTGTAAACATTGACTTTTCCTTCTTTAAACGGCCCAATAAAATTGTACCAATGTCCGTTGTCATAAAACATTGAATAATTCGAAACTTGATGCATATCTACCAGCATTCCATCTTGTTCAAAAATGTAATTATTGTTACTTCTTGTTAGGTACATGAAATTTGGTTTTAGGAAATTCCATTCAACTTTTGTAAACGGTGCATCCTCTATTTGTAAATATTCTACATTCTTGTTTCCTTCAATAAAGTACTCATTTAAGCATAGGTATGTTTTTTCACCGGCAATTAATTCAATATTTTTAATAGTATACTGATGGGTTTTTGTTCGAATCTTGACTTCATATTTCCCTGCCGGCTTCAAAAAATTATAAAATCCTGAATTTGATGAACCATCTATCGCGGCTGGTTCGTTATTTATATAAACTGCGTAAATTGGTTTAATTGAACTGAATTTAGAGGTATAAACTGCTAATTCCGAATATTCTCCGCCTATACTATCTTGATGAATGCCAACACCATTTGTAGCATAAGCAAAATGATAGAAAGGTGTTTTTCTAAGTTCAAATTGATCGAGGTGTTTTGGAGTCAGCATTGTACCTCTATTCACCGTAAAAGTCGAATTCCTAACATTAAATTTATTAATGAAACCTGAATGTAACCTGCCAAAATATGGTAAGTTAGGTGTGGGAGATTCAGGAAATAAATCATTCACTGAATAAGCTGTAATATTAGCTCCTTCCACTCCCCTGTTTTTATAGTCTGTCACCGTTACTTCAACGGGAACTTTTGATCCAGGAAACACAATGTCTGGTTGATTTATATTAATATTTAATTTTGTTTCATCTAAATAGAAAATTTGCTCTTTAATAAAATGCTTATTTCGCCACAGTATCGAATAGAATACATGGTAATCATCTACAGATTCATCAAATGATTGATAAATGAAAGGATTGTCACCTTTTTTCCATTGCCCGCCAGCAATTTTTTTGTCACGTTTAAAAATTTGATAACTCACCGGCATTTGCAAATCATTCACTAGTTGAATTTGAATAGAATCATGCGTTCGTTTTCCAGCTAAAGAAACAGGTATTTTATTGTGATGGTTTAAACTAACTCTGCCAATCTCTAACCCACTTCTGTGTTTCAAAACATACAGTGTATTGAATAGGTCAATTTTTTCTCGATAGGGCGCTTCAATTACCTTTGATTCTATCGTATCATACCCTCGCATGCTGAGCAAAGTCAATTGTTTAGATACTACAGTTTTGTCAAATTTAAAGTAGTCAGCTGCAATGCTGTCTCCTTTCAAGCGAAATTCGAAATGACTTGGTTTGGCATCAAAAGTGAAATTAATTGTGTTACTGTAAAGCTTTCCTAAATCGTTATTGTACTCAATACTGGCTGTGTAAGTCATTTTTGTATTAGGGAAAAGTGAATCGGGGAAATTTACAATTGTTTCACCAGCTACGTCAAACAAAACTTCTTTTTCAAAAGTATAATGGTCAGCTTTTCCAGTCCAATAAAACAGCTTATCGTAAAAGTCATGCTGCTGAATAGCTTGAATTTTGATTTTGGCTTTGGCGTCTAATAAAGGCAATTCATTAATATCTTGTGCTTTTAGTCTAAATTCTACATCCTGCCCTCTATAAAAAGTAGGTTGAGTGACTACAGACGAAAACTTGTAAGCCGGTTGTAATTCGTAGTCGTTTATTGTAAATATTTCACTACGAAGTTTTACTTCATCCCAACTGGTCCAAAACGTTAAATTATAATTGCCTAGCCTATATTTTTCTGGGACAACAAATTCTGTTTGATACGCTCCTTCCGATTGTCTTTTTATTTTACCCAGCACAATGGTTTTCCCTTCGGGAGTTGTGTATTTTACAATCACTTTTCGTTTTCTCCAAATCTTTCCTTTTTCATTCACTAAAAATGCTTTCACTTTAACAGTGTCTTTTTTACGATACATGGGCTGGTTGAAAGCCACATAACCGGGTAGAATTCTAATATCTGAAAGTCTTTGCTTTGGGTACTGATTGTTTTGAACTTCATATTCTCCTTGTTCGTTATAATTAGCTTTAGATTGATACAATTCAAAGTGGTTCAAATACGTTATCAGAATTGTGTCATTGCCTCGTTTTGCAGGAACAGGATAGCAATTACAATCTTTTTGATAAGAGTAAACCTTGTTTTGATGGGATAAGGTGGCTTCCGTAATCACTTTTCCTTCCTGATCGGTAATAATGTGCCAAACCTCCTTATTGTAACCGTGCGACTGTACTTTAAAGAACGATTTACTATACAATTTATAGTTAATTTGACTTCCTGATGCGATAATTCCTAAATAATGTCCGTATGGCACACTATCAACATAAAACCCCCTATTAGTTGGCACATCCATTACAAAATGTGTGAACAGCTTTAAGCTGTCGTGAATGCTTTGGTACTTCACTAGATTTTGAAATTGTTCTTGATCTAGTTTATAAATTTTACTGACATTCGAAAACTTTGATTTGATAGCAGGCTGTGCTGATACTGAGTGACTAATACATAGGCCAACCAACAATAGTAAAGAATTTAAACCAGTCATAAATGATTTGTAGTGACCGCGAACTTGATTATTGTTGTTCATGAATATTTCAAAGTTAATTATTGGTTGGGACATTCTTCTACAGTTAGATACATAATTGGTTCATTTTACATAAAAATCACAAAAAAAGACAGTAGTTTTCAAGGCTGTTCATAGATATAGCTGAAAGAACCTTTGATTGTATTCAAGTTAAGAACTTATGCATACCTTTGCACTCGCTTTAAAAAAGAGAACCTATGAAACGAATTAATGCCTACAAAAAAATGTTCAATGTTGAAGGAAGCATTGAATTGAAAACGTTAAAAGCAACTTATCGTAGATTGGTGAAGCAATGGCATCCAGACAAGTTTCAGGATGATGATGCTCTAAAAGCAGAAGCTGAAGTAAAGAGCCAGGAAATTATTGATGGTTACCATTTTTTAGTAAGCATTGCACCAGAAACAAAAGAAGCTAATATTGAGGCATACAATGCTAAAACTACAACTGGTGGAATAGCTGACTTTCAATATGAAAAGAAAGTATTAGAAGTTACGTTTTTAGATGGTACTGTTTATGAATACTTTGGGGTGTCTCCACAAGTTTTTCAAAAAATGGTAAATACCGACAAATTAATGCGCTTTTCAAAGCGAAATATTTTTAATTCTTACTTGTACCGTCAGTCAAAGAAGGGAGCCTTGCAAGGGGCCTAATTGAAGCTCTATTTTTTCTTTGCTTTCTTTTTGAAGTTCGTCTTAAATTCTTTGTCGTTTAAATAGTATCGGTCTTTAGTTTGTCTATTTAAAAATATATGACGTTCTTCAAATTGATTGCCCTCTCCTACCAAAAGCAATTTGCATTTTCCTTTGTAGGTGTAGGTTTTATTGTTAAATTTTGAATTTACCTTCAACTCAAAACCGACATTTTCAAACCTTGGTTGCGCCCAATCTATTTGATATTCATTATTTTCAGCATCTAAGAAAAATACCTTCTGTTTTTCTTCAATTTCCTTCGTAATTTGTTTGATGAGTATTTCCATGATTTTTAAGTTATCACTGAATCGCAATATATTGAGTTATTTATCGATTCTATTAATAGGTGCAAGATAGAAGCATTTTTTAGATTGTGAGAATTCTCAGCAAGTATTATTAATGAGCGTTAAAGCGAATTCAAATTTGATTTTATTAGTATATTTCACTATCAGATGAAAGACGAAAAGGAAATAATAAATGATTTAGAACATAAAGTATTAGCGCTTAAAGCGGAAATCAAACAGCTTAAAAATAGCAATAGTGCAGAAAGTAATTGGTCGCAAAGAATTATTGATTCGATTCCTAACCCTGTCTTCATGAAAAATAGTAAACGAGAATTTGTCCTTTGTAATATTGCTTTTGCCGATATGTTTGGGCTTAGCGCTAAAGATTTGTTTGGAAAAAAAGATGAAGACTTTTCTCCTGCGGATGAGGCTGCCATATTTAGACAAAAGGATGAAGAAGTACTGGAAAATGGAATCGTTAATTGGAATCAAGAAAATCACACAATGCGAGGAGTTACTCGGACTATATTAACATCAAAAACAAGGGTTGAAGATGATAATGGAAATTATTATGTACTCGGTTCCATAGCTGATATAACAGATAATAAAAATCAGCATACCATTTTACTCAATAAAAAAAATGAAATTGAAGAGCAAAAAAAACACATACAAACACTTTTGAAAGAAGTTCATCACCGTGTAAAAAACAATCTTCAAATTGTTAATAGTCTATTAAATCTTCAAATTGGAAAAATAGAAGAACCAGATGTATCTGCTATTATTAAAAACGCCCAAAACAGGATTTTTTCAATGGCAAAAATTCATGAAATTTTATGCGAAAGTGAAAGCTTGTCATCAATAAACTTAAAAGTATATATCGATTCTCTTACCCGCAATATTCGTTCGTCTTTTAATTCTTCTAAAGCAACGGTGATCAAGTTAAACGTGCCAAACTTACTTGTAGGAGCTGAAATTGCAATACCAGTTGGTTTAATTGTTAACGAAATCGTAACAAACTCCATTAAATATGGGTCAGTTAAACACGGAGATTTAGAGATATATATTAATTTTAAAAAACATAAAAATGAGCTGTATAGTCTGCAAATTGGCGACAATGGGGATGAAGCTAACCAGAGCAATTTTACTCCAAGTTTAGGATCTGAACTAATAGCAGTATTTGCCGAACAATTAGAGGCTAAATATTCAATACCTCAAAAAGAAAATGGGGTACATTATTCTTTTACATTCAATTAATCAAGTCTAGGTTTTTTTCGCCATGTTTTCTTTTCACTGAGCTTCTTTTTAGCTTCTTTTACTTTTTGAATTGAGGACCAACTAGGTTTGCTTTTTTTCCGCACTTTTTCTACCTTAAATGCTTCTGTAAGCATCTCAAAAAATCGATCAGTAACAATTTTTTTATTCCTATGCTGACTTCTATTGTCGTCACTGGTCAATTGAATGATACCATCTAACGAAATCTTACCTGAAAAATATTTTTTCAATTTTGATTTTTGAAACTCTGTTAAAACTTCCGAATTGATGAGATCAAATTGAAGAATGACTTTCGACGAAACTTTGTTAGCATGCTGCCCGCCCGGACCAGAGCTTCTGACCGCTTTATATACTATTTCCTTGATAAGCTCACTTTTTAACATCAGTTCAAAGGTAGTTAAATCCTTTGTTCAGAAGCTGAAAAACACATGCAACCGTTAAAAATTGCATGTGTTAAATATTTAGTTTGTTTTTATATCGCTAATTTTTGCAATTTTCTCTTGCGGTAAAACAATGCACATATTATTAGTACGAATGTGAGTATCACTCCAATCTTGTAACCTTGCTTAGGATCATTACCTCGATTTTTCAAAATAGGGATGATTGAGTTTTTGGTTGGCTCAACACTTTTAAGTAAGCTCGGGTCTATAAGTAAGTCATAATATTCTTGAACATAATTGCTATGTTTAGCGGTATTCCATGCCGTTAGGTTTTCTAAATTATCAAGTTCAGCTGCTCTTTCTTTCACCACTTTAGCACAATATTTTTGTCCAGCTTCACACGTCAAATCTCCATGCGCCCTATTGGTAAGCACATATCTTGCTTGAAAATGCTCTTTATTTGGTGTGACTTGAAATTCTAAATCTCGCGGATGCGTTGCCCTGCTGTATCTCACATGAAGACGAGTAAAAAATACTTGGCCACTTGCCTGATTACTATTGTTTATGGCCCAATGCACTCCAGCCTTGACTAGATCTGTAAAGATTGGCGGAGGTCCAACACATGGGTCGCACTTCATTCCTCTAAATTGAGGACTGATATTCCAAGCGTATTCAAGAAATATTGCTTCTTTTCCTTGTGCTTTATGAGCCTTCTCAAATAAGTCAACATAAAACTGTCCAAATTTTTGTCGTACAAATAGTGGAACATTTTGATTAGATGGAATTTTAGTAGTTCTGTAATTTGTGCACTCCACTCTTCCTTTTTTCGTAAAGGCATATACGATCATATCTTGATCTCCATTTGCATTCGCCATGCCAAGCCTAATCGGAAGCATAAACTTTGGAGATTCATATGTAATTTGTAACGGTCTTAAGTTCTGAACATTTTCGGTATCTAAATCTTTGATGTACTTTTTTACCGATCCTAAATTGGACATTGAGTTGAGCTTTTCTGCATCTACTTTTACAACAAAAAACTTCATATTATTTTTGATGTAAGGTTCAAGAACTGATTCCGCTTCTGCAGGGATTTTATAACCATTTTCTGTTAACCAAATCTTAAGTCCACCTGATTGTTTTGCTGACAGTATTAAAATGTCATATTCATCCACTTTGTACTGAGCTTCAATAGTGACTCCAAGTTTTTTTCTCCTTTCAGATTTTACAGCCGTAACGCTTATATCTGATAATTCTCTTATCGATTCATTTTCATAGTATTCTAATCTGCTAATAGAAGGAGAACATGGATTTACCTCATTATACTCAACTAATCTAGGACCTGAATAACTATCTAACTTAGAAAATAGTGAATTCTCTGCTATTTTAATATCCTTACGTTGAAGTACAGCTGGAACTGGAATGACCATAGCAAAATCCTTTACATTGCCCTTAAAATCGTTAGCCATTGTTACCGTTGTTTTATTGCCATCACGAACCAAAATAACTTGAGATGTTTTATTAAATAGTTTGGTGTCTGCTTTTGCGACATAAAAGCCGCAGAAAGACAATCCTTGTGTACTAACTCCTAATAGAATCAGCATTGATAATAACATTTGATTTTTCATTGTTTTATTTATTTAGTTATCCATTTATATTTATTTTCTGGTATTTTTCGATCGAGAAATATTGTAAGTGGGGCCATGCAAAAGAGCACCCAAATAGGGGCTGTATACAACTGCATCCAAGCAGAACAGATAAAAGTGGCTACTGCTAAAATACAAGACCAAATAATTCTCGCTTTTTTTGAATTGGGAATGGTCATTGGGTCGGTAATCATAAAAAAAGTAAACAATAACAGAGTCCCACTTGAAAATTTATGAAGTAAAACATCAAGCTCCCAACCTTGATACAAAACAGTTCTGCTATACTCTAATATAAAAAGTGAAATTAAAAACACTATGCTGGTTTCGAGTCTCCCTACCTTATGCAAAACTATTCCTCCTAATACAGCCAAAACAAATAAAAACAAGGCATTACTGCCCCATTGTCCAGGAGATATCCATGCGTCTTCAAAAATGATGATGGAGAATACAATTCCAAAATTGGCTGGATTAAAGAGATGTTTACGATTGTGTCTTAATGTATATTTTGCCGCTATCGCTACTACGCCAGCTATTGCTAAAGTTAACAGCGAACTAGAGTTTAGAAGTAAGCACAGGCCGAGAGCGGTGATTAAACCACTTTTAAGACTTGTAACATGACCATTAGTCAACTTTATGCATACCCACTGAGTAGATAGAGTACTGGCAATAATTGTGAGAATTTTTGTGTAATTGAAATCCCAATCTAAGAACTGAATACCATATAGCAAAAATGTACTTAAATAAATGATTTGAAAATGCCTAGCATCTCTGCGAATGGTTTTAAAAAGATGAAAAGAAATAGCTTGCATAACTGTAAGATCAAATGTCAGTTAATTTTCCATAAAAAAACTAACTTTTATTTACTTACACTTAAAAAGACAAAGGGTTCAATTTTTTCTTAAAAATTTGAAAAACAGTAGCATATAGTACGTTCATTCTACTTTCAAAAGTGCTATATCAAAAATAATAACCGCATTTTTAGGAATATTACCACTGCCTTGAGGCCCATATCCGAGCACCGAAGGAATTAGTAATTTACCATTCCCTCCTTCTTTAAAAAATGGTAATCCCTCTTTCCAGCCCTCTATTAGGTTTGAAAGCGGAAACTTTGCTCCCGTACTATCTGATTGATCAAAAACAGTTCCATCCGTTAAGTATCCTTTGTAGGCCACAGTTACATCTGAGGTAATATTAGGTTGGCTTCCTGTTCCTTGAGAATCTATGACATAATATAATCCTGAGCCTGTTCCTTTGGCATCTAAACTATTATCTTCAATATATTTCGTAATGATGTTTTCATCTATCTCAGCTTGTTTAATAGAGTTTTTTTCTTTACAGCTAACAATTCCAACACACATCAATCCTACAAAAACTAATTTTCCAAACATCTTACTTTACGATTACTTTGACTATTTCGGCTCCAATTTTTATACAATACAATCCGCTAGGAAACGAAGATAAATCTAAATTTATATTATTATTTAATACTGCTTTTTCGGCTTCCACCTGCTTGCCAGTGCTATTATAAACCATAATACTAGTATTCACTATATCTAGCCCAGATATTATGATGAGGCCTTCAGTCGGATTAGGATAAATTTGATAAGTGTTTCTCTTTTTTCGTTTTACTGATATCGTTTGCACCACCACTTCTTTTCCATCAAAATCAGTTTGGGACAATTGATAATATGTTAAATCACTTGTATACCCCTTGTCAATTAATTGATAGTCTATTTCTTTCGAAGAGTTTCCTGCTCCATCTATTTGCTCTACTTCAAACCAATTTACGGCATCTGCGGATCTACGCATTGTAAATAATTTGTTATTTGTTTCGCTAGCAGTTTTCCAACGCAGCAAATTTGACTGCTCGTCCAATTCATAACCGGAGAAAGATACTAGTGAGATAGGAAGCGGAGTAGCAAGAACGTTTATGGTCGCCAATGTAAATCTAACATTATTCGCGATTGCCGTTACACCCGCAAATTCATAAATATCACCTCCAAGATCAGTGGCACCTGAGATAGGTGTTTCATCTATAAAAACCCCATCATTATCTGTGTCAACTAATAACCTTAAATCTGAAGCTGTCACAGGCCCAGAAGTTGAAAGATCCCAACGCATATCGATAGAGCCAACATCTACAGCAGTACCAAATACATTAACTTCATTCACCCTCCAAACTCTATCATACCTTGCTTGAACTGATCCCGGGACATCCACCATGTTTGATGCGGTGGCACTTGTACCATCATGACCCCAAATCAAATACTCGCCATTATCAAGCCCCGAAGGATTAAGAATTCTAACAAAAGACGAGCCCTGTGCATCATCATTAAGAACACCAGCTGCAAATTGACCAATGCCGGCAACTTCATAATCGTAATCCCCATTTGCGGGGTTATCTTGCAAATAAATGTCATGATCGGCCAGGGCAATATCATACTTTGCACTTAAGTAATTAGCAATAATAATATGGTCTGTTCTGTCAAGGGCTATATTGTAAATAATAACTTCAGTAAAATCGCCTGTGTGGTCTTGATTAGATGCGTAAGAGCCATCCGGTGAATCTTGTTCATGCGCAATACACAGCGAACCTCCATCAGTAATACTTGTATTGGATCTAAATGAGATTCCAACATAATCTTTACTGCCATCTTTCCACATTTCAACATTACCGCCAACACTATTCCAACCGCCCTGAATAATGTGCCAATTATTATCGTTTGTGCTTATTCCAGTATTTACATTTGGTCCCCTGTAAAAACCGATATTTTGACTGGCATAAAACAGAAAATCGTTATTCGATCCTCCAGATGCGTATGAAATTATTCCGTCATTTGATTCTGAATTTTTATTGACATAAATTCCAGTTATCTCATTGCTAGCAAAACCGTTAAAAGGGTTACGTCTTAACCTTGAATTTGCAGCATTAAAACTGACAACCGGAAAACCATTTACTGAATTCGTAACATATTCTGGCTTTAGCGCAATAACAGGTTGTGAAACATCATTGTTATTTCCAGAAGTATCGACCCAAGTTGTTATTGTATCTCCATCTATTAGTCCGTTAATGGCATCTGACCGCAACCATAAAATATTGTTACTTGAGTTTCCTACACCTGCAGGTCCAGTCTGACCAAATACTTGCTTTCCGTCTTTAAAAAGACAAAATGCCGCAAAACAGATGATTGTAAAAAAACGCATGACTACATAGATTAACCAGTTCAAAAGTACATATTTTCAGGTGATAATCTGGAAATGAATTGGAAAATAGCTATTTTCTGAAAAATATGTGATATATTGTAATGAATTACTGGAATTTTAAATACCATTTAAACAAAAGATTACATCATAAAAATTCAAGTTAGTTTTTTTCAGTTTAATTCTATTTTTTATAATATGAGCAACACATCAATATTCAAGGGACTTTTTTTTATTATCATTATGCTTAGCTCATCTTTTTCCTTTAGTCAGGAAATTTGCGACAATGGAATTGATGACGACTCTGATGGACTCATTGATTTGAATGATACGACTGAGTGTTTTTGCGATACAATTTCCTCGCAGCCAAGCTCACTGATTCCTAACCCTTCTTTTGAAGATACATCTTGCTGCCCTGGAGGACTTAGTCAATTAAATTGTGCAACTGGTTGGATACAAGCTTCAACTCCTACCAGTGATTACTACAATGCGTGTGATACAAATGTGATTAATTTTGGACCTGAACCGGAACAACCATTACCTGGAGGAGGAAACGGTTATGTTGGTATTATTGTAAGCTACAATTGGTCGGAATATATGGGCTCTTGTTTGCCTACTGCCTTGTCTGCTAACGTTTCTTACACCATCAATTTTTATACAGCCTATAGCCAGGGACAAACGACCAGAACTTTTGCCATTTTTGGCTCTCAGGATTGCACTGAACTCCCTTGGGCTGGAACTAATTGCCCGACAGACTTTTCTTCAAATTGGGAAATCCTAGATAGTATTGAAGTGGTATACAACAGCATTACTGGAGGGTGGCAATTTGAAACCATGACTTTTACCCCAGACAGTGATATTCAAGCTATTGCTATTGGCGCTACATGTCTAGATCAAGGAGACAATGGGTCGTATTACTACTTTGATGAACTAACAATAAACAGTACTGTTAGTTTTAGCTCTAATATTCCTATCGAAGGAGGAATTTGTGAGAGTAATGAAATTATGTATACCCCAGATATTCTTGGTTCAATAGGAGTTCAGTGGTATAAAGAGGGAATTGCTTTAATTGGAGAAACAATGGATTCTCTAGACCCTGACGATTATGGTTTAGGAATATACACAGTAATCGTTTCTGATTCGTTGGGAAATTGTTATGCAATGTCTCGAGAGATCTATGACCCATTTATTACAATCAATAATATCAGTAGCAATCCCCCCTGTTTTGGATTCTTGAATGGTGAAATTAATCTGGAGGGCATCAATGGAGCTGATTCCATTTATAACGTGACATTCTTTGACAATGCTGGCGCCATTATTTCTCAAGACAGTATACTAAATAATGGTTCAATATTGTTTGATGGGTTGGCAAACGGAACATACACCGTCATTATTGAAGGTATTAGATCTTGTGTGTATGATTCAACCTTTTTACTTGATGGAGATGTCATTAATTTAAACACAACTGTAGGTGATTTGTTGTGCTATGAAGTGCATACGGGTTCAATTGTGGTTAATTCAACAACTATTCTTGATAGCATAATTATAACCAATTCAAATGGGGTTGTGATGAATACAGCAGGAACAAATGTAGCCAATAACCTTGCAGCTGGTCAGTATATTATTAATGTTGTAAATGACAATGGCTGCTCAGCTCAATTTCTAGAAACTGTCAACCAGCCAAGCGAAATGGATATTATTTTTAATCTCACTCATAATAAATGTCATGGAGATGAACAAGGAATTGCGCTTGTAGACACCGTCTATAATTATGGTGGAGATTATGTTGATATTTTTTACCAGTGGACTCCTAATCCTAATGGTTCAAATGGTCTTAATGAAACTTCAACTGCTGGCTTAGCAGCAGGACAATACGTATTGGAATTAATAGATGATAATGGCTGTAATTACAGTCAAGTTTTTAATATTACAGAACCAATACCTTTAGCAGGTGTTTTGACTGTTGAATCCCCTACTTATTGCCGAACTGCAGGTTTTCAGAGTGGAAATGGTTTGGTAAGTGTTGTCACAGCGCAAGATTCATCTGGTACGGGCAGTGTTAATTACCAATGGATTAATACAAATAGTGGGCAAACAACAAACTCCTCTACTTTTGTAGTGCGCTCTCCAGGCTGGATGCACATGACAATTACTGATGCTAATGACTGCGTATTTATTGACAGTATATACGTTGATTCTTTGAACCCCATTGCTGATTTTCTGGTGACATCCACAGCATTCACTGTACCAAACATATATGAAGGTACAGGTCCTTTAAATGCAGATTTTGAAAATATATCTGTTAACTTTTACCAGCAAAACAATCCTAATTCTGATTCAATATTTCTATGGAACCTATTTGAAAACGATCCGGTAAATAATAATTGGTTTATTAGCACGGATTATGATGAGAAAATTGACACAACATATGAAGGTGATTTCACTTACAATATATGTTTAGTAGCTAAAAATTTTAACGACTGTGCTGACACAACTTGCAAAGAGATAACTGTATTTGCAGATCCCTTTTTAGAAACTCCTAATGTATTTACACCTGGAGCTTTCCCAAATAATACATTCTTTTTTCCAAGTGCTGGAATTAAGGATTTTAATTGCATTGTTATGAATAGATATGGCGTGGAAGTTTTTAAATTTAATGATATAGAAATGCAATGGGATGGAAATCACTTTAAAACTGGCAAACCATGTACAGATGGAACATACTTTTACGTGTATGGTGCTGGCGCAACAAATGGCACCCAGTATTCAGGTAGCGGTCAAATTACTTTAGTTCGCTCAAAATAAAGTAACAGCAGCAATATTCACGGCATAAAAAAAGGGGGAAGATTAAACACTTCCCCCTTTTCTATTATTATATCTTCCCTTATTCCTCTTCTTCTTTTTCGGTTGAATCAGATACAGGAGGAGTTACTTCTTTTTCTTTGTAAATTTTTACTCTTACCGCATTTAGTCCTTTTTGACCTCTCTCTAATTCAAAAGTAACGATATCGTTTTCATTAACTTCTTCTAGCAAGCCATTAACGTGCACAAAATAGCTTTCTTGGGTTGCCATGTCCTTAATAAAACCGTAACCTTTCGAAGTGTTAAAAAACGTCACTTTACCTCTGTTTTCAACATCTTTATCAATCGCTTCACGCTTCGGAATCCCTATTTCAATGCTACTGGCTTTAATTACTTTCTTTTTAGCATTCGGATCTGGCGGAGTATCAGTTATTACACCATTTTCATCAACATATGCCATCATATTTTCCAAACCACCTCCCTCAGAGTTAGCTCTTCTTTCTTCCCTTTTTTCCTGCTTCTCTTTACGCTTTTTTAAACGTTTTTTCTCTTTTTCTTTTTTATTAAATGTCTCTTGTGATCTGGCCATTCTTTTACTCTAATTATTATGTTATTTCTCCCTCAAAATTGAGGTAAACTTTAAAACTGCTAGTGCTTTTAAAACTATTTGATTAAAATGTTTGTTTCGACAATCCATCCCAGCTTCCGCAAATATACGCTATTGCCAGAAATAAATAAAATTAATCTAGCTAAATTAAGTTCTTGAAACTATATTATTCTTTTAATCTTTTACGTTTAATGTAAAATTTGTCTCTCTTCATTACCAAGGTAAACCCATTGTTCCAATCATCTGAACAAAGCTCTATTATAGCATATCCTTCAATGGCAATACTAATATTATTGACATATTTAATTTTTGTTCCTTTAAAAACAACACTCCCTTTTCTTTTAAAACAATCATACAAAGCGCTAATCAATTCAACTGGATCAGGATTTGACGGCACTTTTAACTCAACATGTTTATTTATTATAACCATTCGGTTTGAACTCATGGGACTAAATTGCTTGGACAAAAGTACTATTTATAATGCAAACAAAAAAAGCTCTCACAAAAATTGTGAGAGCTTTCTATTATGTTTTTTCAAAACTATTGAATTAAAACCGCTTTTTTAGCAGTAGTATTGTTAGTTGTAACCGATACAAAATAAACTCCAGCTTCAACATTTTCAAGGCTGATATCAGTTTTTGTGTCGTTAAGACTTGATTGATAAACTATCTGTCCAGCTGCATTTGTGATTTCAACTGAGGTGTTTGCTTCTATTGATGCTAATTCAATAATAAATTGACCACTTGAAGGGTTAGGATAAATTCCAAAAACATTGTTTTCTTCATCAACACCTAGCGACCCTACTCTCACACAGTTTGTCATTTCAGTACATCCATTTTTAGTTACCATACAAGCATAATCACCATTTACAGAGGCAATAAATATTTTAGTTGTTGCGCCTGGTATAGTTGCATTACTGTTGTTACAGTCAACCCACTGGTAAGTAGCACCAGTTTCGTTCGCTTCAACTGTCATAGCACTTACCCAATTTGCAACTTGATCTACAGTGTTAATGTTAATTGTCAAGTTTAACGTACTATCACAACCTGTTGCTCCGGTATATACTTCTTGGTAAACACCTGAAGCAGAATACAGAATTCCAGCATCTGATGTATATTCATCACATGCATCAATAGTCTCAAAAGTTTCATTTCCTTCAGCCACTGTTAAGTCAATATAAACAATACTATCACAGCCGTTTGCACTAAAAAAGTTTTCTTGATAAACACCTGTTGCAGGATATACATTACCTGCATCAGAGGTATATGGATCACCACATGTAGAAACAAAAATGGTTAAACTATTGTCAAAAAACATAGTTAAGTTTATGGTCATCACACTATCACATCCTGCGGCATTGTTTATCGTATCATTATATGTACCACTCAATGTGTATTGTGCTCCACTTGGTGCAGTGTAAACATTACAAGCTGTAGTTGAAAACAAACTAGATGAATTATCGAATGATAAATCATAAACAATCACACTATCACAACCAGCCGCATTTGTCGTCGTATCGGTATATAAACCATCAACTCCAACTACTAAACCTGAAGGCATTGTATAATTCCCACACAAATTAGTTAATGTTATGGTACTAAAAGTATTATTTGTAGCAAGATTAATTGTAATGATACTATCACAACCTAAATAGTTTACAATTGTATCAGTATAGGTACCCGCATCATGCAATTGAGCACCTGAAGGCGCAGTATAGTAACCGCAGCTTGTTGCTGACAGAGTTCCAAACGTTGGACCAGCAGAACAATCAATAATGTTTATCCCAAAATCTGTATTCGACCCCCAAGTAAATCCTTGACAAGCAGTTTGAGCTGCTGACCCACCTTCTCGTTGCATCACTCTCATTCTCGTATTTCCAATGGCAGCAGCAACAGGAACAGTAAAAGTATAAGTCCCCACCAATGGCTGTGAATTGTTAGGAACAGAAACAGCAACAATTTCTTCTGACGCATCAAAAGCTTGATTACCGTCAAAGTCAATCCACACTTTACCATATCCATTATAAGCATTATTATTACAGTAGCCCCATGTTATATCAATGGTATAGGTAACACCTCTCTCAAGGTCAGTAAAATCAGTTGCCGTTAAATTTTCTAGTCCTGTAATACCTGGACAACCTGTATAGGAAATTGTCGAGCTATTACCCACTAATGTCACCGACTCTACATTAGAATCAAATGAGCTTGCTGGGCCCACTACACAATACTGCGCTTGCGCAACACTTGCTGCAAGACAAAAGCTAACTAGTGAAAACACTTTAGCTGTTAAAGAGTAAATTTTATTCATATCTTTTAATTTTAGAGCAATGTAAGAATTATTTTGTTTATTGACAAAAAATATTTTTCCTTTCACAATTAGTTTTCAACAAAAAAGGGGTAGCCAAAATGACTACCCCTTTCTTAACTATTCTTTTTTATTATTGAATAACAATCGCTTTTTTAGCTGCACCGTTCTCGTTAGATACAGAAATGAAATACATTCCTGCTTCTACATCTCCTAAATCAACATTTAAAATTGACTCGTTTAATGAAGAACTAAATACAATTTGTCCTGCAGCATTAGTAATTGTAACATTTGTGTTTGCTACTACTTCTGGCATTTCAATTGCAAATACTCCACTTGAAGGGTTTGGATAGATGCTAAACAAGTTCATGTTTTCATCAACACCTAATGAACCAACTCTTACACAGTTTGTCATTTCAGTACATCCGTTTTTAGTTACCATACAAGCATAATCACCATTTACGGAAGCAACAAATATTTTAGTTGTTGCGCCTGGTATCGTTGCATTGCTATTGTTGCAGTCAACCCACTGGTAAGTAGCACCAGTCTCATTCGCTTCAATTGTCATTGCGCTTACCCAGTTTGCTGAATTATCAACCGTATTGATATTCACTGTGTAGTTTAGTGTACTATCACAACCAGTAGCACCAGTGTAAACTTCTTGATAAACACCAGAAGCATCATACAATATTCCAGCATCAGATGTCCATTCATCACAAGCATCAATCGTTAAGAACGTTTCATTTCCTTCAGCAATAGTTAAATCAATAAATACGATACTATCACATCCATTAGCACTCTGGAAGTCCTCTTGATAAACTCCTGTTACCGTGTATACATTTCCTGCATCAGAAGTGTAAGGATCACCACATGTTGAAACAAAAATGGTTAAACTGTTATCAAAATACATGGTTAAATTAATAGTCATTACACTATCACATCCAACTGCATTTGTAATTGTATCAGTATACGTACCGCTTAATGTGTATTGCGCACCACTTGGAGCTGTATAAACATTACAAGCATCAGTACTAAACAAGCTAAATGAATTATTGAAAGTTAAATTGTAAAAAATAACACTATCACAACCTGCAGCATTCATTGTAGTATCAGTGTATGCACCGTCCTGCCCTACAACTTGTCCAGAAGGCATAGTATAATTACCGCAAATATTGTTAATTGTTAAACTGCTTGAAGTGTTACTAGTAGCTAGGTTTATAGTAATGATACTATCACATCCAACATAGTTTGGAATAGTATCAGTATATGTACCTGCTCCGTGTAACTGAGCTCCACTTGGTGCAGTATAGTACCCACAACTTGTTGCTGAAATTGTGCTGTATGTTGGAGAACAAATAGACACGTTATCAATAGACATGTCGCTTCTAAAACTTACTCCTCTTAAACCAACAAATTTAACCTGAATTGTATCATTTGTATAAGCACTCAAGTTAATAATAGCGTATTCCCAAGGATCGGTCATACTTGTTTGCTGCTCACCAGCTAAACTCCACACTTGTGTAGCTACACCATTTGCAACAATCTCAACAGATAATGTCCCCATTTCAGAAACTCCGTTAATAGATCCAAACATGTGGTAGTAAAAATTCAAAGATGGATCTACAATAGTAGTTAAATCAATCTCTGGACTCCACAAATTGTCGGTTCCCGCTCCTGTAGAAGTTTCTAAATATGCATATCTAGATCCACCATACGCAGCGGCAGGCCCTGTGTCAGATGAACCAGTATTCAAATTATCAGTTCTCCAAAATGGACCAGAACCAGTTGCATACCAGCAGTTTTGTGCGGTTGATGCAGCTCCAAAATTGAATGTTGTAAATTCAAATTCTTCGAGCCAAGGCGCCGGAATCGGAGTTGTACACTGAGAATAACCTGCGTAAGAGGCCCCAGCGATTAATAAATAAGATAAAATTTTCTTCATAATAAATAGTTTTGTATGCTGTAAAAGTAAACAATACAAAATGAATTTCCAAACACTTGGAATATGTAATTTATTTCAAATCTAATAGGCACATTGTTTTCAACTGATTAACAACTATTAACATCTGATAATTATTCTAAGAATTAGATCATAACACGCTTAGGAAAAACAAGATATACAGTAATTTTGACGACACTAAGTTATTAACATTCAAATGTGATTTAAAACGTCCGATTGAAAAACTAAATTATCAAGCGGTGAAATACTGCTATTTAAATTGTATTTTTAGCAAACAATTAATACACCAATGAAAATACTTTTATTCATATTTATTATCTTCGGAAGCTCTACCTTAAAAGCCCAAACTAATGCCGACAATTTGAAACGGTTTATTTTTGGGGCAAACGCTGGTGTTAAATTTGCGAGTAAAAAATATGCTATTAGGTATACAGGTGCCTATCAGGATCAACTGATTAATTTTCTAAATTTTCCCTCAACTTATCAAAGGGTTAGAGAATTATTAGGTAACAATGATTTTTACTTTGATTCTTTTTCGTTACTTTATCGGTTTCAACCTGCCATATCCTACGGTATTAACTTTGGCTACCAAGCTAGTCCAAATCTTTCTTTTGAAGCGGATTTGAATTTTTCTAATATTAGAATGATTGGAGGCTATACACTGGTAGTTGAAGACCCTGCAAACTTTACAGATCAACTAAACTTTGCCACTGGCACTGTTATTGGAAATGAAAGCCGATTTAATGGTAGGATAAATATGAACTACAGAACAGATGGTGAAACAGTAAAAGGTATTTTTGGGATTGCTGGACTGGTGAATTCTTGGCGTATGGAAGAAAATTATGCTGAATTAAACGGTGCAATAGTTGCTCAATTATTTTCAGGATCAAATCCCGCAAACGGTTTTACGTCTAGAGTGAGTGGCACAGGGTTCGGCTATGGCATCAATTTAGGCATAGAAGTACCGTTTAAAAAAGGCATTGTCATGCAAATTGTTTACCAACCATATATCACGCGGATGGATTACTTCAACACTCAAGAGGTAATAAGTGGACTGGGAGCTAGTTACCAAAAACCTGGGCGTGTGATAGAGCACGATTTAATGGCTAGATTTGTATGGCGTTAATAGGCCAAACAAATGTCTTTTTCTTCTATTAATTTACGCATATTAATCAGTGCATAACGCATTCTTCCCAAAGCTGTATTGATACTAATATTTTCTTTTTCCGCAATGTCTTTAAAACTCATTCCAACAAAAATTCTTTTTTCAAGAACGTCTTTTTGTTCGTCAGGAAGCAATTGTATAATGTCAACCAATTTATCTTCAACTTGAGCTTTAATCATTTCATCCTCCACTGTTTTGTCAGATTGTTTTAAAATTGAAAAAATATCAAAATCAGGATGAATAGTTGATGTTTCTGAAATTGTCGGCATCTTTTTTACTCTCCTGAAATGATCAATTACTAAATTGTGTGAGATCGTCAAAACCCAAGGCAAAAACTTTCCTTCCTCATTGTAAGAGCCTTTTTTGAGTTGCTTCACCACTTTTATGAAAACATCTTGAAAAATATCATTCGCTAAGTCATAATTTTTGACTTTAGAAATAATATATCCAAAAACACGATCCTGATTTCTTTTTAATAAAACTTCAAATGATCTTTCGTCTCCGCTTAAATAAGCACTGATTAGTGCCTTGTCGGTTAATTGCTTTACATCCATAATCCTCTTTTCATTTCAGCCAATGTATACATATACATTACTGAACATTAATATTACTAATAGTTAAAAAGTAGAATTACGTCTATAGGCTTTACTGATTTAATTTGTGCTAAACTAGTGAAATTAATTTAATTGTAACAACGATTAAGAATTAATTCCAAATATACAAACGCAGGTAAGTCAAAAAAGGTTGGTAGATTTGTAAAAAACAATTGAAAATAACTAAGTAGATGCCAAAAAAAAATCATTTTATTGAAGTAAAAGGAGCACGTGTACACAATTTAAAAAATATTGATGTCAAGATACCGCACAATAAAATTGTAGTTATAACAGGGCTTTCGGGATCTGGAAAATCTTCATTGGCATTTTCAACCATTTTTGCAGAAGGACAAAGAAGGTACGTTGAGAGTTTATCCTCATATGCACGTCAATTCTTAGGGCGCCTAGAAAAACCGGATGTGGATAGCATCAAGGGTATTTCCCCTGCAGTTGCACTTGAACAAAAAGTAATCTCAAATAATCCAAGATCAACAGTAGGTACTGTTACTGAGATATATGACTATTTAAAAGTACTTTATGCTAGAATTGGTAAAACTTATTCGCAAACCACTGGAATTGAAATTAAAAAACACACTGTTGCAGATGTAGTAGACTATATTTTAACGTTAGACGTTGGCGCAAAGTACATGATAATTTCGCCTTGGAGAATAAAAGAGGATCGTAATTTATCAGACTCTTGCAAACTATTAATATCGCAAGGCTACTCCAAGGTGCTAGTAGATGGCACTGTGCATGAACTCTCTGACTTCAACGAAAGTTTGTTTAGCGAAGCTAACTCTTATATTATCATAGACAGACTTAAAGCTCAAATGGTAGATGACGACTATCTATCTAGATTAGGCGACTCCATTCAAACAGCCTTTTACGAAGGCTTTGGCGAGACATATATCTATGACATGGAAACAAGGGAGAAAGCTTTATTTTCAAATAAGTTTGAAGAGGATGGAGTGGAATATATTGAGCCATCTGTCAATTTCTTTACCTTTAATAATCCTTTTGGCGCTTGTAAAACATGCGAGGGTTTTGGTTCAATGATAGGAATTGATGAAGAACTCGTGATTCCAAATAAAAGTTTATCAATAGTTGAGGATGCTATTGTACCTTGGCGTGGAGAAAAAATGTCGGAATGGAAAATGAAACTAATTCACGGTGCAGAAAAATCAAAACTACCCATCCATCAACCTATCGAGGATCTATCCACAGAGGAATACAATATGATATGGCAGGGTACACCTCACTTCGAGGGCCTATGGGACTTTTTTAATCATTTGCAACAGCAATCCTACAAAATACACTACAGAATAATGCTTTCTCGTTATCGTGGAAAAACAAAATGTATTGATTGCAGAGGAACACGACTAAGGGTAGAAACAAATAATGTGAAAATTGATGACAAAGCACTTTCCGATCTTTTATTGATGCCAATAAATCAATTATTTACTTTTTTTAAAAATATCACACTCGATAAATATCAAGTACAAATTGCTGAACGACTTCTGCTTGAAGTAAGAAACCGACTCAAGTACCTCATGCAAGTTGGTCTTGGATATTTAACCCTAAACAGGCAGTCTGGGACACTATCAGGCGGAGAATCGCAAAGAATACATCTTTCAAATGCACTGGGAAGTTCACTTGTCGGGTCCATGTATATTTTAGACGAACCAAGTATAGGACTGCACCCGAAAGACACTGCTCAACTAATTAGTGTATTAAAGCATTTAAAAGACATTGGCAACACTGTTATTATTGTAGAACATGAAGAGGATATTATAAAAGCAGCCGACGAAATTATCGACATGGGGCCTATGGCTGGACTTCAAGGTGGAGAACTTGTATTTCAAGGAAACCACAATGCCATACTGAAAGTCAACAATAGCATCACTGCGGATTATTTAACAGGTAAAAAAGAAATATCAACTCCAAGTTCTCGCCGTGTATTGACTCATTTTATAAAGATTGAAGGCGCCAAAGAAAATAATCTAAAAAATATTGATGTATCTATTCCCTTGAATGGTTTTGTTTGTGTAACAGGCGTTTCAGGAAGTGGAAAATCAACTTTAATTAAGCAGATTTTAGCACCTGCATTACAGAAAAAACTTGGTAAATCCACCGCTAGAATAGGTTCATTTACTAAACTGTCAGGTGCTATTTCAAAAATTGAAGACATTGAAATAATTGATCAAAATGCGATTGGACGTTCTTCAAGAAGTAATCCTGCCACTTATGTCAAAGCATTTGACTTCATTAGAGACTTATTTTCAAAACAACAAGCTGCAAAAATATTAGGTGCTAAGGCTGGTTTTTTTAGTTATAATGTTCCAGGAGGTAGATGTGAAACCTGTAAAGGTGAGGGAGAAATTACCATCAGCATGCAGTTTATGGCTGACGTTAAGTTAATGTGTGAAGACTGCAAAGGGAAACGATATGGACAGGAAGCTTTGGAAGTGCAGTTTAAGGAAAAAAATATTTCAGAGGTCCTAGAAATGACGATTGATGACGCTTTATTATTTTTTAATGGTCTAAAAGGGTCAGAAAAATCTGTCAGAGAACGGTTACAGCCATTGCAAGACCTAGGTTTAGGCTACTTGAAACTAGGACAATCTTCGAGTACATTAAGCGGTGGAGAGGCGCAAAGAATTAAGCTAGCTACCTACCTGATGGTCGGCCAAAAGAATATCACACCTATGCTATTCTTGTTTGACGAACCAACCACCGGATTGCATTTTCATGATATTGCGAAATTACTGGTTGCTTTCAATCAATTGATTTCGCTCGGGCACTCAATTTTAGTAATCGAACATAATATGGATGTGATAAAAACAGCAGATTGGATTATTGACATTGGTCCGGAAGGTGGTGAAAAAGGAGGTTATTTAAATTTTGAAGGTATACCTGAGGATTTGATAAACGTACAGTCTTCTCACACTGCAAAATATTTAGTGGAAAAAATCCCACAGAAAGTATAATGAATTTTTACTGCGTAATGAAATCGAGATGACTTGCTACAAAAGCAGTACTCCATGCGGCTTGAAAATTGAATCCGCCAGTAATACCGTCAACATCTAAAACTTCGCCTGCAAAAAATAATCCCGGGTGCAGTTTACTTTGCATGGTATTAAAGTCAACCTCATTTAAATTTACTCCACCAGCGGTAACAAACTCTTCTTTAAAAGTGGTTTTTCCTTGAACTGAATACACATCATTTACCAAAATTTCGCATAATTTATTTAATTCTTTCTTTGAAAGTTCTGACCATTTTTTATCTGTGTTCAAGTTAATCTTACCGAGTAAAAAATCCCATAATCTTTTGGGAAGTGGCACTATTTTTTGATTAGTTACTTTTTTTTGTCCAAATTCAATAATTCCTTTATCAAGCAATGCTTTTACTTTGTTATAATTCAAATTATTTAACCAATTTACTTGAAGTTGACAACTGTATGTTTTCTCCTCTAAAATTCTTGCTCCCCAAGCTGATAGTTTTAAAATTGCCGGTCCACTCATTCCCCAATGTGTAATTAACAACGGACCATTTTCTACAAGTTTTGTTCCTTGAATTTTAGTAGTAACAGGATTCACAACTATTCCCATCAAATCAGTGACCGATTCATTCGGCATATTAAAAGTAAACAATGACGGTACAGGCTCAATAATTGAATGATCTAAGTCTTCCAGAATACTAAAACCTGTTTTCTTTGGCTGCCCACCAATAGTCAAAATTACATGGTCCACTTCTACTGTTGAATCTTTACTAATGAGCGAAAATCTAGCCTTTATTTTTTGAATTTTAAGGATTGACGTATTAAGTTGAATACTGATATCTAGACGCTTACATTCTTTCAAAAAACAGTCGATAATAGTTTGAGAATTTTGAGAAACTGGGAATATACATTTATCTTCTTGAGTTACTAGCTCTACCCCTCTGCTTTCAAACCATTCAACAGTATCCTTAACCTTAAACTGGGCAAATACTTTTTTGAGTTCTTTAAATCCTCTCGGATAATTCTTACTTAAATCTGAAATACCGTCGGTTGCGTTTGTAACATTGCACCGACCACCGCCTGATATTTTTACCTTTGACAGTACTTTTTTTGATCTTTCAAAAATAACAACCGTCTTTTTTGGGTACTTAATTTTTGCGTTTATCGCTGCAAAAAATCCTGCTGCCCCACCTCCTATTACACCAATATCAATTTTATTATTTGTCATTTAAAGTAATAAGCTAATTTGCTTAAAGAGCCTTCCTTTTGAGAGCCTTGCTCCACTGCTAAGCATGTCAAACATTTCTTCCTCCCGCGTTTTAGAATACGTTTTGCTAGTATGATACACTTCTACACCGTTAGAATTATTAAGTATTATAGAATCAAGGGATTGCTCACCTAAAAAATTAATTTTAGAATCGGATTTAGCATCTAATCCCACTAAAATAGCCTTTTCTTGTAGAAACTGAAAACACTTCATGCTTTTTGCAGAAACGAATTCCAAGTACATATTTTTTCTAAAAATGCCTTCAAAAATAACTTCACTAAAATGGTCTATTATTTTTTCAGCCTTTTGTTGATCACTGTCTTTTAACTTTTGCCAATCATCTGCTTCAATACCATTAATCACTAGAAAAGAAATAAACTCATCTTTGAATTCAATTAGCTCAGACTTTGATAGTGCTCTATATTTTTGCATGTTGATAAAACGATTTTATTTTGCAAACCTACAAACTTATTTATCATTACTTTCGTTTTTCTAAACAAGAGATGAATTTTAGGATGAACCGATTTTGTATTTTTATACTATCAGCTTGCATCATTTTGCTAAGCTGTAAAAAAGAACCAACTCAATGGAATGCGCTATGGGAAGCACCCGTAATTCACGGAAATTTAACATTAAATGATTTAATTCCAGAATACTCAGCTGAAAATTCAGATGGATATGCCTCTATTATTTTTAATGATACGGCCTTTTCATTTAAAATAGATACTTTAATTAAATTACCGGATACAACATTAACTCAAAAAACAGCTATTGCTTTTTCATCTGTTACCCTAACGCCTGGCAGTTTTATCGACAATAACGATATTGACCAGTTATATGACCTAGGTGAAGTTGCTTTAAAACGGGTAATTATTAAAGAAGGGCAAGCATTTATTGTCATTTCTTCTCCTTGGCCCGGTAAAACAAAAGCCGTATTTGAATTTCCTAAAGTAAAAGATAACTTTGGTAACGTATTTGAACGCACCTATTTTTTAGAGCCGGGAACTTTAGCAGATCCTTTTGTAATTAAAGACACATTTAATATTTCTGATTTCGATTTCGACTTGACGGGTTCAAGTGGTGGCCTTGCTAATAATTTAACAGCAAATATTAGTATGTTTTCGAATGAAGAGACGGCAAGCTTCACAATTACTAATTTAGATACCGTTTTATTATCTCTGAGCTTTTCAGGGCTTAAACCTAAATACGCAAGAGGATATTTTGGACAGTACACTTTAACCGACACAACAGCCATTGAATTTCCGTTAATGAAGAAAATTTCAGGTCAATTAGAACTGGACTCACTTAGGATGAATTTGAATATTCAAAATGGGTTTGACCTAATTGCACAAGCTAAAATAAGTGCGCTTTATGGAAAGAATACTGCCACCAATCAATCAATAGTTCTGACATTCCCGTTTTTAGGGCAGTTCTTAAACATAAACCCAGCGAGCGGTGGTTTGTATGATTATCAACCTTCAGATTATTATCTTTCAATGAATAGTAACAATTCCACCATTATACCATTTATAGAAAATCTTCCCGATTCAATTGTTTTTGGATATGATGTCCGAATTAATCCAGATGGCAATACCAGCGGTGGAACTGACCAGTTTTTCCCCAACTCTAGCTTAAGCTTAATTGCTGATGCTGAGTTACCACTTAAAATAAGAATGAATGACTTTACCCTTCTCGACACCCTTAGTATTGATGCCAGTGGAATAGATGACAATTTAGAAGAAGCAAGAATTAGAATACATTACTATAATTCTTTCCCTCTCACTGCATTTGTGCCTCTTTATTTACTAGACGAAAATGATATCCTTCTAGATAGCATTATGCCCACATCAATTTTTCTTGGAGGAAAGTACAATGCTATATCAGGCACCACAGAAACTCAGAAAGGCTACACTGTATATCCCGTAGATGCTGATGCTGGCGCAAATCTACGAAATGCAAAAAAGATGATTGTTTCTGCCACTTTTGAAACCAATGGATTGAGTGATGTCAAAATAAATATGACGGATTCAATCAGTTTTAAAGTCAGCTCAGGATTTAATTTAAAGATTAATTTGTAATGAAAAAGACACTATTAATCTTATTACTCGAAACCACTAGCATAGTATTTTCTCAGTCCATTGACTTTGTATACAGAGACAGTATTCTTAATCAACGGTCAATTCAAATATCAAGTTTGAATTCTTTTACAACCAACTCTATAAACAATGAGCTTTTAAGTAAATTTATTTACGGTGGCGAAATAACAAATGAAATCCTTTCCTCTAATACTCAAAAGGAATTTAATGTATTGGGTGGAGAGGCTGACCAGTCTATTAGCTATTTTGAAGGCAGTTTTTTAAGTAATTACCCTAATTTGGGACTAACAGCGAGTCTTTCTGACATCAATTTTGCTGCAGCAAGCTATAAATCAAATTTGTTTGATTTAGCCTTCAGAGGTAATTCTCCATATATAGGTGATACCCTTGATTTATCTTTTACCCGCGGTCACTACATGCACTATCAAAATTATGGTTTTGGTGTATACGACAAACGGACACAATCATACGTTAGATTAGGGTTTTTAGTGGGCAATAGAAGCTTACGTTTTCAATCAACCGAAACTTATTTTCATACAAGCGAAACGGCCGACAACATTTATTTAGACACTGACTTAGTGGGCTATTATACAAGTACCGATTCAAATAGTCAGTATTTTACTGCACAAGGATATGGCTTTGCACTTGAAGTGAATCATAATTTTTTCATCAATACCAAATCAGACAAAAAACACATCATCAATTTCAACTTATCTAATTTGGGCTCAATTTTTTGGAACAGAAATACCCAATCAGTGCGGTTAGACACCACATACAGCTTTAAGGGGTTTGAATACTCAGAAGTTGGAAGCACATCCTCTATTGATCAGGATTTTATTCTTGATACGCTCGGTATTCGTTTCCGAAAAGGATCAAGACGTGAAGCCCTGCCAATTCAAATCATTATTAATAAAATACCTGTTTACAGTCTTCACCAAAAATGGCAGTCTACTTTCGGCTTTAAAGCTCTATTGATTCCTGATTACAGACCAATGTTATTCGGAGGGGTTTATTATCAACCCAACAAATTTTTTAGTTTAAGTACAAGGGCAATTATTGGTGGTTTTGGTGGACTTAGATTTGGGTTTAATGCCAATTTATGGCTAAAAGAAAACTTCTACATGGGCCTAAGTACACTCGATATAGTAGGCACAAGCTCTGATGTATTCGGAAAAGGCAAAAGTGTGAATGTTGCACTTCAATATAATTTTTAAGTATGAAAGCACTATTAGTATTATTTTCATTATCCTTCACAGTTGGTTTATTTGGCCAAAATATTAATTTTATTAAGTCATTTGGCAATAATGGATATGACTTTGGGAGAGATATCAAACAAGACATTGATACAGGATACATAGCAACAGGATCATCAAGTAGTTTTTCATCTGCAAATGCAGATGCATTTTTACTAAAAATAGATTCTTTAGGTACTTTCAAATGGTCATACAATTATGGCGGAAGCGGCTCAGATTGGGGTGAAGCTGTAAGTTTAACATCAGATGGCGGATATTCAATAGCCGGATATACGAATAGCTTTGGAGCTGGGGGGTTTGATTTCTACTTTATTAAAACAGCAAGTGATGGTAGCCCTCAATATGAAAAGACCTATGGCGGTTCAGACTGGGACAAGGCCTATGACATGGTACAGTTACCTGATGATGGATTTGTCTTAGTAGGCGAAACGTTCTCGTATGGTGAAGGCAACAACGATATATACATTGTTAGAATTGATGCTTCAGGCGATACGCTATGGACACGCACTTACGGTGGACCTGAAGCAGATTACGCAAATGCCGTGCTTTTAGATGGAGACTCCCTAGTAGTTGTAGGTGGGACAGAATCTTTTGGAAATGGTATGTCCGACGGAATTATACTAAAATACCATATTAACGGAACCCTTGGCTGGATGAAAACAGCAGGCCAGGAAAGGGAGGATTATTTTACAGGAGTGGCATACCATTCTAACACGGGCGAATATACAATGTGTGGAACAAGAGATTATAATCATTTTCAAAATTGCGACTGTCAGAACGATTTTTGGATCTATAAAACAAATCCAGATGGAATTGTAGCAGTAGATACATCTCGACCTGGGGCGGATCAATTAGGAATAGACATTGCGTATGATGTGGTAATAGGAGACGTCAATAATACATATTTCGCCGGCAGCACAACAAGTTGGGCTTCAGCTGATATAGCACAAGGATTCACAGATGCATTTGTTGGCAAAGCATTGACCACATACGCTCCAACAAACTTTGTTAAAAATTTTGGTAACACTAAAAATGATGTAGCATATGGGATTGACAATACAAATGACAGAGGAAAGGTAATAATCGGCGATATGTATCACAACTCGATTGGGGGCTATAATATGTTTATTTTAAAGGTAGATAGATTAAACACCCAAGGTCAAATTGCAGTCAGTGAGGATTTAGTCAGTGATGTCATAACATTATCTATAGAAACACAGAATAGCAACCAGACTATTAGTGTGAATCCTACCTTGGTGACCAATTACGTTAAAATAGAAAATTTACCAACTAAAAATACTGTTAAAATTTACAACATTAACGGTCAACAGCCAATCCCGTCAATCGTCAATTCTTCTGAACCTATTGACCTTTCATCACTACCTCTTGGCTTCTATATTGTTCAGATAGAAGTAAATGCAGCGTTTTATAATTTTAAAATTATAAAACAGTAAAATCTTGATTAAAGATTTTTTCATTGACTAATGAAAATATTTTTTTAAAATCTAAATCAGAAAGCATTTCTTTATAGTCATCTATAATTTCTCTGTCTCCCCTTGCGGCCGGACCCGTTAAAGACATTTTAGGTCCTGAGGCAATGCTTTTTCGCAACGTTTCATTTAGTAAAGACTTTAAGACATCTATCGGAACATTTTTTTCTTTCAAAATATCTTCAGCTATACCTAAAAAATAAGTTAAAAAATTACTGGTGATGATAGCACTAAGATGAATATACTTTCTTGTTTCACTGTTTGCAATATAGACACTTGCTGAAAAATGGTCTTTGGCAAATTTTAATAGTACATTTTCAAATTGATTTGTATTAGCCTCAATAAAAAATGGAATTACACTAAAATCTACAGAAATTCCTTTAGTAAAAGTTTGCAGTGGATAAAAAATACCAAACGAGGAAAATGCTACTAAAACTTCCTTAGATACTCCTCCCGAAGTGTGAACAACTGGTAAATCTTTATTTAATGTTACTGCAATTTCATGAATTGCACTGTCGGGAATAGCAATGATGTTTAAATCTACATCTGAAGATAAGTCTTTAATATTGTTGGTAAAGGATATATCCCACTTTTTTGCAAGAGAAATATTTCTTGATCGAGTATAAACGTCAACAATTTCTACTTTACCCACCAATTGTTTATACAAGGCCTGTCCCACATTTCCAAAGCCTACTAGATTTATTCGTTTTATTTCCATACAATCTGTTCCAAACTTATTAAATTTGCGAGACATTTGACTTATAAAAACACATATAATTAAAAGGTAATATGGGGAAAGAAGTATTTATTGTGGATGCGGTGCGAACAGCAATTGGAAATTTTGGAGGAACATTATCGGCGGTTCGAGCTGATGATTTGGGTGCCATTGTAATGAAAAACCTCATAGAAAGAAATCCAAATTTAGATCCAAACCAGATTGAGGATGTCATTTTTGGTTGCGCTAATCAAGCAGGAGAAGACAATAGAAACGTAGCTCGAATGAGTGCTTTATTAGCAGGCTTACCATATAGTTCAGGTGCAGAAACAGTGAATCGTTTGTGTGCTTCGGGAATGGCTTCAACAATTAACGCGGCTCGTGCCATAAAAGATGGAGCTGGTGAAATTTACATTTCAGGTGGCGTTGAAAACATGACCAGAGGCCCGTGGGTTATTTCAAAAGCTTCAAAACCATTTGGAAGAGATGCTCAAATGCATGATTCTAGTTTTGGTTGGCGATTTATCAATCCAAAGATGGAAGCGCTTTACGGCACACATGGCATGGGTCAAACTGCTGAAAATCTGGTTGAATTGTATAATATTTCAAGAGAAGCACAAGATCAGTTTTCTTATTGGAGTCAAATGAAAGCTGCAGAAGCAAATAATTCTGGACGACTAGCTGAAGAGATCGTTCGAGTTAAAATTCCGCAGCGAAAAAAGGATGCAATTATTTTTGATAAAGATGAATTTATTAGGCCAACTACTACTCTTGATATTTTAGGTAAACTACGACCTGCTTTCAAGAAAGAAGGCGGATCGGTAACTGCAGGCAATGCCAGTGGATTAAATGATGGTGCGGTGGCACTATTAATAGCTTCCGAAGAAGGTATGAAACAAAACGATTTGAAACCAATTGCACGAATTGTGTCGGCTGCAGTAGCAGGAGTTGAACCCAGAATAATGGGTATTGGACCGGTGTATGCTTCAGAAAAAGCTCTGAAAAGAGCTGGTTTAACCATGGCAGACATGGACATTATTGAAATTAATGAAGCCTTTGCCGCACAAGTATTGGCTTGTACCAGAAAACTGGGGCTCGAGGACAACGATCCACGAATTAACCCCAATGGTGGTGGAATTGCACTAGGGCATCCGCTTGGAATGAGTGGAGGAAGAATTTTGCAAACTGCTGCAATAGAACTTCAAAAAACAAATAAAAGATATGCACTAGTCACTATGTGTATTGGTGTTGGGCAAGGATATGCAACAATTATTGAACGGGCATAATTTTTGCGTATATTAGGCAACTTAAGTAAGCTCAAAACGTCTATAAACAAACAAATATGACAAAGTATTTATTTCTCATCTATATCACCTTAAGCTTAAACGCAATATGCCAGACAAATTTTGACTGGTGCTTTGTAGAAAATAAAGGCCAATTCGATTCTGAAGTTACTTTTAGACATCAATTAAATGGAGGTGCACTATTTCTCACAAAAACTGGACTAAAATATCATTTACAAAAAGAAAATAATCACTCTCATGATGGAGATGTGGAGCAAATAATGCAACATCATTCTTTTTCCGTAGACTTTGTAAATGCAAATTCGAATTCAAAAATAAGTAGTGAAAAAGCAACCAAATACTATTTCAACTTCATGCAAGGTGCTGATAGAACTTTATGGCAAACAAAAGTGCGCGGATATGAAAGCATCAAATACAACAATATTTACAAAAGCATTGACTTTGTGATGTATGACGGTAATCAAACGCTAAAGTACGATTTTATTGTAAAGAAAGGCGGTTCACCAAATGATATAAAATTGAAATACAATAATTTAAACAATTTATTCATAGATAATGACGGACGTTTGCACCTTGTCAACTCGGTCAGTGAAATAGTTGAAGATGCACCCTACGTTTACCAAATGATAAATGGTGTAAAAAAGGAAGTGAAATCTTCCTATATATTAAATGGAAATATAATTTCATATCATTTTCCGAATGGTTATGATAAAAAGCATGATTTAATCATTGACCCTACCCTCATCATGTCAACTTATTCTGGTGCAACTGACGTTTATTCAACGAACTGCACAACTTACGATCAAGATGGAAACTTGTATGTTGCGGGTGGAAACCGATTTGCAGGCTTTCCAATCACCGCTGGCGCCTACCAATCGGTTTACCAAGGTATTGGAGCTGACAATGTAGCTATTCAAAAATTTGATCAAGCGGGTACTTTATTATTTGCTACTTATTATGGAGGGGAAGACAGTTACCCTTTAGATTTAGCAATTACTAACAATCAAAGACTCGTTATTTTAATGGCAACAACAGGAGGCATGCCAACCATAGGAACAGCTGCACAACCAGCTTTAGGAGGTGCAAAAGATTATGGAGTAGGAATTATTAGTTTAGATGGTACAGTAGCATTTGACGCCACATACCTAGGCGGTTCAGGCAATGAAGCTTTAGGTGTAGCTGCATCTGATAATGCAGCAGGCTTATTTGTTGATGCAGCCAATAATATATTAGTTTGTGGTGGAACAGAATCAGTAGACTTTCCTGTGACTGCAGGTGTACTGCAAGGAGCTCTGAATGGCGCAGCTGATGGGTTTATTACCTCTTTCAATCCAACCCTAACGGCCACAAACTGGTCGACCTATTTAGGTGGTTCGGGTGCTGAAAATGCCAATAGTGTTGCCATTGGTCCTAATGGTAACGTATATGTAGTTGGATTGACCAATAGTGTGGACTACCCTACTTCAGCAGGAGCAATTAACCCAGGTGCTTTAGGAGGAATGGATGGCTTTGTTACTGAAATTTCAGCAAACGGAACGGCTGTTGTTTCATCTACCTACCTTGGAACAAATACTAATGATAGAGCAAAGTTTGTACTGATAAATGACGCCAACGAAGTATTTGTAGGTGGATCAACTATTGGGTTTTACCCTGTAAGTGGCGGTGCATACTCGTCACCAAGCGCGAATAACCTATTTGTGCATAAAATGAATGCAAATTTAACGAATACAATTTTTGCAAGTTCAGTTGGTTGTTTGGCAACACAGCAACCTGAAATATTTATGACCGCAATGGGGTTAGACTACTGCGAAAAAATATATTTTACAGGTGCTTCAACTGGAAATAATTTTCCAACTACACCAGATGCATACACTATTGCAGAGAAAGGATTATATATGTGTGTTCTTGAGCCAAACGCAGCTGCACTGCATTACGGTTCGTACTTTGGAGGTACCGTAAATGGGCAGCATTTTCACCCTGGTTCAAAATCGAAGTATAATAACGAAGGAGTATTATTCCATTCAGAATGCACTCAATCTGTCAACTACCCTATTGTAGGAGGTGTTAACACTCAAAATGGAGGGACTTTTGATGGTGCCAGCTTTATTTTTGACTTTGAATTTGACTTACCGCTAGTTCAAATTTCTATTCCTGATCCGAACGGTTGTGATTTTCCAGCTACTTTAGATGCTGAAAACCCAAACAACGAAAATGTATCTTACCTATGGTCAACTGGCGAGACAACTTCTTCGATAGATGTTTTTGCAAATGACGAGTATTCTGTTTTGATTTATAACTTTTGTGATACCATAAAAGATACTGTTAATGTTGATTTGTCAGGAATTAATGTCGATTTTACGATTGATAAAAACTTAGGCTGCCAAGATGAATTTTTTGCCTTCACTGATCTTTCAGCTGCAGTTCCTGCTAATGCAGCTTATCTTTGGGATTTTGGGGACGGTAATACAAGTGAAGACCCAAATCCTAGCCATGCCTACATTAATCAAGGTCTATATTCAGTTGAACTAACCATTAGAGCAAATGGCTGCAGTAGTTCCATCATCAAAACAGATACCATTACTGTCAATCCAAAACCAACTGCAAGCTTCTCATTCAGCCCAGAAATCATTGACATTGAAGACCCAACTACTCAGTTTATCAACACTTCATCAGCTGATGCTATTGACATAATATGGTATTTTAATGTTGATGGGCAAACTTCCGTATTGCAAAATCCTGTTTTTACCTTTCCAGATGAAAACAGTAATCAGTATCCAGTTAGTCTAACCGCAGAGAATAATTTTGGTTGTACAGATTCTGTTACCAACATAGTTAATGTTCAGGATGTTATAACTTTATATGTTCCAAATTCTTTTACACCAGAGGAAAGTGGAACAAACAATGTATTTCAGCCGGTCATTACCTCAGGTGTTGATCCTTACAATTTCAGATTATTAGTATTTAATAGAGGTGGTGAAATTATATTCGAATCACAGGACTATACTAAGGCTTGGAACGGAAAGTATCAAAATGAAATTGTAGAACAAGGCGCCTACATCTGGCAAATCGATTTCAAAGAAACTGAAGGCACAAGAGAATACGTTTATCGTGGCCATGTAACGGTATTAAGATAGTTTTAGCGCAGCAATTTCTTTCGCCAAAGAATCTAACTTTTCATGTCTTTTTTTTAAGTCTTGTGAAGATGTATGTAGATCCTTATGATTATTTAATTTATTATACTTTAATATAAGCCCTTCAGTATTCATTGTTTGTTCACAAAAAAATGTGTCTTTAAAATGGTTATAGATATAATCAATTGCCATCTGGTTCGGATGCAATAGATCTTTTTTATAGAATCGGTAATCCCGGAGATCATCCATTACTATTTCGTAGCTAGGGTAATAGATTACATTTCTTGCATACTTTGCTTCTAAGTGCTGACACAAGCTCAAAAGAATGGCTTTGCTCCTATTGTTTTCTACCAACCCATCTTTTATATGTCTAACAGGACTGACTGTTAAAATAATTTTTAACGTTGGGTTCTTGGACAATATGGAAGTAAATAAATTGCTGTAAATCAATTCTAAAGCAGAAGAACTTAGCAGTTCTTTTCTGAACTGATCTGCAGGTAACTTTTGACAATTACCTATTGTTAAGCCTGTAGCTTTATAGTGGTAGGTCCATGCAGTTCCAAAAGTGATTATCAAAACATCAGTATCATCCAATCTCTTTTGCACTAAAATCTTAGTATTCGATATTTTTCGAACTAAGTCACTTGCTGACTCTCCATTAAATTTTGAGTGATAATCCAAACTAAACACCCTACCATTTTGCGGAATAAAATGCTTTTCATTGGTGCTTTTGTCAAATAATTGCTGGCTAATTGAAAAAGGATTAAACACAATATTAAATGGATTGATCATCACATTAAACTGACTTTCTATCAAATGATTACCAATGCTTTCAGTAAAACAAGATCCGATCATGGTAATTTTCGACTTAAAGTCAATTTTTAAATCCACATCCATTTTTGGAATTTCAGTCCTAAATTTCACTTATAAATATTTTATCAATTATTGATTTAAATTCATGCTTTGCAATACTGGCTTTCAGCACATTATTGTCAATCCATAGTAACCCTTCACACAAACTAGGGATTAGCGCAACATCATGAGTCGAAAATAGAATTGTTTTATTGTGATTCACAGATACTTCTTTCAGAACTTTAATTATTTCCGATCTATTGACAACATCTAAAAAGGCCGTAGGCTCATCAAGAATTATCACAGAGGTTTCTTGAGCTAAAGCTCTAGCAATCATTACTAATTGTTTTTCACCATCACTTAAAACTGAAAACTTTTTGGATACTAAATGTGATATTTTTAAAGTATTTACGGCCTTTTCACAAACTGCAAAGTCTGCTGCGGTTAATTTTCCAAAAGCGCTGGTGTGCGGAATCCTCCCTAATTCAATGACTTCTTTTACAGTGTAGTTGCCAAAAATTGTAGGTTTTGTATATACAACGGCTATTTCTTTTGCTAGTGCATTTGCATTCCAATTTTCTACTGATATTCCTTTTAAGGCAATATTTCCTTTTGAATGGCTTTTATTTTGGAGAACTGCGTTGAGAAAAGATGACTTTCCACTACCGTTTCTTCCGATTAATGCCCATAAGCCAGAACTTATTTCAAACGATTCTGTTTTCAACTTATGCCCTACTCCTAATGATATTTCAAGATCGTCAATTTCAATCATCCAAGCCCTGTTAAAAAAGCCATTGTATCCACTCCATCTGCATAATCCATTAAACCAGGGCTCTGACTATTTCCAAATGGAATATAACCGTGTCCAACAACTGCTTGAATTCTGTCATTATTTGATTCCAAATAAGCATTCAATTCCTTTTCAGATTCATATTCGTATTTAAAAAGAACACCAATTGGCGAATTAAGTTCAGCAGATGTTCTGACTAATACAAAGTTATTATCCAGTAAGTCTTCAGAATTTAATAAATATATGGCCTTATTATAGTCGTAGTTGTTGGCATATTTATGATGATTAATAATATCGTTAAAGCTATAAATACTCTCAAAAAAAAGTGTTAAATCATACTTTTTGGGCACTAATAATTGAGTCACATTTCTACATCCTAAACCAAAGTATGTAAATATGTCTTTACCAAGCAACTCTAATTCGGTTTTTGACTCCTCTCCTGTTAACACAGCTACAGAAGTTCTATTTTTTCGAATGATATGAGGATATTTACCAAAATATGTATGGAAATAACTGGCTGAATTATCACTTCCGGTCGCAATAACTGCATCAAAGTTTTCTAACTTTTGAACGATAGCACAAACATCTTCAAACTTTACGTCAACTGAATTTAAAACATTGTAAATCAACGGCCATAAAATCCCGTCGTCAGACGATAATTTCATTTGAACTGATTGACCAGACAAAAAAACAGCCAGAAAATCGTGAAATCCAACAAAAGGTATATTTCCTGCCATTATTAATCCCACTGTTTTTGGATTAGATTCGTTCGTGGAATAGTGACTTGTCCATTCATTTAATTTTTCCAAATTCAACCAACCTTGAATACCTTTAAGAGCAGACAAAACGCTGTCCTGTGTAAACCAACCATTATGAATATTCACTGTTTGAACCCCGTTTAAAAACGCATTATAAACACCTTCTTCTATGATTTGCTTTGAGGTGGAATACGATTTCAGCTGACAGATATCATCAATAACAGCCTCTAAGGTTAACAATAAATCTATTCTTTGGTTGGTTTTCATTTAAAGATATTTTAACTTTGCAAAACTAATTAAAAAGAACAAACAATGGCTATCATCATAACAGACGAATGTATTAATTGTGGGGCTTGTGAGCCTGAATGCCCAAATAATGCAATATACGAAGGTGGTGCAGAATGGAGAATGTCAGACGGGACAGGTTTAAAAGGCGAAGTTAAGATGCCTAATGGCAAACCGTTAGATGCTGACAAAGACTATGAGCCGGTTGACATGGATGTTTATTTTATTGTGCCTGACAAATGTACAGAATGTAAGGGTTTTCATGACGAGCCACAGTGCGCTGCTGTATGCCCTGTTGACTGCTGTGTTGATGACGAGGATATCAGAGAGACAGACGAAGAATTACTAGCTAAGAAAGATTTCTTACATTTATAAGAATAAACGATTAGTAAAACCCAAAAGTAATATGTCAGATATTCCTAAAAACAATATTGAAGTTTGTTTTAGTCCGCACGATTTTGATTTATTTAAAGATGATTTTGAATTGATTGTGGTGATAGACGCCTTAAGAGCTACTTCAGCAATTTGTGCAGCTTTTGACAATGGGATAAAATCTCTTATACCAGTTTCTACCATAGAAAAAGCTGAAGAATATAAAGCAAAGGGTTATTTAGTTGGTGCCGAACGAGAGGGCAAAATTGTAGATGGATTTGACTTTGGAAACTCTCCCTACTCTTATCTTAATCCTGAATTAAAAGGAAAAACAGTAGTTTTATCAACTACAAACGGCACTAAATCAATTAATATTGCAAAAAACAGCTCAGGTTCAACGGTTGTAATTGGCTCTTTTCTCAATTTAGACTACTTATCTGATTGGCTAGCGCAACAAGAAAAAAATATTTTATGTTTGTGTTCAGGATGGAAAGATAAGTTTAATTTAGAAGACACTATTTGTGCTGGAGCAATTACTTCTAAACTGCTAGAAACTGGTAAATTTAAGTCAGAGGAAGATTCTTCTGTGGCAGCCAAATACCTATTTTTAAGTGCAAAAGATAATATATTTGGATACTTAAAATCTTCTTCTCATAGAAGAAGGCTAAAAAAATTGAATCTAAACAGAGACATTGTATATTGCCTGACCCCCAACTCTACCAATGTGATTCCGATTCTGAAGGGGGACGAATTGGTTGAACTTAGTAATTACTAGTCAATATCATCAGTTGAGTGAGTACCGTATGATTCAATTCCGTCTTCGGTTATAATGTAAGTTTTATGCATCCCCGCTTTTCTTGAAAATAGAATTTCGAAATCAAATTGGCTTTCAGCTCTCATATTTAGTGCTGCGTATTCAGGATGATTAAGAGACTGTAAGTCAAAATCGCATTTTGGACAGAAGAAATCTACTAATTCATCACCTGAAAATACTGCAATTGGTTCGTGAGTATAAGTATAGGTTCCAAAACTAGTTGAAAGATGCATTATCCCTATTTCTCCATTATCCCGAACTGTTTTTAAATGAATATTTCCGTTTTCATCTAGTTGAGAACTGCAGTTTGTGCAATAAAAATTATAATTTACAAGATTCATTTGGCGAGGTTTTCATGTAATATACAAAAATCTCTCAAAACACACAAATTAAACATATAACTTGATTGCTAAAGCAAAACTTCAGATTCTCTTATTTCACTCTGGTATCTATTGCCAGGATAAGCATCATTATAATCAAAATTTAACCAAATAAAGCCTTTTGTATCTTGATAATAATTTATGTTTTTCCCTACAGTTTCATCCACAAAATAAATGGATTTAATTAAATATACTACTGATTCTAAGTCTTTAGTATTTCCAAATTTCACTTCAGGATAAAGGTGTCCAACAGTTCTTCCATCCTTCAGTTTTACTTTTGTTTTTATCAGTCTAACCTCTCCTCCGACAGCTTTTATACACGCAGCAACTAGAATTGAATAGTCATCACAGTCACCTTTAAAACTATCATCAAATCCTAATTGATCAATTGTTTCACTAGCAGTTGCATAATAATCTTCATTTTGAGGATCATAAACGTAATTCCACTTACTATACAACTCTTTGAATATGCTAAAAAAATGTAACCATTTCAAGTTTGGTGATAAATTTCGAGAATCGTTAAAGTGCTTATTTGCAACATTAACAGCATAATTTCTAACTTTAGGGTTTTTATAATCAATTGCATTGCGTAGTTTGTCTTCTTTTAAAAATTGAATGTCTCGATTTAAAAATTTTTGCTGCAAAGTATTTTGTGAAATATCGTACAAAAATGCACTGTAGTCATGGTACAAGTTTTTTAACGTATAAATCTCCATAAAATTGGTAGCAGTTAAGACAATAGCGCCAATAAAAACGATAATTAACACGAGTACCCTTACTTTGATTAGTAGATAATAAAGTACAAAAAACAAAGTCAAGAATAGAAAAATATGATCAAGACGAACGACAGCTTCAACAAGCTCAAATTCAATCGCTGGAATATACTTGTAAGAAAATATGAAAGCGGGAATAGCTAAAAAAGCTGCAATAACTCCAATAACCACGACAGAATAAGCATTAGAAATCCCTCTATGTTGCACTGTTTTGTTATTTTCAGTCATTTTTCAAAAGTACACTTTTCTGCTAGAAAGATATTACCAAATCTTTGAAAAGTATAGGGTATTATTTTTTCTAAATATTAGTATCTTTATACCTTACATATAAACAGAAGTAAACATGAAGAATATTGCAGTAATAGGTGCCGGAACAATGGGTAATGGCATTGCTCATACATTTGCTCAAAGTGGCTATAGTGTTAATTTAATTGATTTGTCTCAAGGCTCTTTAGATAAAGCAGTTAAAACAATCACAAAAAACTTAGATCGTTTGGTTCAGAAAGAAAGAATTACCGAAGAAAAGAAAACGGAAACACTAGGCAATATCACATGTTTAACAGACATAAAAACAGGCGTTTCAGAAGCAAATTTAGTGGTAGAAGCAGCCACTGAAAATGTTGATTTAAAACTAAAAATATTTAAGGATTTAGATAGTCATGCACCTGCTTCTGCTATTTTAGCAACAAACACGTCGTCGATTTCGATTACCAAAATAGCAGCGGTAACTGGAAGACCAGACAAAGTAATAGGAATGCATTTTATGAATCCTGTGCCAATCATGAAATTGGTTGAGATCATTAGAGGGTACTCAACGAGTGATGAAGTCACAAATACCATTATGGACACTTCGAAAAAACTTGGCAAAGTACCTGTGGAGGTCAATGATTATCCGGGATTTGTGGCAAACAGAATATTAATGCCTATGATTAACGAAGCCATTATCACTTTAAATGAAGGTGTTGCAGGTGTTGAGGAAATAGATACTGTCATGAAGCTAGGAATGGCTCATCCTATGGGACCATTACAATTGGCAGATTTTATTGGGCTTGACGTTTGTTTAGCTATAATGAATGTTCTGTATGAAGGTTTAGGAAACGACAAATATGCACCATGCCCATTGTTAGTTAATATGGTGACAGCTGGTAAAAAAGGAATTAAAAGTGGAGAAGGCTTTTACAGCTGGTCACATGGAACAAAAGAATTAATTGTTTCTGACAATTTTAAAAAATAATATTTCATAAGATCTCAAAAAAAATCAGGCGCTTCGGCGTCTTTTTTTTCATCTATTAAAACTTATGACTACAAAAGAAGAAATAGTAAACAATTGGTTACCTCGTTATACAGGACTTAATCTCAATGATTTTGAGTCCTATATTTTGCTGACAAACTTTAAAGGCTATTTAAAGCACTTTGCAGATAAGTACGGCGTTGAAATTATTGGGAAAGATAAAGCTATGCCAAGCGTAACTGCCAATGGTGTTACAATGATTAACTTTACTATGGGTAGCGCCAATGCTGCCACTATAATGGATTTATTAAGTGCAGTTCAACCCAAAGCTTGTTTGTTTCTTGGAAAGTGCGGTGGGTTAAAGCGGAAAACAGAAATTGGCGACTTAATTTTACCGATAGCAGCTATTCGTGGCGAGGGAACGTCAAATGACTATTTCCCTCCTGAAATACCCGCACTACCTGCCTTTACTCTTCAAAGAGCAGTTTCAACAGCCATTAGAGAGCATAAAAAAGACTATTGGACAGGAACAGTATATACGACAAACAGACGCGTATGGGAGCACGACAATCAATTCAAAGACTATTTGAGACTAACGAGAGCAATGGCCATTGATATGGAAACTGCGACTCTTTTTATTACAGGTTTTGCTAATAAAATACCTACCGGGGCACTGTTGCTAGTATCTGACCAGCCCATGATCGCTGAAGGGGTAAAAACAGAAAAAAGCGACGAAAGAGTATCTGCAGATTTTGTTTCAAATCACATTTCAATTGGCATTCAAGCCCTACTTGAAATCAAATCAAACGGAACCTCTGTTAAACATTTGAAATTTCCATATTCGGAAGAATAAAAATGCCGTAGTAAAGTTACATACGGCATTTTGTTTAGATTGTTCATATCCAATTATGCGCTAAACATCCCCTTTTAGCATCAAGTATGAACTCGTTAAATAAAACGTCAGAAATATATAAAAACTGTACCGTTATATTTTCACCCAAAAGGATGATTTCTTAAAAAAAGAGTAAATTATAGTTTGGTTGTCTTATCCAAAAGAACGTGGTCTAGGATGACCAAAGCTGTCATTGCTTCAACAATTGGAACAGCACGCGGCACTACACAAGCATCATGCCTGCCCTTTCCTTCTAATTCAACTTTTTCTCCGTTTTGATTGATGCTATTTTGTTTTTGTAAAATAGTAGCAATTGGTTTAAAAGCCACATTGAAATAAATAGGTTGGCCATTTGAAATCCCTCCTTGAATACCTCCGGAATAATTAGTTTTAGTTCTAATTTCCCCATCTACAGATTCGAAAATATCATTGTGATTGCTTCCGTTCATGGAAGCTCCTTTAAAGCCACTTCCTAATTCAAATCCCTTAACAGCATTAATTGAAAACATGGCTTTGGCAAGACTTGCATTTAGTTTATTGTAAATGGGTTCACCTAAGCCAACTGAAACACCTGTAACAACCGTAGAAATTACTCCTCCGACAGTATCGCCTACTTTTTTAATACCCGCTAAGTAAGCCTCCATTTTTTTTGCAACGGTTTCATTTGGGCAACGCACCAAATTGGATTCTATTTTATTAAAATCGATATCTGACTGCTCTGAATCTAATGATAATTCACCTATTGAAGAAACATATGATATCACTTTAATATTTAAAACGTCTAGTATTTGCTGAGCAATTGCTCCAGCAGCCACTCTAGTTGCCGTTTCTCTTGCACTACTTCGCCCTCCTCCCTTATGATCTCGGATTCCATATTTTTCTTGATAGGTATAATCAGCATGGGAAGGTCGATAATTATCCTTTAAGTGACTGTAATCTTTACTTTTCTGATTTTCATTTCTGATTAGAAAACCGATTGGCATTCCCGTCGTTTTTCCTTCATGTAGACCTGATAAGAATTCAACTGTATCAGATTCTTTGCGTTGAGTCACTAATTTCGATTGTCCTGGTTTGCGGCGATCTAGTTGTCTCTGAACTTGATCAATATTAATTTCAATACCTGCAGGACAACCATCAAGCACTCCGCCAATTGCTGCACCATGCGATTCGCCATATGAAGTGAACTTAAGTATGTTTCCGAAAGTATTACTCATCAATTAGGCTCCAATAGTTAATTTACAATTTTCCAAAATATGTCGAACCTCTTCTAAAGTTGGCGCTTCGGCATAAGTTCTTAAAACTGGCTCGGTTCCTGAAGGACGAATCATCAACCATCTGTTTTCATCAAAATGATACTTAAAACCATCTAAGTCTTCAATTCTTTCTACTTTATACTTTCCGAAGAAATTAAATTTACCCGTTTTACACTTATCAATAATTGATTTTTTCAAATCGTCAGTAATATGTAAATCTGATCTTTCAAAAGCAAATTCTCCAACAATCTCGTATACCTCTTTTATTAAGTGATCTAACGATTTACCAGATTTCGCCATGAATTCCCAAATCGTTAGACCAATCCAAATACCATCTCTTTCCGGAATATGTGTCTTAATGGCAATTCCACCGCTTTCTTCACCACCTAATAAAACATCTTCATTCTCATCAGCCATGATTGCAGCAATATACTTAAAGCCAATAGGAACCTCTACATGAGTTAACCCATGGTATGCGCACATTTTTTTAATACGAGGTGTTGAACTGAATCCTGTCACTACTTTGCCAGACATCCCTTTATATTTAACCAAATAATGAATTAATAACAAAATAATATGATGAGAGTCAACAAATTCACCAGCACTATTATACAATCCAATTCTGTCGGCATCACCATCAGTCGCTAAGGCGCAATCTATATCTCCTTTATCTTTTATAAAGTTTGATAATTCTATTAAATTTTTTGCAATGGGTTCTGGAGCTTGCCCCATGAAAGACGGATTATTGTCGCAATGCAAAAAGTGCATATTTGGCAGAATTTTTTTAAGAACGTTTTGACCTGCTCCGTACATGGCATCATACGCCAAATTCAAATCTGATTTTTCGATAGCTTTAATGTCAAAAGTTTTATTTACTGATTCGATAAAAGCCCCTTCAAAATCATCAAATGTCAACTGACGTTCTTTTTCCGCTAATTTCAAGTCTATAGATTTCAAATCAATAGAGTTAATCTCAGGAATCATAGCTTCAATTTCCGCAACATCATCCGGTAGAAGTGGTCCACCAAAACTTCCTTTTAATTTATAACCATTGTATTCAGGCGGATTGTGACTTGCAGTTATAACCACTCCCAGATCGGCTTTATGTTCGACCGTACTGAGAGAAACCATTGGGGTACTCACAAACCCTTTTTGCGTAGTAATGACCTTAATGCCTTGACTTATAAAAACCTTTATAGCCGCTTCTGTAAATAATGGGCCTCCAAAACGGCAATCGTGACCAATTACAATTTTAGGATTTTCAGTTTTATTCTTAAGCCACTGCGATACAGCAGTAGAAACTCTTGCTACATTATCAACAGTATAAGTATCAGCAATAATTGCCCTCCAACCGTCAGTTCCGAATTTTATTTTTGTCATATTTTTTTAATTTTATTCTATCCAATTCAAATAAATCATCATACTCACTCCCCCACTATTAAACAAAACTGAATCCGGATATTTATCGTTTTCAAGTGTTGTTTTTGATTCATGGTAATAATTTTTGAAGTCAACTGAAATCTTTTCTATTAACCTTGCTGAAGCATCATCAACTTCATAAATCTTAAATTGTGTTGCTGCGGCACTGGAATCAACCACTACAGAGCTTGGAAAAGACCAAGAAACCGTATCAATTGAAGCAATATTTGAAATTACTGTTGTTTGATATTTAATCTCATCCACTTCATTAGTAAATCGAATATATAAATCTGGCAAACTAGTATCATCCCATAGCATTCCATTTGGATCAAGGTCGGGGAAATCCATTATTTTAACTGCACTCACATTCGTCTTATAAAAATATTTGCAAGTATTATTATCTTTTTGAACAGACGAATCGTAATTGATAGCATATGTAGTTTTACAACCTCGTTTTTTACACGATAACACAGAGATGAATAAACTAAAACACACAAATACAGTCAATACTCTCGTCATTACATTTGGTTTGGAACCTCTATGCCAAGTAAACGCATAGATTTATTTATAATTTCACCAACGACTGAACTTATCTGTAATCTGAGATTTACTTTGGCTTTATCATCCTCTTTTAAAATACTCACGCTTTGGTAAAATGAATTGTACTGCTTAACCAAATTGTAACTGTAGTTTGCTATAAGTGCTGGGCTTAGTTCTTGGCCTGCTTCTTTAATTACCATTGGAAATTCTAAAATTGTTTTTATAAGTTCTCTTTCAGAATCATGCAAATCAACTTTATCGGAAACAGTGTTTCTTTCACCACCGGCTTTTAAAACTGATGCAATTCGAGCATGAGTATATTGAATAAATGGACCCGTATTTCCATTCAAATCTACCGATTCAGCAGGATCAAACAGCATTCGTTTTTTAGGATCCACTTTTAATAAATAATACTTTAATCCCCCCATTCCAACCATTCTATAAAGCTGTTCTTTTTCTGCCTCACTTAAGCCTTCAATATGACCTCTCTCCTGTGCACCAGCCTTCGCTTTTTCCACAATTTCGGACATTAAATCATCAGCATCTACAACAGTACCTTCTCTTGACTTCATTTTTCCTGACGGCAAATCAACCATTCCGTAAGAAAGGTGTTGACAATTTTTTGCCCAATTGTACCCTAGCTTTTCTAGGATTAAAAAAAGTACTTTAAAATGATAGTCTTGTTCGTTTCCAACAGTGTATGTAATACCCGACAAATTTGGGTAATCACTGTATCTTAGGCTAGCTGTACCCATATCTTGAGTCATATATACAGCCGTGCCATCTCCTCTCAACACTAACTTTTCATCTAACCCTTCATCAGTTAAGTTAATCCAAACTGAACCATCTTCTTTTGAGAAAAATATACCTGACTGTAAACCTTTTTCAACTAGTGTTTTACCTGTAATATATGTACTCGACTCATAGTACAACTTATCAAAATCAACCCCCATATTGGCATATGTTGTGTCAAATCCACTATACACCCAACCGTTCATTGTTTCCCAAAGCTCATATACTTTTGGATCTTTATTCTCCCATTTTTGAAGCATTTCTTGCGCTTCAATCATTATTTCAGTATAATTTTTTGCTAATTGGGTTAATTTATCTCTAATTCCGTGTTCAGCATTTTCACTTGCAGAGGAAAGCGCTTCATACCATTCTTTTACTTGCTGTAGATCTTTTGCTGATAAATGACTAAAATTACTAGCCTCCCATTCCTTCAATTTCTCAGCAGTTTGAACTTTTAAAACTTGATCGAATTTGACATAGTATTGACCAACAAATTTGTCCCCTTTCAAACCAGTTGACTGAGGTGTTGATCCTTCGCCATATTTCTGCCAAGCTAGCATACTTTTGCAAATATGAATCCCTCTATCGTTTATAATCTGAGTTTTAACCACATCATATCCGTTTGCTTTTAATATTTCTGAAACAGAATAACCTAAAAAATTATTTCTTAAATGTCCTAAATGAAGGGGCTTATTGGTGTTTGGCGAAGAATATTCCACCATATACAATTGATTATTGCTTAAGGAAAATCCGTAGTTATCAGAATTTAAAACAGAATTTAACTGATCGCAATAATACTGATTAGAAACCACAAGATTTAAAAATCCTTTTACAGTATTATACTCAACTATGAGATCAGAGTTTTCTTTTAAATATTCACCAATTAGAACTCCCGTTTGTTCTGGAGATTTTTTAGAAATTTTTAGCATTGGAAAAGTAACCAATGTGATATCTCCATCAAATTCTTTTTTTGTTTTTTGAAACTGAACTAACCTACCCTCAATTTCTTGATTATAAGATTCTTTAACAGACTGAATTACGAGTTTGGAAAGTGTTTCTTCTATTTGCATTTAATTTTTTAATTAGAAAGCACAAAAGTAATAAAACCGTCAGTATTTCCAAGTGATACAACCGCAATTAATACTGGTTTGACAACTAAATAACATTTTGCCAAATCATCCAAGCTTTTTCAGCTTGTTGATGCAACATAGTTAATCCATTTATTGCCGTAGCGCCCTTATTTTTAGACTGTCGGACGAATACTGTTTCGTTGGGATTATACACTAAGTCTATTACCAAATGTTTTGATGTTAAATACTCGTATGGAATTTCAACAGCTGTATTTATATTTGGAAACGTGCCTACTGGCGTTGCATTCACAATAATAAAACAAGAATTTAACATGATTCTATTGATATCAGAATAGGCAAATTCATTCTTTTTAGACGGTGATCTTGAAATGAAAATAATATTCGACCCCAATTCCTCCAGCACATACTCAACGGCTTTAGACGCTCCTCCAGTACCTATAATAACTGCCCTTTCGTGATGTGACTCGAAAAATGGTTTAATCATTTGCTTAAAACCATAAATATCAGTATTATAACCAACCCACAATCCTTTCTCTTTGCATATTGTGTTAACGGCACCTATTACACTAGCTGACTCGTCAAGACTATCCAATAAATCGATAACTTTTGTCTTATAGGGCGAAGTTACGTTAAAACCAGTACATGATGACTTAGCTAAAAGCGCTTCAACTTCAGCTAATGAATGGCATTCGAAATTTTGATAAGAATAGTCTAGATTTAATTTTTCGAATTTATTCCCGAAATAATCTTTAGAAAAAGAATGACTGAGTGATTTTCCTATTAAACCGAAAGCATGCATTACACAGTAACAATCCAGTTGTACTTATCTTCTACTTTTCCAGTTTTATAATCAGACACGTACTTTGTCATTTTTTCAGCAAATCCGCTCGACTTCAAACCGCTTAAGTCATAGTCAATTCCTTCGTAGCCGATTCCAATAATTTGCACCAATGTTGCTGCAGTACCCACTCCAAATGCATCTTCGAGTGTTTTGTTGTCTATAGCTTCAATTACTTCCGCTACAGTTACAGGTCTTTCTTCAACTTCATAACCCCAATCTTTTGCAATCTCTAAAACAGATCTTTTTGTGATTCCTTTCAATATGGTATCAGAATCCTCAGAAGGGGTAATTATCTTACCATCAATCACAAAAACAACATTCATTGTACCCGCCTCTTCAATAAAAGTATGCGTTTTTGCATCCGTCCAAATTAACTGTCTGTAACCTTCTTCTAGTCCTTTTTTAGCAGGAAGCAAACTTGCAGCATAATTACCGGCAGCTTTTGCTCTTCCAACACCTCCCTCAGCAGCACGTGTAAAATGTGTTTCGATTTTCACCTTAACTGGATCAGCGTAATAAGAGCCAACAGGTGAACAAATGATTAAAAATTTGTAATTATCAGAGGCTTTAATCCCAACGTACTCGTCGGTAGCAATCATAAATGGTCTGATGTATAATGACTGGCCTTCCTTTGACGGCACCCAATCTCTATTTTTGCTAAGCAATACCTTTAAACCATCTAAAAATATTGACTCAGGAACAGGTTGCATACACATGCGTTCAGCAGACTCATTGAATCTTTTCGCATTCATGTCCGGTCTAAACACTAGAATTTCACCAGCATCATTCTTTGCTGCTTTAAGTCCTTCAAAAATAGCTTGACCGTAGTGCAGAGCTGAAGTTGCTGGATGCATAGACAGATTTCTGAAGGGCACAATTTTTGCTTCTTGCCACGCACCATCACAGAAATCCATTTCAAACATATAATCGGCAAAATGCTTTCCAAATGGCAAGTTATCGAAATCTACTTCACCTAATTTTGAATTTTGTACTTCTTCTATGCTAATTTTATGAGATTCTGTGATCATTTCTGTCTGTTAAGTTTTGCAAATGTAATCATTTAAGGTAATTTTATCAAAAATTAAGCATCAATAAATGTTAACAGACTAGCATTGTGAAAACTGCAAAGCTCAAAAAAATACTTTTCATAACCATTGAAAAAACCGATTGACATATTAAATAAATATTGGGGTCATGATTCCTTTAGAGTTAATCAACTTGAAATTATAGAGTCGATACTAAGCCAAAATGACACCCTAGCTCTTCTTCCAACAGGTGGCGGAAAGTCAATTTGCTTTCAAATACCAGCTCTATTATCAAATGGTATTTGCATTGTAATTACACCCCTAATAGCTCTAATGCAGGACCAAGTAAACGTTTTGGGGCGGAAAGGAATAAAAGCCCTTAGTATATACTCCGGAATGTCTTCACGAGACATTGACATTACATTAGACAATGCTGTGTATGGAGATTATTCTTTTTTGTACATCTCTCCTGAGAGGCTGGAGACTGCGCTTTTCAAAGAACGCTTTAAGAAAATGAATGTCAGTTTCATTGCTGTAGATGAAGCCCATTGTATCTCTCAATGGGGATATGATTTCAGACCTGCTTACCTGAAAATTTCTGAGCTAAAAAAAATGAAACCTGACCTTACTTTTTTAGCACTCACAGCTACTGCAACTCCAGCTGTGATAGAAGATATTCAAGGACAACTTGAATTTAATTCATGCACCTTTTTTAAAAGCTCTTTTGAACGACCTAATCTAAAATATATTACCTTAAATTCAGGAAACAAATTAGATGACATTGCCATTTTAACAGCAAAATTAAAAGGCTCAGGAATCATATACTGCAACACTAGAAAGCAAACTAAAAACCTGTTTCAGTTATTGGAAAACAAAGGTATTTCCTCAACATTTTATCATGCTGGACTTGATAAAGATGTGAGAAAAGAAAGACAAGAGGCGTGGATGACTAATAGAATTAGAATAATCATATCCACAAATGCTTTTGGTATGGGTATTGACAAGCCTGACGTTAGATTTGTGCTACATTATGATACACCTGACAATATTGAGAGTTATTTTCAAGAAGCAGGAAGAGCAGGTCGTGACTTAAATAGCTCTAGAGCGATATTATTGTTTGATGACAGCGACATCAAAAAATTGAAAGATAAAATTGCGCTGAAATACCCAGAGTTAGACCTAATCAAACGCATTTACACGGCCCTTGGAAATCATTTTCAATTAGCAACAGGCTCGGGAAAAGAGTCAATATTCAATTTAAATTTATCTGATTTTTCAGCAAAGTATAACTTAAACTTATACTCAACCTACAGTGCATTAAAGATACTAGAAAATAGTGGCTTTATAAAACTAAATGATAGTACATACACTGTTAGTCGCTTGAAAATATTAGTTGACAAAATAAAATTGTACGATTACCAGGTTAGGAATATTGAACACAATAAAGTTATCCAGTTTCTACTAAGATCTCACTTAGGAATATTTGAGGAATATCTTGACATTAATGAATCCATTATTGCAAGAAAAACAGGGTTTACAAAGTCAAAAATTTATGAAATTTTGAACAATTTACAACAGCAGCAAGTTGTTGATTACATTGCCAAAAATTCAGGTGCTCAAATTGTTTATCTTACCGAACGGCTGAGCGACCAAAACTTTTCTATTCCAAAAGAAATTTACAGAACCAAAAAGAAAGCAGCAGAACGAGATTTTGAAAAAATGGCAGATTTCCTTAAAAATGAAATTTGTAGATCTGTTTTTTTGCTGAATTATTTTGGAGAACAAAACGCAGATAACTGTAACCAATGCAATGTTTGTTTAGGGATTGAATTCCAGTCACCCCCCAAAGATTTGGCCCATAAAATAGAAGAAGTGATACAGGATAAACTATTAAACTCTAATTCCCTTAAAATTAGTGAAATTATTAGTCAGTTTACAGAAAGCACTCCAGCTTTAATCACTCAAACTATCAAATGGTTAAGTGAGCAAAATAATTTTAATATTTCCAAGTCTGGCCGAGTGGTAACGAGAGATGGTCAAAAATAATGAAATCAAGCCATTTTTATAACTAACATAGCACTGTTCAAACATTCATTCCCTCTCCATCTCTGCATGGTAGCTATTTCTGTAATTTAGCACATTAATTGTATACAACCCATGGCGAAAAAGGCTAATTCATATAGCAAAGCAAGTTCTAAAAAATCCGTTTCGAAAGGAAAGTCAAAGGTGAATTTCCTCAAACCTATTAAAGATTTGTTTTCAAAAGACAGAAAGAAATTGAGGTTAAGTGTTGGCTCAATTCTCATTTTAATTGGTGTCTATCAACTATTTGCTTTTATTTCATATCAATTTACATGGCAAGCTGACCAAGACAGGGTTATCGGTAAAAGCTTAGTTGATTTTTTGTTCAACACACCCGAAATAACGGTTGATAATCATTTAGGTAAACTAGGAGCCTGGGTATCGCACACCTTTTTTTATGACTGGTTTGGTTTTCCATCATTCATTATTCCATTTTTGTGTTTACTGTTCGGCTTATATTTAATGATAAAATATGCTTTGCTACCACTTAGAAAAGCACTGGCTGTTTCTGTTGTTAGCTTAATAGTTTTGTCTCTAGTCTTTGGCTTTTTTAACAAGCCACAATCATTTCCTTATGGAGGCAATTTTGGATATATTTTTAATAGTTGGTTGAGAACAGCAGTTGGAGTAATCGGTTCTGCGCTATTCTTAATAGTTTTAGTATTTATTTCAATTGTCATTCTCTTTAATCCTGACTTTAGCAAGGCTTTGGATTTTTTCAATTTGAGGGGATTATTTGGAAAGAAGAAAGCGGAGGAAAATAGTAAAGATGTAGAAAATGGTGAATTAACAGAAATACTAGCCATCAACTCAATCAAAGATGAAGAAATAAAGGAAGACTTAATTAGTGAAACTGTCGACTTTACTGACGATTCTGAAACAGAAAATACAGAGGTAAACGATAAACCGGAAAAGATAGGACTCGATCTTGAACTGGAAGAAGCCGCGGAAGAACCAGAAGTTCACACTATTGTCAATGAATCAGCTTCTAATGAGATTATTGAAGAAAAGGATGAAGATTTTCAAATAGAAATAAAGGAGGAAGAAGCCACTTTGGACGAAGATGATTTAGATGACAGAATTAAAGAGTTTGGAGAATACGATCCAAAACTAGATTTAAGTGCTTATCAACTACCTACCATTGACTTACTAGAAGAATACGGAGGGAATAAACTTAATATCAACAAAGAGGAACTAGAAGCCAATAAAAATAAAATTGTTGAAGTACTTGGCCACTACAGCATTGAGATTTCAAAAATTAAAGCAACTGTAGGTCCTACAGTTACACTGTATGAAATTGTCCCGGCACCGGGTATCAGAATATCAAAAATTAAGAATTTATCAGATGACATTGCACTGAGTCTTGCTGCGTTAGGCATTAGAATTATTGCACCAATACCAGGTAAAGGAACCATAGGTATTGAAGTTCCAAATTCGAATCCGGACATGGTTGCTATGAGAACAATGATAGCTTCAGAGAAGTTTCAAAACTCTGATTACGAATTGCCAGTGGTACTAGGAAAAACAATATCTAACGAAACATTCATATTTGATTTAGCAAAAGCCCCTCACCTTTTAGTGGCTGGTGCAACAGGGCAAGGTAAATCTGTTGGTTTAAATGCGATTTTAGTTTCTATCCTTTATAAAAAACACCCTGCACAAGTAAAATTTGTGATGGTTGATCCTAAAAAAGTAGAACTGACTCTGTACAATAAAATTGAGAGACACTTTTTAGCCAAATTGCCAGATAGTGACGAAGCAATTATAACTGATACAGGAAAAGTAGTGAATACTATGAATTCACTTTGTATTGAAATGGATGAAAGGTATGAACTTTTAAAAACCGCACAAGTGCGAAACTTAAAAGAGTACAATGCTAAATTTATTGCAAGAAAATTGAATCCTGAAAATGGACACCGTTTCCTACCTTACATTGTTGTTGTAATAGATGAGTTTGCCGATTTAATTATGACTGC